>JAKEET010000152.1 GCA_022616435.1 Gemmataceae bacterium
GCGTCAGCCCGACGTGGACAGGATACATCGCGGACTGTGGGGTGCGGACACGTCGGGCTGACGCCGCGACGCTCGCCAAGGGCCGGCGAATTTTCGAAATCCGCCTGCGATTTCGTGGCGGATTTTGCTCGAGAAATTCGCACTATGGGTACGGGCCGGATGGAGCTGGAATCGAACAACGTCGTCGAGCAACTCGGAGGCAAGCGGCGCGCCATCCAATGGGAAATCACCTGGGGAACCGCGGCCTTGACGGTCAAGCAAGTGTGAGGAAATGACGCTGCAATGCCGCGTCCGATGACCTCACCGCACCACCTTACAAGTCCATTGCGACGGAGGACAATCATGAGCCATATGCGTGCCTTTTGGAGCAGCCACGCGATCAAAGTGGCGGGCCATCGGAAAATCCCGGCTGGTGCGGGTGTGGGCTCCCCGAAACGGTCGGCTGACGTGCCGGCGTCGCTCGGACGCAAGCCGCCGGCCGGCGCCGCGCCGGCGTCAGCGCCGGTGCTGGAGCGAATCCGCCTGTTTCCCGACAACCTCGTCCTGCACTTTGGCCAGCCGCGACAATTCGAGGCGAAGGGCTGGTTCTCCGATGGCGGCGTCTACTTCCTGACCGAGAACCTCGACTGGCGGAGCAGCCATCCGAATATCGTTTCGATCGACGACAACGGCATCGCCACCGCCGGGCACAAGGCGGGGACCGCGCAGATCTCGGCCACGGACAAGGCGACCAAGGTCACCGGCTCGATCGAGGTCACGGTCGAGGCGCAGTTGTTCCTGAAGGCCAAGTTCTCGCGCGGCCTGAACGCGGCCGAGCGGAGCAAAGCCCAAAGTCTTTTCCAGAATTCCCTCGACTACGACCAGGTGACGATCTTCAGCGGCGGCTTGGGACCGGCCTTCACCGGCGCCCGCACCATCGGCAACAAAGTGTACATCCGCGCCAAGTTCTTCAAGGAGAACAGCACCGAGCTGACGCCCAAGGGGATGGAACTACTCATCCACGAGCTCGGTCATGTCTGGCAGTATCAGCATGGCGGCCTGGCCTACATCCCTAATGCCCTGGCGGCGCAGGCCACCGGCAAGGCCTATCGCAATGCGTGGCGTCGAGTTCTAAGCAAGCCCTGGGAAGAGTGGAACGCCGAGCAGCAGGCCGAGGCCCTGGAAGACTACGCTCGGGCCAAGGAGCGCGTCGACGCCGCCAAGAGCGATGGACAGACGCCCGTCACGGCCGACCTGGACATGGTGCGGGACCTGCAGCCGTACGTCGATAAGGCCCGCGCCGGTAAGGGCGCACCCGGGGACCGTGGCAAGAAGTAGTGCAAGAACATCGCCCGCTTCGGGAAGCGGCTGCGCCGGCTGCTGCGGGCCTTGGGAGTTACCGGGGCAAGCAAGAAGGCGTCTTCGTCCCGGACGCGCCGGACAAGACCGATGCGGCAGCCGCCGCCCTTTGCGAGGCGTATCGCGCGCGGCTGGACGCGGTTGACCGAAGGTTCATGTCATCCAGATGCCGGACGATCGCCCACATTCCCCAGGCAGCCAGCAACAAGACCGCGCCGATCAGGGCGACGATCAGCATCGGGTGCATGGAAGGCCCTGTGCATCAAGGCGTTTAGCCCCGTTTCGAAGAAACGGGGTGGACCGCATCCTGGCAGATTCGGTGAGCCCGCCAGGGCAATCGTCAACCCGGTTCTGCGAACCGGGGCTAAACAATCCGTTCGGTTACTTCGCCTGAATCACCCGCCCCTCGTTGCCGGCCGTGTCGAACAGCATGATCGCTCCGCCGACGCCGCGCTTGGCGGTGAGCCGGGCGGCGATCGGCGGCGTGGTGGAGGGCTTGCCCTGCTCGCTGAAGACAACGATGCTGCCGCCGCCGCGCGTCAAGGCTGTCGAGGCCGCCAGGTACGGCGTCGGATCGATCTTGCCCTCGGCATCGCGCGGATAGCGATACAGCCAGGTCTCGACGACGTTCAGGTAGTTGTCCGCCGATTCATAGGCGTCCCGATACACCTTGCCCGTCGTCCGGTAGGTGACCGCGGCCCGGCCGTTGCGGTAGAGCGTGAGCAGGGAATCTTGCGAGCCGTCGCCGGCACGGTCCAAATGCTCGCTGACTTCGAGGAGCTTGATGCCGTTGTTGCCGGTCACGACGAAGGGGGCCGAAAACGTGCTGCTGGCGGCGACCGGCCGAAACTGCGCCTGGCCCGGCACGACGAACACGTAGCCGGCGGCGACCAGCGCGCTCACGGCGGCCGCCAGCCGCCAGGTGCGCAACTTGCCTTCCATCCTGCGGGTCCGCTGTTCCAGTTCGTGAATCCGTTCGAGCAAGCCGTCCATGTCCTGATCTCCTAGTGGGGTTGCCGAATGCGGGATTCGGCAGACCGGAATTCGTGGCCAGATCGCCCGCCATGTTGCCGAATTTGCCGGTTTCGGTCAAGACTACTGACTACTGACGGTGTCCGCGTTCGCGCCACGCCCAGCGGAACAGGTTGCGCGTGTCGACGTAACGGCCGTCGTTGGACGTGCAGCCCAGCACCACGACGAAGAGGTGATCCGAGCCGCGCCGGCCGCTGGCGACCAGACAGGCCCCCGCGGCGGTGGTGGTGCCGGTCTTGATGCCGTCGTAGCCTTCGATGTCGAGCAGGCGGTTGGTGTTGTTCCAGGCGACGGTGCGGCGCTCACCCCGGGCGTCGGCGACTTCGTGCTGGTGGCGGCGCGTGCGAACGTAGGCGCGGAAGCCTGAATGCCGCATCGTTTCTCGAGCCAGCTTCGTCAAGTCGCGGGCGCTGGTGCGATTGCGGCCCAGGCCGTGCGGATCGAAGTAGTACGTCTCGCCCATCCGCAGAAGCTGGGCCTGGCGATTCATGTGCATGACGAACGCATCGGCCGGCGCGCCGGCATTGGTCGGTTCGCCGCAGTACGGCCCGCAATGCTCCGCCAGCGCGACCGCGGCATCGTTGCCCGAGGGCAACAAGAGGCCGTAGAGCAGGTCGCGCACGACATAGCGATCGCCGGCGCGGATCCGGGCGGAACTCCCCGGCGTCTGGGCGGCCCGGCGCGAAACGACGATCGTTTCGTCGAGCAAACCGCGGCGCCCCTCCGCAAGCCGCAGCACCACCCACGCCGTCATGATCTTGGTCGTGCTGGCCATGTTCAGTTCGAGCGCCTCACGCGCGCCCCACAAGAGCCGTCCGGTGTTCCCCTCCGCGACCGCCCAGGCCCGTGCGGACACCACGGGCGGCCCGTCCAGGGCATCGGCCGCGGCGCGCGGCGGCAGGCCGGGTTCGCCGGCCGCGGGTTGACCGGCCGGTTGGCACCAAGCACGGCCGGTCCACAGCAGACCGAGCAGGCCGGCGCTGCCGGCCTGCAGGAACTGACGTCGGTTGCGAAGTCGCATGAGACCCTCACCTACTTCCCAGCCTTCTTCTTTTTGTCCTTCGGCTTGGCCGACGCCGCGTCCGGGGCGTTCACCCGCGGCAACTGCGCCGCGAGCTCCTCGCGAACCTGAGCATACTTCGCGTCCTTGGCGAGGTTACGCCACTCCAACGGGTCGGCGTCGTGGTCGTACAGCTCCTCGCCGCCGTCCTTGTAGCGGATGTAGCGCCACTTCTCCGTGCGGATGCTGTGGTTGTTGCGGCCGTGCGTGGTCAGCGACGGATGATTCCAGGTAGCGTTCGGATTCCGTAAGAGCGCCGTCAGGGCGTTGCCCTCCAACCCCTTTTTCGCCGGCAGCCCGTACACGTCGATCACGGTCGGGTAGATGTCGATCAGGTTGACCGTCCGCTCGCACCGGGCGTCGCGCGGAGTCATGCCGGGAACGGACATCATGAACACCACGCGGCAATCGCGTTCCCACAGCGAGAACTTGCGCCAGTGCTGCTTCTGGCCGTGAGACCAGCCGTGGTCGCTCCACAGGATGATGATGGTGTTGTCGGCCTGGCCGCTCTGCTCGAGGGCGTCGAGCAGCCGGCCGAGCTGGGCGTCCATGTAGGTGCAGCAGGCGAGGTACGCCTGCACGGCCTCCTTCCACAGGCCGGCATCGGTGATCTTCTTGTGATCGCCCTGCGCCTTGGCCATCTTCAGGCCGCCGGCCGGCACGTCGTCGAGGTCGGTATCGAGCACCTTGGGAAGCTGGATCTGGTCGAGCGGATGCGCGTCGAAGTACTTCTTCGGCGCGTGCCACGTCAGGTGCGGCTTCTGATAGCCGACAGCCAGGAAGAACGGCCGGTCGCGCGGCTGCTTCAGTTTCTGAATGGCCCAGTCGGTGAGCTGGGTGTCGGGCATGACGTCATCGCCGGCGTCGAGCGGGCCCCAGGCCATGTTGCCGCCGGTGCCGCGCTGCGGGAGGTTTTTGGCGGGGATCTTCGACTTGCCGGTGAAGTACTCGGTCCAGGCTTTGGCGTCCGGAAAGCCGCCGTGGAAGATCTTGCCGCCGCCCCACACCAGGTAGCCGTGCCGCAGCAGATAGGCGGGCAGCGTGACGGCGTCCGGCAGCGCCGGCCGCCACGGCTGATTGTTGTGGTAGACGCCGGTGGTCGAAGGCCGCAAGCCGGTGAGGAGGGCCGCCCGGGACGGATTGCAGGCCGGCGCGGCGCAATAGGCCCGCGTGAACAGCAGGCACTTCTTGGCCAGCCGATCGAGGTTGGGCGTCCGCGCCTGCGGATGCCCGCCGAGGACGCCGACCCAGTCGTTGAGATCGTCGATGGCGATGAAGACGATGTTGGGTGGTTTCTTGCCGTTGGTTTGCGCGTGCGCGAACGACGGCGGGCTGGCAAGGCTGATTGTCGCGGCCAGAGCGATGAGGAACCAGCGTTTCATGGGATTGCTCCAGTTGGGGACGACTGCACATTGTGACGCGATTTTGCCCGACTTGCCAGCATTCTTCGCCATTCAACCGGCCTCATGTCGGACTCATGCTCCACAACAGGTATGCCGCCAGGGTGACGCCCAGCCCCGCGACCAGGGCCGAAATCCATACCCCAAATCTCATCCAATATCGTGTTGGCCGCTGGGACTCCGCGAGCCCCCGGCAGAAGCGGGCGTGCTGCCAGGCGGCCGCCGCGATCATGAACGTTCCCAGGACGACCA
>JAKEET010000153.1 GCA_022616435.1 Gemmataceae bacterium
GGAGGAAGCCGTGAAGAAGGGCGTCGGCTTCGAAGCCATGGCGGCCGCGACCGCCGCCGACGGCCGGTCCTTCGGCAAAGGGGCAGCCGAGCGCAACCTCGCGCTCATTCGCCAGGTTCATCTCGACTATTTTCGCGCCGGCGCCGACGTCGGCGCCAGCTCCAGCTATCAGGCGTCGTTCCCGGGTTTCGCGCGTCGCGGCATCGACGCGAAACAGGCGGCCGAGCTGCTGCGCCTCAGTGTCCGCCTCGTGCAGGAGGCGCGCGCGCAATTCTGGGATGAGCCGGCCAACCGTGACGGTCGTTGCCGGCCGCTGGTGGCGGCGTCGATCGGCTGCTACGGCGCGGCGCTGCACGACGGCTCGGAATACCGCGGCAACTACGGCTTGTCCGTGCGGGAGTTGATTGACTGGCATCGGCCCCGGCTGGAAGTCCTCGCAGCCAGCGGCGCCGACCTGCTGGCGTGCGAGACGATTCCATCGCTGGTCGAGGCCGAGGCGCTGGTGCGATTACTCGAAGAGTTTCGGGAGGTCCCTGCCTGGATCAGCTTTAGCTGCCAGGACGGCGAGCACCTTTGCGAAGGGGCGCCGTTCCTCGATGCCGTGGGGCTGGCGCAGTCGGCCGCCAACGTCGTCGCCGTCGGCGTCAATTGCACGCCGCCGCGGTTCGTTGAAGAGTTGCTGGCGTCGGTTCACGGCGAAACGTCGATTCCTCTTCTGGCCTATCCCAACAGCGGCGAGCGCTGGAATGCGGCCGAGCAGCGCTGGGAACCCGGCGCTGGCTGCCTCGGCTGGGGCGAGGCCGCGCGCCGCTGGCGCGCCGCCGGGGCTCGCTTGATCGGCGGTTGTTGCCGCACCACTCCGGAGACCATCGGGGAGATTGCCAGCGCTCTGCGCGCCGTCCAGGACCAATGAAGTATTGTCTCGAAGCGCCGGAGTTTGCTAGCATATCGTTTCTCGATTTGGGACATGTTCACGGAGGAACGGCATGCGGGTGGCGCTGCTCACGTGCAACGCGCAGGCGCGGAACGCCATCGGCAACCAGGTGGCGGAAAAGGCCGGCTTCTTTCTCGAACGCGGCGCGCAAGTTCGTGTCTTCCTGGAAGACCGCGAACGACTCCATCCTGACCTGCATTCGCTGGCGGAGCAAGTCCGCGAAGTTTCGGCGCATGGTCCCGTCTGGGACTATCTCGTTGACGCCGATCTCGTCATCGCCGATTACGCCCAGTTCTACGATCTGTTGCATTACCTTCCGCTGCTGGTCGGCCGCAAGCCGCGCATGGTGTTCGACTATCACGGCGTGACGCCGGCCCAACACTGGGAAGGGACGCAGCGCGCCTTGCTCAAGCGCAGCGCCCGGCAGCGGGCCATCGTCTGGTGCGCCGACGTGGCCCTGGCCCATAGCGAATTCGCCAAGGACGAGCTGCGGCAAGCCACCGGCTTTCCCGCCGAGCGCATCCAGGTCGCGCCGTATCCGACCGATGCCGAGCTGTTTCACTCCAGCCACAACGACTGCTTGCGCGAGCGCTACGGTCCCGGACCGATCCTGCTGTACGTCGGCCGCTTGGCCGCGAGCAAGCGCGTGCCGCTGTTGATCGAAGCGCTGGCGCGGTTGCCCGAAGCGCGGGCCGTCATCGTCGGCGACACGGACGACGTCTACGGCCATGAGAAGGGCCGCTGCCTGGAGCTGGCGCGGCAGCTCGGCCTCGCTGGCCGCGTTCATTTCGTCGGCCAGGTGGACGATCGGGAGCTGGCGCGCATCTACGGGGGCGCCGACGTGCTTGTCATTCCATCCGCGCACGAGGGCTACTGTCTGCCGGCCATCGAAGCGATGGCCTCGGGGCTTCCCGTCGTGGCGGCGCGGGCCGGGGCGCTGCCGGAAACCGTGGGCGACGCCGGCTTGACGTTCGCGCCGGACGATGCCCTTGACCTGGCCCGGCAAGTCCGCCGCGTCCTCGAGCCGCGTGTCGAGAGCGTGGCCGGGGCTGAGTCTTCGAAGTCCCGGCGACCAGTTTCGGCCGGCGGCATGGCTCGGCCGGCGCGAGTAGCGATTGTCGTCTTTCGATTCGGCGGCGGCATCGTCGGCGGCGCGGAAACGTCGCTGCGGACCATGGCGCACGCACTGCGGCGCGGCGGGCATCACGTCGAAGTGTTCACGACGTGCACCACCCATGAAAACACGTGGACCAATGAGCTGCCGGCGGGAACCGGCACGCTCGACGGGCTGACCGTGCACCGCTTCCCCATCGACCCGCACGATCGCGAGCTTCACCACGACAGCGTTCGCCGGATTGTCGAAGCCGGCGGCAAGGTCGATGACGCCGCGGAAGCGGCGTACCTGCGGCACAGCATTCACACGACCGCATTGCTCGCGGCGCTCCGCGCCCGGCAAGCGGAGTTCGACGCAATCATCACCGGGCCATATCTATTCGGTCTGACGCATGACGTTGCCTGCGCGTTTCCAGAGCGGACGTTGCTGTTGCCATGTTTCCACGACGAGCCGTTCGCGCGGATGCGGAGCCTGCAAGCGGTGTATGCCGCGGCGGGCGGGCTGCTTTACCACAGTCCGGAAGAGCGAAACTTCGCGGAACGGCAGCTCGGTTTGAATCATCCGCGCAGCGTCGAATTGGGGACGGTGATCCCCGCCGCTTGCGGCTTAGCGCTCGCGGCGCCACCTCCGAACGCCAAGCCGCAAGCGGCTGCGGAGCGCTACGTCGTGTACTGCGGCCGGTACTCGGAACAAAAGAACCTGCCGTTGCTTCTGGAGTACGCGGAGCGCTACCAGTGCGAACGGCCGGGGCGCTGGCGATTCGTGTTCGTGGGGCAGGGCGAGGTGCGGATTCCGCGGGCGGCGTGGGCCACGGATCGGGGCCGGCTGGACGAAGAGGCGAAACGGCGGGTGCTGGCCCACGCCGCCGCGGCCGTGCAACTGTCGCGGCAGGAATCGCTGTCGCTGGTGGTGCTCGAAGCGTGGGCCCATGGAACGCCCGCGCTCGTTCACGAGGATTGTGCCGTACTCCGCGGCCAGCTTGCCCGCTCCGGCGGTGGGCGGGCCATTCGGGACTACGACGGCTTCGCGCAAGCCCTCGATGATTTATGGGAGCGTCCGGACGATTGGCGGGCGCTGGGAGAAAACGGCCGGCGTTACGTCGCGGACCGCTACGGTTGCGAAGACGCTTACCGGAAGCGGTTGCTCGACGCCATCGGCAGCTTGACGACGCCGCTGCGCGTGTGCATGGTCGAGCGCGGCCTGGCGCGCGCGGCGGAGCGAAGCCGGCCGCGCTGGCGCGAACGCTTTGGCCGGTTCATCGAACAGGTCCTGGACGCCGAGCCGCCGCAAGCGAGGTGGGACGTCGAGATTGAGCCGCAAGCGGCGCGCTGCCGCGCGGGCGCGCGAAGCAGAACGGCCCTCGTGCCGGTGCGAGTGGTCAATCGCGGCACACTCCCGGCCTTGGCCGATGGGCCGATGACCACCGAACTGCTGGCCGAGGTGGTCGATGCGGCCACGGGAAAGCCCATCGGCGCCGCAAGCCGAACGGCGCTGCCGGCGGCCCTCGCGCCCGGCCGAACGCAGCCGGCGACGCTCGCCGTGACGCTGCCGATCCACGCGGGACACTATCAGATCATGTTGCGGGCCGATTCGCCGCTGGCAGGCGAGCGGACGCGGCAGCATACGTTGCCGCTAGTGATCGGCGCGGACGAGACCGCGGGGGCGGGAGGCGCCAGCGCGTGGCTCGACGCCATTCAGGCCGCGCTGGCCGAGGCGCATCGGCTCCAGCGCTTGCCGGACGATTACCTCGATGTCAGCGAAGGCCGTTTCGCGCGCTGGAAACGCTGGCTCAAGCAGAAGCTGCTCGGCAATTTCAAGAGGGCCTATGTCGATGTGCTGTCGCGGCAACAAAGTGAGGTGAATCGCAACGTGTTGATGAGCGTGCAGCAGCTGGCGGAATACTGCGCGACCCTCGAGCACGCGCTCCAGACGTTGCAACAGCGCCTCGACGCCGCGCCGGCCGAAGCCGCGCCGGCCGAAGCCGCGCCGGCGGCAACGCCGGCGCGAAACGACGCGGTCGAGCCCGTCCCGAAGGAGGCGCCATGAAGTGCCTGGTCACCGGGGCCGCGGGATTCATCGGCTCCCACCTGTGCGAACGCCTCGTCCGCGACGGGCACACGGTCGTCGGCCTCGACGCGTTCATTCCCTACTATCCGCGCGCCATCAAGGAAACCAACCTGGCGGCGCTGCGCCGCCACAAGGATTTCGCGTTCCACGCGCTCGACCTGCGGCACGGCGCACTGGATGAACTGCTGGACGGCGTCGACGCGGTGTTCCACATTGCCGCGATGGCGGGCCTGGTGAAGAGCTGGACCGACTTCGACCTGTACGCCAGTTGCAACCTGACGGCGACGCAGCGCCTGCTCGATGCGATCCGCAAACAACCCACCAAGCCGCGGCTGATCTACGCATCGACGTCGTCGGTCTACGGGCGTCACAGCTCCGGCGACGAGACGTTGCCGACCCGACCGATCTCGCCGTATGGCGTCACCAAGCTGGCCGCCGAAAGCCTGTGCCGGGCGTATCAGGAGTTTGGCGTCCCGGTCGTGGTGCTGCGTTATTTCTCGATCTACGGTCCGCGGCAACGGCCCGACATGGGCTACTTCAAGTTCATCGACGCGCTCTTGCGCGCTCAGCCGATCACCGTCTACGGCGACGGCCAGCAGAGCCGGGGCAACACCTACATTGCCGATTGCGTGGACGCGACCGTGGCCGCGCTGCGCGCCCCGCTGGGCGAAACCTACAACCTGGGAGGCGGCGAATCGGCGAACGTCTGGGAAATCCTCGCCAAGCTCGAACGCATCCTGGGCCGCAAGGCCGTCACGCGACAAGAACCGGCCCGCCCCGGCGATCAACGCTCGACCTTCGCCGACACCGCCAAGCTCCACCATCATCTGGGCTGGCAGGCGCGGACGTCGCTGGATGAGGGATTGCTGCGGCAGGTGGAATGGCAGCGTGGACTTGTGGGCCAAACGGCTATCCGAAAAGGGGTCTCCGCTTAGCCCCGGTTCGAAGAACCGGGGCGGAGAGAGTGTTTCCCGAGCCGCGATTCATCCACTGCCAACCGCCTGTCCGCCCCGGTTCTGCGAACCGCGGCTAAACGCTGAGTGTGACCCGCCCCTGAGTTCCTCGAGCAACCTCGATCTCACTCCCTCCCCAACTGCGTCTCCGCAATCTCCAGCGCCCGCAGCAGGCCCATGGCCTTGTTCATGGTTTCCTCGCGCTCCGCGGCGGGGACGCTGTCGGCGACGATGCCGGCGCCGGCTTGCAAATACACGGTTTGGCCCTGGATCACCATGGTCCGCAGGGCGATGCACGTGTCCATGTTGCCGCCGAAATCGATGTAGCCGACCGCGCCGCCGTATGGGCCGCGGCGCTGCGGCTCCAGCTCGTCGATGATCTGCATGGCGCGGACCTTGGGCGCGCCGCTCAACGTCCCCGCCGGCAGGCAGGAGCGCAAGGCGTCGAAGGCCGTGCGGCCGGGCTGCAGGCGGCCGGTGACGTTGCTGCAAATGTGCATCACGTGGCTGTAACGCTCCACGGTCATCACGTCGCTGATCTGCACCGTGCCGTAACGGGCCACGCGGCCGACGTCGTTGCGGCCCAGGTCGACGAGCATGATGTGCTCGGCGCGCTCCTTCGGGTCGGCGATCAACTCCTCGGCCAGCCGTGCGTCCTCCTCGTCGGTCAGGCCGCGGCGGCGCGTGCCGGCGAGCGGGCGGATGGTGATCTTGTCCCCCTCGACGCGGACCATGATCTCCGGTGAGCTTCCCACCAAGGTCAGCTCAGGCCCCGCCTTCACGTAGAACAGGAACGGGCTGGGATTCACCACCCGCAGCGTGCGATAGATGTCGAACGGCTGGGCCTTGGTTTCGGTGACGATGCGCTGGCTCAGCACCACCTGGAAGATGTCGCCCGCCTTGATGTACTCCTTCGCCTTGTCCACGGCGCTTTCGAATTCCCCCGGCCCGAAATTCGAGCGGAAGCTGCGCTGCACCTGGCCGACCGGCGCGATGTCGGTTAGCTTCAGGTTCGCCTCCTGCGCTTGCAGGCGCTCCACGAGCCGATCGACGCGGCCGCAGGCTTCCTGGTAACCGGCGACCAGCTCCTCGCGGCTGATGACCGTCTGGTCATCGTGGCCGCGCGGCACGTGGGCATGGCCGACGGCGGCGATGGTCTTGTTGATGTGGTCGAAGATGACCATGTGGTCGTAGAAGGCGAAGCTCAGGTCGGGGAGCTTGCGGTCGTCTTCGGGCGGATGGTCGAGGCGTTCGACGTAGCGGACGGTGTCATAGCCGGCGTAACCGACGGCGCCGCCGCAGAAGCGCGGCAGGCCGGCGAGGTTGGGGCCGTGGTAGCGGCTGAGCCATTCCTCCAGGAGCCGGAGCGGATCGGCGTGCTCGAGCTCGTGGGTTTGCCCGGCGCGCAGGTCGTCGATCCGGACCCGGCGCTCCCAGGCCTGGAACACCAGGAACGGGTCGGCCCCGAGGAAGCTGTAGCGGCCGAGGCGCTCGCCGCCGACGACGCTTTCGAACAGGAACGTCCAGGCGCCCCCCTGGATCTTGTGGAAGGCGGTCACCGGCGTGAGCGTGTCGCCGAGCAGTTGGCGATAGATCGGCACCACGCTGTAGACCTTGGCGAGTTCGAGATACTCGGGCAAGCTCGGGAAATAACGCATGCACTCCTCGCGGATCGTTTTCAGGTGATGTACCTGACACGGCGCGAGCCGAACAGGGGGATTGGAAAATCGGCGGTCCGGATGGTTGATGCACGCCGAAGCTTCAGCCCAACTTGACTGTGGCCGCATTGTCTCTTACACCGCTCGGCTCGGCGACGCGGCATGGCTCGCCAACGCGACATGGCTCACGCGAAGTCCTGCGTCTTCGGCAAATCGTCAAGGCTTTGCAGCCCGAACATCTCCAGAAAGCGTGGCGTGGTGCCGTACGAGACTTCCTTGCGCTCCGCCTCGGCGCGATACATGACCTGGATCAGGCCGCGGCGGACGAGCTGTCGCAGCAGTGTCGCGGACTCGGCGCCGCGCAGGCTGTCAATCTCCACCTTGGTCGCCGGTTGTCGGTACGCGACCAGCGCCAGCACGTCGATGGCCTGGGTGGACAGCCGGGCTTCGCGGACGCCGCCGAAGACCTTGGCCATCACCGGGCGGAACTTCGGCTTCAGGGCCAGCACGTAGCCTTGGTCGCGCGACTGGATACTGTAGGGGCGGTCTTGCCGGCGATAGGCGCGATTCAACTCGTCGATCAGCTCGGTGAATTGCTCGACGCTCAATCCACGAATGACCTGGCAGGCGCGTGCCGGCGTCAACGGCGTCCCACCCACGAACAGTAGCGCCTCCAGGATGCGCAACGGCGCCGGCGGCGCTTGCGGGGCGGCTGCCGGCCCCGGTTCCGCCGGCAACGCATCCGCCTGCTCGTCCACAGACGGCTCGCCCGGTCCGCCCAGCATTTCGGCATAGGCGCGGCCCAGATCCTCGGAGGCAGTCGGTTCGTCTGGCATCAGTGCATCCTTCGGCCGGCGAGACTCGAAAATAGGGCCTATACTTGAGTAGCACGGTGGCAACACTGAAGGTCAACCTCGGTTTACAGGCTGACGGACAGCGTTCAGTCGTCACCAAGGGCCATCCCCTGGGCCTGTCGTAACTCATTGGCTACACAACGGAAACGGAAAGCCTGCCGAATACGGCGCGGCCGGGCGACTCTGGTACAGCGTTTGCGTCCCGGTTGATCGTCGTAAGTCTCCCCAACCCCACGTTTCGCAACCTCCTCTCCATCCAGGAGATCGTGCGCACATGTGCGGAATCGTTGGCTACACGGGCCGGCGCGAAGCCGAGCCTATTCTACTGGAAGGGCTTGCGCGGCTGGAGTACCGCGGCTACGATAGCGCCGGGATTGCCACGGTAACGGGCGCCCACCTGTGCGTCCGCAAGACCGCGGGCCGGATCGCCGCACTTTCCAAGCTGCTGACCAAGCAACCGGCGCCCGGCACCGCCGGCATCAGCCACACGCGCTGGGCTACCCACGGCGGCGCCACCGATCTGAATGCCCATCCCCACGTCGCCGGCGACGGCGCCGTGGCGGTGGTGCACAACGGCGTGATCGAAAACTACGCCGTCCTGAAGAAACAGCTCGAAGCCGACGGCTGCAAGTTCCGCAGCCAGACCGACACGGAGGTCATCGCCCACCTGATCGCCCGCCACCTCAATGGCGACCTGGTCGAAGCGGTGCGGAACGCCGTCCGCCACCTGAAGGGGACCTACGGCCTGGCCGTGATCAGTCCGCACTTTCCCGGACAAATCGTCGGCGCCCGGCTGGGCAGCCCGCTGGTGCTCGGCCTGGGCGAGAACGAAGCGTACCTCGCCAGCGATCCCAGCGCCCTGGTCGGCTACACCGAGCGGGTCATCTACCTGCACGACCATCAGCTGTGCACTGTCGATCCCGAGCGCTGGGACATTTTTAGCGCCGATCAACGCAAGGTCAGCGCCCAGGTCCACAAGCTCGACTGGGACCCCGGCGACGCCGACAAGGGCGATTTCGAGCACTTCATGCTCAAGGAGATTTACGAGCAGCCCGAGGTGCTGGAACGCGCTCTCGCCGGCCGGCTCGACGAGGCCGAGGCGACCGGCCACTTCGGCGGCTTGAATCTGGACCCCCAGCAGCTACGGCAGATCGAGCGCATCGTGTTGACCGCGTGCGGCACCAGCTTTCATGCGGCGCTGATTGGCGAATCGTTGTTCGAGCAATTCGCGCGGATCCCCGTCGAAGTTGAATACGCCAGCGAGTTCCGCTACCGCAACCCGCCGCTCGACCGCAACACCGTGGTGATCGGCATCACGCAGTCGGGCGAAACGGCCGATACCCTGGCGGCGCTGCGGGAATCGAAACGCAAGGGGCTGCGGACCCTGGCCCTGTGCAACGTGGTCGGCAGCACCATTGCCCGCGAGGCCGACGGCGGCGTCTACCTCCATGCCGGGCCGGAAATCGGCGTCGCCAGCACCAAGGCCTTCACCGCCCAGGTCGCCGTCCTCGCCCTCCTGGCCCTCTACCTCGGCCGCATGCGCCACCTCTCGTACGGCGCCGGCAAGCGGATCATCGACGAGCTCAAGGCGATGCCCAATATCCTGCGGCAAACGCTGGAATGCCATCGCCAGGTGAAGGTGGCGGCCGAAAAGTACCACCACGTCACCAACATGTTGTACCTGGGCCGGCAGTACCTCTACCCGATGGCCCTCGAAGGCGCGCTGAAACTGAAGGAAATCAGCTACATCCACGCCGAGGGCTACCCGGCCGCGGAAATGAAGCACGGCCCGATCGCGCTCGTGGACGAGGACACGCCGTCGGTGTTCCTGGCCCCGCACGGCGCCGTCTATGAAAAGGTCATGAGCAACCTGGAAGAGATCAAGGCGCGCGGCGGCCCGGTGATCGCCGTCGCTTGCCAGGACGACGAGCACGTCGAAGCCAAGGCCGACGACATCATCCACGTGCCGAACGTGCCCGATTATTTGCAGCCGCTGGTCGTCGCGGTGCCGCTGCAACTGCTGGCGTATCACATCGCCCTGTTGCGCGGCTGCGACATCGACAAACCCCGGAACCTGGCGAAGAGCGTGACGGTGGAATGAATGGGTTGAACCACTGAGGCACAGAGGCACAGAGGCACAGGAAGAAAGGCAGCGAAAGAGAAGAGAAAGTCGGAGGGTTGAATCGGCCTCTATTCCTCTGGTTTTCTCTGTGGCTCTGTGTCTCTGTGGTTCGAACTTTAGGACTCAAGCTATGCGCATCGGTGTATTCGAGGATGCCGGCGTCGAGCTGCTCGAGCCGATCACTCTCACCCGGCCGGCGTTCGCGCTGCGCTGCGGCACCGGCTCGATCGTCGAACGCCAGCAGCGGCTGCTCGACGCCGTGGAAGTTGGGGTCTGGGTGCGGCCGGAGTTGGCGGAGCTGACGCGGCTCAGCTATCCCGATTGGCCGATCAACGACGACGCCTGGCGTCCCGACGCGTGGCTGAACGCCCGCTGGCTGCCGCCGACGCAGCCGCGCATCGACGTCCAGACGCCTCACGTCGGCGTCGTCGGGCAAGGCGTCGCCTATGTGATTTCGCCGCCGGTCGAGCTCGCCGATTGCGACGGCGACGTCGATCGCTGGCTGGCGATCTGCAGAGACAGTTTGCCGCACGTGCCGGCCGACGGCAGGTTGGTCGAATACCTTTGGGACGTGGTCGACGCCAACGGCGACGCCGTCTGCGAAGACTGGCAGTGGTTTCAAGCGGTGCACGGCCCGAATCATCATCAAGGCTGCGCCGTCCTCGGCTCGGCGGACCGCCTGGTGGTCGCGGAGGATGCCACGATCGAGCCCTACGTCGTGGCCGACACCCGGCAAGGGCCGGTGCTCATCGATCGCGGCGCGGTGGTGCACTCGTTCACGCGGCTGGAAGGCCCATGTCATGTCGGGCCGGAAAGCTGGGTCCTGGGGGCCAAGCTGCGCGGCGGCACGAGCGTCGGCCCGCGCTGCCGCATCGGCGGCGAGGTCGAGGCCAGCATCGTCCAGGCCAACAGCAACAAGTATCACGAAGGCTTCCTGGGCCATTCGTACGTCGGCGAATGGGTCAACCTCGCGGCCGCGACGCAGACCAGCGACCTGCGCAACGACTACGGCCTGGTCCGCGTGAACATCAACGGCCAGCGCCTGTCCACGGGCCGCACGAAGATCGGTTCCTACATCGGCGACCACACCAAGACCGGTTTGGGCGCGTTGCTCAACACCGGCAGCATGATCGGCGCCTTCTGCAACGTGCTGCCGTGCGGCACGCTGCTGCCGGCGGCGGTGCCGTCGTTTTGCCAGGTCAGTTACGGCGTGATTCACGAGCGCTACGACCTGCGCCAGGTATTCTCGACCGCCGCCGCCGTCATGATGCGGCGCGGCGGTGAACTTACCGAAACCCACCGCGACTACTTCTACGACCTCTTCGAGCAAACCGCCGAGCGCCGTCGCAAGACGATCCGCGACGCCGAGATGCGCCGGCTGCAGAAGAGTGTGTAGCCCGGCTTTCCTGTTTCCTCCTACCCAAGAAGGCGGATGTTGAACTGATGCAGTATGATGGTCACGATTCGCATGCCCACGACGGCTGCGAGATAGCCCCACAGCAGATCAACTGCACGAAGCACGGCCCACACGATTTCGCCATCGTCTGCATGCACATTTGCAGAGCGATTCGCGGTGGCTCGAGCGTCGGCTTCTTCTGGTCCACCGACACGGACGGTCCGCGGCCGGACGCCTGGTGTCGCTCCTGCGAGCTGTGGAACCGGCAGCACCCCGGCGCGCCGCTCAAGGAATGGATGCAGGTGGCGAACTTTCAGCTGCTGTGCGTGCATTGCTGGGACGAGGCGAAGACGATCCTCTATGACCGGTTTCACGAAACGGCTGAGCCGCCGGCGGACTGAGACACGGGGTGGCGAGCCTGGCACGTTGCCAACGTTGCCAACTCACCAACTCGAGCGGCTCGATATCGCAGTATGTATGGTGCGCTTCCGAAAAGGCAAACGCCATGAGCCGCTGTTGAATGACGTTGTCGGTCGTCGCGACTAACATGTAGGAAACGGCCTCATCAATACACCAATACACACAACCCAGAAACAAGTGCGAAAGTCGATGTTGCTTGAACTGGCGAAGATGGCCGGCGCGTGCATCGTTCATTGGCCAACGTAGGAGCCGCGACGAGCCACGCCAATGTCCCTCGTGCAGTCAATCCGCCGCGGCGCCACGCACGGCCCAAAGCTGCCAACCTGGCTTGCCCCATTGAACGCTCCCTCCGCATCACCCCGATACATCATCAAATAATCTTGAAGCGCCGCCATGCTGTGCCGGCCATCCTCGATCAATTCCGCAAACTCGCGCGCGAACTCACGCCGTTCCGGAAAAAACCGCTCGAACAGCCGCCGGGCCTGGTCCGCGGTTGCGTTGCCGATCGACAGCCTGACGTCGGCCCGCCCCGGACGGATCAACGCCGGGTCGAGCCGGTCGATGTGGTTGGTGGTCATGACGATGATCCGGCCTTCCGCGGAAGCGACGCCGTCGATGGCGTTGAGCAGCCCCGAAAAGGTCAGGCCGCCGTCCTTGCCGCTGGCGCGTTTACGGCGGATGAAGGCGCAGTCGATGTCTTCGAGCAAGAGGATGCTCTTCTCTGGGACCTTGGCGAGCAGGTCGTTGACGCGGTTGTCGCTGATGTCGGGGTCGCTGAGCATCAGCAGATAGACGCTCATGTTCAGCTCGCCCGCCATCGCTTTGACGATGCTGGTCTTGCCGTTGCCGGGCGGGCCGTGGAGGAGGTAGCCGCGGCGGTAGGGGATGCCGATGTCGCGATACCAGTCGGCGCTGGCGAGGAACGCCTTCATGTCCGCGAGCAGTTCGCCGGCCTGGTCGCCGTCGAGGATGACGCTGCCCAGCGCACGCGGCTTGACGCGCGTGCCGAGCGTCCAGCAGCCGTAGTTGGCGACCAGGATGTCGATGCGGTCGTCGTCGGGGATGGCCTTCCTGCGGCATTCTTCCACCAGTTGCCGGGCCAGGTCCTTGTTGCGGCTGAAGATGCGGAGGGTGAAGCTCTCCTTGTTGCGGAGTTGACTCTTGGGATCGCCGCTGGTGCTGATGATGCTCCCGGATTGTTCATAGCGGTCGCGGCTGAGCGTCACGAATCGGCCCTGGTAGCGGAAGAAATACGTGCCCACGGCGGGGACGAAATGGATGGCGGGTTTGTTGCGGTGGCGGCGGGGACGGGGGCTGTCGTCGTCGGGGTCCTCAGGCTGGCTGCGTTTGGTCATGACCGAGATGGACAAGGTCCGGTGCAGCCGCTCGGCTAGCCAGAGCTGCATCCATTGATAGGCCTCGTCATCGTCGAGGATTTCCAGCTTGACGATGAAGAAGCGTTCGATGAAGTCGTAGATCAGCCAGGGAAGCCGCTTGAAATAGTACAGCAGGCCGCCCAGGATCATCAGGACGAAGCCGCCGGAGACGATCGGGTTGTGGTCGAGGGGCGGGAAGTTCATCTGGGGAGGACAGGCGGAGGGGCGGCGGGGTTCGCGGCACCGTTCACTACGTTACCTTGGTGCAGCAGACCTCATGCAGGCGTCCGGAGTTCCCAAAACGGGAACTTGAACTTGACGGGAGCGCAACAACTCGGTAGAAGGAATGCGTATCATCGCCAAGAAAACGCTCAAGGAATTCTGGCTGACAGAGCCCGGCGCACAGGCGGCGCTGGAGGCCTGGCACGCGGAAGCAAAGCACGCCGAATGGTCTTCACCTGCCGATGTGAAGGCCCACTACGCCACGGCGAGCATCTTGAAGGATGGACGCGTGGTATTCAACATCGGCGGCAACAAGTATCGGCTCGTGGTGTGGATCAACTACGAATTCTTCACGATTTACGTTCGATTCGTCGGTACCCACCAGGAGTACGACGACATCGATGCCCAAACGATCTGACGGAATGCGACTCACCATGAAACCGAAGATCATCAAGACGGAAGCGCAGTACCAGGCAGCCCTGGCGCGAATCGAGAAGATTTTCGACGCGAAGCCCGGCACTCCCAAGGGGGACGAACTGGAGTTGTTGCTCCTCTTGGTGGAGACCTATGAAGCCAGCGCCTACCCGGTCGATTTGCCCGACCCGATCACGGCCCTCCGGTTTCGCATGGAGCAGCAGGGCCTCAAGCCCAAGGACTTGATTCCCTACATCGGCAGCAAGAGCAAAGTGTCGGAGGTGTTGAGCGGGCAACGGGCTTTGAGCCTGACGATGATCCGCAAGCTGGTGGCGGGGCTGCACCTTCCGCCCGACGTCGCCCTGCGCGAACCCGTGCTTTCCTCGGCGCGATCTTGATACCCGTTGCCCAAATCCTCGCGCAAACTTGACAACCGGCGCTGTTCGGTTATCTTCAAGGTCTCGCCGCCGGAGGATTTGATGTCACTCCGACAATCCTGTTCCGGTCCGCTCCATCGCCGCGAAGTGCTGCGCCTCGGCAGCGCCGCCGGCCTGGCGCTCACGTTGCCGGACCTGTTGCGAGCGCAGCAACGATCGCCGACTTCGACCGGCACGTTCGGCCGAGCCAAATCGGTCATCGTCCTCTACCTGCACGGCGGCCACGCTCAGCAAGAGACCTGGGACCCGAAGCCGGACGGGCCGGCGCCGGCGCGCGGCGAGTTCGGGGCCATCGCGACTAGCCTGCCGGGCGTGCACGTCAGCGAACTGTTGCCGCGCTCGGCGCGGTTGATGCACAAGTTGAGTGTCATCCGTTCGCTGAGCCACTCGAATGCGAACCACGTGCAGGCCAGCCTCGCCGCCATGACAGGGCACGCGCACCCGCCTTCGACCGAGGCACGCGGCGACTTTCCACCATCCTCCAGCGATTTCCCGCCGTTCGGCGCCGTGCTCAGCCAGCTACGCGATGCCACCCCCCCACTCCCCCCCTTCGCAAGGGGGAGCACAGGGGGGTTCTTGCCCACGTGGGTGCAAATCGGCCCGCTCATGCGCCGCAACAACGGCACCGTCCTGCATGGCCAGATTCCCGGCTTTCTGGGCGTTGGCCACAGTCCGCTGGCGATCGACCAGGATTTGCTGCCGGCCGACGTGCGCGTGGAAGCCGTGGCAACGGATGCGGACGTCCCGGTGATGCGCCTGACCGATCGCGGCCGGTTGCGCGATCAGGTCGAGCGCCAGCGCCGCGCGTTCGACCGCGCCGCCGAGATGCAGACTTTCGACGCGTTCCAGCGCCGGGCTTTCGCTCTTCTGAGCGCACCGGCCACGGCGCTGGCGTTCGAGCTGGCTGCGGAACCCGCCGCGGTTCGGGCCCGCTATGGCCGGACGCAGTTCGGCCAGCGCTGCCTCCTGGCGCGGCGGCTGGCGGAAGCGGGCGTGCCGATCGTCAACGTGCATTTCTGTCACACGCCGGTCGGCTCCTGGGATACGCATAGCCGGCACTTCACGCAGATGAAGGGATCTCTTTGCCCGATCTTCGACCAGGCTTTTTCGGCATTGGTCGAAGACCTGGACCAGCGCGGGACGCTGCCACAAACGCTGGTGCTGGCGACCGCGGAGTTCGGCCGCACGCCGCGTGTCAACAATGCCGCCGGCCGCGATCATTGGCCGTGGGTCTACTCGGTCGCCATGGCCGGCGGCGGCACGCGGCCCGGCACGGTCTACGGCGCTTCCGACGGGATCGCCGCCTATCCCACCGCGCAGCCGCACGATCCGCGCGATCTCGCCGCCACGGTCTATCACCTCCTCGGCGTCCCCGCCGACACCATGATCCACGATCCCACCGGCCGGCCGCACGCGCTGGTCATCGGCCGTAAAATCGACGGCTTGCTGGCATAATCCACGTGTGCTTCGGCAATCCGAGGCTGAGCGCCAGCGAAGGCCCCTTCACTGGCGCGCTGGCGGACGCCGTGCCGTGTGCAAAGCAAACTTGCCTTCCGTCGCGGCCGGCCATAGCACAACTACCCGCCCCCGCACGTGAGAAATCCATGCCGCACCCCACGCACATGGCGGCCGACGAGTCGGCCGTGCTGGTCGTCGACGTCCAGGAAAAGCTGATGGCGAAGATACCCGGCGCGGCGGAACTGGTGCGCAACATCGCCTTCGTGCTCGACGCGGCCCCACTCGCCGGCGTCCAGATTTTGGCGACCGAGCAATATCCCAAGGGCCTCGGCCCGACCGTTCCCGAGCTCGCGCAGCGCCTGCCCGAGCGGCCCGACAAGCTCACCTTCAGTTGTTGCGGCGTTCCCGGCTTGACCGACCGCCTGCGCCGCGACGGCCGCAGCCGGGTGCTGCTGGTCGGCATCGAAGCCCACGTCTGCGTGCTGAATACCGCCCTCGATCTGCTCGCCCAGGACTTCTGGGTCTATGTCGCCGTCGACGCGGTCGGCAGCCGCTACGCCGTCGATCGCGACACGGCCGTGCGCCGCCTTGAGGGCGCCGGCGCGATCCTGACGACCGTGGAGACCGCCGTGTTCGAATGGACCGGCGCCGCCACGCATCCGAGTTTCAAGAAGCTCAGCGCGCTGGTGCGCGATCGAGCTCAAACCCCGAGTCCATGACGTCCGTTGACGGTCCAGCGCCTGCGCGATGATCGGCGAGCACGAAGCCGCAAGCGGCAAAGGAGTCCCATCGTGACACTGCCAGGACAGCTCAATCCGTCGCCGCGTCTCTTGCTCGGTCCCGGGCCGAGCGATGTTCATCCGCGCGTGCTCACCGTGATGGCCACGCCGCTCATGGGGCATCTCGATCCGCAGTTCTTGGTCCTCATGAATGAGACGCAGGAGATGCTGCGGCAAGCGTTCCAGACGAAGAACGCGCTCACGTTTCCGGTCAGCGCCACGGGCATGGCGGGCATGGAAACCTGCATGGTGAACTTGCTCGAACCGGGCGACAAGATCGTCGTCTGTTCGAGCGGCTTCTTCGGGACCCGGCAAGTCGAAGTCGCCGGCCGCACCGGCGCCCAGGCGACGCCGCTCGAAATCCCGTGGGGCCAGGTCTTCGATCTCAATCAGATTCGCGACACGCTCGGCAAAGTGCGGCCCAAGGCCCTGTCGATCGTTCACGCCGAAACCTCGACCGGCGCCTGGCAGCCGATCGATCAGCTTGGCAAGCTGTGCCATGAGTTCAACACACTCCTGATCGTGGATACGGTGACGTCGCTGGGCTGCGTGCCGCTCGATCTCGACGGCTGGGAGATCGACGCGACGTACAGTTGCTCGCAGAAGGGCCTGAGCTGTCCGCCGGGACTGTCGCCGGTGTCGTTCAGCCCGCGGGCCGTCGAGGCGATCGGCAAGCGCAAGACCAAGGTGCAAAGCTGGTACTTCGATGTTTCCATGGTGCAGAAATACTGGAGCGACGAGCGTTTCTATCACCACACCGCGCCGATCACGATGATCTACGCGATTCGCGAAGGCCTGCGGCTTCTTCACGAAGAGGGCCTGGCGACGCGCTGGCAGCGGCACCTGCGCAACCATCGCGCCTTGAAGGCCGGTCTGCAGGCGCTCGGCATCGAATACTCCGCGGTCGAGGGACATCAATTGCCGCAGCTCAACGCGGTCAAGGTGCCGGCTGGCGTGGACGACCTGAGCGTGCGCAAGATGCTCTTGGCGGACTTCGGCATCGAGATCGGCGGCGGCCTGGGCGATTTCAAGGGGAAGGTGTGGCGGATCGGGCTGATGGGTTACAACTCGCGCGCCAAGTGCGTGCTCACCGTGCTGGCGGCGCTGGAGCAGTGCCTGCTGGCGGCGGGGCACAAGTTCACGCCGGGAGCGGGCGTGGCCGGGGCGATCCGGGCGTATGCGGTGTGAAACCATGGATCCGTCGATACGGCATATGCTGCTGTGCGAGGCGGTGCGTCGGCGCCAAGCCCATCCGCTAAGTTGGATGTGCTTGGCATGTTCAGCGCCGTTCGAGCGCAGACATTTCCGGCCCGCCTCACCTTCTGCGTCTATGTCGTCATGACAGAGGGCCGTGGCCAGGGAAATGCGCAGATCCGAGTAGTCGAGGAGGACACCGACGTCGTTATCTACCCTGGTACTGCGCACGAGCTGCGTTTCAGCTCTAACCCCCTAGACATCGTCGCGGTGTCCTTCGATATTGCAAGTTGCTCGTTTCCGAAGCCTGGATTGTACCGTGTCGAATTCGTGTATAATGGCAATCGCTTGGCTCACCAGCCGCTTCTGTTAAGGGACGACCAATGAAAGCGCGGAAGTCGAAAGAGAGACGCCCGGATATGACGGAACGGGTCGATCGGTGGATCCAGTGCAAAGACCCTGTGCCGAAGGAAGGTAGAGGCAAGCGTCCAAAGATCGCAGGCACGTCAGAAGCTTGTCTTTCGCTCGATGCTGACCATTACATCGTCTGCATCGACCCGCCGGGGGGCATGCCGCTGTCTCAGCGGAACAATTCCACAAAAACACGCCGCCATGGACGGGAACAACTCGCCAAGCGCGATCGCCTCCGGCCACTGGTCAACATGATCGGCAACTGCATGACGCTGGCCCGCCACATTGACGCTAAAGGCCTCGACGACGTCGTCGTCGCCTTGCACAAGGCCTACAGCAAGACCCTCGATCATCAGTTCGGCCGTTGATCGGCCAGATTCCCCTTGAGGCGATGGACTGGATCGTTGATCCTGGCCGCCAGCGGTTGATCGGCAATCCGGAACATGGCGGCGAGCAAGTGATCGAGCTTTACTGAGCTCAAGAGGGCCGGCTGCAATCTGCGGATCAATCCTATGTTCCCCGCCACCCGTCTTCGCCGCTTGCGCCAGCATCCCGTGTTGCGAGACCTCGTCCGCGAAACGACCCTGAGCGTGCACGATCTAATCCTGCCGCTGTTCGTGCGGCCGGGCAAGGGCGTCAAGAAGGAAATCGTGTCGATGCCGGGGAATTACCAGCTCAGCGTCGATCGGCTGGTGGAAGATGTCGGCGCCGCGACGCAGCTCGGCATCCGCGCGTTCATCCTGTTCGGCATTCCCGCCGCCAAGGACGCGACGGGCACGCCGGCCTGGGCGGACGACGGCATCATCCAGCAAGCGCTGCGGGCTCTGAAGGTTCGGCACAAGGACATCCTGCTCATCACCGATGAATGCTTCTGCGAATACACCGATCACGGCCATTGCGGCGTGCTGCGCGACGTCAACGGCCGGCGTGACGTCGACAACGACCTTACGCTGGCCAACCTGGCGAAGCAATGCGTGAGCCATGCCCAGGCCGGGGCCGACCTGGTCGCGCCCAGCGGCATGATGGACGGCATGGTGCAAGCGATTCGGCATGGGCTCGACGACGCCGGCTTCACCGGGCTGCCGATCATGAGCTACGCCGCCAAATATGCCTCGGGGTTTTACGGGCCGTTCCGCGACGCTGCCGAATCGCCGCCGCAATTCGGCGACCGCTCGAGCTACCAGATGGACCCGGCCAACAGCGACGAGGCGCTGCGCGAGGTGGAACTCGACATTGAGGAAGGGGCCGACATCGTCATGGTGAAGCCGGCGCTGTCGTACCTGGACATCATTCGCCGCGTGAAGGATCGCTTCGGCATGCCGACGGCGGCGTACAACGTCTCCGGCGAGTTCGCCATGGTCAAGGCCGCGTCGGCGAAGGGCTGGATCGACGAACGCCGCGTGGCCCTGGAGATCCTCACGAGCATCAAGCGCGCCGGGGCGGACATGATCCTGACGTATCATGCACTGGACGCGGCGCGGTGGTTGAAGTGACCGACGACGACCTGTTCCGCCTGATGCTGCTTCTCCTCGGCGCGGTCTTCATGCCGATCGCGGCCTACCATCGTTTTCGGTCGTTTACCGGAGAAAAGCTCGACCGCTGGCAGGAGGGCGTCGCGATCCTGTTCGGCTTGCGGCTCCTGGGCGCTGCCATGTTCGCCGGCGGGATTGCGTGGATGATCCATCCGCCATGGATGGCCTGGTCGTCGATGCCGCTCCCGGTCTGGCTGCGCTGGGTCGGTGTTGCTCTTGCGGCCGCGGCCGGCACGCTGTTCGTCTGGGCGGTTCACCACCTCGGCAGGAACCTGACCGACACGGTCGTGACGCGAAGGGAGCATACGCTGGTCACCACGGGGCCGTATCGATACGTGCGGCATCCGTTCTACGTGGCCTGCTGGCTCGGCGCGCCGGGAAGCGGCCTGGCCATGGCGAACTGGTTCTTTCTCGTGGTCGGCGGCGTCGCCATTGGATTGCTCATGGCGCGCACGCGGATCGAGGAGGCGAAACTGATCGAGCGCTTCGGAGACCTGTATCGCGATTACATGAAGCGCGTGGGGCGGTTTGTGCCGTGGTTCGGCTAGCGCAGCCAGTCCGCGCGCTGACGACGCGGGTCGCGCGGTGAAGCGGGACGCGCGGAGACGCTGCCCAGCAGGAGGGCCAACCCGGCCAGGGCGGCGCCGCTGTTGAAGATGGGTCTCGGCAATTCCGCAGGTTCGACGGCAAGCGCGAACACGTCGACTTCCGAGCTGGACTCCTCGCCGGCCAACGCGAACACCGCCGTGCGTTGCTGCAGCCAGCTCGACTGCGGGGTCTGCTCCACACCTTCGGATTCAGGCACGGGAATCGGCGGCGGCGCCGGCGGCGGCGGAACCTCGCGGGGCTGGTTCACAGGCGGCATCTCGGCCTGCATTTCGCCGCCGTTGTCGCCGTTGTCGCCGTCGCCGGCCGCCTGGTCCGTCAAGATGTATCCGTAGTAAGTCCTGATCGACGTCCCCGTCACGGGCGCCACCGGCGCGAGCGGCACGCGCGGCGCGACCGGGATGGGCGCGACCTGGATCACCGGCGGGGTGATCTGGCTTCGAACGCTGGCATTCGTGGCGGCCGAGAGGTCAACGACCCGGCGCAGCGCCTCAGCGGGAATCTCGGACAAACTCGTTACCGCGGCCGCAGTGTCGCCGTTGCTGGAATTGCCATTCTTGCCGGAGTTGCCGCCGCCCTTCCCGGGGCTGCCGCCTTCGTCAGGGGCGTCCGTTCCCTGCGTCACGGAGTTGATCCAGCCGACGTACGGGTAGACGTTGATGCCGCCGCCCAGGGTGCCGAAGGTCGGCCCGAAGAACCCTTGCGTGAACGTGTTGACGCCGACCACGACATTGCCCACGAAGCTTGGCCCGCCGGAGTCGCCGCCGCCCAGCGTGGTTTCCTTGTCGTTGCCGAGCGTGGGTCCGCCGAAGGTGCCGTTGCCTGTCGGCCCATCGAAGTCGAAGCGGAACACCTCGTCCGCCGGCGACTGACCGGCGTCGTCCTGGCCGATAAACGCATCGGCATTGTTCTGGCCGGTGCGCTTGACCGTGAAACTGGCATTGACCGTGTAGCCGCTGACGCCGGTGCCCGACTGGCCGTAGCCGACCATGGTGACTGTGGTTCCCGCCGTCAGAGGGCTTCCCGGCAAGGCATAGGTGGGAACCGAGGGCCCGGGCGTTGCCGCGAGCGTGAGGACCGCCAGGTCGTCGTTGACGGAAGGTTTGTTGAAGCCGGTGTAGTTGGGATGGATGTTGATCGCGGTGACCGCGATCTTGTGGCTCTGGTTGCTGCCAAAGTTCAGGATGAAGTAGATGCTGGTGACGCGATCCTTGCTGTTGTGCTTGCCGTCGTTGTTGATGTCGACAACGTGGGCCGCAGTGAGCACGTGCGTGGAGTCGATGAGGGTGCCGGTGCCGATGTAGGCGCCGCCCCGGACGTTGACCTGCACGCTGCCGACGCCGCCGTAGGGCGACGTCGTGGTGTTGGGGTCCACGCGATTGCTCGGCGAATCAGGCGGCGTCCCGTTGGGATCGCCGGCCATGATCGTGGGATGAAAGTCGCCGAGCGCGGCCGCCAGATCAGCGGCCGGGCCAAAAATCCTGCTGTCCGACGGCACGATCCGCGTCTCCAAGTGCTCCAGCCAAGGCCGAGCCCGACGAACGTGATGAGCCAACCGCCCCGAACGAACGCGCCGCAACGACCAGCATGCTTGCATGACAACTCTCCTGAGACGGGTGGAAACCGAGATGTTGGATCAATCGGTTGATTGTAATGCTGGTGGAAACGGATTGCAAGGGTACAGGAGCGAAAGGGCTGCGCGCCCCCTTCCGCACCGCAGGGTCGTCAAAGCTTGCTCAAGACCCCTATCCCACCGGACCGATTCGACGTGCCTTTCGGGCGTGCCTCAACCGCCATGCAGCAGCGTTTCCAGATGGGTTTCGACGGATTCCGCCAGCGCGTCCAGGTTGTAACCCCCCTCCAGGCAACTGACCAGCCGGCCCTGGGCGTGGGTCTTGGCCACGTCCAGCATGAACTCCGTCATCGCGGTGAAGTCTTCCGTCTCCAGCCCCAGCGAGCCGATCGGGTCGCGCGTATGGGCGTCGAAGCCGGCGCTCAGCAGCACCAGCTCCGGCTTCATTCGCTCGGCGGCATCCGTCACGGCGTTCTTGAACAGGGCCAGGTAGTCGGGGCGCCGCGTGCCGAAGCGGACCGGCACATTCCGGGTCAGACCCAGGCCGCGGCCGGTCCCGATCTCATCGGCGGCGCCGGTGCCGGGGTAGAAGCCGTGGCCGTAGCGATGGATGCTCAGGAACAGGACGTTCGGATTGTCGTAGAAGATGTCCTGCGTGCCGTTGCCGTGGTGGACGTCCCAATCGACGACCAGGATGCGCGTCAGCCTGTGGGCGTCGATGGCATGCCGGGCGGCCAGGGCGACGTTGTTGAACAGGCAAAAGCCCATGCTCCGGTGCGGCGTCGCGTGATGGCCTGGCGGCCGCACCAGACAGAAAGCGCGCATCGCGTTGCCGCGCACCACTTCATCGACGGCGGCAACGCAGGCGCCGGCGGCGAGCAGGGCGACCTCGTACGACTTGGGACTGACCACGGTGTCGGCGTCGAGGTAGCCGCCGCCGCTGTCGGCGACGTGCCTGGCCTGCGCCGCGATGGTCGGATCATGCACCAGGTTGACCTTCTCGACGGGCAACGGCTGGAACGCCCGCTGCGTGCACTGGGTGAGCAAGCGCGACTGATGCAGGCGCGCGAGGATCGAGCGCAGCCGCGCCGCGCACTCCGGGTGCTGGCCGGTGTCGTGTTCGAGAAAGCCCGGATCGGAGTAGAGCAGCATCAGGATTGCTCCGTCAACCGAGGCCAGGCGCCGCGCACGGAGCCGAAGTGGCGGATGAGGTTCGGGCATTCGGCCGAGGCTGGGTCGGGGGTGACGGGCTTGCCGGCCGCATCCAGGTACAGACAACCTATGTCCTTGGCAGGAAGACGCTTGAACAGCGCCTCGGCATCGTCAGCGGCTTGAATCCAGATGAGCTTGAGGTCAGCCAGTTTGAGAGGACGGGTCAGCCGCTCCGCTGCCAGCTCTGCTTCCTGATACGCTGTATGACGTTTGGCCATTTCCAGCAGCGACACCGGGTTGAAGCCCGGGTCCTTGCCGCACGCCGCCCAGCACAATGCCCCGAGCGAAAGGACGGTTTCGTGAAGGTATAAGATATCGATGTAATCACGAATCTTGGACCGGCCGGCGAGAGCAAGCATCTTGTTGGTCGCCAGATCGATGGGGTGCAGGCAGTAGCCGAATTCCGGATCAGCGAGGACCGGGAAAAAACGGAACACGGAATCATGACACCAATCGAGGCCGATGGCCTCGTCGTCCTTGCGGATTCGCGCCTGCCACAGGTATGGATTTCTGAGCAGCCAAGTCACCTGATAACCGTTGCGTTCCAACACGTCCGCGTCGCGTTCGGCGCAAATCCTCACGACTTCAGCCGTGTCATGAAAGAAGTCGAGGTCCGACGAGTAGCGGGGCGATTGCCCGCCGCGGTTGATCGCGGCGCCGCCAGCAACATGGCTTTCCGGAGTACGGTGAACCGCCAGAAGGGAAAGGACTTGGCTCTGGAGGGGTGTCAGCGGCATGGTCCTTAGCGTGCCAGTTTGGCCGCCTCCAGAAACTCACGCCGGCCTCCGTAATCCTGCAAACCCCGGATGATCAGCGGCAGCGTGGCTTCGGTGATTTCGAGATCAGGCTGCATGTGCCAGAAGCAATCCGCATAGCATTCGCAGTAGAGGCGCTTCGCCAGCGCCAGTTTTTCCTCGAGAGTCAATCGCGGAGTCGCCGGTTGTGTGACATTCTGATTCATGGCAGGCGCTTCATTTCCATTCATTCCATAGCCATCGAGCCTACCAAATTGTACAGTTCCCCTTGAACCATTACCAGCTTCCCTCCTGCACCACTCTAATGACACTCGCTTCCAACCCGCGTTCGCTCGTCTTCTACATGGCCTATCCGGGACCGGGAAACCTCGACGGCGCGTCCCGCAGCCTCATCGACGGCGCCTATCTCCTCCGGGCGCTCGACCAGGTGCTGGCCGACAAGAGCTTCGGCGCCATCGAGCTGACTTCGCTCAAATCGAAGACCCTGCAGAAAGAAGTCGCCAAGCGCGTCAAGGCGAGCGGCAAGAAGGTCGCGTTCCACTGCGAGCCGGTGCAATGGACCAACGAGGAAAACCTGATCGACCCCGCCGACCTGAGCTGCCCCAACGAGGTGCAGCGCCGCCGGGCGGTCGAGCGCGTCCAGCGCCTGCTCGATGAGGCCGCACTCTACGGGGCGGAGCAGGTGTTCGTCGCCAGCGGCCGCAATCCGGCGTCGGGCATGGCCTATGATCAGAACTCGGCCGCGGTGCAAGAGCAAGGGCTCTTGGCGCTGAGCCAGTCGCTGCGGGCCCTCTGCGCCGACGCGAAGAAGCGCAAGCTGAAGCTGGGTGTCAGCGTCTGCGATGCCGGCTCGCCCGATGCCGGCGTCTGGCGGCACGCGCTGATCGGGCCCACCAGCCGCGCCGTCGCCCTGGCCGAAACCCTCCGCAGCGACGGCTTCGACCATTTCGGCCTCGGCGTGGGCATCGGCCGCCTGACGCTGGCCGGCGAAGGTCCGGAGTGCCTGGCCGGCCTGGCGCCGTACTTGCAGTGGTTCTATTTCAGCAACGCCGTCCCCAGCCGCGGCGACGTCGGCCCGAGCTTCGGCGCCGCCGATGGCAAGGTGACGCCGGCGCTGCTCGGTCAATTCGCGCGCGCCCTCGCCGAGATCGGTTATGCCGGCCCGCTCGGCGTCGCCGTGCGCCCCACGGGAAGCGAGGTTTCGGAAACCGTCGTTCAAGTGGCGCTGAGCCTTCTGAACGAGGCGACTAATTCTCTCGACGTCGCCTACGCCTTGCCGCTCGGGTTCTCGTTCCGCAGCCGCGACTTTCTCACCGAAGAGCTGTTCGCCGAGATCACCGAGCTGCGCGTGCAGAAGCCGAACCTCGCCAAGGAGGAGCTGCTCAAACGCAAGAAGCGCGATACGCTGGCCCCCGACGGCAAGCTGGTCATCCTGGCCGCCGACCACCCGGCCCGCAGCGTCACCCGCGTCGGCAGCCATCCGTCGGCGATGGGGCATCGCCTGGATTACCTGGGCCGCATCGTGCGTTGCTTGGCCGCCAGCAACATCGACGGCCTGATGGCCACCAGCGACCTGATCGACGAGGTGGCCCTGGTGAACCATCTCGTCAAGAAGCGCGGCGGCAAGGGCTTCCTCGACGACAAGGTCCTGATCGGCTCGATGAACCGCACCGGCCTGGCCGGGACCGAGCACGAGATGATGGACCGCACGTCGAGCTACATGACCGGCAAGCGCATCAAGGAAATGAACCTGGACGGCGCCAAGCTCTTGTGGCGCTGGGTGCCGACCGGCGAGCGGAACGACCGCTACGCCCTGGAAACGCTGGAGCGGGTCGCCAAGGCCGTGGAGGAGTGCGCGGAGCTGGGCCTGCCCGCGTTTGTCGAACCGCTACCGGTCACGAAGACGGAAAGCGGCTACCGGACCGATCACGCGACCGACAACATCATCAAGGCGGTGGGCATCGCCAGCGCCCTGGGCTACTACACCGGCTACGTCTGGCTGAAGATTCCGTACTGCGAGGACTTCGCCCGCGTTGCCAAGGCGTCCACCTTCCCGATCTTGCTCCTGGGCGGCGAATCGACCGGCCGCCCGTCCGGCACCATCGAGGATTTCGTCCGCGGCATGGGCGCCGGCCCGAACATTCGCGGCGCCCTCGTCGGCCGCAACGTCCTCTTTTGCGGCGAGGACGACCCGGCGTGCATCGCCGAATCGATCAACCTGGTCGTCCATGAGCGGGCCAGCGCCATCGACGCGATCAACCAGGCCCGCAGGGTGCGCGGCAGCATGAAGGAACTCATCTGATTGATTGTCAGATTCCGCTTGACATCGCCCTCATTTCTGAAAAGATTCTGAAAACTTCGTGAGAACCTGGCGTGCGGATTCCGTCACATCGCTCCGGCTTCACGCTGGTTGAGCTGCTCGTCTTGATCGCGATTGTCGCGATCTTGACCGCGCTGCTCGTGCCGGCCATCCAGCGCGTGCGCGAGTCGGCCGCGCGCACGCAGTGCACGAACAACCTCAAGGAAATCGGCCTGGCGTTTCACAGCTTCCACGACATCCACAAGCTGCTGCCGCAAGGCGGCTGGACCCCGCCCGGCGCTTGCGCGGCCGACGTCAACGACCGGCGGCAATTCGGCTGGTCGTTTCAGATCTTGCCGTTCCTGCAGCAGCGCGACATTTACGAGAACCCCCGCAGCAACGCGATTGCGGCCGCGGTGGCGCCCGTCTACTACTGTCCCAGCCGGCGTCAGCCAGGCCTGTACCGCGGCCACAACGTGATCGACTACGCCGGCTGCGCCGGCAGCACGCGCGACGGCCGCGACGGCGTCGTGACCCGCGGCTATGTCCCGTCGCTGTCGATGTCCGAGATTGGCGACGGCGTCTCCAACACCCTGATGGTCGCGGAAAAGCAATGCAACGTCGCCAGGTTCGGCGCCAGCGCCGACGACAATCAATCGCCGTTCCTGTCGGGTTGGAACGGCCACTGGGACCATTACCGCCGCGTGTGGAAGTTGAAGGGCGTCTGGCAGACGCCGCGGCCGGACTACGGCTCGCCATCGTTGATGGCCAGCCAGCGCTTCGGGTCGTCGCATTCCGCCGGCATCAACGCGCTGTTCGTCGATGGCTGCGTCCGCACGATCGGCTACGACATCGATCCGATCCCGTTCATGCGCGCCTGCGTTCGCGACGACGGCCTGCCCTTCAACGCCCACGATTTGTAGGTCCCGCCTGCCGGGCGGGACCTTCGGCCGCGCGGAACTTCCTTCGTCGTGGAGCCTGCCATGCGGCTGGCGTCTGTCCAAGGTCCCGCTCGGCAAGCGGGACCTACATTGTAGAACACGGTTTCGTCCGGTCGCGGCGCTTGAACTGCAACCCTCCGCGCCGGTATCATGCATCCATGCAATCTCAAGTCGCGAATCTCGCGCAGGCCTACCAGCTCGATCAGTTGACGGAGGCCGGCGCTCTCGGCCATGCCGAAGGCAACGCCATCCGGTGCGTGGCCTGCGGCCACCGCTGCCTGATCGGAGAAGGCCGGCGCGGCATCTGCAAGGTCCGGTTCGTACGGCACGGCGAGCTGCGCGTGCCGTGGGGCTACGTCGCCGCCCTGCAATCGGACCCCGTCGAAAAGAAGCCGTTCTTTCACGTGCTTCCCGGCTCCGATGCGCTGACCTTCGGCATGCTCGGCTGCGATCTGCACTGCTCCTACTGCCAGAACTGGTTCACCAGCCAGGCGCTCCGCGACTACGACGCCAAGGGCTCGGCCCGGCAGATGACGCCGGAGCAGCTCGTGGCCATCGCCCGCCGCGAAGGCTCGAAGTTGATGGTGTCGAGCTATAACGAGCCGCTGATCACCACGGAATGGGCGGTCGCGGTGTTTCAGCAGGCCGCCGCCGCGGGCCTGGTGTGCGCGTTCGTCTCCAACGGCAACGCCACGCCCGAGGCCCTCGATTGCCTGCGGCCGTGGATCCAGGCCTACAAGATCGATTTGAAAGGTTTTGACGACCGCCATTACCGGACCCTTGGCTGCCCGCTCGCCAACATCCTCGACGGCATCCGCATGGTCCACGAGCGCGGCTTGTGGCTGGAGATCGTGACGCTGTTGATTCCCGGCTTCAACGACGATCCGGGCGAGATCCGCGCGCTGGCCCGCTTTGTCGCGTCGGTGAGCCCCGACATTCCGTGGCACGTGACCGCGTTTCACTCCGATTACAGGATGGCGACGACGCCCGACACCGAAACCAGGACCCTGCTGCGCGCCGCCGAGATCGGCCGCGAGGAAGGGCTGCGGTTCGTGTATGCCGGCAATCGCCCCGGCCAGGTCGGCGACTGGGAGAACACGCGCTGCCCGTCGTGCCGGGA
>JAKEET010000154.1 GCA_022616435.1 Gemmataceae bacterium
GATGTGCGTGTGCTGGCTGCGCGCCGGCACCACCTGGCGCACGTCCTCGTCGAACGTCATGCAGCCGGCCGAGTCTTGCTGGTGCAGCAGCAAATAGGCGATGCAGGCCGCGATCGTGCAGCCGTAGTTGTACTTGTTGAGCGGCCCGTTGCCGTAGTGCATCGACGCGCTGACGTCGACCACGAGATGGCTGCGGAGGTTGGTCTCGGCCTCGTACTGCTTGATGTAGAACTTGTCGGTCTTGGACCAGACTTTCCAGTCAAGGTGGCGGATGTCGTCGCCGGCGGTGTAGTCGCGGTGCTGGACGAACTCGACCGAGTGGCCGAAGAACGGGCTCTTGTGCATGCCGGTGAGGAAGCCTTCGACGGCGCGCTTGGCGCGCAGGTCGAGCCGGGAGATGCGGGCGATCGTTTCCGGGTGCAGGAAGCGGCGCGGGTCTTCGGTTTTGACGGCCATATTGTTCCCATGCCGCTTGCGGCTTAGCGTTCGCTTCGTTCCGAACGCGATGCGAGCGCTAAGCCGCAAGCGGCGAGTGATCACGCTGCGAAAATCCTCTTGTAGCGCTCGTCGCGGGTCAGCTCGCCTTCCTTGCTGGGCGTTTCCTTGAGGAGCTTGGTCACCACGGTGTCGGAGGTGATCCCTTCCGAGGCGGCGGTGAAGTTCGTCAGGATGCGATGCCGCAGCACCGCCGGCGCCAGGGCCTGGATGTCCTCCGTCTGCACGTGCGTGCGGCCGTAGAGCAAGGCCCGCGCCTTGCCGCCCAGGATGAGGAACTGCACTGCCCGCGGACCGGCGCCCCATGACAGCCAGTCCTTGATCCAGCCGGGGATGCCCGGCTCGCTGACGCGCGTCTGCCGGACCAGGGCCAGCGTGTACTGGATGACGTGGTCCGTCACCGGCACGCGGCGGACGAGGCGCTGCAAGTCGAGGATCTGGTCGCCCGAAAGCACCGGCTGCAATTCCTCGGTGATGAGCGTCGTGGTGCGGCGAGCAATTTCGAACTCTTCCTGGAAGCTCGGATACTTCACGAACACCTTGAACATGAAGCGGTCCTGCTGGGCCTCGGGCAGCGGGTAGGTGCCTTCCTGTTCAATCGGGTTCTGGGTGGCGAGGACGAAGAACGGGTCTTGCAGCTTGTGGCGGACCCGGCCGACCGTCACCTGGCGTTCCTGCATGGCTTCCAGAAGGGCGGCCTGCGTCTTGGGCGGGGTGCGGTTGATCTCGTCGGCGAGGATCACGTTGGCGAACAAGGGCCCGGCCATGAACTTGAACTCGCGATGGCCGGTGCTGCGGTTCTCCTCGATGACTTCGGTGCCGGTGATGTCCGACGGCATCAAGTCGGGGGTGAACTGGATGCGGCTGAAATCGAGCGACAGGGTCCGGGCCAGGGTGCTGATCATCAAGGTCTTGGCCAGGCCGGGGACGCCTTCCAGGATGCAGTGGCCCCGGCTGAACAAGGCGATCAGCAGCTCCTCGATCACCTGGTCCTGGCCGACGATGACGCGCGACAGTTGTCGCTTGATCTCGTTGAAGCCGTCCTTCAGTTTCTTGACGGCATCCAGGTCGTTGGCGGCCAGGTCGGCGGTCGATTCAGCGTTCATCGATTCCTCCAAAGATCGCCGCTGGCGGCTTGGCGTGTGCGGCGGCGCTTCACCGCGAACGTTCACGCGAACGCGAAGCCGCAAGCGGCAACAGGCGTCATTGTATGGGCAGGTCGGCGGCGGAAAAGTTTGCCAGGACGGACTTTCCACACGGCAAGCTGCGGAGAGACTACCGGGTATGACGATTGAATGAAAGGATTCTCACACAGAAATGCCATCAATTCCTGCTCGCCGTTGAGCGCAGCCCGCAGAGCGCGGCCCGCCAAGCTCCCGACGCGCGTGGTGACACGGGCGCGCTCAACGGCAAGCGACACGCGACTTACCGTTGCCAGATGGGCAACGTCCCCTTGTCCAGTTGCATGATCGTGCAGAACACCGCGGTCGAGTAGACCGGGCCGACACTGAAGCCGCCGCCGCCGGACCAGCTGCCGTCGGCGTTCTGCATCTGCACGAGGCGGTCGAACAGGTTCTTGCGGTAGGCGCTCCAGGTGACGCGCTGGTCGGCCGGCGTCGAGCCGAAGAAGCGCTCCCAGCCGTCGTCGCCGAGGATGTAGACCGACTGGGCGTAGTAGAAATGGGTGTACTCATCGTGCATCGCCGAGCCGGTGACCGGGATGGCGGTCTGGCAGAAGCGGAACCACTTCTTGACCAGGTCGTCCTTGTACTCGCCGGCGCTGAACAGGCAGGCGATGGCGGCCGCCGTCAGGGCGGGGCGTTCGCCGCCGACCGGGGCGCCGAAGCCGCCGCGGCCGAGGCTGTAGACCACGCCGCCGCGGGCGGTCGTCGATTTCTTCAGGTAATCGTAGCCCTTCTTGACCACGTCCTTGGGGACCGGGATGCCGGCGTTCTTGCAGGCCCGCAGCGCCTGCATCTGGGTGATGGTGACCGAGCCTTCGTCCTGATCGTGGCCGTCCTTCGCCGACGTGTAGAACCAGCCGCCCTTCGTCGATTGGGCGTTGGCGATGTATTTCACCGCGCGGGTCAGGATGTCCCTGAGCCGTTCGCGGCGCTCCTTCTCATCTTCTTCGCCGTAGACGCACGCCAGGAACAACGTGCCGAAGCCGTGGCCGTACATGTAGCGGCCGGTCTCGGTCGGGTGGTCCGGGTTGCCGACGAGGCCGTCGCGGTTGTTGCCCTTCATGCTGCGGGCCATGAGCCAGTCGGCGGCGGCGCGGATGTTCTTGGCGTACTGGCCTTCGCGCACGGTGCTGCCTTCCATGAGCATCGCCAGCCCGCCGAGGCCGGTCATCGACACCGGGTATTGATCGCCGTTGGCGCCCCAGTGGCCGTCCTTGAACTGCTGCTTGGCCAGGTATTTCAGGCCTTTCTGCACGGCGCCCCGGTATTTCTCCGGGATTTCGTCGGCCCGCGCGGTCAGCAACGGGAGGGTGGCGATCACGGTCAACACGCCGACGGACCACTTCATGCGCATGGCAACATCTCCTGTCAACCCATCAAGGGGTCTGGGCCTGGAGGGATGACGTTCTGGAGAGCAAATCCTAACCGATGATTACTTCTTCTTCGGAAGCGGCGGCGGCGGCTCCGGCGCCGGCGGCGGCGCCGCCGCCGGCAGCACGAGGCGCGGCTGCACCACCCGCATGATGCGGATCCCCGGCGCCGGTTGCAGCACTCCGGCCGTTGGCGGCAGTTGACCCGGCGGCGGCCCGGTCATGGTGGTGGCGCCCGGAGGCAACGGCACCTTGCGGCCATCGTCGATGTAGTGCTGCACGGTGCCATTGAAGCCGATCAGGTTGATGGTTCCCGCCTTCAAGTCGAGGTTGAAGGCGTCGAAGTAGGGGTTGCTGTTGGACGGCCGGCTGCCGGAATCGTAGACGAGCTTGCCGTGGGCCTTGTGGAGGCTGGCGCTGGCGGAGACCCAGCGATTGCCCTGGGCGCCGCCGCCGATGAGCTCGTTGTAGCGCGCCGAGAACAGAATCACGGGCAACAGATCGAATTGCTCCAGCACCATCATCTGGTTGTCGATGCGCTTGCTGGAGTGCCAGGCCATGTCGCCGGCCTTGAAGTCGACGCCGGACGCGGTCTTGCCGGACTTGCGGTGGAAGGCCGCCATCCAGCCGTTCACCGGCATGCAGCGGACACCGTTGTTGAAGTTGTTGAGGAGGATGCCGTTGCCGACCTTGCTGGCGTCGACCGGCTGGTTCAACGCCACATAGAAGCGGTCGCGGTCCGCCACGAGAAGCGGGTCCTTCAGGTTCTTGAGATCATCGACGGTGATGCGGTACTGGGCCGCGCTGCCGGCCATCAATTCCTTGCCGGTGGCGCTGTCGAGCACGACGATCTTGCCCGTGCCGCTGTCGATGACGCCGGTCAACGACGGGTCCTCGCTCGCCAGCACGTGGACCTTGCCCGCGAAGGTCTTGGTCCAGATGTCCTTGGCGGTGGGAATGTCGTAGAGCCGCAGCGTGACGGCGTCCTTGCCCGGCACGGCGGCCAGAATGCGCCGGCCCATCAGCCGCAGCCGGTTCTGGTACAGCGTGCCGAAGTCCGGCATGTCGAGCGGCGTGCCGTCGCTGGCGCGGAAGGTGCGGCCGGCGCCCGTCGAGCCGTCGGCGTCGTCTACCAGGAACAAGTAATGATCATCTCCGAAGGCGTGCGTCCCCGGCGGAACGTCCATCTTTTTCCAGAGCGTCGTGCCGCGCAGCGGATCGAGGACCACCAGGCCCTTTTGCGAAACCAGCGCCACATGCGACGCCTGGACCGAGCCGACGCCGCCGATCGGCAGGCGGGTGCGCTGGCCGTTGAACTGGTTCCAGGCAATCATGTCGAGCCGGCCGTCGGCGTCGGGCAGGACCTGATTGATGACCATTTGCGGGTTGCCCTGCTGAATCTGCTCGGCGAGCGGCTGCTGCCAGAGAATCTTGCCGTCGTTGCCGTCCAGGCAATACACCTGCGCCCCAACCTGGAAGACGATGAGGTGGCCCTTCACCTGGTAGAAGCGGAAGCGATGGTTGGGGTTGTAGCCGGAGGCGGCGCCCCCCACGATGCGGATATTGTTGTTGACCACGCCCTTTTGCTGGTAAAGATACTGGAAGAACTGGAAGTTGATCGGCACGGAGCCCAGCGACGACGACCAGCGCGTTTCGCCGCTGGTCAGGTCCGCCAGGCGGAGCTGCGGGTTGGCGGCATTGCTGGGGTCGAGGATCAGGCGATGCCGCTTCATGAAGGGGGTAAGCTCCCCTTCGGGATAGAAACAGAAGCCCTGCAGCGCCGGCGCCGAATGGCCAACCTGCATTTCCTTGACGCCGAGTTTCTCGCTGCCCCACAGCGTCCCCGGCTCGGCCAGGAACGGCAGGAAGCGCTTGTCGGCCGCCAGCTCGTCCAGGAGCCTCGCGCCGGTCTTGCCGTCGCGCAGCACGTCCTTGGGGAACAGCGCGGCCAGCTCGCGGTAGTAGGCGGCGGCCTGCTTCATCGATTCGACCGTCCCCTTCTTCTCCTCGAGCAGGGCCAGCACCGCCAGCGCCCGGCCGCCGGAGGCGGCGTCGCGGGCGAACTCCGCGGTCCGGAGCTGGTGCAAGCTCAGCTCCGCTTCGAGGAAGTCGTTGCGGGCATTGCGCTCGATGATCGATTCGGCCAGCCGAATCCTGGCCTCGCGGCCGACCGGGAACGGCACGTCGAACATGCCGACGAAGCTGCGGATGGCGTTCGGGTCGCGCTGGGCCTCGACCGCCTTCCATTCCTCGACGATCTTCTTCTCGAGCGGATCGCGCTCTTGGGGCGTCGCCTTGGCGAACATCGCCGCCACCCGGCCGCGGAGCCACACGTCCACGGGGATGCGATGGGTCGGGTCGTCGAGCACGGCGATGCCCCCCTGCTCGCGGTGGATGGGGAGCGAGCCGAACTCGCGATACATCTGGAAGGCATCGACGAGGTTGCCCTGGTCTTCGCGCCCCTGGCCGACGATGCGGAAGAACCGCGCCTGGCGCTGCTGGTTCTCCTTGGCGTCGTCGGCGACCTTGCAGAGCTCGCGGTACTCATCCAGGTACTTGGCGCTGGCCATGGTGAAATCGCTTTGCAAAAGCTGCGTCAGCGCTTCGTACAGCGTTCCCTTGGCGCGCTTGGCGAGCGGCGCCGCCGGCCTGTTGTCGAGGGCGCGTTTCAAGTCGTTCACGGCATTCTGCACCTGGCCGTCGGCGAGATACAGCTCGCCGCGGTTGACGAGCTTTTGCGGGTTCTCCGGATCGGTCCGCAGGGCGGCGCTGGCGCCCTCCAGGCGGGACAGGAGCTGCGGATACGCGACGACGTCGCGCGGCGACTGGGCAATCACGGCGCCTTCGTAGAAGATCAGGTTGCCGAGGGCCGTCCGCGAATCCTTGGCGCGGTTGTGCGCCTTGATCTGGCCGGTGGCGATGTCGACCGCCAGGATCTCGCCCTTTTGCAAGGGCAGATAGTAGATGTTCTTGCTGGCCACGCCCTGGCCCGACGGCAGCTCGCCGGTCGCTTGATACCAGATCATGTCGCCGTTCTTGTGCAGGTCGAGAGCGCGGATCGAGCTGCGGCCGACGATGATCACCTTGCCCTGGTAGACGCCCGCCAGGAACAGGTCGCCGTCCATCTGCCGCTTTTTCCACACCGCCGTGCCGTCGCGGAGGTTGATGCAGTGGACGGAGCTGGCGTCCGGGGCGGTGAACACGACCTTGCCCTCGACGATCACCGGCGGGGCGGATTTCCAGTTGGCGACCGTGGTCGCCCCCCCCATGTTGGCCATCATCCCCGGGGCGACGAAGGCGCGGTTGGGCTGCATCATGCCGGGGAGGTTGACGGTCTGCGGCGCCTGTTCGCGATACGGATACGCCCAGGCCAGGCTGCGCGAGGTGAGGTCCACGCCCAGCACCTCGCCGGCGTTGGTCGGGCACACCAGCATGCCTTCGCCGTAGGCCAGGTGGACGGCGTTGGTCCGCCGGCTGGCGTCGTGGGTCACGCGGGATTGCTGCTGCACCATGCCGAGCAACTGGATCGGCTGGACGATGTGCGGCCGGGCGTCGACGATCTTGTTGGGGTCGATGCAGACCAGCCGCAAGTCGGCATCGCCGCTGTCGCCGTTGTTCTTCTCGTTGAGCGCGTAGAGCTTGCCGCCGATCGAGATGGGCACGCCCAGGAAATGGCTGCCGTTGAACGGGTCGTCGCGGCGCTGCGGGTCCCCCAGCCGCCATTTGGCCCGGCCGGTCGCCAGGTCGAAGGCCCACAGGCTGTTTTGCATGACCAGCGGCCGCAGCGGTTCGGAGAGCTGGCTGACCTGGGGGCGGATGAACGGGTTATTGACGTGGAAGACGTTGCCGGGCGGGGGCACGGCCAGGTCGTCCACCGCATAAACGAAGCGATGGTCGGAGGACAGCGTGCCGACCGTGGTGTTCTCGAACAGGACGCCGCTGAAGCCCGCCATGGGGAAGTAGCTGTTGTCGAGCCAGCTGTCGAGCGTGCCGCGGACCTTGCCGTTGCTGAGGACGTTGGCGAGCGTGCCGTCGAACTCCGTGGACTTCCACTTGATGTCGCCGGGCTTGCATTGGTAGACCTTGCCGTCGGAGTCGCGCTCTTCTTCATCGTGTAGGTAGACGGCGCGAATGTCGGTGTAGGTGCGATAGATCAGCAAGCGGTTGGCGGCGATCGGGAAGAACCCCGGCATCACCGGCACGTTGCCGAGGCTGACGATCTTGTTGACGGCCTGGTCGATGCGATTGCGCGCCGGCGTTTCCTTGTCGATGGTTTCCTTGTCCACCTGGCCCGACTCATCCGGGTCCAGGAGCAGGCGCCGCGTCCACAGGGTGGTGTCGAGCAGGGGCGGCGTCCCCTTGGCCTGGGCGTTGTTGGTGCGGTCGCCGCGGATCATGGCCCAGTCGTGCGGGCTGAAGGCCTCGGGCCGCGGGATCTCCTCCAGCGCTTGCTGCAGCTTGGCGATCGTGATCATGTCGTCGCCCATCTGCATGCCGCCGCGCTCGCGCAGCCGCGGCTCGAGCTTGGCCCACACCGCTTCGGAGTTCTTGACGTCGCCGGCGCGGCGGAACGCCAGCGCCGCCTTGAACATGGTCAGCTCCGACACCTTGGCCCGCTCCGGCTTGATCTCCAGCAGCCGCTCGAAACGCAGGGCGGCCATGAAGAACTGGCCGCGATCGAGAAAGTAGGTCGCGAGCAAGTCGTTGGCTTCGATGCCCGCAGTGGTGTGCAGGTAGCGCTGGGCGACCTCGCCGAGCAGCTTTTGGTCCCCCTTGGCCTTGGCCTCCTCAAGCATCACCCGCGCCTTGGCGCCGAACCGCAGCTCGTACACGTCCAGCCCCTCGTCCGCCATCGTGCCGAGCAGGTTGTTGGCCTCGTACTTGACGCTGGTCCAGCGCAGGAACTCCTTGCCGCTCAGGTCCCGGTCGCGGACCTGGACGTAGTAATCCTCAGCGTTGTCGAGGATCACCTGCAGCGCGGTGACGGCATCGTTCCACTCTTTGCCCTTGATGCAATCGCGGGCCACCTCGATGAACCGGCGATATTCCGATTTTTCCACCAGTTTCACGGCGCTGAAGTGCGTCGACACCCCTTCGCCCTCCGGCGTTCCGGGCATGCCCGGCTGCTTCATGCGCCCGCCGAAGGCGGGCCCCGGCTGGGCGACGATCTGGACCTTGACCTCCGGGACCGCGACCTGGGCCGCCGTGGGACCGCCGCACCAGGCCAGCCCGATCACGCCCACGAGACCCACGACGCCGGCCAGCACTGGATGGTTTCGCAACATCGGCAAACTCCCGCAAGTCTCGGACGCGTGAACTCACACACAGGCCGCAACGCGCGAACGGAGTTGATTGTCGCAGACGCCCCACGATTGGGCAAGGACAAACAAGTTCCGTCTCACGAGCGCAGATTCCCCGCTGGGTGACGAATGACGGGCCGGATGCTAACGACTCGACGACGTGGGCGTGGTCTTGGATTTGAACTGGCTGCGGCGCTCGGGCCGGGCGCGTCCGAGTTTCTCGATCAGGAGATGCGCAAGGCGGGTTTGCCCCGAGCCGTCGGGTTTCATCACATAGATTTCAAAGTCGCCGTCCCGATCACTGGCAGGGCGGCCCGCTCTTCGAGGCAATCCAGCCGGGGTTGATCGCTGCGGAAGGTGTGACAGTTCCAATACAATCGCTTGAGGTCGAGCAGGCCTTGTGTCATCCTGCGGTGCTGGGCCGGCTGCATGCGCAGCACGCTGTTGATGCACTCCACCAGGGTGGAATTCGATGGGGCGGCGCTCACGGAGTGAAAGGCGACAATACGGCAAACTGAGACACTACCCGATTTCTCTAGGAGCCGGCGGCCCGATCGCGCATAATATGAACGGCACGATAGCTATTAGGGGGGCGTCATGAAGCGTTTTTGCGACGGCGTCCGGCGACGCGACTTTCTCCGCGTCGGCGCGGCCAGCGTGTTCGGGTTCAACTGGACGTTGCCGCACGTGCTCCACGCTCAGCAAGCGGCCCAGCGGGCCGGCCGCTCGACGCGCGATGTCTCGCTCATCTTCCTGTATCTCAAGGGCGGGCTCAGCACCATCGATTCGTGGGACTTGAAGCCCGATGCTCCCGCCGAGTTCCGCGGCGAGTTCCATCCGATCGCGACCAATGTCCCCGGCATCCGCATCGGCGAGCACCTGCCGCGCTGCGCCCGGCAGATGGACAAGTTCGCCCTGATTCGTTCGTTCCGCCACCATAATTCCGATCACGGCCCGGCCGACCACTACATGCTCACCGGCTATTTCCCGCAGGCCGGCTTCAATCCGAACCTGTCGCCGAACAACCAGCGGCCGGCGCACGGCAGCATCATCGCCCGCAAGCTCGGGCCGCGCGGCGGCGTGCCGCCGTACGTGTGCCTGCCGCAGATGCACGCGAGCGCCGGGCCGGCGTACCTGGGCTCGACCGCGGCGCCGTTCGTCATCGACGCCGACCCGAACGCGCCGAACTTCGTCGTCCCCGATATCGTGCCGCCGCACCTGCTGGCGGCCGAGCGGCTGGAGGCGCGGCGTGAACTGCTCCGCCAGCTCGACCGCTACCGGCAAGCCGCGGAGGTTCGGGCCAATCGCCAGGCCCGCGCCGTCAGCGATTACCAGCGCGAGGCCTTCAACCTCATGGTCTCGCCGGCGGCGCGGCGGGCGTTCGACATCCATCAGGAATCCGGCCGGCTGCGCGACGAATACGGCCGCAACACGCTCGGCCAGTCGTGTCTGATGGCCCGGCGGCTGGTCGAGGCCGGGGTGCGATGCGTGACCATCGATCACAGCAACTGGGATACCCACGACAACAACTTCGCCACGCTCCGTCGCAGCCTGCTGCCGGCGCTGGACGGCGGCCTGTCCACGCTGTTCCGTGATCTCGCCGACCGCGGCCGGCTCGACACCACGCTGGTCGTCGTCACCGGCGAGTTCGGCCGCACCCCGCGCATCAACCGCAACGCCGGCCGCGATCACTGGGGCCCGGCGTTCACCGTGGCCCTGGGCGGCGGCGGCATCCGCGGCGGCCGCGCGCTCGGCGCCTCCGACGCCCGCGCCGAGCGTCCCGCCGGCGACCCGCACGGCCCGGAGAACCTCGCCGCCACCATCTATCATCTGCTCGGCATCAACCCGCGCGAGGAGTTCTACACGCCCGACGGCCGGCCGGTGCAAATCGTCAACAACGGCCGGATGATCGACGGCTTGCTGCAGGATTGATTTTCCAATCTGTCCGGTCAGGTTGGAAACCTAAGCCACAGTATCGAGGCGGGCTGCTCCGTTGCTGGAGTTCGCCATGAGCGCCGAGGTGAGTTTCAGCGTCAGTTTGCTCATCACGCTGGCGATGACGTCGGCCGCCGCGTGTTTCCTGTGGCGCTTCGTTGAACCGGCCCTTTCCGACTACGCCGGCAATCGCGCGCGCGGCCGCTGCTGGGCCATGGTCTGCTCGGCCTTCATCGTCCTGCTCCCCCTGTTGGTGCTGACCTTCGATCTTGATCCCAGTCCTGCGCATCGCTCGTGGTTATTCGCGGTGGTGGCGCGGATGCGCTGGCCGCTGCTGTCCATGTTCATTGGGACGCTGATGATCGCCGCGATCGCGCTGTCGCTGCACGTGCCGCGCGAAGCGCCCATGAGCCGGGCGGAGTTCGACGACCGGAAGCGTCTTCTGAGCAAGGTCGAAACGCTGCGCGCTCGCGAGCTGCTCAGCCGCCTCGAGAGCACGCCGGCGGTCAATCCCAAGGAGCTCGACGACCTGAATCGGCTGGTGGACAAGATCCAGGAGGTGCGACCCCAGCGCGGCGGCCGCGGCGAGGCGCATTCGGTGAATTGAGGATTGGGCCCGGCGCGACTACAATAGGCGCAGAGGTGACAGCACATGGCAACGATTACGCTTCCCGACGACCAGCTGAAGCAAACCTTGGACGCGTGTGTGCCAGCGCTGCGCATGTTGGCGACCTATGAACTGGATCCTATGCTCGCGCGCCGCATGCAAGAGATGGGTGAGCGGAAGGAGTTTCTGACGCCCGAGGAACACGCGGAACTGCTCGCCCTCGTCCGTTTTTCGCAGCAGCGCACGATCGAGAAGCTCCAAGCAGGTCTGGCGCTAAATCAATTGCGCGCGACGTTCCCGGATTTTGTGGGGGCCTTGTGAGCGTCATCGACGAGTCAACGCGCGACCTCGTCATGCGGCGCGCGAGTTTCCGATGCGAATATTGCCATCTGCCAGTCCAAGGTCAAGTCGCGGCGTTTCCAATTGATCACATCGAGCCAAGGTCTCGCGGTGGACAAACGGTGTTGGCCAATCTCGCGCTGGCGTGCCCCCATTGCAACGCCCATCAATGGGCGCACACGGCGGACTTCGATCCCGAAACAGGTCGAGAGGAGCCGCTGTTCAATCCACGCACCGATGAGTGGAACGAACACTTCGTTTGGTCGAGTGAGGATTCGTGCATCCTCGTCGGCAAGACTCCCCGCGGTCGCGCGACAATCGCCCGTCTGCAAATGAATCACGCCAACGTCATCGCGGTCCGTCGCTTGCTGGTCGAACTCGGATTGTTTCCGGAGACGTCCCGATAACCCAACCAATCGTCTTGCGCGGCGCGGCCATTGAGGCTATTGACACGGCCCAACACCCCTTCTAATGTAGGCACACAGCTTGTTGTCTGGCTCGGCCTGTCTCGCCCTCGGCGAGCGGCAACCGCGTTTCTTTCCCCCCAGGATGCCCGGCGGGGGTGGATGGTCCAATGCACCCGATCTCGTCGCCAGAATGCGCACGCATCGCGCAAGACCTGCAAATCCGCAAAGTGCAAGTCGAAAACATCGTGCAACTGCTCGACGAGGGCCATACCGTCCCGTTCATCGCCCGCTATCGCCGGGAGCGCACCGCCGGCCTCAAGGAAGACGTGGTGCGCCAGGTCCAGTCCCGCGTCAATTTTCTGCGCAGCCTGCACGACCGCAAACAGACCATCCTCAAGAGCATCGAGCATCACGGCAAGCTGACCGACGAGCTGCGCCAGGCCATCCAGAGCGCGGACACGACGCGGCGGCTCGACGATCTCTATCTCCCCTTCAAACCGAAAAAGCGCGGGCCGGCCGGCCAGGCCCGGGACCGCGGCCTGGAACCGCTGGCCCTGGCGCTGTGGCACAGCGACCCCGCCGTCGGCAACCTGGAAGAACTGCTGCCGGCGCTGGTCCATCCTGAGAAAGAATTGAAGACCGTGGACGACGTCCGCGCCGGCGTGGGCCACATCCTCGCCGAGCTGATCGCCGAAAGCGCCGAGATTCGCGCGCCGGTGCGGGCGGCGCTGTGGGAGCTGGGCAAGGTTGCGGCGGCCAAGAGCGACAAGCTGGGCGAGCATCAAGGGCTCGAATACAAGGATTACTTTCAGTTCTCGGAGTCGGCCCGGCAGATCCCGGCCCACCGGATCCTGGCTCTCAATCGCGGCGACAAAGAGGGCGTGCTGAAAATACACCTGGACTATCCGAAGGAGAAGATCCAGGAAATCGCGCTGGAGGCGTTGGCCGAACTGCTGCTGAAGAAGGCGGGCCAGGCGCCGCCGGCTTCTCCCGCGCCGGCAGCCAAGGAAACGCAGCCCGCTGCTCCGGAGGCGCCCGCCGCAGGGCCCGCCGCAGGGCCCGCCGAAGCGCCCCCGGCTGCGAGTGAGATGGCCGCGGCGCCCGCGGAGACTCCACCAGTCGCTTCCGACCAAGCCGCCGCGCCGCCCGATGTTCCTGCCGCGGAACCGGCTGCCCCGGCGCCGGAACTTGCGCCGCCGGAACTTGCCCAGGAAGCTTCCCCTGCCCCTGCCGCGCCCGAACCGGCGCCGCTGGTCGCGACGATGGAGCCGACCAAGGCCGCGGCGCTGACGGGCGACCCGCTGGCGCCGTCGTCGGCTTTTCGCACGCCGCATGCGGCGTTTCTGAAAGCGGCGCTGGACGACGCGTTGACACGGCTGCTGCTTCCGAGTCTGGAGCGCGAGATTCGCCACGAATTGACCGACGAAGCCGAGGCGCACGCCGTCGCCGTATTCGCTCGCAACCTGCGCAGCCTGCTGCTGCAGCCGCCATTGCGCGGCAAGCGCGTGCTCGCCGTCGATCCGGGTTTTCGCGCCGGCTGCAAAGTGGCGGCGCTCGATGAATCGGGGAACCTGCTCGGCCATCTGGTGATTCATCCGTTCGCGCCCCCGCAACGCAAGCAGCGCGAGAAGGCCTCTGCCGCGCCCGCCGCGCCGAGTGCGCCCGCGCCGAATACGCCGCCGGCCGAGGCCGCTACGCAGCCGGCACAGGCGGAAGTGACTTCGGCATCTCCACCGGAGGCGACGACGCCGGACACTGCGACGCCAGCTGCGGCGACGCCAGCTGCGGCGACGCCGGCTGCGGCGACGCCGGCTGCCACGACGCCGGCAATGTCCGCGCCGGCCCCGGTCGAAGCGACGGCGACATTGCCACCGCCCGAATCGCCACCGGTTCCGCCACCGTCTGAGCCGGCGCCGAATGCGGAGACCCCTGCGGCAACCGCAGGGGCACCCGAAGCTCCGGCCGTCGCCGCGGCGCCCGCGGCGCCCGCGGCGCCCGCGGCGCCCGCGCCGCCCCCCGCGCCGCCGCCCGTGGACAAGAAAGCCGAAGCCAAGAGCCAGCTCAAGGACCTCATCGCCAACCATCGGCTTGACGTGATCGCCCTGGGCAACGGCAACGGCTGCCGGGAAACGGAAGAGCTGATCGCCGACCTGATCGCCACCGAAGTGCCCGAACTGTCCTATGTCATTGTCAACGAGGCGGGCGCCAGCGTTTACTCGATCAGCCAGATCGGCCGCGAGGAGTTTCCCGCCTGCGACTCCACGCTGCGCAGCGCCATCTCCATCGGCCGGCGCTTGCAAGACCCGCTCAGCGAGCTGGTGAAGATCGACCCGCAGAACATCGGCGTCGGCCTCTATCAGCACGACATGAGCCGCAAGGAGCTGCGGGAGTCGCTCGACGGCGTGGTCGAATCCTGCGTCAACCTGGTCGGCGTCGACGTGAACACCGCGACGGTGCCGCTGCTGCGCCACGTTTCCGGATTGAATCAGATGGCCGCCCGCGAGCTGGTCGATTGGCGCAAGCAGCACGGACCGTACGCCAGCCGGCAGCAACTCGCTCAAGTCCCCGGCCTCGGACCGCAGCGCTGGGTGCAGGCAGTGGGCTTTCTGAAGATCGCCGGCGCCGCCAATCCGCTCGACCGCACCTGGATTCATCCCGAAAGCTACGACCTGGCCGAGAAGATCCTGGCCAGCGCCGGCCTTGCCGTGGCCGCGCTCGAGGACGCGGCGGCGCGCGATGACGTCCGCGGCAAGCTGATAGCCCTGCCGATCGAGGAGCTGGCGCGGACGCTGGGGGCCGCCCCGCCGACGATCTACGAGATGATCGACGCGCTCTTGAACCCGGGCTACGATCCGCGCGACGAGCTGCCGCCCCCGATTTTCAAGAAGGCCATCCTGCGCCTGGAGGATCTGCAGCCGGGCATGGAGCTGAAAGGAACGGTGCTCAACGTCGTTGATTTCGGCGCGTTCGTGGACATCGGCCTCAAGGACAGCGGGCTAGTGCATATCAGTCAGCTGGCGAATCGCTACATCAAGAGTCCGTATGAAGTCGTGGCGGTCAACGACGTGGTCAACGTCTGGGTGCTGACCGTGGACATGGAGCGGCGCCGGGTGTCGCTGACGATGATCCCGCCGGGGACCGAGCGTCAGCCGCCCGAGCGCATGCGGCGCCGCGACGAAGGCCGGGGGCCGGAGCGGCGGCCGCGCGGCCGGCGGCCGGATCAGGCGCCGCCGGGACAAGAAGGTCAGCCGGCGCCCCAGGGTGAGCTGGCAGGCGCGCCGGCAGGCGGGCAGGGGCGGCCGCGACCGGGAGGGCCGCCGGGCGAAGGCCGCGGACCGCGGCAGCCGCGCGGCCGGCATCACGGGCGCCACGGGCGACCGCCGCAACGGCAAGATGCGTCGGCAGGGCAGGGCGGCGGAGCGCCGGCCGAAGGCCGGCCGCCCGCGCGGCCGCCGTTGCCGCCGCGCAAGCCGCGCCGCGAGCCGCCCAAGCCGAAGCTGACGCAAGCAGCTCTCGAAGGCAAGGTGCCGCTGCGCACGTTCAGCGAATTGAGCGCGCTGTTCGCCGCCAAGAAAGACAAGGATGCGGCGGCGGTCCCGGCGCCGCCAGCGAGCGCAGCGCCAGGGACCACCGCGCAACCTGTCGCGCAGGCGAATGCCGCGCAGGCGAATGCCGTGCCGGCCAACGCCACGCCGCCCGTCGAGACGGCCAGTTCGCCGCCGGCATCCCCCGAGACCAGCCTGCCCCCGTCACCCTCCACGGACGCCCCCGCGCTGGCGCCCCCCGCGCCCGTCCCGGCGGAGTCCGCCGCGTCGACGGAGAACCCCTGATTCGCGCTCGGGTGGGAGATGCGTCTCCCTTGACATCGCTTGCTCGGGTCACTAACCTAATCGTTTCGACTTTCCCGGTTCTTGCAGGAGAATCCCTTGTCCGCCGGCATGAGCGAACGCATCCGCATCCGCATGGAGGCGTTTGATCACGAAGTGCTCGACCGCACCGCCCACGAGATCGTGGACACCGCGCAGCGGACCGGGGCGATCGTCCACGGTCCGATTCCGCTGCCCACGCGCATCGAGCGCTACACGGTGCTGCGCAGCCCGCATATCGACCGCAAGAGCCGCGAGCAGTTCGAGATCAGGACCCATAAACGGCTCGTCGATATCCTGCAGCCGACGGGCAAAACGATCGAGGCGTTGAACAAGGGCTTGAGCTTGCCGCCGGGCGTGGACATCAAGATCCGCGTCCTGTCCGGCAATGCTTAGAATCGCCGACCAAGGACCCAGGCCGTTACCCAGGTAGCGACCTGGGTTTTCTGTTGGCTATCGGTTTCTATACTAGACAGAACCCGCCGGCAGGCACGGGCTGCGACGGAGTTCTCGCCTGATAGTAGAAAGGTCGTCATCGTGGCCGCTGAAACGAGTCTGTTGAACCTGGCCGTCTACGATGCCGACGGCCAAACCGTCGGGGCGGTCGAAGTCGATCCGGCGGAGCTGGGCGGCAAGATCAACCGCCAGCTCTTGCACGAGGTGGTGCTGATGCACCGGGCCAACCAGCGGGCCGGCACGCATTCGACCCTGCGGCGCGGCGAGGTCGCCGGCAGCACCCGCAAGCTGTTTCGCCAGAAGGGGACCGGCAACGCCCGCGTCGGCACGCGTCGCTCCAACAAGCGCCGCGGCGGCGGCACCGCCAAGGGCCCCAAGCCGCGCGACTACGGATACCAGCTGCCCAAGCAAGCCGTCCGCGCCGCCGCGCGCATGGCCCTCTTGAGCAAGCTGCAAGACAACGAAACCGTCATCGTCGACTCGTTCAAGTTTCCGGAGATCAAGACCAGGCTGATGGCCCAGGTGCTCAAGAACCTCAAGATCGACGGCCTCACGTGCGTCGTCGGCCTGGGCAAGAGCGACATCGACGACAAGCAGACCGTGTATCTTTCGGGCCGCAACATCCGCGGCCTGGACATCACGCCGGCCGCGCAGCTCAATGCCTACACGGTGCTGCGCCCGAAACGGCTGCTGCTGACCAAGGCAGCGCTCACGGAGCTGTGCAAGTCGGCCAAGTGGAAATAGAACCGGCAGACTGCCGAAGTCTTCAAGACTTCGGCAGTCTTGGAGACGTGACGACCATGGCCGCGACCAAGACCCGCAACTACGGCCCCAAGCTGGCGCCGCACCAGATCATCCTCGGGCCGCTGGTGACCGAGAAGGGCACGCACCAGTCCACGCACAAGAACCACAACGCCTACGCCTTTCAGGTGAATCTCTGGGCGACCAAGCCGGAGATCAAGAAGGCGGTCGAGGAGCTGTTCAGCGTGCGCGTCAAGGGGGTGCGGACGCAACTGCGGCTGGGCAAGAAACGCCGCTACCGCTTCCGCTACGGCAAGCTGTCGAACTGGAAGAAGGCCATCGTCAAACTGCATCCGGATGACAAGATCGAGTTCTTTTAGTGGATGATGTGTGGCCGGGGCTGATCTTCGAAGCCCCGGCGACTCGTCACACGATTGGCTGGCAGCCGGGGCTTCGAAGACTCAGCCCCGGCCACACATGGGCTTGGGGCTTGAAGGGATACGGATCATGGGGATTCGCTACTACAAACCGACGACTCCGGGGCGGCGCGGCGCATCGGTCAGCGATTTCGCCGACTGCACGTACCCGCTGGACAACCGTCCTGAGAAGTCGCTGGTCGTGCCGCGCCGCAAAACGGGGGGCCGCAATCATCACGGCGTGGTGACCTCGCGCTTCCGCGGCGGCGGCCACAAGAAAATGTACCGCATCATCGACTTCCGCCGCCGCAAGGAGAACGTGTGGGCGACTGTCGAATCGATCGAGTACGATCCCAACCGCAGCGCCCGCATTGCCCTCTTGAAATACGAAGACGGCGACAAGGCCTACATCCTGTCGCCGGACGGCCTCAAAGCCGGCGATCGCGTGATCAGCGGCGCCGACGCCGAGCCGAAGCCGGGCAACTGCATGCCGCTGCGCAAGATTCCCCTGGGCATGTCGATCCACAACCTGGAGCTGCAGCCGGGCCGCGGCGGCCAGATCGGCCGCAGCGCCGGCGCCGGCGCCGTGCTCACCGCCCGCGACGGCGACTGGGCCCAGGTGTCGCTGCCGTCGGGCGAGATGCGCCGCGTCCACATCGACTGCCGGGCGACCATCGGCGTGATCAGCAATGCCGATCACATGAACATCGCGCTGGGCAAGGCCGGCCGCAAGCGCTGGATGGGCCGCAAGCCGCACAACCGCGGCACGTCGCAAAACCCGGTCAGCCACCCGATGGGCGGCGGCGAAGGCCGGACCGCCGGCGGCCGGCATCCGTGCGGGCCCACGGGGGTGCTGGCCAAGGGAGGCAAGACCCGCAAGAAGCGGAAGCCGTCGAACAAGGCGATCATTCGCCGCCGCCGGCCCGGTCCGCACTACGTCCAGAGTTAAGCCCCAAGGCGAGCGCAGCGAGCCTTGGGGTTGTTTTTTGGGGTGGCCGATATCGTTGCCCCTTGTAGAATTCCTGCTCCGAAATTGCGAGGCGTGGCATGAGCCGATCGCTCAAAAAAGGCCCGTATGTCGATGAAAGGCTGCTGAAGAAAGTGGAGCGGCAGCAGCGCGGCAACCGCGAGCCGATCAAGACCTGGTCGCGCGATTGCACCGTGGTGCCGGATTTCATCGGCTGCACCTTCCTGGTGCACAATGGCCGGCAGTTCATGAAACTGTTCGTGACCGAGGACATGGTCGGGCACAAGCTGGGCGAATTCGCCCCGACCCGCCTGTTCCGCGGCCACTCCGGCGGCCGCGCCAAGGCCGCCGCGGCGGGCGCAGCGCCGCCTGCCAAGTGATACTCCGCGACGAACATCGCGGTGGATGATGGATCCCGGGGTGGAGCAGTGGTAGCTCGCCAGGCTCGAACCCGAGATTGACCCATGGACACCAAGCGTGTTCATTGCTACGCAAGTCAGATCTACCTGGTGGAATCTGACAAGCGGCAGCGCAAGCCTCGATCCGCCAGCTATCGAGACGCTTGGGAGTTGATCTCCGAATGGGCTGCACGGGTGGAAACGCTCGTGTGACACCTGTCAAAGTCGGGAAAGCCTCCGGCGGTGGTAATCCCGAGCCAAGCTCCAGGAAGGCCTGGAGAAGGTGTAGAGACTTGACGGCAGGCGCCTTCGCAGCCGGCAATGGCTGCATGGCGAAGGGAAAGTCCAGACCACAAACCGGCCTGGCCGGGCAGCGAAAGCTGTGGTGGTATGCATAACCTGGAGGTCGCAGGTTCAAATCCTGCCCCCGGAACTTCAAGGGACCCCGACTCCCGAAGTCGCCACGACTTCGGGAGTCTTGATTGAGGAAATCATTGAGGAAGTCATGGAGTATCGCGCCAAGCACCGGTTCGCGGACATGTCGGCCCGCAAGGTCCGGCCGTTCGCGACGCTGATCCGCGGCCGCGCGGCGGACGAGGCGCTGGAGTTGTTGCGCTTCTATCCGAACAAGGCGGCGCGGCTCCTGGAGGACGTGTTGAAGAGCGCGCTGGGCAACGCCGAGGACCGCGGCGCCCGTGACGTCGATGAGCTGGTGGTCACGGAATCGCGCGTGGACGGCGGGCCCATGATGAAGCGGATCATGCCGCGGGCGCGCGGGTCGGCGTATCCGATCAAGCGCCGCTATGCCCACGTGATCATTGCCGTCTCCGACTTGGCGGAAGAAGAAGCGGAGACCTAACGGCTTGATATGGCAACGGTTTAGCCGTGACGCGTCGCGGAAAGCTCCGCGACGCCTCGCGGCTATTGATTTTCAGGCGAAGGATGAGCGTTTATGGGCCAAAAAGTTCGCCCCATCGGCTTTCGCACCGGCATCATGCTTCCCTGGGGGAGCAACTGGTTCGCCGGCAAGCAAGACTTCGCCGAGTTGCTCGTCGAGGACGACAGGGTCCGCACGTTCATCAAGAAGCGCTTCGAGAAGCCGGGGCAGCGCTCGGGCATCTCGAAGGTCCGGATCGAGCGGACGCGCGAGAAGGTCGTGGTGTTCATTCACTCGGCCCGCGTCGGCATGATCATCGGCAAGAAGGGCCAGGAAGTGGACAAGCTGACGAAGGAGCTGGAGGACCTGACTCATCGCCATATCGAAGTGAAGACGGTGGAGATCAATCATCCCGAAGTGGACGCCCAGCTCGTGGCGGAAGACATCGCCGAGCAGCTGGAGAAGCGGCAGAGCTTTCGCCGCACGATGAAGCGGACGATGGACCAGACGATGGAGGCGGGCGCCCGGGGCGTGCGCGTGCAGCTGGCGGGGCGGCTGGGCGGCTCGGAGATGGCCCGCAACGAGAAGGCGATGCTCGGCAGCATCCCGCTGTCCACCTTGCGGGCGAAGATCGACTACGGGTTTGCCGAAGCCAAGACGGCCCAGGGCCACATCGGCATCAAGGTGTGGATCAACAACGGAGACTTCTTGGACTCCGAGGAGGGCGGCGATGCCGCAAATGCCCAAGCGAGTAAAGTTCAGAAAAAGCCAGCGGGGAAAGGTAAAAGGTAAGGCCAGCCGCGGCAACGCCGTCGCCTTCGGCGAGTTCGGCCTGCAGTCGCTGGACGGCGGCTGGCTGAGCGCCGAGGCCATCGAGGCGGGCCGGGTCACCGCCTCGCACGCCATGCGCGGCGAAGGCCGGCTGTACATCCGCGTGTTCCCGCACAAGTCGGTGACCGCGATCCCCGCCGAGACGCGCATGGGCAAGGGCAAGGGCGAGCCGGAGTACTGGGCCGCGGTCGTCAAGCCCGGCATGATGCTGTTTGAAGTGGCCGGCATCCCCGAAGCGGCCGCCCGCGATGTGCTGGCCCTGGTCAACTACAAGATGCCGTTCCGGTGCCGCTTTGTGCCGCGGCGCCCGAGCTTCTAGAGCCGCTCGCGGCCTGGCGTTCGAGTCGTTCCGACAGCGACGGCAAGCGGCGAATGACGATGGGTGAGTGCCGATGAAAGCCGCCGATTACCGCCAGATGAGCGACGAGCAGCTCGAGCTGTCGCTCAAAGAGGTCGTGAAGAACCTGTTCCACTTGCGCTTTCAGTCCGCCACCGATCGCCTGGAGACCCCCAGCGAGATCAACAAGGCGAAGCGCGAAGTGGCCCGGATTCGCACGGTGATTCGCGAGCGCCAGCTGGGTGTGCGCGGCCAGAAGCCCACCGTCCAGCCCGCCGCCGCTCAGCCCGCCGTTCCGCAAGGAGCCAAGTGATGATCGAAACGAAGGAAGCTCCCGCTTCGCGCGGTCAGCGCCGCGTGGTCGTCGGCATCGTCACCAGCGACAAGATGAACAAGACGCGCCGCGTCGAGATTCCGCGGCTGGTCAAGCACGCTCGCTACGGCAAGTACATTCGCCGCCGGACCATCTGCAAGGTTCACGACGAGAACAACGAATCGCACGCCGGCGACACGGTCGAGATCATGGAGACGCGGCCGTTGTCGAAGACCAAGAACTGGCGGCTGCTGCGCGTCGTGACCAAGGCGCCGCAAGCGCCCTCGGTGGCGGAACCTGAAATCCCGGGGGCCAGGAAAGCCCAGCCGGCCTAGCCGGGCCTAGCCGGCCTGGATGTGGGGACGAGTTTCCACTTGTCCCTCGCGGCAAGTTGGAAACGTGCCGCCACAGCGGAAGTGAGACTGCAATGATTCAGATGTATACCTACCTGGACGTGGCCGACAACACCGGCGCCAAGGAATGCATGTGCATCAAGGTGCTGGGCGGCACCAAGCGCCGTTACGCCGGCATCGGCGACGTCATCATCGCCAGCGTCAAGAAGGCGATCCCCGGCGGCGACGTCAAGCCGGGCGACGTGGTCAAGGCCGTGGTGGTTCGCGTGAAGAAGACGACGCGCCGCGACGACGGCAGCTACGTCCGGTTCGATCGCAACGCCCTGGTCATCCTGAACAAGGAAGACGACAACCCGAAGGGAACGCGGATCTTCGGCGCCGTGGCCCGCGAGCTGCGCGATCGCGGCTTCTTGAAGATCGTCAGCCTCGCCGCCGAAGTGGTTTGACATCGGCAAGCCCCGGGATGAGCGCAGCGATTCCCGGGGGTGGAAAGATAACCGCCATGCACATTCGCAAAGACGACACCGTGCAAGTCATCACCGGCGACGACGCTCCCGCCACCGGCCGCGTCCTCCGCGTCTTGCCGGACGCGGGCAAGGTCGTCGTCGAGGGAATCAACCGCGTCTACCGGCACATGCGGCCCAGCCGCCGCAACCAGCAGGGCGGCCGCTTGTCCAAGGAGATGCCGATCAACGCCTCCAACGTACTGTTGTTTTGCGCCAACTGCCGCAAGGGCGTGCGCATCGGCAAGCGCGAAGGCCCCGAAGGCCGCAAGGAGCGTTTCTGCAAGGCGTGCGGCAACGGCCTGGGCTTCGTGGGCAAGGCAAAGAAAAAATGAGTTGTGGCGGCAAGTCGGCAACTTGCCGCTCGGGACCAGTTGGAAACTTGTCCCCACATGCGACCTGACGAGATTGGGCGTCGGCAATGTCCAATCGCTATGAGTGATCGAGGTGGGCCATGGCCCGGTTGATGGATCGTTACAAGAAAGAGATTCTGCCGAGGTTGGCGGAAAAGCTCGGGCGCACCAATCCGCACAGCCTGCCGCGCTTGCAAAAGATCGTCGTGAACATGGGCGTCGGCAAGGCGCTGCAAGACAAGAATCGCATGCAGCAGGCGGCCGAGCAGTTGACGCAGATCGTCGGCCAGCGCGCCCAGGTCACCAAGGCGAAGGTCGCCATCAGCGGCTTCCGCCTGCGCGAGGGGAACGAGATCGGTTGCCGGGTGACGCTGCGCGGCCGGCGCATGTACGAGTTCCTCGATCGGTTGATCAGTGTCGCCCTGCCGCGTATTCGCGACTTCCGCGGCGTGAACCCCAAGAGCTTCGACGGCAACGGCAACTACAGCCTGGGCCTGGTCGAGCAGCTGGTGTTCCCGGAAATTGACCCCGACAAGGTGACGTTCACGCAGGGCATGGACGTCACCTTCGTCACGAGCACCCGCAACGACGACGAGGCCCGCGAACTGCTGCGGCAGTTCGGCATGCCGTTCCGGGAAGCGTGAAACCAACGGCCGTCCCACCGGCGTCAACACACGAGAAGCCAATGTCCACGCTTGCGAAGTTTGTCGAGTACCAGAAACAGCTCAAGCTGCTGGAGGACAACAAGAAGGACCCGGCCAAGACCAAGCTGCGGCCGCGCGACAGGATCCGCATCCGCAAGCGCTGCCGGCTGTGCGGCCGGGCCCGCGCCGTCTATCGCAAGTTCGGCATCTGCCGCATTTGCTTCCGCGACATGGCCACCAAGGGGCTGATCCCGGGGGTCAAGAAGGCGAGCTGGTGAATGGTGGTTGGTGGTTCGTGGTTGGTGGTTGATGCCTCGAACCACCAACCGCTACCCACCAGCCACGGAGTGAAACGACATGATGACCGATCCGATTGCCGACATGCTGACGCGGATTCGCAACGGCAACCGCAATGAAACGCCGGCCGTGGACATGCCCTGGACCGTGCTCAAGCAACAGATCGCTCAGGTGCTCAAGGAGGAGGGCTTCATCATCGAGCATCAGGTCGGCGCCATGGCGCTCAACGAGCAGGGGCAGCGGACCTTTCAAGCGCCGGCGGACGACAAGGAGCCCAAGAAGATCCTGCGCATTTTCCTCAAGTACGGTCCGGAAGGCGAGCGCGTGATCCGCCATCTGGAGCGGGCCAGCCGGCCGGGGTTGAGGATCTATCGCAGCTACAAGGACCTGAAGCCCGTGCTGGAAGGCCTGGGCATCGCCATCCTGAGCACGAACCGCGGCGTCATCAGCGACCGCCAAGCCCGTGCCCAGCGCGTCGGCGGCGAGCTGCTGTGCCAGATTTGGTAGTTGGCGGCTCAGGCTTGGCGTGTTGGGAGAGAACGACAATGTCTCGTATCGGCAAACAACCGGTGGTGGTCCCGGCCGGCGTCAAGGTCCAGGTCGCCGACGGCAAGGTCCGCGTCGAAGGCCCCAAGGGGAAGCTGGAGTTCGCCCCCCATCCGGCCATGACCGTCCAGCTCCACGACGGCGGCAAGACGTTGAAGGTGACCCGGCCCGACGACCATCGCTCCAACCGCGCCCTGCACGGCCTGACCCGCTCCTTGATTCACAACATGGTGGAAGGCGTCACCAAGGGCTACGAAAAGCGCTTGAAGATCGAAGGCGTCGGCTACCAGGCCGCACTCGACAAGAAAGCGGTGGTGCTGACGGTCGGCTACGCCAACAAGATCCGCATGATGCCGCCCGACGGCGTCACGGCCGAGGTCCCCGATCCGACCACCATCGTGATCAAGGGCGCCGACAAGCAGAAGGTCGGCCAGTTCGCCGCCGAGCTGCGCTCGAAGCGCAAGCCGGAGCCTTACAAGGGCAAGGGAGTGCGTTACGAAAACGAAGTGGTGCGCCGCAAGGAAGGCAAGTCCTTCACGAGCGGTGGGTAGTCATTAGTCACTGGTTATTCGTCACTGGTCTAATGACGAAGGACGATTTCGATGGACGCACAAAAACTCAAGCATCGGCGGCAACTGCGGCGGCGGCGGCACGTGCGCCGTCAGATCGTCGGCACGCCGGAGCGGCCGCGGCTGACGGTGTTCCGCAGCTCGAAGCACATTTACGCGCAGTTGATCGATGACCTGGAAGGGGTGACGCTGGCCGCCGCCAGCAGCCGGGCCACGGAAGCCAAGACCGACAAGGTGTACGGCGGCAACATCAAGGCCGCCGAGGTGATTGGCATGAAGATCGCCGAGGCCGCCAAGGCCAAGGGGATCACCAAGGTCGCGTTCGACCGCGGCCATTATCGTTATCACGGCCGGGTGAAGGCCCTGGCCGACGCCGCCCGCAAAGGCGGCTTGCAGTTTTGAACATCAGCGCGTGCTTGCGTTGAGCGCGCTCCGGACACCGACAGCGCCGCCTCGCCAGTGCGACAGGAGCATGACATGGCACGAGAGCGCGAAACGCGCCAGGACGGACTGGAAGAGCGGGTGGTGAAGATTCGCCGCTGCGCCGCCGTGGTCAAGGGCGGTCGCCGCTTCAGCTTCAACGCCCTGGTCGTGGTCGGCGACAAGCACGGCCGGGCGGCCTACGGCTACGGCAAGGCCAACGAGGTCCCCCCCGCGGTGGAGAAGGCCGCCAAGGACGCCCAGGAACGGATGAAGCGCCAGCCCAAGGTGTCGCTGCGCGGCGCCACCATCCCGCATCGCATCGTCGGCAAGTACGGCAGCAGCAAGGTCGTGCTGGTGCCGGCCGGCCCGGGCACCGGCGTCAAGGCCGGCCCCGGCGTCCGCGACGTGCTCGAATGCGTCGGCATCCACAACATCCTGACCAAGGTGCATGGCAGCACCAACCCGCTCAACCTGGTAAAGGCCACCATCGAGGGCCTGTTGAAGCTGCGAACCCGCGAGGAAGTCGCGGCGTTGCGAGGCGTTACGTTGTGATTTTCGATTGTTGATTTTCGATTTTCGATTACAGACCCAGAGGTGCGAGCGCTGCCTCAATCAAAGATCGAAAATCAAAAATCGAAAATGGAATCGATCGAGAAGCACTATGGACCTGACCAACATCCACCACGGCGTCACGCGCCGCACCCGTAAGAAGCGCGTCGGCCGCGGTCCCGGCAGCGGCCACGGCAAGACCTCGAGCCGCGGCGCCAAGGGTCAGTGGGCCAGCGCCGGCGCCAAGAAGCCGCGCTGGACCTACGAAGGCGGCCAGATGCCCTTGTTCCGCCGCATCCCCAAGCGCGGCTTCAGCCACGAAACCTGGGACAAGAAATACCACGTGGTCAACGTCGGCGACCTCAACGACTACTTCGCCGACGGGGCCGTGATCGGCCCGGACGAGCTGGCCAAGACGGGCCTGGCTCGCGGCCCGGCCGACGGCGTCCGCATCCTTGGCGACGGCGAATTGACGAAAAAGCTGACTGTCCGGGCCCACGGCTTCACGAAGTCGGCCGTCGAGAAAATCACGGCCAAGGGCGGCACGACCGAAGTCATCCCGCCTCCGAAGAAGCCGGTGCGCAACAAGATGAAACCGCGGCAAGCCGCCAAGACGTGATTTTCGATTCTTGACTTTCGATTTTCGATTGCGTGCGATGCTGTGCGTGGCCGGGGCTGAGTGTTTCGAAGCCCCAGCTGCCACGACAATCAACAATCGAAAATCACGAATCGAAAATCCATTGACCTTGCCTTTTTTTTCTATCCATCTTACTGTTGCGTTATTCTCAAGCGAGGAACGCACTCATGGCTTCGGCCTCCGCATTGCTCAAGTCCGGTCTCAGCAGCCTGGGGCAGAGCCGCCTCGTCACCATCTTCAAGATCAAAGAGCTGCGCCAGAAGATCCTGATCACCATCCTCTTCCTGGCGATCTATCGCATCGGCTTCCACGTCCCGCTGCCGATGATCAACCAGTTCGAAATGGCCCGCGCCCTGCGCGGCTCGGATGAAGGCCTCCTCGGCCTGATCACCATGTTCTCCGGCGGCAGCCTCAGCCAGAGCACCATCTTCGGCCTGGGCATCATGCCGTATATTTCGGCGTCGATCATCTTCCAACTCCTGGCCAGCGTCTATCCGCCGCTCGAAAAGCTGCAGAAGGAAGGCGAGGCCGGGCGCAAAAAGATCAACGAGTACACCCGCTACGCCACGGTCCTCATATGCTTCATCCAGGCCGCGTTCTGGGTGGCGCACATTTCGCGCCCCAAACCGGACGGCCTGGGCCTGGCGTACGAGCAGTACAACACCATCGGCTATTTCCTGTCGTCGGTCATCACCATGACGGTGGGCACGATCTTCCTGATGTGGATCGGCGAGCAGATCGACGAGTACGGCATCGGCAACGGCATCAGCCTGATCATCATGGCCGGCATCGTCGCCCGCATCCCGGAGGCCACCGGCAGCCTGATCTTCGAGCGCGGCCAGTTGAAGGCGTCGATCTTCACCCTGGGCGGCAGCGGCACCGGCGGCGACGTGGGGCTTGAGAAACTCATCGTGCTGATACTGTTGTTCGTCGGCGTCGTCGTGGCGGTCATCGCCATCACCAAGGGCCAGCGCCGCATTCCCACGCAGTCGGCCAAGCACGTCCGCGGCCGCCGCGTCTACGGCGGCACCCGCCAGTTCCTGCCGTTGCGCGTCAACCAGGCCGGCGTCATGCCGGTGATCTTCGCCAGCAGCCTCCTGTTGATCCCGATGTTCGTGTTCAAGTGGTTGGCCCAGGTGTTCGAGTCGCGCTGGGCCAACGACCTCGCCGCCGCCTTCGAGCGGCAAGGCTACCTGTACAACATCTCCTACATCGTCCTCATCTACTTCTTCTGCTACTTCTGGACGGCCATCACGTTCAACCCCAAGGACATGGCCAATAACTTGAAGGATTACGGCAGCTTCATCCCCGGCTACCGGCCCGGCAAACGCACCGCCGACTATCTCGAAAAGGTCATCATGCGGATCACCTACGTCGGCGCCGCGTTCCTGGCGGTGGTCGCGATCATCCCCAGCCTGATCTCCTCCGCCCTGGAAGTGAACTACACGGTCGCCAGCTTCTACGGCGGCACCGGCCTCTTGATCGTCATCAGCGTGGCCCTCGACCTCGTGCAAAAGATCAACAGCCACCTGGTGATGCGCAACTACCCCGGCTTGACGGAGGATTGAGCGCTGCACCAACCCGACGCGTCAGCGAGGGGTACGGCAAGATCCCTCGCTGACGCGTCGGGCTGGTGCAGCTGAATCGATCCATATAGACTCCCGAGGATTGAGCGCTGCACCAACCCGGCGCGTCAGCGAGGGGCACGGCAACAACCCCTCGCTGACGCGTCGGGCTGGTGCAGCGGCCCCCGATGCAACATGCGTTTGATCTTCACCGGCCCTCCCGGCAGCGGCAAAGGGACGCAAGCGAAACTTCTCAGCCAGCGTCTGGGCTTGGTCCATTTCTCCACCGGCGACATCATCCGCGACGCCATCGCCCACGGCACTCCGGAAGGCCGCCGCGCCCAGGCGTACGTCCATGCCGGCCAGTTGGTTCCCGACGACGTCGTTAACGACATCGTCAACTCACGCCTCCGCGCCCCGGACCGGCCTGCCCGGTTCATCATGGACGGCTATCCGCGCAGCCTCGGCCAGGCCGAATCGTTTGACGCGCTGCTCAAGGAATTGAACCTGCCCCTGGACGCCGTGCTGTTCTTGAACGTGGATGACGGGCCGCTCATCGACCGGCTCAGTGCCCGCTGGACCTGCCCGAATCCCACCTGCAAGGCCACCTACAACACGCTGTCCAAGCCGCCGCGCCGGCCCGGCGTCTGCGACGAGTGCGGCACGGCGCTCGTCCAGCGCGACGACGATCGGCCCGCAACCATCCGCCGGCGGCTCAAGGTGTTCCACGAAGGCAACGACGAGCTCATGGCCCACTACCGCCGCCAGGGCCTGGTCATCGACGTTCCGGGCGCCGGCGACATCGAGACGATCTACCAGAACATTGTCTCGGCACTTCCGCGGCCCTCGCCAAACCCATAAACTATGGATTCGTGCCATCCGTGAGCTTATTCCAAGGCATCCGATCCGTGCTACGAACGCTATTCCAACGTGCGCCGGAGTTGAAGTCGCCGCGAGAGCTGTCGCTGATGCGCGAGGCCGGCAAGGTTGTGGCCGAGGCGCTGCGCACTTGCCGGGAGATGGCCCGGCCGGGCGTTCGCACCCTCGACGTCAACCGGGCGGTCGAAGCCATCTACGCCAAGTACGGCGCCATGCCGCTGTTCAAGGGCTACCAGATCGAAGGGATCAAGGCCCCGTTCCCCGCGGTCACGTGCATCTCGCTCAATGAACAGGTGGTGCACGGCATTCCCGGCCAGCGCGAAATCCGCGACGGCGACCTCGTCAAGATCGACACCGCCTGCAAGCTCAACGGCTGGTGCGCCGACGCCGCCGTCACCATCATGGTCGGCGAGGTCCGCCCCGAGCGCCGCCGCCTGGTCGAGGTCGCCCAGCAGGTCCTGCAGATCGCCATCACCGAGCTGCCGCGACGCCGCTGGTGGTCGGAGATCGCCGGCATGATGCAGCGCCACGCCGAAACCTCCGGCTACAGCGTCGTCGAGCAGTACGTCGGCCACGGCATCGGCCGCATCATGCACGAGTTCCCGCAGGTGCCCAACTACTGCGGCCGCGACATGAAAAAGCACGACTTCCGCATCGAGCCCGGCATCGTGCTGGCAGTGGAGCCGATGCTCAACATGGGCCGCAAGGACACGCGCGTGCTGGGCGATCACTGGACGGTGGTCACCAAGGACGGCATGCCCAGCGCCCACGTCGAGCACACGCTGGCCCTGACCGAGCAGGGCGTCGAGATCATCACGCGCGATCCGGATACGAACGAAACCCCCGTGCCGCTGATCACGGAGTCCAAACCATGAAACCCCCTCACCCCCAGCCCCTCTCCCCCTGTTCGATGGGGAGAGGGGTGTTAAGGAAACTCCCGCCACCGCAACCCCTTTCCCTCCGTTCGATGGGGCGAGGGGAGGTTCTCCTTCTCGTGGGGATGCTCATGAGCCCCGCCGTTGCCCGCGCCGACGCCGCCACGACCGTCAAGGCCCGCCGGTTCGTCGAGTCGTACACCGCCAAGGTCCGGCCGCTCGAGATCGCGGTCAACCGCGCCTGGTGGGACGCGAACATCACCGGCAAGGACGAGGACTTCAAGCGCAAGGAACAAGCCCAGAACAAGATCGACGCGCTCCTGTCCGACAAGGCGATGTTCGCCGAGGCCAGGGCGCTCAAGGAATCCGGCGCGATCGACGATCCGATCGCGAAGCGCGCCATCGACGTGATCTACCTGGCCATGCTGGAAAAGCAGCTCGACAGCGAGCTGCTGCAAAAGATGACGGCGCTGTCGAACGCCGTCGAGAAGAAATTCAGCACCTATCGGGCCCGGGTCGGCGACGACGAGCTCACCGACGCCGACGTGCGCAAGACCCTCAAGACCTCGACGCTGTCCGAGCGCCGCCGGGAAGTGTGGGAGGCGAGCAAGCGCGTCGGCGCCGTCGTCGAGCCGGAGCTGTTGCAGCTCGTGGCGCTGCGCAACCAGGCGGCCACGACGCTGGGCTTTCCGAACTATCACGCCATGATGCTCCACCTGAACGAGCAGAACGGCGCCGACCTGATCAAGCTGTTCGACCAGCTCGACGATTTGACGCGCGAGCCGTTCCGCCAGGCCAAGGCCGAGATCGACGTCGAACTGGCCAAGGCGTGCAACGTCAAGGTCGGCGACCTGATGCCCTGGCACTATCACGACCCGTTCTTCCAGGAAGTGCCGGCGGTGTTCAAGGCGGACCTCGACAAGATCTACGCGACCCAGGACCTGGTCGCGCTGTGCCGCGATTTCTACCGCGGCGTCAATCTCCCCATCGACCTGGTGATCGAGCGCTCGAACAACGACTTCGCGCCGCGGCAAGGGAAGAACCCGCACGCCTTCTGCACCGACATCACCCGCGACGGCACGGACGTCCGCGTGCTGGCCAACATCGTCAACAACGAGTACTGGATGGCGACGATGCTGCACGAGTTCGGCCACTCCGTCTACAGCAGCATCAACATCCCCGCCAGGCTGCCCTACGTCTTGCGCAGCGAGGCCCACATCCTGACCACCGAAGGCGTGGCCATGATGTTCGAGAAGCTCTCCAAGCGCCGCGCCTGGCTGGAAGCCATGGGCGTCAAGGTCGATGACCCCCAGGCGTTCGACGAAACCAGCGCCAAGATGCTGCGCTACCGGCTCCTGATCTTCTCGCGCTGGTGCCAGGTGATGCTGCGCTTCGAGAAAGGGATGTACGAGAACCCGCGGCAAGACTTGAACAAGCTGTGGTGGGACATGGTCGAAAAGTACCAGCTCCTGCGCCGCCCGCCCGGCCGCAACGCCCCCGACTACGGCAGCAAGATCCACGTCATCGTCGCCCCGGTGTACTACCACAACTACATGATGGGCGAGCTGTTCGCGTCGCAACTGCACCACGCGATCGCCCGCGAGGTCTACAAGGGGGCCGATCCGAGCACCGTCATCTACGCCGGCAACAAGGCGATCGGCGCGTTCATGCAACAGCGCGTCTTCGATCCGGGCCGCACGCTGCCGTGGAACGAGTTGACGCGGCACGCCACCGGCGCGCCCCTGAGCGCCGAGGCGTTCGCCAAGGAGTTCCGCGCGAAATGACGCGTGTGGCTTGCCGTTTCGCGTTCGCCGGCCGCGTCACGTCGGCCGTTTCATCTCGAACAAGTCGCTGGTCCGGCAAAACCAGTCGCCGCCGAGCCGCGCGATCGTCCGCAGCGTGCGCGGATCAATCCGGCCGGACGAGTCGAGAATCTGGTCATCGACGTGCATGGCCACGATCTCGCCGATCACCAGGTTGGCCGAGATCGGGCCGTTGCCGACCGGCACAATCTGCCGGACCATCCCCTCCATGTGGATCGGCGATTCCGCGACCCGCGGCGGCTTGACCTTGGTCGCGGGCAGCGTGTGCAGCCCGGTCAGGTCGATCTCGCTGTCCCCGTAAGGAATCTCCTTCGACGACAGGTTGATCTGCTCCGCCAGCGGCTCGACCGCCGCGTTCAGCACGAACTCGCCGTTGGCTTCCAGGTTGCGCAGCGTGTCCTTCTTCGTGCCGTCGCGGCGCAAGGTCGGCGAGAACACGACCACCGGCGGATTGGCGCCGAAGGCGTTGAAGAAGCTGAAGGGCGCCAGATTGACGCGGCCCTGCGGATCGAGCGTGGTCACCCAGGCGATCGGCCGCGGCGTGACGATGCCGACGAGGAGATGATAGATGTCGAGAACCGGCGTGCGCGCGACGTCGAGGTACACGGTGATTACATCCTCCGCGTAATCCCGCGCCGCGATGAGTGGCGTGCGGCTTGCCGTTTAGCGCTCGCCGAACCCCTCGCGATTGCGAACGGATCGTGCGAGCGCGAAACGGCAAGCCGCACGCCACTCGCCGCGGCGCGATGGCAGGCCATTACTCCATCCAGCTGTACGGATACTGCGGATCGTCCAGCTCGAGCGCCTGCCGCGTGAGGCGCAGCGGCTTCACCGTGTCCACCATCACCGCCAGTTCATCAGTGCGGGTCACGGCGCGGCTGGCGACGATCGTGCCGGGATGCGGGCCGTGCGGGATGCCGCGCGGGTGCAGGGTGATCGACGCCTCATCGACGCCCTTGCGGCTGCCGAACCGGCCGCGCACGTAGTAGAGCACCTCGTCGGCCTGGACGTTGGAATGCGCGTAGGGAACCTTGATGGCCTCGGGATGCGTGTCGAGCAGGCGCGGCGCGAACGTGCACACCACGAACCCGGGCGCGTCAAACGTCTGGTGGATCGGCGGCGGCTGATGAATCGTACCCGTGATCGGCTCGAAATCGTCGGCGTTGAACGTGTACGGGTAGACCATGCCGTCCCAGCCGACCACGTCGAATGGATGGGACGCGAGGATGTAGCGCGTCAAGCGCTGGCCGTCCTTGATCAGCACCGGCGTGTCCTCCTCGCGGTCGATGGTTTCGAGATCGCGCGGCCCGTGCAGATCGCGCTCGCAGTAGGGCGCGCCCAGGCGGATCTGGCCGTCGGGATTGAGATAGCGCGCCGGAACGCTGATGTTGCCGGTTGCTTCGATGATCAGCAAGTCGGGCTGCACGCCGGCGTCGAACTCGAGCCGGTACGTCGTGCAGTGGGGAATGACGATGTAGTCAAATGACCGGAACGGCAGCGGGCCGTACACGGTGTGCAGAGCGCCGCGGCCCTTGTGGACGAAAATCACTTCATCGGCCGATGCGTTGCGGTACAACTCCGCTTGTGGCTTCGCCGGCCGGCATCGCGCGAGAATCACGTCGTCATTGGCCAAGAGCGGCACGCGCCCGGTGATCGGATCGCCGGCCGCCTTCAAATTGCCGGTCGTGAAATGATGGTGCCGCAGCGCCGGCTCATCCACGGTCTCCAGGGGCGATGTCCGGGCAGCCTCGATCTTGCGGACGCGCGTCGGCGGCCGCAGGTGATAACAGATGCTGTAGGCCCGGCCGAAACCCGCGGTCGTGACGACTTCCTCGTAATAGATCCCCTCGCCGCGATAGCCCGGTTCGTGGCGGTGGGCGATATGCCGCTTGGGTGGAAGGGATCCGCGTTTGAGATAGGGAGGCATAGTTCATTCCCATCGTTAACGGTGCAGCCGGGAGTCATTTAGCCGGCGAGCAAGCTCGCCGGCTAAATGATCCGCGGCGGCGCCGGATGTTCCACCACGCGGTTCCGCAGCGTCCCCAGCCGCTCGATCGTCAATTCCACCACATCGCCCGGCTTCAGCCAGCCGCCGGCCGAGTCCGGCGTCAACTCCAGGATGCAGCCGGTGCCGACGGTGCCGGAGCCGAGCACATCGCCGGGCCGCAGCTTGACGTCGCGGCTGGCGTGGGCGAGCAACTGCGGCCAGGTCCAGTGCATGGTCCCCGCGTTGCCATGCGACAGCTCTTTGCCGTTCACCTTCGCCGTCATGTCGAGATGCAGCCGGCCGTCGCGGTACTTGTCGCGCAGCTCGTCGATGGTGACCAGCTCCGGCCCCAGCGACGTGGCGAAGTCCTTGCCCTTGCTCGGGCCCAGGCCGACCGCCATTTCGACGCGCTGCAGATCGCGGGCGCTCCAATCATTCATGATGGTGAAGCCGGCGACAACATCCAGGGCGCGATCGTCCGCCGGCAGGTCGCGGCACTCCCGGCCGATCACGCAGGCCAGCTCCAATTCGTAATCCAGCGCCTGGCTCCCTTGCGGCGCCGCGACCGGATCGTCGTGGCCGATGACGCCGGCCGGATTGGAGAAGTAAAAGACAGGGACTTCATACCACTGCGGCACCATGTCCAGCCCACGCTGCCGCCGGCACGTTTTCACGTGCTGCTCGAAAGCGTAGAAGTCGCGAATGCTGGCGATCGGCGGCAATGGCAATCGCATGTCGCCTCCAAAGAGAATGAACCACAGAGACACAGAGGCACAGAGAAGCGATGCCAGAGCTTCGAGACACTGATTTTTTCTCTGTGTCTCTGTGCCTCTGTGGTTCAAACCTTCTCACAACGTCCCCCGCCGCGCCTGCTCCCGTTCAATCGCTTCGAATAGCGCCTTGAAGTTCCCCTTGCCGAAGCTGCGCGAGCCGTGCCGCTGGATCACTTCGAAGAACAACGTCGGCCGATCTTCCACCGGCTTGGTGAAAATCTGCAGCAGATAGCCCTCGTCGTCGCGATCGACCAGGATGCCCAGCTCGGCCAGGTCGTGCAGGTCCTCGTCGATCTTGCCGACGCGTGTCGGCAGCAGCTCGTAATACGTCTCGGGGACGCGCAGGAACGATACGTCATTGGCCCGCATCGCCCGCACCGTCTGCACGATGTCGCCGGTCGCCATGGCGATGTGCTGCACGCCGGGGCCGCCGTAGAACTGCAAGTACTCGTCGATCTGCGAGCGGCGCTTGGCCTTGGCCGGCTCGTTGATCGGGAACTTGATCCGGCCGCTGCCGTTCTGCACCACCTTCGACATCAGGGCCGAGTATTCGGTGCTGATGTCCTTGTCGTCGAAATGGACGAGCTGCTTGAAGCCGAGCACGTGCTCGTACCAGCGCACCCACTCGTCCATCTTGCCTTCTTCAACGTTGGCGACGATGTGATCGATCGCCTTGAGCCCGACCGAATGGAAGGTGCTCGGGCTGTAGCGGTCCGGATCGAGCTTCTTGAAGCCCGGTGCGAACACGCCCTGGTAGCGGTCGCGATTGATGAACGTGTGCGTCGTGTCGCCGTACGCGCGAATAGCCGCGTATTCATAGATGCCGTGCTCGTCCTCGAGTTTCGTGGGCGGCGTGACGCCGATGGCGCCGTGACCGGTCGCGTGCTGAAATGCGGCGGCGACGTCGTCCACTTCCAGCGCGACGTCCTTGACGCCGTCGCCGTGGAACATCAGCCGCATGTTGTCGGGGTCGTTGGCCCGCAACGACGACGCCAGCACGAACGTGATCTCGCCTTGCCGCAGCACGTAGCCGGCTTCGTGCTTGACGCCCGTCTCCAGGCCCGCATAGGCGACCACGTCGAAGCCGAACGCATTCCGATAGAAATACGCCGATTGCTTGGCGTTGCCGACGAAGAAACGCACATGATCGATGCGGCGAAGGGGAATGTCACTCATCGGACCTGCTCGATCTCAAAGGCAGAATCACGAAAACACGAAAGTACGAAAGCACGAAATCATGATCCCCGTTGGTCTAGCGGCGTTTTCGTGCTTTCGTCCTTTCGTGCTTTCGTGATTGCTTGATCTTCTCGTCAGGCAACCGCAATACCGAAGCGCCGCACCAGCGCCTCCAGCTCGCGCCGCAAGAACGGCAGCGACGGCGCGATGAACAGGTGGTCCTGCATCCGTGACGGATCGTAATCGGTCGCGATCACCACGTCCGTCACGAACGGCTCGCGTTTCACCTCGGCGGACTGCAGCGAATACGGAATCTCTCCCGTCGAGGAGAGGATGCCGGCCCCGAACACCTTGATCGCGTCCCCTTCTGCGATCAAGCCGAACTCGATGCTGAACCAGCTGAACCGCTTCAAGGCGAGCACCTGCTCGCCGTGCGTCGTCGTCGCCACCGCCTTGCCGATCAGCGTGAGCAGCTCGGCGTAATCGCGGTTCATGAGCGGCGGCACGTGGCCGAGGCAATCGTGGATCATGTCCGGCTCGGGCGTGAACTCCGGGTGCGAGCCGTGGCGGATGAACTGCGTGACCGGGAAGCCGCGGTCGCCGATGTATTCGTAGAAGGTGCGGTACGGCAGGGCTCCTTCGGCGGGGACCAGGTGCATGTCGGTTTCGCGCCGCAGCCGATCGCTCAGGTGGCGAAGCTGCGGAATCTCGTCGCGCGTGATCGCGAGCTCGCGCTTCGCTTGCAGATACAGTTGGCTGGCGTGCTTGATGTGCAGCTCGTCCAGCTTCGGGCTCACCTCGCGCCAGATGCGGGTTTCCTCGGCATTGTACTGGATGATCGGCGGACCAAGCCCCTCCAGCCGGTGCTTGCGGCACAGGGCAAACAACTCCTGGCGGCGGCGGATGTAGCCCTGGTCGCCCAGGCCCGGATGGCCCGGCTCCAGCTCCAGCTTCGTCGCATCCGGCGGCGTCACCATCGCCGCCGGGTCGATGGGGTTGCCATACTCGATCAAGGTCTCGGCTGCTTTCATGTCGTTGCCTCAAGCACCCCGATGCACCCTCCTGGAGTCATTTTATCCGCGCCGATGGGTGGGGCGTAAGTTCAACCCGACTTCGGAGGTATGCGCCAGCTGCGCTCGAGCGAGAAGTGATAAGCATCCGGGACGGCGAGGCTATACAACCATTCATATGGTGGCGTCCGAACATTTTTTGACATTCCTGCGGAACAAACGCACAATAACACTGAGTCATTCCCCGCGGCGACGAGGGTCGGAGAAACCTCGCACCATGCCCGTCGAGACCAAAGCACCGGACACGCAGAGCATCGGTCCGTATGACTTGCTCAGCAAGATCGCGGAAGGCGGCATGGGCACCGTCTACCGCGGCCGCAACCGCATTACCGGCGAAGCGGTGGCGATCAAGGTGGTGCCGAAGCATCTCCTGACCAACCTCGTCTTTCTGAAACGCTTCGAGCAGGAATACACCACCGCCAAGGCGCTCGATCATCCCAATATCGTCAAGGCCCTCGACTTCGGCCGAGAGGGGGAGACGCCTTACCTCGTCCTGGAATTTGTCGAAGGGGAATCGCTGGGCCAACGGCTCGACCGGGTGCAGCGCCTGAGCGAGCGCGACGCCATCGGCATCATCAGCCAGGTGGCCCAGGGACTCCACAAGGCCCACAAAGCCGGGCTGATCCATCGCGACGTGAAGCCCGACAACATCCTGATCACTAGCGACGGCCAGGTGAAGCTGACCGACCTGGGCCTGGTGAAGGAGCTGGAAGCCGACCAGAACCTGACCCGCACCGGCCGCGGCCTGGGCACGCCGCACTACATGGCCCCCGAGCAATTCCGCAACGCCAAGAACGCCGACGTCCGTTGCGACATCTACTCGCTGGCCGCGACCATGTATCACATGGTGACCGGCGAGCTGCCGTTCAAGTCGCTCAGCCCGCTCGACGCCTGGATGAAGAAGATTCACAACGAGCTGCCGGCGCCGCGGCAAATCCTGCCGGCCCTGTCCGAACGCATGGATTGGGCGATCCGCCGGTCGATGCACTCCGACCCCAATCAGCGGGCCGCGACGTGCCGCGAGTTTGTCGAGGACCTCACCGGGCAGAGCACGCGGCGGATCTCGGCCACCAGCACCGGCGGCATCCCCATCGAAGACTTGTGGTACATGGTCTACAAGGACGAGGACGCCGTCATCCACACGGTGAAAGGCAGCACCGAAGGCATTCGCCGCTCGTTGACCCAGGGGCTGCTCGGCGACGCGTCCAACATCCGGGTGTCGCGCTCCAAGGAAGGGCCGTTCGAAACACTGCAGGATCGTCCGGAGTTTCGCGACATTGCCATGGAGCTGATCGACCTGCCGAACCAGATCACGGCCAAGCTGCCGACCCCGCCGCCGCTGCCGAGGCCCGCCTCGACGCCGACGTCGGCGCCGGTCATGCCGATGAGCATGCCGATGCCAACGCCGCCGTCCGGGTCGGTCGATTCGTTCATCATCCCCGCCCTGCCGTCGGCCGTCCCCGCCGATCCCGCCTGGACGCCGCACATCCCACTGGAGCGCACCCGGCGCACGTCGGAGTGGGTCAAGTGGGTGGCGATGATCCTGCTGGCGATGGCCGCCGGCGTGGCGGCGTTCTTCCTGATGCCGTGGGTGCTTAGTTTGCGGCTGTTCTGGTGATGCCTTTCGTCGGCAACTTCCGCCGCACGTCGATCAGCCGATCCAGGCGCGTGATCCGCAGGATTTCATCGGCGAAGTCGTTGACATTGCGCAGGCTGAACTGGCCGCCGGCGGCCTTGACCCGGCGGTTCATGACGACGATCTTGCCGAGGCCGGCGCCGGTGACGTATTCGACTCGATCAAGGTCCAGGTCCAACCGGCCGCCGGCATTTTCCTGGACAAGCCGGTCCAGCTCCGGTCCAATGTCTTGGATCACGCGGCAATCGAACCCTTTCGCTGTCAAGCGAATGACAGTGCGATCGGGATCATCGTTGACGACAAAGGCAGGACGGGCGCACAACATCTCTCTTCTCCGCGGCAAAGGGGAATGAACTAGATACGCCCGCGTTCCGAAGTGCGGACGATATAGGTAAGAGACTCCATTCTAACCGCGCTTGGGCGGCGGTCAAGGCAAAACTGTGGCGATTGTGGCGATTGTGGCGATCTTGCGGGAGACTGCTAGGGTGGGTGAAGCCTTCGGAACCGAGTGCATGCCGAGTTTCCCACTCCCGCCTCGTACCGGCTTCGCCCGTGGGCTTTCTGGACAACGTTCCATCGATTGCGCTACTTGACTTCGTTCGCGTCCGTGAACCCCTCCAGCCGCTGGCTGCGGAGCGGCTGGCGCAGCTTCAAGAGGCTGCGAGCTTCGATTTGACGGATGCGCTCGCGGGTGATGCCGTAGCAGCGGGCCACCTCGTCGAGCGTGCGGGCCTTGCCGTCCTTGAGGCCGAAGCGCAGCTCGATCACTTCGCGTTCGCGCTGTGTGAGGGAACGCAGCACCTCGCCGATGCGCTCGCGGAGCAGGAGTTGATCCGCGTTTTCGCCCGGGTTGTCGGCGCTGGTGTCGTTGATGGCTTCCTCGAGCGGCCGTTCGGCGTCGTCGCCCATCGGTTCTTGCAAGCTGAGCGGGTGTCGGGCCACGGCGCGCAGAGCCTTCGCTTCGGCGACCGAGGTGCCGAGCTTCTTCGCGAGCAGTTCGAGCGTCGGCTCGCGGCCGGAGGCGGCAAACAGCTCGCCGCGGACGCGGTCCATGGCCGCCAGCATGCTGACCTGGTGGCAGGGGACGCGGACGGTGCGGGCGTGATCGGCGAGGGCGCGCTGGATGCCCTGGCGAATCCACCAGGTGGCGTAGGTGCCGAACTTGAAGCCCAGCCGATGTTCGAACTTGTCGACGGCGCGCATCAGGCCGCGGTTGCCTTCCTGGATCAGGTCGGCGAACGCCAGGCCGCGGCCGCGGTACTTCTTGGCGATCGACACCACCAGCCGCAAGTTCGCCTCGGCCAGCTCCATGCGCGCTTGCTTGTAGGCCTTTTGCCGGCGGCGGATGACGCCGAGCAGGCTGGTGAGTTCCTCGGGGGTGGTCTGGCTTTCGACGATGCGGTGGCGCAGCGTCTTGGCGCCGCGGGTGCGCTGCTCGCGGTCGTGCAGCGAGCGGCCGCCGGCCGTGACGCGCTGGACCAAGGCGTCGAAGATGTCGCCCAGGGCGTGCAGGTCGTTGGCCATGGTGTCGAGGAACTCGGTGCGCGGCGAGAGTTCCTCGACCAGATCGATGGCTTTGCGGAGCTGCCGGCCCAGCACCCGGCGGATGCGGGCTCGGCCCAGGGCCGACTTGGTCCGTTGCATGCCCCGGAACTGGCTGCTCGACGCCACGAGAATCTTGCGGAGGTTGCGCAGATGGTTCGGCAGCCGGCGGACGATCTCGTCCTTGCTGCGGCCCCAGCTGGTCACCACGTCGATCACCGGATCAATGGGCAGGCCGTCTTCGTGGACGCGGCGGAACAACTCGGCGACGCGGCGGAGCGTGAACCAGTTGAAGAGCACCGCGCGGCGGTAGCGGGTGCGCGCGGTTTCAAGACGCTCGGCCAGGGCAAGCTCCTTCGGCCGGCTCAACAGCGGAATGGCGCCCATCTGCTTCAGATACAGCCCCAGGGCGTCGTCGGCGCCGCCGGCATACGCGGCAGGACCCTCGTCGGCTGCGTGCCACGCGTCGTGGTCGCCGTCGCGGTGGCCCGGCAACTCCGAACCGGTGTCCCAGCCCGTCGACCGCGCTTGCGCCTCCATTTGCCAACCGGCATTTTTCTTCGGCCGAATCATGAGCATCCAATTCCTAATGGAATCCAAGACGAACGAGACGGGAAACCCAAACGAACGGCAGAGGCCGAACGCGGCAAAGCCCGAGCGGTACAGACCCGACGGTCAGGCTGGGGGGACTGACTCAAGCTAGTTCATCAAGGAACGGTTTCTGGCCTCTCCTATTATAGGCGACGCGAACGGCGGTTTGGCAAGTGGCGACAGATTATTTGATTCAAAGCGCACCACCGAAAGGAGTTGTGCTGATTGGACACTTGGTATGGGAGAGACGGTCCAAAGGGCTATCCGAAACGTGTCTGAACGAATGGTCACGCGCAACCCCAACCGCGTTGGTTGAAAGGCGATGCGTCCTCATCGACGTGGCCGGCTTGTTCGCCACACCCTAGATTAGGTATGATGCCCCAACATGGCGCTTTGCTTTGGGCAAGGCATGGATGCGTTACCCCAAAGATGGCGGAATCGGTCATGGATCGTCCCGGCTTGGATTGTCCCACCTTCACGTTGACGCTGCCGAGCGACCCACGGGTGCTGACGGTGGCGCGCAGTTTCGTCGAAGCGGTTTGTCAGGCTTTCGAGCTGGATCGGGCCCTGCGCCATGCCCTGGTGCTGGCCACCGGCGAAGCGGTCAGCAACATCATTCGCCACGCCCATCGCGGCGTTGCCAGCGCCGAATTGACGATGCACCTCCAGGTCGCCGCCGAGCAAGTCGTGCTGACGTTTCTGGACGAGGGCGAGCCGTTCGACATCGCCCTGGTGCCGCAGTTGCCGCCGGGCGAGCTGCGCATCGGCGGCCGCGGCGTGTATCTGCTGCGGACGCTCATGGACGATGTGTCGTGTCAACCGCGCGGCAGCCGCGGCAACGTGCTGCGCCTGGTGAAGCGCCGCGCGTCCACGGCGACGCAGCGCGACGCCTGTTGACGAGCAAATCGGCATCAGCGCGCCTTTGGGAGAAAGTCTGCCGCGCGATCGGCACGGCTGCCGTCGTCCGCCTAAGCAGTGTCGCCCCTGAGTTTGCACTATCGCGCCTTGCGCATCACTTCCATGCAGGTTCCCCGTTCCGTGAAGCAGGCGCGGTAGGCGCGACAGGCGCACAAGTCACGCAGACCGAACAAATTGCCCAGCCTGTCGGGGGTTTCTCTTGAATGTCACGCTGCCCGGCGACGATAAACCCCATGGATTTCGGGAGTGGCGGGTTTCCCGGCGACCGACCCGCCTCGTTGTTCGGCAAGGAACAGCATATCCCACAGCCCCAAGTTGCTTGCGGCCCAGTTGCCTTCTGGCGACCGGACGGCTTATGATGAACCTGCGGGCCCCCAACCGTTCCCTCAAACGGCGGGCGCTCGCAGGGGAGAGAGACCCTGATGCAGCACCAAGGTCCGAACGGCATGGGAGGGCCCCTGCGCGGGACTTCCGTGTGGTGGCACGGCCGCACCGACAAGTCCGAGCCGTGCGTGGCAGTGGCGATCGAGCCCGCACCGCCGGAATCCCAACCGCCGGACTCCCAACCCCCGGAATTGGCCGCGGGGATTCGCCTGGAGCTGGTGGAACGGGTCCGCCGCGAGATCGCGGCCGGCGACTACGATACGCCGGCGCGGTGGGAGGCCGCGCTCGACCGGCTTCTGGATCGATTGAACCGTGAGTGACCACACGCGGCGACGAACCAGCGGCCCGGCGGCAACGTCGGGCCGCGATTGTTTCGCCGCCTTGTCGAGCGGCGGTGCCGGCGGGCTGCGGTTCGGGCGCGGCTGCGGTTTTCGATGCTCGACAGAGCGGCTAAGATACCATCGGTCCCCACTCACAGCGCCGAGAGGAGTTGCCCGTGTTGCCGGCCGTCGCAGTGTCGCAGAGTCCGGAAGAGAAATTTCGCGAATACCTGATGAGCCGGCCGAAGCAGCAGCGCTTCACCGGCCAGCAGCGCGACATGGTGCGTTACATCTTCCAGAAGCACAATCACTTCGACGCGGACCAGCTGATCGACGAGATGAAGAAGGACGGCTACGACGTGAGCCGGGCCACGGTGTACCGCACGCTCAAGAAGCTGGTGGACGCGGGCCTGTTGCGGAAGCTCGACATCGGGCCGCGCAAGTACTTCGAGCACGACTACGGCTACCCGCAGCACGAGCACCTGTACTGCGTCATCTGCCACAAGATGATCGAGTTCCAGCACCCCGGCCTGGAAGGGATCATGCGCAACGTCTGCCAGCAGCACAATTTCCTGGAGCAGGGCCACAGCTTCATCATCCGCGGCACCTGCGCGGAGTGCAACCGGGCCAAGATGACCAAACGGCGGCTGGATTTGGTGTAGCATGGAGGCGGTATGGCGATCGCGCCTAAGGGATTCGCGCTGCCCGCGTGGACCAATTCGCACTTGACATTGTTCCATGGGACCATCCAGCAATACGCCGCGCAGATTGTTCAAAAAGGCGTCCATGTCCAAGCTGGGAGGCGCTACACCGATTTCGGTCAAGGGTTTTACACAACCACGGTGGAACGGCAGGCCCGCGCCTGGGCCTGGCAGCTATCGCAAAGGCCGATCAACAAGAAACGTGGAGCAGGCGGTCATCCGGCGGTAATCGCGTTCGACGTTGACCGCGACCTCCTGTCGAGGCTGGAATGTGTTTGGTTCGTCCGCGGGGCCTTTGATGCGGTTGATTATTGGAGGTTGGTCCATCACTGCCGGCGCGGACGAGCGGGTCACGCTCGTACGTCCGGCCAGATATGGTATGATGTTGCCATAGGTCCAGTGGCGGCATCTTGGAGGATGCGCCTGGCGCTACACGATTCGGATCAAGTGAGTATTCACACCTTCAACGGTGCGACGCTATTGGACAACGGCAATCCTCGGGTGATCCCATGATTGGACAGTTGGAGAAAGACAGCTTTTGGCAGGTTGTTGAAGAATGTTTGGTTGAATTCCATCAACTTCCGCGGCCTGATGCCGATGCGCAACGCAACGATCTCCGCGCACACATCGAATCACCCCCCACGGGAATGTCCAGCGACGTCTTCTACCACTCGGAGCCATTTGACGTTGCGTGCGATATCGCCGGCCGGCACCTCGATCTTCGGCGCTTTCGCAAGCGGTATGATGCCATCCTGAACCGCCATGGGTGGTAGGCGCTGGACTTGGGCGCCAACGGCTAGATCGCTAGATTCGCGCCGGCACCTCGAAACCCTTCCGATACTCCCGCGTCAGCAGCCGGTCCGCTTCCGAGTCGTTCACCAACCTCTCCGTGCGCGGATCGACGGTCAAACGCCGGCCGACGATCAGGTTGGTGCGGTCGAGCGGCACCATGTTGGTGCGCAGGTGCTCTTCGGTGCGGGCCAGGGTTTCGTTGCTTTCGGGGTCCTCGCTGTAGACGCCCGGCCGCGGCTGGAACGGCGTCGGCCGGCCCAGGCGATAGCTGATGTTGGCCAAATGGCACAACGCGCTCGACAGGTGGCCTTCAAGGATGTCGGCCTTCAGGTCGTCGCGGCGCCGCGAGCGCACGGCGCGAATGAAGTTGCCGAAGTGATCGCCGCCGCCGGAGAAGCGGCGGATGACCTCGCCGTCGGGACGCATGGCCAAGGCCGTGCTGTACGACGTGAACACCAGGACGCCTTCGGTGCAATGGAAGACGTTGCCGACCGTGGCGCCGCGGTAGTTCGGCGTGGGCAGGCCGCGGACTTCGAAGATGAGCTTGGCTTCGCCGTAGTCGAAGCTGCAAATCTGGGTGTTGGCGGTCTCGCCGTCGTCGGTGTAGCCGAAGCGGCCGCCGGCGCTGATCGACGCGCGGGCAAGCTCGTTTTGGCCCAGGCCCCAGCGGGCCACGTCCATCTGATGGATGCCCTGGTTGCCGAGGTCGCCGTTGCCGTAGTCCCAGATCCAGTGCCAATCATAATGAAGGCGCTGGCGGGTCAACGGGCGACGCGGCGCCGGCCCGCACCAGATGTCGTAGTCGATCGTGTTCGGAATCGGCTGCGCGCCGGCCACCCGGCCAATCGAATTGCGGCGCTTGTAGCACAGGCCCCGCGCCACCTGGATGCGGCCCAGCTTGCCGCTCTTGAGGAATTCGATGGCGTCGATCGAGCCTTGCTGGCTGCGGATCTGCGTGCCGGTCTGGCAGATGCGGTTGTAGCGCCGGGCCGCTTCGACCATGCGGCGGCCTTCGGACACGTTGTGGCTGACCGGCTTCTCGACGTACACGTCCTTGCCGGCCTGCATCGCCCAGATCGCGGCCAGGGCGTGCCAGTGGTTCGGCGTGGCGATGCTGACGGCGTGAATGTTCCGATTGTCCATGATGCGCCGCAGGTCCTGGACCACCTCCGGCTCAAAGCCCTGCGCCCTGGCCGCCCTCTGCACGGCCGAGCCGACGACGGCGGTATCGACATCGCAAATATGGCTGACGACGCAGTTGTGCCGGCCCGCATAGCCGGAGACGTGGCTCTGTCCCTGGCCGCGGACGCCGATGCAGGCGATGTTGAGGCGCTCGTTGGCGTTGCCATTGTTCTCCTGCGCGGCAGCGGTCTGGGCGGCCTCGGCGGGCGTTGACTCGACCGCGGCGGCGGCCAGGATGGCGCCGAGCCCGGCGGAGGACTGCAGAAAATCACGGCGGGACAGGACGTTCATGCCACGGCTCCTTGGGTTGGGGTTGCCGTCCATTGTCGCGGGGAGCGGCGCCCCCGTCAATGCGCTGGTTTCGAGATTCGCACGCTCAATCGCCGCCGAGCATGCGTCCCAATCCGCCCAGCACCGAGCCTTCTTCCTTGCCGCCCGTCGAGGCGCCGACGATGCGTTCGGCCAGGCGCGAGAACGGCAGGCTCTGCAGCCAGACGCGGCCCGGGCCGGTCAGCGTGGCCAGGAACAGGCCTTCGCCGCCGAAGAACATCGACTTGAGATTGCCGGCCCTCTGGATGTCGTAGTCCACGTCCGGCGTGAACGCGACCAGGCAGCCGGTGTCCACGCGGAGGGTTTCGCCTTCTTCCAGATCGCGCTGGATGATGCAGCCGCAGGCGTGGACGAAGGCCATGCCGTCGCCTTCGAGCCGCTGCAGGATGAAGCCTTCGCCGCCGAACAGGCCGGCGCCCAGCTTCTTCTGGAAGGCGATGCCGATCTTGGTCCCCAGGGCGGCGCACAGGAAGGCGTCCTTCTGGCAGATCAGCTCGCCGCCCAGGTCCATCATGTTCATGGGGATGATCTTGCCGGGATACGGCGCCCCGAAGGCGACGCGGCGTTTGCCGTCGCCGTTGTTGGTGAAGTGCGTCATGAAGATCGATTCGCCGGTCAGCACGCGCTTGCCGGCGCCCCAGAGCTTCTTGAAGAATCCCTGATTGGGCTCCGAGCCGTCGCCCATCTTGGCCTCGAAGCCGATGCCGTCTTCCATGTACGTCATGGCGCCGGCCTCGGCGACAACCGTCTCGTCCGGGTCCAGCTCGACTTCGACGAGCTGCAGGTCGTCGCCAAAAATCTCGTAGTCGATCTCGTGGCACAGCTCCGGTTTCCGCCGGGCCAGCGGCGGCGGGCCGCCGCGCCTCGCGGCCGGCGCCTCGTCGGCGATGCGCTGGGGCGCTTCCAATTGCACCGCGGTGGGCGGCGGCACCGTGACCACCGCCTGGCAGGCCGGGCAGCGGACCTTCTTGCCGACAAGCTCCTCGCGGACCTGCAACGACTTGCCGCACTCGCAGGAAATGGTGAAGGGCATGGATGTGCTCCGCGATGATCCTATTGTTTCTTGATCCTGGCGCCGACATCTGCGGGCAAGACGCCGATGGCGAAGCCTTGGGCTCACACCGCCCCGACCGCCAGGCACGCGTTGTGGCCGCCGAAGCCGAAGCTGTTGGAGATGGCGCGGCGGACGCGCTGCTGGCGGGCGACCTTGGGGACATAGTCGAGATCGCAGGCGGCGGTGGGATCGGCGGGGTTGATGTCGGGATTGTCGAGATTGATGGTCGGATGAATCACGCCGTGCTTGATGGTCAGCACCGTGGCGATCAGCTCGACGCCGCCGGAGGCGCCGAGCAAATGGCCGATCATGCTCTTGGTGCTGCTGACGGCCAGCTTGTAGGCGTGGCCGCCGAAGACGGCCTTGATGGCGCGGGTCTCGGCGGCGTCGCCCAGCTCGGTGCTGGTGCCGTGGGCGTTGATGTATTCGACGTCGCCGGGATTGAGACGCGCATCCTTGAGGGCGTTGGCCATGGCGCGGGCGGCGCCCTTGCCTTCGGGGTGCGGCGCGGTGATGTTGTAGCCGTCGGACGAGCAGCCTGCCCCGAGAAGCTCGCAGTAGATCGGCGCGCCGCGGCGCTTGGCGTGCTCGTACTCTTCGATGATCACGACCCCCGCGCCTTCGGAGAGGACGAAGCCGTCGCGATCCCTGTCGAACGGCCGGCTGGCGGCCTGGGGATTGTCGTTGCGCAGCGACAGGGCGCGGGCGGAGATGAAGCCGCCCAGGCCCATGTTGACGATGGCGGCCTCGCTGCCGCCGGTGATCATCACGTCGGCCTCGTCGCGCTGCAGGCAGCGGAGCGCGTCGGCGACGGCGTTGGCGGCCGAGGCGCAGGCGGTGGAGACCGCGGTGCTGGGGCCGCACAGGCCGTAATGGATGGAGACGTTGCCGGCGGCGGCGTTGGGCATCATCTTGGGGATGACGAACGGGCTGATGCCGCGCGGACCGCCGCCCTTGAGGAACTTTTCGTGCTGCTCTTCGTACTCGGTGAGGCCGCCGATGCCGCTGCCGATGATGACGCCGGCGCGAAAGGGGTCGAGCTTGCTGAAGTCGATGCGGCAATCGTTCACGGCCTCGATGGCGGCGACCATGGCGAACTGCGCGAACCGATCCATGCGCCGCGCCGTCTTGGAATCAAAGTGCTTGTCGGCGTCCCATTTGACTTCGCCGCCGAATCTCACTTTGAAGGCGCTGGCGTCCAACTGCTCGATCAAGGTGATGCCGCTACGGCCGGCGAGCAGTGCTTCCCAGTAGGTTTTCGTGTCCGTTCCGAGCGGGCCGACGGTCCCGAGGCCCGTGACAACGACGCGCCGCGTCATTTCTTCTCCAGCTCCTTCATGATGTAATCAATCGCTTCGCCCACGGTCTTGATCTTCTCGGCTTCCTCGTCGGGGATGGTGATTTCGAATTCTTCTTCGAGTTCCATCACCAGCTCGACGATGTCGAGGGAGTCGGCGCCGATGTCCTCGGTGAAGGAGGTGCTGTCCGTCACTTGTTCCTTGTTGACGCCCAGATTATCGCAGACGATCTGGATCACCTTTTCCTTGATCTCATCACGACTCTTCACGACGGATCCTCCCTTGGAGACGGTTGGCCAACGCCTTGCCTGTCAACGCTTTGCCTGTCAACGCCCTGCCTGTCGACGACAAAGGAATTGCCCGGCACGGGTCCCCGGCAACGGCCTCTGAGCGGAACGGGAACTGCCCATGGAATCAAGACTTATGTACCACAACCGGCCGGACCGCGGCAAGGCGGAATCCCCCAGCCTGCCGGCTCTCGGCCATGAAGAGACACAATAGTGGGAATAGGGGGTCATGAAAAGAGGCGCTCACAAGAATGGGGGACCCACGCACCTTTCATTCTATCAAGAAAGCCGGACGCTAGGCGGCCACATTCTCGCAGGCGATCTTCCGATCCACGCGCTTCAACAACCCGGCCAGGACCCGCCCCGGGCCGATCTCATAGAACTGCGTCACGCCCGCTTGCAGCAGGTTCCGCATCGTCTGCTCCCAGAGCACCGGCTGCAGCACTTGCCGCACCAGCAGGCCGCGAATCTCCTCCGGATCGGTGTGCGGCCGGGCGTCGACGTTCGACCACACCGCGAGCCGCGGCGCCTGCATGCGGCACTGGGCAAGCGCGGCGGCAAGTGTTTCGTCGGCGGGTTTCATGATCTCCGTGTGAAAGGCGCCCGCGACCGCGAGGCGGATCGTCTTCATGGCGCCCGCTGCCGGCGCGAGCCGCTCCACTTCGTCGCAACCCGCCCTTGTTCCGGACACGACGATGTTGTTCGGGCACAGCAGATTGGCGACCCGCACCATGCCGCCGGCGCTCGCCTTCGCGCACAGCGCCTCGACCTGATCCGGCGTCAGCCCGAGCACGCTCACCATGGCGCTGGGGGTCGCGTCGGCGGCCGCCTGCATCGCCTGGCCGCGCTGATGCACCAGCCGCAGGCCGTCCGCAAAGCTCAGGGCGCCGGCGAAGGCCAGCGCGGTGTATTCCCCCAGGCTCAGCCCGGCCGCGGCGACGACCTCCGCCTCGACCGCCGGCTTGGCGCGCAGGCTCTCCAGCGCCGCCAGGCTGGCGACGTAGATCGCCGGCTGGCTGATCACCGTGCTGTTGAGCTTGTCGGCGGGGCCGTTGACGCAGACATCGAGCAGGTCGTAGCCGAGGATCTGGGCGGCGTCATCGAACAAGCGGCGGGCCGCCGGCAGAGCGGCGCACAGATCCCTGGCCATGCCGACCGTTTGCGCGCCCTGGCCGGGGAAGAGGAAAGCAGTTTGCGGCATGGGGAACAACCTTGTTGAGCCCCGGTTCGAAGAACCGGGGCGGACCTGTCCTTGGTGAATGGAATGCGTCACCCGTGTTTGCGGGACGCCCCGGCGGGACGGCCCGGCGGGGCGGCCCGAATCACTCCTCGCTCGCCATCGTCGGGTTCGAGGCGATGTCGTTGACGATCAGCTCGTTGAGCTTGGCTTCGATGTACTTGGCGGCGACGCCGAGCGCGTTGCCGATGGCGCGTTCGCCCGAGCTGCCGTGGCAGATGATGCAGATGCCGTCGATGCCCAAGAGGGGCGCCCCGCCGGTTTCGTGGTAGTCGTAGCGCTTGATCAAGTTCTGCAAGGCGAGCTGGCCGAGCGGTTTTTCGTTTTGCAGGGTCGCCATCAGCTCCTTGCCGGTCATCTTCATCACGAACTCGAAGACTCCTTCGGAAAGCTTCAGCACCACGTTGCCGACGAAGCCGTCGGTCACGATGACGTCGCACACCCCCTTGTTGATGTCGCGGCCCTCGACGTTGCCGACGAAGTCGCCGCGGTGCTGGCTGTGGTTGAACAGCGCGTGCGTCTCCTTGGCGAGGTCGTGCCCCTTCGCTTCCTCGGAACCGATGTTGAGCAGGCCGATCTTGGGCTGATCGCACTTGAGGATGTACTTGGCGAAGATCGAGCCCATGATGCCGTACTGAAACAAATGCTCGGCCTTGGGATTGACGTTGGCGCCCACGTCGAGCAGCACGCACGGGCCCTTGAGCGTCGGCAAGATGGCGGCGATGCCGGGACGGCGCACGTTCTTGAGAAACAGCTTCAGGCGAAAGCCGCCGGCGACCATGGCGCCGGTGTTCCCGGCGGACACGATGGCCTCCACCTTGTGCTCGGCCAGCAGCTGCCAGCAACGGCTGATGGAATTGTCGGGCTTCTTTCGCAGGGCGACGACCGGCGATTCCTCCATGCCCACGACCTGGGTGCAATGAAAGATTTCGAGCCGGTCGCGGGCCTGGGCGCCGGCGGGAGCGCCGGCCAGGAGCGGCTCCACCTTGGTCTGGTCGCCGACCAGGACGATGCGCAGCTCGGAATGCGCTTGCACGGCGTTGACGGCGCCGGCGACAATCGGACCGGGAGCGAGGTCGCCGCCCATGGCGTCCAGCGCGATCCGCATGGGTTACTTCTCCTCTTCGGCCGGCGCCACCACTTCGCGGCCCTGGTAATAGCCGCACTCGGTGCACAGGCGATGCGGCAGCACCGGCTGCTTGCATTGCGGGCAGTACTGCACTTGCACGGGCTTGATGTGCAGATGGCTGCGCCTCTTGCCCTGGCGGGCGTGGGAAGTTCGTCGCTTGGGAACGGCCATCGGTTCACTCGCTTGAAGGATCGGCGTCAAGGAACGTCTATTCTCAGGCCCGCCCGCAGCTTCGTCAACGAAACCGCGTGGCCTTGGTGGCCCCGACCACCGCAGTCATTCTATAAATAAGTTGGATGTAGGTCCCGCCCGGCAGGCGGGACCTACATGTCGATCCACGGGATGTCGATCATGGATCAACTCTGGGCGCCGTGGCGGTTGGCCTACGTCGCCGCGGCCAAGCCGCCGGCGGACGGCGATCCGTGCTTCATCTGCCGCGGCGTCGCCGACACCCGCGACCGCGATCATCACATCGCGCTGCGCACCGCGCACAGCGTCGTCGTCCTCAATCGCTTCCCCTACAACAATGGCCATTTGCTGGTCGCTCCCACGGCTCACGTCGGCAACCTGCACGATTTGACCGCCGAGCAAATCCTCGACACCCAGCGAACGCTCGCGCGAATGCTGCGGGTTGTGGACGGCCTGATGCATCCCGAAGGTTACAATATCGGCTTGAACCTGGGCCGGGCGGCGGGCGCCGGCTTGCCGGGCCACGTCCACTGGCACATCGTGCCGCGCTGGAACGGCGACACCAACTTCATGACGGTCCTGAGCGATGTCCGGGTCATCGCCCAGGCGCTCGACGCGCTGTACGACGCGCTGGTGGAGGCGCTGCAGCGTTCCGTTTATTGACGATCAGGTTGCCCAAGCGCGTGTGTTGGGTGGCATGGGTGGCATGGGTGGCATGCTTTCGCGGCTCCCACGCGACGCGAAGATCTTCTGGATCACCACCGCGAAAGCATGCGGGTATCGCCGGGGACAGCATGCTTTCGCCGTGATCGTCCAGATAATCCACGTGTAGCGAGGGATCGGCGAAAGCATGCCACCCTCCAACATCGCGCCCGAACAATCTGACGGTCAATAGCCCCGGTTCGCGGATCCGGGGCGGGCCGGCGCTTCTCGTGGGATCGTCGTTCCGCGAGGGATTCTGTCCACCCCGGTTCTTCGAACCGGGGCTAAACATCGGTCGAAACATCGGTCGGAGAACGTCTTGTCCGCCGACAACCTGTTCCAGCCCCCCGACGCCCTGGAGCGCGAGGACGCGACCCTCGCCCCATACGCCATGCGGACGCGCGACAGCCGCGGCCGCCGGCATCCGGAGGCGCCGCATCCCTATCGAGGACTTTATCAGCGCGACCGCGATCGCATCGTCCACAGCACCGCGTTTCGGCGGCTCATGCACAAGACGCAAGTCCTGGTCAGCCAAACGAACGACCATCATCGCACCCGGCTGACCCATACCCTGGAAGTCACGCAGATCAGCCGCACCATCGCCCGCCAGCTGGGCCTCAACGAGGACTTGACCGAGGCGATCGCCCTGTTGCACGACCTGGGCCATCCCGCCTTCGGCCACGCCGGCGAGGAAGCCCTCGACGAGTGCATGGCCGGCCACCAGGGCTTCGAGCACAACCGCCATGCGCTGCGCATCGTGCAGACGCTGGAGTACCGTTACGCCGGCTTCCCCGGCTTGAACCTGTCGTGGGAAGTGCTGGAAGCCCAGGCCATGCACAGCAAACGCCGCGACGACCCTGAAATCAAGGTGTTCCTGACCCCCCCATCCCCCCCTTCGCAAGGGGGGGCACCGGGGGGGTGGCAGCCCCTTCTGGAAGCGCAAATCGTCGATGCCGCCGACAGCCTCGCCTACAACGCCCACGACGTGGACGACGCCCTCAGCGTCGGCTTGATTCCCATCGCGGACCTCGACGCGGTGCCGTTCTGGAAGGAAGCGGTCGAACGTTCCCGCGCGAAGTATCCCAATCTCGGGCCACGGCAATTCCAAGCGACGATCATCCGGGCGCTCATCGATTGGCAGGTCACCGATCTACTGGAGCACACGCGCCGCAACCTGCGCGAGCACCGCGTCGGCGCCGTCGCCCACGTCCGGCGCTGTCCGCAAGGCCTGGTCGGTTTGAGTCCCGAGGTGGTGCGCTTGAAGGCAGGCCTCGAGGATTTCTTGCGCGAACGCGTGTACCGGCATTACCGCGTCATGAGGATGGCCGCCAAGGGCCGGCGCATCTTGCACGCGCTGTTTCATGAGTTCTTGCGGCTTCCCGACCAGCTCCCGGAGCGCTACCGGGAGTTATTGACGGTCGAGGCGCCGCAGCGGATCGTGTGCGACTACCTGGCCGGCATGACCGATCGATTCGCGCAGGACGAATTCTTGAGACTGTTCCAACCCTATACGCTTGTGTAGAATACGGAACGGACACAGGGATACGGAGCCGAAACGAACGCTGCATGAAGGGTGACCCGCCAACCTGACCTGGGACAGATGGAACATCTATCCTGCGGTCATCTACGTTGGAAGGTGCAGCTCGACCGCGATCGGAAGCGGCGCGGTGCGTCGTCCATATCGTCATCGTCGGCCACGTCGTCCCAGGCAACTGAAGTCGCTGGTTACCGCTCCCGCCGCCCTCACCGGCCGTGGCGCCCCGCTGATTCCCACGGAGGCTTGTCGTGAGTCAAAAGACGCTGAGAGACTGGTTTTCCGAGAGCATGGGAACCTTCGTCGGCTCCACCAGCAACATCCTGATGTGGGTCGTCCGGGTTGCGTTTCTCGCCTTGATGCTGGGCCTGGCCGCCCAGGCCATGGTGGTCCTCGAGTTCCGCGTGCCACAAGCGTACCTCAGCGCGATCCTGATCAGTGCGGTGGGCATCGCGATCTTGCTGGGCGACCTGCTGATCCGCAACAAGGAGATCACGACGATTTCCGCGATCTTCTTCGGCCTGTTGATGGGCTTCCTGCTCGGCCAGCTGATGGGCGCCGCCGTGCAGCCATTTGTCGACGGCTATCTGACCCCGGATCCCTTCGACCGCGGCTGGGCGAATCTGCGGGCGCTGGTCTACGTCGTGATCACTCTCGTTTGCTGCTACATCTCCGTGTCGGTGCTGGTCCAAACCAAGGACGACTTCCGGTTCATCATCCCCTACGTCGAGTTTTCCAAGCAGCTCAAGGGGGCCAAACCGCTGGTTCTCGACACCAGTGTCATCATCGACGGACGAATTGCCGATATCTGTGATACGGGGATTCTCGACACCAAGCTGATCGTGCCCCGGTTCGTGCTGCAGGAGTTGCAGGGAATTGCCGACAGCAGCGACAAGATCAAGCGGAATCGCGGCCGGCGCGGGTTGGATGTGCTCAAGAAGATGCAGAACAACCCGAAAGTCGAGCTGCAGATGCACGAAGGGAACCTGGCGGAGCTGCGCGACGTGCACAAGGTGGACGAGCGGCTGGTCGTGCTGGCCAAAGTCCTGAGCGGCCGGGTCGTCACCAATGACTTCAACCTGAACAAGATTGCACAGCTGCAGGGGGTCGAGGTCATCAACCTGAACGAGCTGGCCAACGCCCTCAAACTGGTGGCCCTTCCCGGTGAGAACTTGTCGGTCCGGATCGTGAAGCAGGGCGACCAGATGGGCCAGGGCGTCGGCTACCTCGACGACGGCACCATGGTGGTGGTGGAGCAAGGACGTTCGCTGATCGGACAGGACGTCGCCATCACGGTCACCAGCGTGTTGCAAACGCCGGCCGGCCGGATGATCTTCGGCAAGGTGGAACGGATGCCCGCTGCCGTGTCGTGAGCATGCGCACCGGGGCTTCGAAGACTCAGCCCCGGCCATGCGTGTCGTGACCCATTGTCACTGGCGCCGGGGCTTTCAAGACTCAGCCCCGGCCACGTGGTCGTCATTCGTGGAGTAGGGAGTGGCTCAGCGCTGGAAGGCGCCCGTGCTGGTCGTGCTGGCCGCTGCCCTGGCCATCGCGCCCCCGCCGCGCGCTCAATCCCCCGTCAACAATCCGCCGGTCGGCGCCGCGAATCCAGCCGGCTCGACGCCCGCCGCCAATCCCGGACCGACCAGCGACCTCGAATTCGTGGAGCGCGTCCTGGTCGCGCGCCGCGACTATCAAAAGGCCCTCGAGACCCTGCGGCTGCACTACATTCAGGCGGGGGACCTGGAACGCGTCAAGTGGGCGGAAGAGGAGCTGCGGCAGTATCAACGGGTCCCCAAGTACGCCTACCGGCTGGAGCTGGACGTGCCGCCGCCGACGCTGACGGGGAACGTCAACGTCGTGGATGCCAACAAGCTGTTCACGCGGGCGCTGCAGTACAAGGACAAGGGCTGGGGCACCGATTACATCGACAACCAGCGCCGCGCCGAGATCCTGTTCCAGGAGCTGCTGACCAAGTACCCGCAGAGCGACAAGATCTCCGACGCGGCGTTCATGCTGGGCGACATTTACGAGAGCAAGGCCTACAAGCACTACCGGCGGGCCGCCCAGTACTACGAGCGTTGTTTCCAGTGGAACCCGCGGACGCAGATGGAGGCCCGCCTCCGCGCCGCCCGCATCTATGACCGGCACCTCAACGAGCGCGGCCGGGCCATCGAGCTCTACCGCGACATCACCACGCACGAAACCGACACCCGCCGCCTCCAGGAAGCGAGCCGGCGGCTGACGGATCTGAGCGGGGGCAAGTAGCGTTCGCGATTGTCGATTCTTGATTTTCGATTCTTGATTGCGAGGCGGCAGGGAAACGCTTCGGACTCCGGTTCACCTGGATCGTTTGCCGTTCTTTCGCCCGCCATGGAGCCGCGGCTTGAGTTCCTCGTCAACCCATGCCATGAACTCACGGCCCAGCGTAGCCTGATCCATGGTGGCGGCCTTTTCAATCCAGGGCTCGAGCTCGGTCGTCGCCAAGAACGGAAAAACGCTGCTCTGCTCGGAAACCTTGTACGAACCGTCCGTCTGCCGCAAATAAGCCAGCAGCTGGTTTGATTTGAAGCGCCACACTTCGGGAACCTTCAACGCAGCATAGATCTTCATCCGCTTGATGACGCTTCGCGAAATGTCGACTTCGAGCGCCAAATCGGGCGGCGGATCGACCCCCAGGTCCAACCGCTTCTTCTGCCGCATGTGCTTTTCATGGGCGAACCAGTAGCAATTGTCCGGCTCCAACCCCTTCTTCTGCAACCTGCGTTTCATCGTCGTCGAACCGCCGCTCTGGAAAGGCTGATGCAAGACAATCGCCAGCAAGTCGATCAAGCGGCCAATGACGCCGCTCACCCACTCGTGTTCGAAGGACATCGTCATGATTTCCAACCGTCCGTTGTCGTAAGTGAAACGAATCGGCCGGTCGCCAGCCTGCTTCAGCAACCGCTCATAATCGGCCCACCCAACGTCTTCCAGGTAGGCATACGAGAGAGTTCTAACCGGCAGTTGCAAGGTCTCCATCAGTCGCCTCCTCATTTCACAACCGTCTTCGGCGCCTTGACAAATGCATCATACAGCTCCCGCGCCTTCTCCGGCGTCACTTCGCCGTTCTGCAGCCACAGCCGGTAGTTCACCACCAGCGGCGTCTGCTCCGTCAGCGTGTACTCGAAATAGCCGCCGAAGCGGCCGTAGTCGCGCTCGCTGAAGCGCGTCTCCTTCGGGTTCTTCGGATGATTCAGGTAGCAGCAGGTGTAGCGCTGATCGGCGAGCACGAAGCTCATCGCGTACCACGGCAGATCGACCATCGACTTGTCCTGCGGCCAGTTGCGGGTGGCGCCCGGCGCGCCCTTGCCGTCGGGATGCACGTAGTAGGTTTGCTTCGCGGTCTTGTCGGCCACGTCGTTGGAGGCGCGGAACTGGAAGCCGGCGTGCTGCGGGTCGCCGTCGAGCTTGACGGGGCCGCCGGTCGTCTTCAGCCGGCTGGCGAACTCGATGAGCGTTCCCTTGGTAAAGTGGTACGCGGTCAACTCGCGCTCCTCGACGGCGAAGCGCTCCTTCTTCGCGCCGTGCCAGCCGATCTGCACGCGATGCCGACCGAGCACCGCGCCGGCTTCCTTGCCGAGCGTTTTCTCGTGGGCCACGTGCGCGTCCCCCGTGCAGTGCCAGGTGTCGGCCTTGTTCTTCAGGCCGTCGCCGTACGTGCACTTGTTGAAGCCGAACATGATGCCGCGGTGATGCGGGAAGAGCAACTTGCGCGACTCGCCGGGCTTCAGGTCGCTGTGGCCGCCGTTCGTGACGAGGCGCTTGCCGGACGGATCGTACAGATGATGGAACACTTTGTAGGTGCGGTCGCGGGCCTCCTTCGACGAGTCGTCGAACGCCGCCCCCATGTAGCGCAGCACGGGAGCCCGCTTGGCGCCGCTGAGGACGTCGTGGATCAGCTCCGGCGTCTCCTTGTTCTTGCCCACGTCCATCCACCAAAAGCCGGTGGTGTCGGGGGCGTTGTCCTCTTTGAAGAGCTTGGCGGTGAAGGTGAGCGACTCGCCCTTGTTGAGATAGCCCAGGATGAAGTGCAGATCGCGGCGGACCAGGTTCGCGGCGCTCGGGGCGATGTGTTCGGTGCCGAGGCCGGGCGCGGTGAGCTGGCCGGGCAGGCCTTCCTTGCCGTGCACGACGACGGCGTGCCGGAAGCCGGCCAGGGCCTTGGGCAAGCTGAGTGGGATGCAGACGGGGACATTCTTCAGGTCGGATTCCGAGGCGACGGTCACCGTCACCTTGTGTTCCTGCGCCGCCAAGGGCGCGCACCACACCATGGCCAGCACCACCATGGCCAGCACCGCGCCCGTGATCATCGATCGATTCATGGATGCACCTCGAAAGAAGAAGAGGCGAACTTCGGCCCCGCCCGCGTCCACTATCCTGTGCGGGCTGGGTGACGGCGTCAAGCGGCTTTTGGTGGGCGAAGCCTAGCTCGCATTTCGTAGGCGAAACGGCTCGCGTCACTGCCTCCGGAACGAAGCGAGCCGGTTGAACGAAGCGAGCCGCTTCGTCTACGAGTTACAATGGAGTTAAGGATCAATTCATGCTTCCCTGGATCGAACGCCCCACGCTTGCCATCGATCTGGCGCTGCCGCCGGAAGGGCGCTATGCCCACATCCCGCCCGAAGCGGTGAGCGCGGGCAAGACGCTGCTGACGGCCATCATGCGCGAAATCCCCGCGTCGGCGAAACTGCTGGCCGACCTGGTCCGCCTGCGCACCGCCAACCGCTTCCACGCCGAAATCGTCGGCCTGGCGCGGCACGTCGGCGTCGACTGGCGCGACATCATGCTCGCCAACATCAGCTATGACTTGCTGCTCAGCTCGCTGGGCTGTTCCACGGTGGCGTTGCCGACGCCGCGCGGCCCGGTCCTGGCGCGCAACATGGATTGGTGGCCCGAAGACCTGCTCGCCCGGGCCAGTTACCTCGTTCAATGCCGGCGCGGCAACGACGTCCTGTTCACCAACGCCGGCTGGCCTGGCTCCGTGGGCATCGTGTCGGGCCTGTCGCCGCGCGGCTTCGCGCTGGTGCTCAACGCCGCGCTCAGTCCCGATCCGCCGTCGAAGCTCGGCTACCCGGTGCTGTTGCACCTGCGCCGCGTGCTGGAAGACGCCGGCGGCTTCGAAGAAGCCGTGCGCATGGCGACGGATACGCACCTCGCCGTGGGTGGGCTGATCACGGTGGTCGGCGTGGACAATGCCCAGCGGGTCGTCATCGAGCGCACGCCCAGGCGCCACGCGCTGCGCTGGCCGAAGGGAGACGAGCCGCTGGTGGCGACCAATGATTATCGGCTGCTGGCCAGGACCGAAAGCCGCGATGAGCTGGAGACGTGCCGGACGACGTGCGCGCGCTACGACGCTTGCCGCGAGTTCTTCGCCGGCCATGCGGCCGACCGCGACGTGGACGACCATGAGCTTCTCTACCGGCTCAGCGATCCGCGGGTGATCCAGACGATCACGGCGCAGCACGTGATTTTTCGGCCGCGGGAGCGGTCGGCGCGGCTGCTCGTGCCGCGGCGGCTGGTGGAACAAACCTGAGGACCAAGGGGCGGTTACGGTATTCGCAGCAGCCGGCACGTTTCCTGGTAACTAGCCTCAAGGTCGAGCGTGATCGACAGCTCTTCCGTGAGCCAAATGGGAAGTTGAGGCAGCGGTTTGCCGACAGCCAAGGGATGGGCCCATATGGCGACCTTGGGAACGTGCCCCAGCGTCCGCCCGCGGCACGTGACGGCATAGATCGCCGGCGGGTTCCGCGAGAAGGCGGGGTCGGACCGGCGAATCATGTCCAAGAGGTCCGTGTATAGATTGAAGTTTCGCGAGGTGATCAGGTCGACGATCGACACGCTCACGCCCTCTTGCAAGAGGGCGCTGCACTTGGCGACGAAGGCGCGGCGATTCTCCGGACAATCCTTGTTGCTGGGGCTGACGATTTCAACGGCCGCCACGAGACGGCGCGCGTGCACGTCGTCGTAGACCCGGACCTCGTATTCGTCTTGGTCGGGAAGCTCGGTGTCGAACTCCAAGGTCGGCAGCGGCGGCGCCGCGACGGCCGTGGCCGCCCCAGCACCGCCGGCCGCATTCTGATCCGGCGCCGGCTGGCTTTCTCCATTGCGCTTGAAGGTCGCGACGTCGATTTCCACTTCGGCGCCGCGATGGACGCGCGGCGCGGCGACGTAGCCTTCCGGCAACGCCGGGAACAGTTGTTGCACGATGACGGCAGGCCACAAGCCGTGGACTTCTTCCCATGACGCGACTTTGCTGACCGGGGGTTCAAAGTGATCGCGGAGCGGCATTTGGCAATCTCCTTGCTGTGATTATAGTTGACGATTGCCACGGCAGGTGATTCAAGATGAGGGACAGCGCCGTCCGCCCGCGGGAGCGGTCGGCGCGGCGGTCCGTGCCGCGGCCGGTGGCGCGCGAAATCGGGGAACGTCATGCTTGCGTTGATGTCCATGACTGGTTTATGATTGCCGGAGGACCGGTTTCGGCCGCCGTCGAATCGGAGGAGTGAAGTCATGAACATCAAGCTCATCGATATTACTCAGATCAATGGACCGATCGACATTCCGGAACCCCGAGACTTGACACCGGAAGAAGAAGCGGCGATCATCGCACGGTACAAGGCGGAGAGGGACCCGGAGCAGATGGAAGCCGAGTACAAGGAGCTTCTCGAGCAGTTTCACCGCGGCGAACTAGTTGATGCGACCGAGTTGCTGCGCGAGATTCGCGCGGGCACTCCAGCAAGGAAACCGTCATGACCACTGGCAATGGTCAGCGCGCCCGATTCAGTGTCTCCTACTCAGGAAAAATCGTCAAAGTCATCCAAGAGCTGCGATTCGAAGCATTTCTCAAGGGACAACAATCCAGGTTTGACGCGGCCTGGGATGCCATCATGGAGCGCCTGCAAGCAGATCCCTGGGCTTTCGGCGAGGTCATTCAGCCATATCCCCATCTGAAAATGAAAGAGCATGTAGGCTCGGTCCATCCCATTACGGTCGTTTTTGGGATTCACGAAGAACTACCGATGGTCGTGATCTCGAAGGTCCATTTCGCCATCTTCTCATGAGGTCCGCAATGTCCAAACTAAACGTTTCCCGCCGCCGCTTCCTCACCACCACCGCCGCCGCCTCCGCCCTCGCCCTCCCCGCCTCGGCCAAGGCCGCGGGCGCCAACGAGCGCCTCAACATCGGCCTCATCGGCACCGGCGGCCGTTGCCGGCACCTGATGCAGGCGCTCGCCAAGGTTCCCAACACGCGCATGATGGCCCTGTGCGACGTGTACGAGCCGCACCTGCAGCAGGCTCAGAAACTCGCCGCGCCCAACGCGGCAACCTATCGCGATTATCACGAGCTGCTGCGCAACAAGGATGTTCACGCCGTGCTCATCGCCTCGCCGGATCACTGGCACGTGCCGATGACCATCGACGCCATGGCCGCCGGCAAGGATGTCTATGTCGAGAAGCCGCTGACCCACAAGATGGAGGAAGGCCGCCGCATCCTCGACGCCCAAGCCAAGCACCGGAAGATCGTACAGATCGGCACGCAGCAGCGCAGCATGCCGCACATCATCCGCGCCAGGGAGCTGGTCGCCGCCGGCCGGCTCGGCACGGTCCACAAGGTCCATCTCACCTGGAACCGCAACAGCGACCGCGTTCGCCGCGGGCCGCAGAACGTCGATCCCAAGCGGCTCGACTGGAAGCGCTTCCTCGGCAACGCCCCCGAACAGCCCTTCGACGATTACCGCTTCCGCAACTGGCGCTGGTTCTGGGATTTCGGCAACGGCATCCTCACCGACCTGATGGTCCACTGGATCGACGTGGCCCACTGGATCCTGAACCTGCAGACGCCGGTCCGCGCCGTCAGCATGGGCGGCTTCAACACCGCCATGGGTGTCTGGCAAACGCCGGACACGATCCAGACGCTGCTGACGTATCGCAAGAACGAACGAGACGACCCCAACCGTGAGATCCAGGTCTACTTCGAAGGCACGTTCTGCAACGCCTATCGCGGCGCGATGATCACGTTCATGGGGAGCGAGGCGACGTTGTACATTGACCGCGGCCGCTTCGAGCTGATCCCCGAGCCGCGCTTCAAGCAGAAACCGGAGGAGATGATCCTCGGCACCGGCACGCGCGGCCGCGATTTCTACGAGCGCCCCGACGGCGAACTCTTGCACCTGCAGAACTGGGTCGATGCGATCCGCAACAACCGTCAGCCGAGCGCCCCGATCGAAGCCGGCGTGACCGCGGCGGCAGCGGCGCACCTGGGCAACGAGGCGTATCGGCAGAACCGGGTGGCGGTGGGGAAGGGATGAGGGCAGGTCTCTCTGACCGGTTTGACGAAACGCGCGGCGCCGTGGAGAATACGAGCGCAGCGATGGACAACGGTTATGCACCAGATTCGCATTCCTGAAAAGCACTGGGGAGAAGTCTGGCGAACGCTGGTCGCTTCGGGACCGATTTCTCGGGTCAGCGAACAACCGGTTTACGTCATTAGCGACCGGCAACTCCGACTTCTTCGGCGGAAAAAGCTCCCCTTCGAATTGCTTGGGCCGCCGAACGGCGACTCCAAGGGCCCTCGCCATGGCTAGGCGTGCGCGACGATATGATTTCTATCTGCCCCTCGCGTCCAACGACGGACAAGCTGTTCCGAACGCGTACTTTGACGAGGTCGAGCGCTCGCTCTTGCGACGGTTCGGCGGGATTACGTCGCAACAGCTTTGAGCTTGTCCTTGACTTTGCCTGAGTAGACGACATTGAACTCGGCGACCAAGGCAAAGACGGTGACGCACCATCGGGCCAGCGCACTGGCCGCGACCGCGGCGCGGCCGCGACATCGTCCTGGCGTCCCGATCGTTCCCGCTGTAAAATGCGGGAGCTTCGCCATCAATTCCTGCGCACCGCGCCGACGCCCGAGGATGTCACCCCATGGACCCCAGCGCTGCCGCCAGTGAAGCTCCCGCCAAGGACCCGTACATGCCGCGCCTGCACCGGCTCGGCGACCTGGTGGTGCCGTCGGCGCCGCAAGACATCGCCTCGGCCGGACTGGAGGAAGGCGCGCTCACCGAGCTGACCTTGCGGCTGGCCTACGGCGCGACCCGCTTCTCCACCCACTGGGTCGCCCAGCAGCTCCGCCTGTCGATCCCGGTCGTCGATGAAGCGCTGCGGCAACTGGCCATCGAGGGGCTCGTCGAGGAACTCTGGCAATCCGGCAAGACCAGCTCCCAGTATCGGATCACGCCCAGCGGCCGCGAGCTGGCGGCGCGGCTCCTGGAAGTATGCGCCTACGTCGGCCCGGCGCCCGTGCGTCTGGAGTCGTATGCGGGCATGCTGCGCTGGCAATTCACCAACACGCCGCCCGTGCTGCCGGAGCACGTGACGGCCGCCCTGTCGCCGATGGTCCTGTCGCCCAAGACGGCGCAACTGGCGGGCCTGGCGATTTCCTCGGGCCGCAGCCTGTTCGTGTACGGGCCGTCGGGCAACGGCAAGAGCAGCCTCGGCCGCCACATCCACGCCGCCCTGCAGGGCGACTACTGGATCCCGTACTGCCTGAGCATCGGCAAGTCGGTGATCCGCATCTATGACGAGCAATGCCACCAGCGCGTGGACATCGGCGGCGACCGCGTCAACACCATCGACCAGCGCTGGGTGCGCATCCGCCGGCCGCTGATCATCGTCGGCGGCGAGTTGACGCTGGAAATGCTCGACCTGATCTACAGCCCGGCGCTGCGCTACTACGAAGCCCCGCCCCACCTCAAGGCCAACGGCGGCGTGTTCCTGGTCGATGACTTTGGCCGCGAGCGCGTCTCGCCCGATCAACTGCTCAATCGCTTCATCACGCCCATGGAGCACCAGCTCGACTACTTCACGCTCTCCACCGGCCAGAAGATCCAGTTGCCCTTGCGGCACGTGCTCATCATCGCCACCAACCTGAGCCCGGAATCGGTCACGGACCCCGCCTTCCTGCGGCGCATGGGCTACCGGCTCTACCTCGGCGCTCCCACGCCGGAACAGTACGCCCGGATCTTCGGCCTGTACGCCCAGCGCGTGGGGACGAGCATCGAACCCGAGGTGATCGGCGGGCTGCTGGAGCGTTACAAAGCCCAGAATCGCGAGCTGCGCGCCTGCGAGCCGCGCGACCTGATCGATCGCGCCATCGACATCTGCCGCTTCCACAACCGGCCGCTGGAGCTGTCGAGCAAGGTGATGGACCTGGCGTGGATCGGGTATTTCGGCGAATCGGCGCGGCGGGTGCAGGACGCGGCGGTGTCGTAGCTGCTTTGGTCGGCTCGGCGATAGCGCACTTGGCCATCATGTGCATCATCTGTATCACCGGGCAAATCCCTTCCGAGAACCGCGCTATTCGGCTACACTGCGGCATGGTAACGATGCCGCGGTTCGCGCGGACATGGAGCCGGGGCAAACCTTCGTCAGGAATAGCGCATGCCACTGCTCGATCATTTTCACCCGCCCCTCAACCGTGAACGCCACTGGGAAGGCTTCCACAGCCTCTGGACCAGCGAGCTCGTGCGGCAGTTGAACCGTTCCGTGTTGCCGTCGGATTACGTCGCGGAACCGACAATCAAGATCGGCGTCGAAGTCGAAGTGGACGTGGCCACGTTAGAAGAAGGGAAGCGATCGTCCGTCGACAGCAACGGCGGCGTGATGACCGAAGTATACGCCCCGCCGAAGCCGGCCTTGTCCTTCCCCGTCGATTTCGCCGGGCTGCAAACCTTCGAGATCAAGGTTCAAAAAGAAGAGGGTGGCTTGCGCTTGGTCGCCGCCATCGAGCTGGTCAGCCCGGGCAACAAGGATCGGCCGGCGACGCGGCAGGCGTTTGTTCGCAAATGCGCCACGTACCTGCAAGAAGGAATCTCGGTCATCATCGTGGACATCGTCACCGAACGATCCGCGAATCTGCACGCCGACTTGATGGAGGCCCTCAACGCGTCGGTCAAGAATCCGGTCGATCAACCGCGACAGTTGTATGGTGTGGCATACCGATCGCTGATCGGCAGAGACGAGGCTCGGGTGGATGCATGGCCCCAAGCGCTGGCCTTGGGCAAGCCGTTGCCGACGCTGCCGTTGTGGCTCGATGTCGATCTCGCCGTGCCGGTCGATCTCGACGAAGCCTATCGCGCGTCATGCGCGACATTGCGGATTCCCAATCACTAATCGCCATGCGCACCCCAACCACCGGCGCACATCTTCGAGCGGAGCCCCGCCCATGAACGTCGAGTCCGTCGCGCTCGACTTGTTAGCGATCCTGGTCAGCGAACGCGCGGAGCTGCTGGCCCGCGTCGCCGAGCTGGAACAGCGCGGCCGGCAAGAGGTCGATTACCTGCGCGCCGAAATCAAGGGCGAACGCAACCTGCGGACCTTGACCGGCGACAGCCCGGCCATGCGGCGCGCGCGGCAGGCGATCGGGCAAGTGGCGGCCACCGACAGCACCGTCCTCATCCTGGGCGAAACCGGGACCGGCAAGGAGCTGGTGGCCCGGGCGATCCATCAGCTCAGCCCGCGCCGCGAACGGCTGCTGGTCAGCGTGAATTGCGCCGCCCTGACGCCGACGCTGCTCTTGAGCGAGCTGTTCGGCCACGAGGCCGGGGCTTTCACGGGGGCCAGCAAGCGCCGCGTCGGCCGGTTCGAGCTGGCCGATCGGGGCACGTTGTTTCTCGACGAGATCGCGGAGATTCCGCCGGAAACGCAGGTGCTGCTGCTCCGCGTCTTGCAGGAGCGCAGCTTCGAGCGGGTCGGCGGCAACCAGTCCATCGCGGTCGACGTGCGGGTGATCGCCGCCACGCACCAGGATTTGCCGGCGCTCGTGCAGGCGGGTCGATTTCGCGCCGACCTCTACTACCGCCTCAACGTCTTCCCCATCGCCGTGCCGGCGTTGCGCGACCGGCCGGACGACATCCCCGACCTGGCGCGGCACTTCGTGCACCAGTTCAATCGGCGCATGAACAAGCAAGTGCAAGCGGTCGCGCCGGCCGCGCTCGTGCGGATGAGGCGCTACCCCTGGCCGGGCAACGTTCGCGAGCTGGAGAACATCGTGGAGCGGGCGATGATCGCGGCGACCGGTCCGAATGCCCGGTCGAGGCGATCTACAGCGACAGCGAGGTGCCGGCGCCATGGCAATCGTTCATCGCCCTCAACGCCGAGCGCTCGGCGGCCTTGAAGGGCGCCGGCGGCCACATCAGCGAGCGGCAGGCAGCGCTCGAAGGACCGGGCTGCGGCAAGCGAACGCGCTAATGATGGTAGCCGCTCATTTGCCCTTCGCGGCGAACTCCTTCAGCACGTCGCGGAGCTTGCCGTTGAACTCGGCCGGCCGCTCCAGCATCGGGAAATGGCCGACCCCTTCCATGATGACCGCCTTGAAGTCGGCGTATTTCTTGTTGACGTCGACGGCCGTCGGCATGGCGAACTGGAATTCGCCGGCGGCGTTGATGCAGCGCACCGGCACTTTGGCGTCCTTCAACAGGGTCTTCACATCCATCCCGGACATGTCGCGCATGAGGCCGATCGCCATCCGCGGGTCCTGGTTCTCGGCCCGCGTGGTGATCCATTCGAGCAGCTTCGGCTCGACGTTCTTGGGCATCATCCCGAGCAGGCCGGCACGCAGCGTCCCTTTGAAATCCGCTTCGAACGCTTCGAGGAACTTCTTCGATTGCTCTTCGGGCCATTTGAACTCGGCGTTGTGGAGCGTGTCGACGCCGATCACGGCCACGACCTTGCCCGGCAGCCGCTGCGCCGCCGCCAGCGACACCGGCCCGCCCATCGAGTGGCCGACGAGGATGACGCGCTTGAGGCCAAGTTCCTTGACGAGCGTGTGCACGTCCTCGGCCAGCCCGGCGACGCTCCACTTCTTGCGCTCCTTGCCCGATTCGCCATGCCCGGCCTGATCGACGGCGACGACGCGGTAATCGCCGGCGAAGACATCGACCTGGTGCTTCCACCACGTGCGGTCGCCGCACCAGCCGTGCAGGAAGACCAGGGCGGTGTCGCCCTTGCCGCGGATGTCGTAGACGATGCTCAACCCGTCGCCGGCGCGGACGGTCGCCTTCTTCGGCTTGGCGTCGCCGCCGCCGAAGGCCAGCGGGACCAGGAGCAAGCAGGAGATCGACGCCGCCATTCGAATGAGTCGCGCGTTCATGATTGCCTCCTTTGTGCTGCGTTCTCCAGATGATGCACCAGGTGCTGCAGATTGCTTACAACGGCAAGTCTTGTTCTTCGAGCTTGGCGAGCAGTTTCTTGGGCGCGGTCAGCCGATACGCCTCTTGCAGGGCGGCTTCCACGAGCGACCAATCGATGTCGCCCACGTCGAGCCACAGACCCACCCAGCCGCGATGGCCAAGGTATTTCGGAGTATGGACCTGGTCCCTGGCCTCGCGGCGCAGCCGTTGCCGCGTGTCCGCCGTGGACTTGCAATTGAGGGCGACGCGGCCGTCGCCGTGATGGTCGTCGAGGAACCAGCCGAATCGTTTCCCTCGCACCTCGAGGCTCAGGTGTGAGCCCTGCGCGACGGCGCGGGCTTCCGGCAGGCGCCGCACGATCGCGGCAAGACGCGCCCGGCTGCCTGCCGGCTTCGACTCGGCCGGTGCGTCGCCCGCCGAACCGTCGCCCGCCGAACCGTCGGGGCTGGCCAGCACGACGGTGTAGCCATCGGGATCGCGCAGCCAGATTTCCCAGTGATTCGGACCGCCGTCGCCCGAGGGCGGGTTGCGATGACGCGGCAGCACGACCTCCGCTTTCAGTTTCGCGGCCCTCGCGACCGCGGCGTCGAAATCGTCGATCTCGAACCACAACAGGACGCCGTTGCCGTAGGGCTTGTCGTCGCGATCGCCGATCGGCCCGTGGTGGTGTTCGACCTCGAAGCGGTGAAGCTGGAGGATCAGCGTCCCAGCGCAGACGAGGCGCTCGTACTCCGTTCCGCCGTGGTCGCTCCGGCAACCGAGCAGGCGCTGGTACCACCGGCTGCTCGCTTCGACGTCGGTCACGGCGATGAGGGGTTGAGGACGCATTCCGAACCTCCGCGTGAACGCGCGCTGCAGGACGGTCAATGCACCGCACTCCTGGACAGCAGATTCAACACGAGCACACCCGCCACGATGAGGGCCATGCCGGCGATGGCCCACGCATCGGGCATTTGCTTGTAGAACACGGCGGCGGCGACGGTCACCAGGACGATGCCGAGGCCCGACCAGATCGCGTAGGCCGTGCCAACGCTGATCGTCCGCAGGCACAGCGACAGGAAGTAGAAGGCCGACGAGTAGCCCACGACGACCAGGAGGCTCGGCAGCGGTTTGGTGAAGGACGCGGTCGCCTTGAGCGCGGTGGTGGCGATCACCTCCGCGACGATGGCGATGGCGAGGTACAGGTAACTCATCGACAATCCTCCCCGTGCCCGGTCGTGTACAACAATTCTAGGCGTCCGCGGACAACGGCGGCGCAGCTCAGGCGGCGTTCATTCGGCCAGGCAAGCGACGATCTTGGGACGACTGTGCATGCTTCTCGGCTACAACACCAACGGCTTCGCCCATCACCGGCTCGCGGACGCGCTGGCGATCCTTGCCGAGCTGGGCTGCCAGAGCGTGGCGCTCACGCTGGACTGGCAGGCGCTGAACCCGTTCGACGCCGACTGGCGGCGCCAGGCCGAGCTGGTCCGGCGCGATCTGGAACGTCTGCGTCTGCGCTCGGTCGTCGAGACCGGCGCCAGGTTCCTGCTCGATCCGCGCCGCAAGCACCAGCCGACCTTGATCAGTCCGTTCCCGGAGGAGCGCGAGCGCCGGCTCAATTTCCTGCGGCGGGCCGTCGATGTCGCGGCGCTTCTGGACGCCGATGCGGTCAGTTTCTGGTCGGGGACGCAGGTCGATTTGCCGGGCGACGCCGTGGTGCTGGAGCGCTTGATCGAAGGTTGCCAGCGACTGGCGGACTACGCGGCCGAGCGCACGGTGCGGCTCGCGTTCGAGCCGGAGCCGGGCATGTTCATCGACACCATGCCGAAGTACGCGGAGCTCCGGCCGCGGGTGGGCCGTGAGAATTTCGGATTGACGCTCGACATCGGCCACTTGCACTGCCAGGGGGAAACGCCGATCGCGGGCCACATCGGCGCGTGGCGCGAGCTGCTGTGGAACGTGCACATCGAGGACATGCGCCGGGGCGTCCACGAGCACTTGATGTTCGGCGACGGGGAGATCGACTTTCCGCCGGTGCTGCGGGCGCTTCAGGAAAGCGGTTACCCGGGCGGCGTCCATGTCGAATTGAGCCGGCACAGCCACGACGCGGTCAACACGGCGCGGCGGGCGCTCGAGTTCTTGCGCCGGCGAATGCAGTAACCGCCAGACTTCCGAAGTCTCGAAGACTTCGGAAGTCTGCTGGGAAGTCCGCCGCTCAACGGAACACGGTGTGGCAACTGTTGCAGGCGTTGTTGAGCTTGGCGGCGGCGGTCTTGACGTCCGCGGGGCCCTTGGCCTTGGCGGCGGCGGCGAACTGCAGGCCGATCTTCACCATGTCGTCCGACCAGGCCATCCAGTCCTTGCGAGTCTTCTTGCCCATGTCGGTGGGCGGCGTCCTGGCCAGGGCGATCAAGCCCAGGGCGGCGGTGCGATAACCCAGTTTCTCGTAGGCGGCGCTGTCCTTGTTGAGCGTCCCCTTGGCGGGGGCGTCGCGGCCGATCTTGATCAGCATCTGCTCGATGCCGTCGGGGTTGATGGCGCCGGGCTTGTCGCCCACGCCATAGCCCCCCTTCTTGCGCGGCTTGAACAGGTCCATCGCCTCGTACAGCTCTTCGATCTTCTTCGAGACCGCCTCGGCCTGTTTCTTGGCGCCGGCCATGTCCCCCTTCTGCAAGGCCGCGGCAACCTTGTCGATGGTGTCTTGCAGTTCCTTGTTGTCGCCGGCGCCGCTCTGGCCGGCAAGCAGCATGATGCCGATCGCCCCCACGCTCGCGGCCGCAAACCAAACGGGTGCTCTGTACATGTGGATCTCCCAAGGTAAACTGGACAAGCTGTTGCCGTAATGTCGGCTTTCGCTCCGAACGTACGGTCTTTCGCGGAGCGAAAGCCGACCATATCACTCCCGTTTCGGCGGGCCCGCGACCGGGCGGCCGCCGAAGACGACACGGTCGTCGCGCGTCATCCACCTTATGATAAGCTCGCGGTCAATATCGCTGAGCGGAATCACCTTGGCCTTGGCGTCGCCCAGCGCGTCGTGGAATTCTAGGTTATATACCTCCGCGCCCGGACCATCCAGATTGCGGAAGTAGGGCATCTGATTTTTTTCCAGGCCATGCCGCAGCTTGTGGCCGGGGTTCATGATCATGAAGCGGATCCATTCGTGGGAGCCGTAATCGGTGAAGTCGGGGGCGGCGCCGTCGCCTTTGCGGTCGATGGTGTGGCACGTCAGGCAATCCAGATCGCCGTCGTCGAACTTGGCGCGGGCTGTCTTGTCGAGCTCTGGGTCGCGCTTTTCCTTCGGCCTGGCCTGGTCGGCCAGCCACCTGGCGATCATGTCGAAGTCCTTTTCCTCCTGCGCGACGGCCTCCTTGCCCATCCTTTTTCGAGTGCGTTCGACTCCCTTGCGCCAGTCCTTCATGCCGTCGAGCTCGGTGAGGCCAAAGAACCTGTCGTCGCCGGGATTCGTCAAGAGGCTTCGAATCCACTCCGCGCTGCCGAAGCCCCCCAGGTCGCTGGCGGTGAACTTGCCTTTCGTGAAGCCGCCGAACGGGTCGCCCTTGGCGGGGGTGAACCTGTGACACACGGCGCAGTTCGTTTCGAACAGCTTGTAGCCCTTGGTCAGCGGGTCGTTGCGGATCAGGTCGCGGCCCCCCTCGACCGGGACGCCGGCCATGCCGAGCTGCGCGGCCCGCTTGGCTTTGATCTCCGCCTCGTGAACGGCATGCTGAAAATCGGCGGCCTTCTTCACCTTCTCATCGTTGGCTGGATTGTCCTTCTGCAGCATCGGCCTTCCGGTTTCGGGATCGAGCTTGGGCTTTCCTGTTTCGGGGTCCATTTCCCAAACTGCTTTGTTGCCGATCAACCCGTACAGCAGCGGGTCCGGCGAATCGTCGATCTTGGCGAGCAAGGTCAGCACGCCGACCGCGCCCAGCAGCGCCACCACCACCAGGATGCCGAGGAAGTGGCCGAACTTGCGCATTAAACCGAAGCCGAACAGCGGCAGCAGGAACAACAGCGCCATCACGCCGTTGGGAATGTAGAACGTGCCGACCAGGATCTGATCGCCGGGGAAGTACTTGAGCAGTTGGAACAGGAACAGGAAGTACCACTCGGGCCGCGCCGGATAGTCGGGCGTGTCGCGGTCGGCCGGCGCGTCGAGGTTGGCGCCCCAGCCTTTCTGGCCGGCCTTCGCCAGCTCCTCGTACCAGCCTTGCGGTCGTTCGTCTTCCGGAACGGCGACCGCGTTGCCGTGGCCGCCGAAGATCACCAGCGCCAGCATGATGCCGAAGACGATCAGGCACGCGATCATGTCGCGAAAGGCCTGGTCGGGCCAGAACATGGCCGAGCCTTGTGAATTCCGCGGGTAGGTGACGCCGTGGCGGCGGAACGCCGTCAAGTGCAGGATCAGCAGGATGATGAACAACGCCGGCAGCAAGCCGACGTGGAAGGCGAAGAACCGCGTCAGGGTGTGGTTGCCGTAGTCCGGTCCGCCGACCAGGAAGCGTTGCAATTCCTCGCCGATGCCGGGCGTCTTCGAGGCGATGTTGGTCGCGACCCGCGTCGCCCAGTAACCCTTCTGGTCCCACGGCAGCAAGTAACCCGTGAGTCCCAGGCCAAAGGTCACGCCCAAGAGCGCCAGGCCCAGCCACCAGTTGAGCTCGCGCGGCGGCAGGTGGGCGCCGGCGATCACCACCTGCAGCATGTGCATGCCGATCAGCACCATCATCGTTTGCGAGCCGTAATGGTGCAGGCCGCGGATCAACCAGCCGAAATCCATCTGATACTGGATGTAGTGGACGCTGGCCCAGGCGCTGGTGTCGCTGGCGCTGTACGACGTCATCAGCAAGATGCCGGTGATGAGCTGGATCATGAACACGAAGGCCAGCGTGCTCCCCCAGACGTAGCGCCAGCGGGCGCCGCCGGGGATGTGCTCCAGGAGCAGCGCGTCGATCAGCTTGCGATGTCCGATGCGGTGATCCAGCCAATCCGAGAATCGTCCAGGCACGCGGGGTTCCTTGCGGTGCAGCAGGCGGCCGGCCTGCTTGGGCCGTATGGTTCACGAACGTCTACCGGAACATCCTAATGAATCGGCGTCTTGGCGCTGGTCGCTGCTTGAAAACTCTCGTAGCGCACCAGAATCCGTTGCGGGTCGGTCGGATCGGGCTCCCAGTCGAGCTCGTCCATGCCGCGCAGCGCGGGGCCGACAATCTGGGCCCCGTCGAACCCGAAGCGGGCGCTGTGGCACGGGCACGCGAACTCGCCTTCGCCCAGGTTCACGGAACAGCCCATGTGCGGACAGATCGTGGTGAACACCCGGAAACCGCGCGGCGCGTTCGGCGCCGGCACGACCCAGACGCGGCCGAGCGCGTCGCTGGGGTGCAGCGTCCAAGCGTCAACGCGCACATCGCGGATCACGCCTTGCTTCGGCACGCCTTGATTCAGCTCAGCGTCATCGAGCCGGACGCCGTCCACCAGGCGCAGCTCGGACGGCCGAGTTTTCTTGTTGCGCGGATCGATGAGATACAGGACCGCGGGGACGCCGAGGATGGCGCCAAAGACAGCGCCCAAGCCGAGGGTCGCCCAACGCAAGAAGGAGCGACGGTCGTCAGGATGGGCCATGGCGGGTGCTCCGGGGAGGAGTGAAGAATCGCATGTCAGGCGGGAGCTTCGTGCGTTTTTTATCCTACCCGGAGCGGAAATGATGTCAATTGCGCGGCGCCAAAACGCGCTCAAACTCCCCTCGGCCGCGGGGAGAGGGGGGAGCGTGCCGCGATACGGCGCGGAACACAGACTGCGGGCGAGCGCGATAGATCGTCAAGAACCGCAGCAAGTCCCGGTCGTTGTCGAGTGTGTCATACCCGATGGCCCGCATCTCGGCGATCGCGTCGTGATTGCTCCAGCCCTGGTACTCCATGCGGTGGACCGCGCAGTAGGCCCCGGTGCGATGCAGCCCGGCGAAGCAGTGGATCAGCACCGGATGGTTGGCGGGGTCGTCCATCACCCGGCGAAACGCCGTCAGCCCCTCCTCGACCGGCACCGGCCCCTTCACCGGGGCCTCCTTCTTGGGCGACCCGTTCTTGGGGGACCCCTTCTTGGGGGACCAGGACCGCGGCGGAATGCGGACGTGCGTGATCCCCCAGCGCCGGCAAAAGACTTCCTCGTCCCGGTCGACGTCGTGGTCGCCGTCGCGCAGGCAAATCACCGTGCGAATGCCGTGATCGTGGACGATGCGCCGGAACCCCGCCAACGGCAGTTGCCCGCTGCGATAGAGCACGCCGCGCTCGACGACGTGGAAGTTGCGGGCCATCTTTTCGGTGACCCGGTAGTAGATCAGCGGCCCGCCGATCAAGATCGCCAGGACGTACAAGATCAAGAAGACACGGACTCGAGGCATGGCTTGGCATCCTTGCAGCGTACCCGGGAGTCGGCGACAGCGCGGCGGCGTCGGTCGCGGGAGGCCAATGTAATGGATGCCGCACAAAAGGAAAAGTCCGCCCGGGCGGCGTTCCCCGGCTTGCCCAGAAGCCGCAGCTTCGAGATGGATATATTGCATACATTGGAGGGTGGGTGGAGTCTTCGGAACCCACCCTACACGAATGCCCACAGGAATGCCCAATGCTGCGCCTCGCCGACCTGCGTGAAATGCTGCGCTACGTGCCGCAGTACCGCGACCGCGTGTTCGTCATCGCCGTGGACGGCGCAGTCGTCGAGAACGAGAACTTCCGCAACTTGCTGCTCGACGTCGCCTTGCTCCGCAGCCTGCGCATCGGCGTCGCCCTGGTGCACGGCGCCGGCCATCAAATCCGCCAGCTCGCCGAAGCCACCGGGCAAGAGCCGTCCAACATCGACGGCACCGGCGTCACCGACGCGGCCACCTTGCAGCTCGCCCTGGCAGCCGGCTCGCGCGTCACCCACGAGATCCTCGAGGGCCTGTCGGCGACCGACCTCCGCGGCGCCGCCACCAACGCCCTGGTCGCCCATCCCGCCGGGATCCTGCAAGGCGTCGATCATCTCTGGACCGGCAAGGTCGAGCGCATCGACATCCAGTTCCTGCGGGCCTTGCTGGAGCACGACATCATCCCCGTGATCGCACCCCTCGGCAGCGACGGCGAAGGCACGACGTACCGGCTCAACTCCGACGCCGTGGCCGTCGAGGTCGCCAAGGCGCTGCAGGCGGCCAAGCTCATCTACCTGTCCACCATGCCCGGCATCGAGTTGCGCAAGCCGGGCGAGCCCGAACCCGGCGAGCTGCTGCGGCAGATCGCCGTCGACGAGGCGGAGGCGATCCTCAAGAAACAGCGCCAGGAGCTGACGATTCCGAGCCTGTCGAAGTTGACCAATGCCGTCCGGGCGCTGCGCGGCGGCGTGCCGCGCGTGCACATCATCGACGGCCGCGTCGAGGAGGGCCTGCTCGCCGAGGTGTTCTCGAACGAAGGGGTCGGCACGCTGGTCCACACCAACGAGTACCAGGCCATTCGCCGCGCCCTCAAGAAAGATGCCCGCGCCATCTTCGCGCTGATCAAGGCAAGCATGGAGAACGATGAATTGCTGCCGCGGACCCAGGCCGAGATCGAACGCCAGGCCGGCGCCTTCTACGTGTTCGAGGTGGACGGCGCCGTCGCCGGTTGTGCCGCCCTGCACCACTACCCGGAGGCCGGCAAGGCGGAGATGGCGGCCGTGTGCGTCTCCGCCAAGTACGAAAACCAGGGGATCGGCGGCCGGCTGATGCAGTTCATCGAGGAGCAGGCCCGCGCCGCCGGCGCCCAGGAGCTGTTCTGCCTCTCCACCCAGGCCTTCAACTACTTCGTCCAGAAAGGCGGCTTCAAGCTCGGCGGCCCCGACGACCTTCCCCCCGCACGCCGCCAGCGCTACGACGCCAGCGGCCGCAAGTCGCAGGTGCTGACCAAACGCTTGTGACCGGAATCGCTCGGGCGGGACCTCGAGTATCGTCGCCTTTCGCTCCGCGAAAGGATGCTCTTCGCGGAGCGAAGGATGCTCTTTCGCGGAGCGAAAGGCGGCAAACTGAAAGCGCGTGCAAGAACTCCGCCGGCACGATACACTCAACTACCCCCGCAAGGTTGTCCCGCCAGCGTGAAGGAATCCGCGATGAGCCACGCACTCGAACACCTCCGCCACGCCCGCGGCATGCTCGACCGCCGAATGCTCGATCGCCGCAGCTTGCTGCGCGTCGGCGGCCTGGGATGTTTGGGACTCAGCTTGCCGCGGCTTCTCCGGGCCGAGGCCGCGCGGCCCGCCGGCGCTCGCATTCGTTCGTGCATCCTCCTCTACTACTACGGCGGGCCCAGCCATCTCGACACCTGGGACCTGAAGCCCGCTGCTCCCGCCGAGATCCGCGGCGAGTTCCGGCCGATCGCCACCCGCGTCCCCGGCTTCCAGGTCGGCGAGCATCTGCCGCGCTGCGCCCGCCTCACCGACAAGCTGGCCGTCATCCGCAGCTTTCACCATCCGATGCGCAACCACAATTCGGCCGCGGTCGAGTCGCTGTGCGGCCGCACGATGACGCCGCACCACGCGCGGGCGTTCGACCTGCTCCATTCTCAGGAAGTGCGCCGCGCCTTCGACCTGGCGCGGGAAAGCGAGCCGGCCCGGCAGCGCTACGGCCGGCACACGCTCGGCCAGAGCCTGCTGCTGGCCCGGCGGCTCGTCGAGGCGGGCGTCCGCTTCGTCAACGTCAACGACAAGATCACCAACGGCCAGCTCGCCAACTGGGACAGCCACGAGAACAACTTTCCGCGGCTCAAGGACGACCTGCTGCCGCCCGCCGACCAGGCCTATTCGGCATTGATCGAGGACCTGGACGCCCGCGGCCTGCTCGAATCGACCCTGGTGGTGACGCTGGCGGAGTTCGGGCGCACGCCGCGCATCAACGGCAGCCGCGGCCGCGATCACTGGCCCGATTGCTTCAGCGTGGTGCTGGCCGGCGGCGGCGTCCGCGGCGGCGCGATCCATGGGGCCAGCGACCGCTTCGCCGCCTATCCCGAAGTCGATCCGGTCTCCCCGGGCGACCTGGCCGCCACCCTCTTCTGGCGCTTCGGCATCGACCCGCACACCGAAATCCGCGACCTGACCGCCCGGCCGTATCGCGTGGCCGAGGGGCAGCCGCTGCGCCGGCTGTTTGCTTGATCCGGGATGGCATGCATGCACCCGGCTCAACTTCAAGGTAGTTCTGGGTGGCATGCTTTCGCCGATTCCTCGCGAAGCATCCAGGACCGGGACCACCACGGCGAACGCATGGATTCGCCAAGGGGACAAACATGATCTCCGCCAATCCGCTTCGCGCGCGTCGTCTCGTCCTGGCCGGCGTCTGTCTCGCCATGCTGGCCGCGTGCGCCGTGCTCAGCGCCACCTCGCAAGAGGGCGCCGTCAAGCTGCGCCTGCGGCTCATTGACGCCGCGACCGGCCGGGACTGCACCGGCATCGTGCGCCTGCTCGACAAGGACCAGCGCGCCACGCCGCTGCCCGGGTTGTACGATCGTCTCCGCGGCCTGAAGACGGCGCCCGAATACGCCGGCTGGCACGTCGTTCCTGCGAAGGTCGCAACCACCTCCGTCGCGCGCGGCAAGTATCAACTGGAAGCAGTCGCCGGCCTGGAATCGCAGCTCGTTCGCCTCGACCTGGACCTGACGAAGGACGCGACGGACATGGAGGTCAGGCTCCCGCCCGCCTTCGAACCTGGAAAACACGGCTTCGTCGCCGGCAACACGCACCTGCACCTCATGAAGCTGACGAAGGACGACGCCGAGGATTACCTCCGGCAAATCCCGGCCGCCGACCGGCTGCGCGTGCTGTTCATCTCGTACCTGGAACGCTTCAAGGACGACGCCGAGTACATCACCAACCGCTACCCCATCGGCGACCTGCCGGCCTTCAACGCCACGGGCGTCCTGGTCAACAACGGCGAGGAGCATCGTCACAACTTCAAGGGTTATGGCGAGGGCTATGGCCACGTGATGTTCCTGAACATCAAGGACCTCGTGAAGCCGGTCAGCCTCGGCCCGGGGATCACCGGCGGCGGCAACGACGACCGGCCGCTGCGGCCCGGGATCGACGCCGCCCGCAAGCAGGGCGGCACGGTCATCTGGTGCCACAATAGTTTCGGCTACGAAGACGTGCTCAACGCCCTCAGCGGCCGGCTGCACGCGCTCAACGTATTCGACGGCAGCCGCCGCGGCTCGTTCGAGGAGAGCTACTACCGCTATCTCAACGTCGGCGTGAGGATGCCGCTCAGCACCGGCACCGACTGGTTCATCTACGACTTCGCGCGGGTGTACGTGCGCGGCGCCGAGCCCTTGACGATCGCCGGCTGGCTCGACGGCCTGAAGGCGGGGCGCAACCAGGCAACCAATGGCCCGCTGTTGACGCTGCGAGTGGGCGGCCACGATTGCGGCGACACGATCGAGCTGGCGCAACCGGCGAAGCTGAAGATCGAAGCGGCCGGCGTCGGCCGGCACGATTTCCAGGAGCTGCAGCTCGTCCACAACGGCAAGGTCATTGGCCGGCAGCGAACGGCGGGCAAGGCGCCTTACCAGGTGAAGATGACCGAGGAAGTGCGCGTCGAGGAGCCGGGCTGGTTCGCGTTGCGCATCGAAAGCACGACGAAGAACGAGCTGGGCTATCAGCTGTTCGCGCACACCTCGCCGGTCTATGTGCGGCTCGGCGGCAAGGATATCCTTGACCTGTCCGCCGCGGCAGCGTTGCTCAAGCAGATCGAAGAAGGACAGGGCGCCATTCAAAAACAGGCGCTCTTCAGCGATGCGGAGTCCGGTCAGCGCTTGCTGGCGCTGTACACGGACGCAGCCAAGGAATTGCGCGCTCGGATGAATCGAAACAGCCGCTGACCGCGTCCCGCGGCTTGCCGTTTCGCGCTCGCGGCGCAACACCAAGTCCCGTGGCGCATTGCCGCGAGCGCGAAACGGCAAGCCAAGCCAAGATGAAAAATTGATGAGAATCTCGCTCACACCGCTCGAAACCGGGTTCAGTGTGGAGTAGAATACACGTGCCTCCCTCCCGACTCGCGATCGCTGTAACTGTTGACGGCGCATGCAACCATGACCCGGCGAAGAATGGCGCTGATCGCCTGCTCCTGCGCTGCCCTGGCCTGCGCCGCGCTCGGGTTGCCGTCGGCCCGCCCGCAGGAAGCGCGAGCCCAGCATCTCGCGAAACAGGATCAAGCGAAACAGACCCAAGCGAACTCCAAGCTCGATCCGCACATCACCGCGTTCGTCGCCAAGCATTGCTTTGCCTGCCACGGCCCCCAGAAGAAGCGGGGCGGGCTCGCGCTGCACATCTACCAGGATGAGGCCGGCATCCTCAAGGACCGCAAGCGCTGGAACGCCGTGCTGCACATGGTCCACGAAGGCGAGATGCCGCCGCAAGAACGGCCGCGCCCCAAGCTCGCGGACAGCGAGGCCTTTCAAAAGGCCGTCGGCGCCATCTTCGAACGGCATGACCGGACCGCCCGCCGCGATCCGGGGCGGGTCACCATGCGGCGGCTCAATCGCACCGAGTACAACAACACCATCCGCGACCTGGTCGGCGTCGATTTCCAGCCGGCCGACGATTTCCCCACCGATGACGTCGGCTACGGCTTCGACAACATCGGCGACGTGCTGACCGTGTCGCCGGTGCTGATGGAGCGTTATCTCGCCGCGGCGGAAGCGATCATGGCGCGGGCGCTGGTCGTCGGCAAGCCGCCGGCGCCGGGGAGCCGCCGGCTGGTCGCGCGGTTTCTGGAGCCGGCCCAGCGCCGCGATGTCCGGACCCGCGAGCTGACCGCGGACCGCTTGCACGCGCCGTTCAAGGTGTCGCAAGACGGCGAGTCACACGGGATGCGTGACGCTGCGCTTGCCGGCTTCGATGAGGGCGTCGCGCGTTGCCTGCTGACACTTCGCGATCATCGTCTCGGCCTTGTCCTTGTGGCGCCGAATCACGAGATGGACGTGTTCGGGCATGATCGCGCAGGCGTAGCAGGTGTACTTGTTCTCTCGAACTACCTTCGCGATGACTTCGCCGACAATCGCGATCTCGTCATCCGTGAAGCACAGAATCTGATGCCGCAACAAGTCTTGCGCGGCCGTGTAGAACTCGCGCAGCTCCTTGGATGACGGTTGAATCGGTTTGCGGCCGTAATGCAATGGCCCGAGCGACGCCAGTTCTACGACGCGGATCTCATGCGACGAGCTGCCGCGCGGGTCGTTGGCGAGCCACCAGCCGTACACGGTCCATATCAGGTGATAAGCGGCGACCATGGAACGGACTCCGCGAGCGCGAAACGGTGACATGAGAGTACTTCTGCAAAACTGAACAGTCAACGATTTGTTTACCGTTTCGCGCTCGCGTCGTCCCCGGAAGGCGCTGCGGTTGTGACGCGAGCGCGAAACCGTAAACAATGTGGGATTTGATCGCTACTCCGCGACCGCCCGTTCCTTCGCGAAGAACCCCACGCCGCGCAGCAGCGGTTCCACCTTCGATAAGTTCACCAGAAACACCGCCTCGCGCCAGTTGCTCGAGTGCGCGAAATGACCCCGCTCGAACGGGGCGCCCATCGTGATCGTCGCCGCCTTGCCGTCGTCCGTCGTCAGGTCGATCTTGACGAGGAAGTCCTTGGCGGCCAGCTTGTGATCGGTCTTCGGGCCGCCCGCCAGGCTGATGAAGCGCTCGGCGCGGAGCCGGCCAAAGTCCTTGACGAGCTCTTCCACCTTGTCCGCGTCGAGGTTGAAGTCCTTCAGGCCGCTCGCGTCGGTCCAGGTCTTGTCCTTGCGCTGGAACGCGAACTCGCGCAGCTCGTAACTCGTCCGCACCGCCACGCGAACCTCCTTGATCCTGGCCGGATCGAGGCCGGTGACCTGGCCGGTTGACGCGGGCGCGAGCGCGTTCACGCCGGCCAGCGACTGCCCTGCCGGCGCCCCCACGATGCCCGCCGCCAGGGCGGGCTCGAACGCCACGAGCGCCGTCTTGTCGCGCAGATCGATCTCCCGCAGCGCCTTCAGCAAGCCGGCCGGGACCGTGAACAGCAGATCGCTTCCCGAATGCTTGGCGTACACGTCCTTGTCGGCCGTCTCCGCGCCGAACTGCACGACGATGGTCTCGCCCTTGCTGGCCTGCATGTTGGCGACGACGGCGTTCACGGCCGCGAACAGCCGGGCCTCGCCGGGAAGGCCGAGCATCGCCAGGGCGCTGGCGGCGCCGGCAGGCGTGAGCTGCTGCTTCTTGACGTTGACCGTCGCGGTCAACACGGGCGCTTTCAGGCCGTACTTCTCCAGGTCTTCCTTGGCGTCGAGCCGCTTGACCCATTTCTTGGCGGTCAACGAGCCCAGCGCGCGGAAGAGGTGATCGGTCCTGAGAACATCGGCCAGGTTGTGGTCGGCCTGGTCGGCGCCTTCCTTGACCAGCCAGCGGCCGGCTTGCGCGCCGGTGGCCTTCTCCAGCTCGATCTTCTTGGCGCCGCGCTGCAGCTCCAGGTGGGCGACGTCGAACGCGTCGAACGACGGCAAGGCCGGATCGAGGAACGCCAGCGCCCCTTCCGCCGGGGCCGCGGCGTCGAGCATCGATTTGGCGACCACGAAGCGGTCGTCCTTCAGGCGCAGCACCGCGACCGTGTCCTTGTCGGCCTTGCCGAAGTGCAAGGTCAGCGCCGGCGTCGCGTCCTTCTTCAGGTTGAAGCCGTCCTCGGTCTTCGTGTCCTTCTTCTCGTCCTTCTTGTCTTCTTTCTTCTCGTCCTTCTTCTCGTCCTTCTTCTCCTTCACCTCGTCCTTTTTCTCCAGGCCGTTGGCGTAGAGCGTCACGACCGCCTTCGGCGCATCGAGGCCCAGCTCGGCGTCGAGCTTCTTCACCGCGTCGCCGGCCACGTCGTGGAAGCGCTGGATCTGCCGCTTGCCCTGCAGCGTGTCGAGCAGGGTCTGCACCGCTTTCTCGTTGGCCTTCTTCGGCTTGTCCGTGCCGATCTGGATCTGCCACGGCTTGCCCTCGGGCTTCCACAGCTTGGTTTCCTCGGCGCCGATCGTCAGGGTGACGGCGTCGATCGTCTTCGGATCGAAATGGCCGACGTCGAGGCTGCGCAGCCGGCCGGGATTCTTCAACGCGTCCACCACCGGGTCGATCACCTTGGCCTGCAGCTTGAAGACGCCCTCGTCGTTGCCGAGCCGGGCGTAGTAGTAGCCGCGCTCCTGCACGCCCACGAGCACGGTTTCCTTGCTGTCCTTCTTGCCGTCGGGCGTCCCGACCTGGATGCGGAGCGCTTCCTTGCCGTCTTCGAGCTGGAACTTGGTGAGGTTGTCCTTGTGCATGGCGACGAAGTCGCCGTCGGCATCGACGCGGATGGCCCGGATCGCCTCGAGCAGGCCCTTGACGCCGGTCTTCGGGAGCTTGATCTCCGGCGGCAAATCCTTGGGCGGGGCGGGGCCTTCCACGTCCGCGTAGCCGAGGCTCGGCTTGACGAAGCGCCACAGGTTGTCGTCGCCCTTGGTCAGCTCCAGCTCGGCGGCGCCCTGCTTGATCTCGACGGACTTGGCCGTGGCGTCGCTGAAGTCGAAAATGCCCTTCGAGCGCAGGTGATTGGGATCGTCGAAGAACAGGCTGTCGACGCTCGACTTGGCGACCGCGAAGACGCGATTGGGCTCGTCGGACGAATTGGCGAACACGTATTTCTTGTCGGCGCTCTCCTTGCCGAGGTGGAGCTTCCAGACCTTCTCCTTCGGCGAGTCCTTCTTCTCGTCCTTCTTGTCCTTGTCGTCGTCGGTCAACGACGCCGGCCTGGTCCGGTCGCGGCCGCGGATGGTGATCGTCGCTTGCGGCGCGTCGAGGCCGTGCCGGGCCAGGTCGTTGGACACGTCGGCTTCCTCGTCCTTGCGGGCGTTCTTGACCTGGCTGACGATGTTGTTGATGCGGAAGCTCTCGACCTTGACGGCGAGGTTGGAACTGGCGTCCTTGAGCCGCCAGACGTCGTTGTCCTGCGTGAACTGGAATTCCTGCGGGTCCTTGCCCGGCGGCCGGCGCTCGATCGTGACCGAGACGACGTCCAGATCGCGCGCGGCTTGCAGGGTCGGCACCACGTAGGACCGGTCGAGCGGGTTCTTCTTGAACGCCAGCATCAGGCCGAACAGCCAGAGCATGCTGAACATCACGGCGAACAACCAGGCAGTGCTGCGGAGGTTCATATTTGGTGGTTGGTGGTTGGTGGTTACCGGCGGCGGACCAGCCACAGGCCGGCGCCGAGGCCGCCGATGCACAGGAGCATGAGCAGGCCGGGATAAACGAACAAGCGGGTGCCGTCCACGGACGCCGGGGCGTTGTAGGTGGCCTGCTCGCGGACCGGGGGGGCGATGAAGCCGCCGCCGCGCTCCGACATCCACTGGAGCGAACCGACGACCAGGTCGTAGAACACGGCCGGCGTCCGGTCTTGATTGATGATGAAATCGGCATCGCCGAACACGACCATGCGCGGCCGGGCCAGCTCGCCCGTTCCTTCGGTGACCGTCACGGCGACGGGGAGCGAATCCTGCAAGATCCTGGCGACATAGGCGGCCTGCTTCGCGCGAATGTCGCGCAAGTAGGCGCCGACGTCGCTGAACGGCAAGGGCGAGGTCTCCGTCCAGAAGTTTTCGGTCTTGGCGTCGAGGTGAAACAGCACCTCGGCCTTGAACCGGCCCGGGGAGGGCAACGGCTTCACCGGCCGCGCCGCGTACCAACCCATCGCGGTCTTGGCGAACTGCTTGGCCAGGAGCGACTCGGCGCGGTCGGGCGTGGTCGCCAACGACAGGCGCAAGTCGCGCAGCTCCGGCATGATCGCGACTTCGGCGGTCACTTCGACGCCATACTTCTTGAGAAACTCTTCAAGACCGGAGGTCTGCATCCGCGTGTACTTCTCATCGAAGACGGTGTCGAAGAACACCATCAGCCGCCCGCCTTTGTCCACATATCGTTCCAGGGCGTCCAGCGCTTCCTGGCTCAGCGGCTCGCTCGGGCCCGGAATCATCACCGCGTAGGCGTCGTCCGGAATCTCTTTCTTCTTGTCGGGACCTTGTTCCTTCACCACGATGATGTTGTCCTTGTCCTTCAAGCGCTCCGTGAAACGCAGCCCCTTCACGTCGAACTCTTCCTTCGCCAGCCGTTCCACGAGCTTGCCGATCCCGTACCGCGACAGCGGCCCGCTGAACGTGCGGCCGGCCACGTCCATGTTGTTGACGTCCAGCTCGCCGTGGCCCTGCAGCACATACACCTTGCGCTTCTCCTTGCCGGCCGATAGATAGTGCAGCTCCTTCATGATCTCCGGCTCGGCCTTGAAGATGTTGGTCCGCTTGCCGCGGCCGCGCATCTGCGGCGGCATGTGCGGATCGTCCATCTTGCTTTCAAAAATCTTGTCCTCGGTCACGAAGACGTGCGGCGGCAGCGGCTGCTCGCGATCGCTCGGGATCGGGCCGTAGACCACCAGCACGCCGCGTTTCAAGCTCAGCCCAAAGAGGCTCTTCTCCGGCTGAAGCTGCTTGAACCGCTCGGCCAGCTCCCGGTACTTCTTCGCCTCCGCCTCCGGCGAGATGTGCCGGACCTCGATGCGGTTGTTCTCGATCTGCGCGTTCGCGAGCAGGATGCGCACGTCGTTGGTGGCCGGATGGCCTTCGGACATGAGCACGTAGAAGGTGACCGGCTCCTTGAGCTTGGCGAGCAGGTTCTTGGTGCTCGGGCTCAGGGTGGTGAAGCTGGTGCGGGTCCAGTTGATCGTGTACGGCACGAGGATGTAGAAGAGGACGTTGCCCAGGATCAGGATGGCCAGGAGGAGCACGCCGGTGAAGACGGCGTTGGAGCCGTACAGGCTGCGGCGCAGGACGACGTTCTCGTGGATGTCGGCCCGGGCCAGAAGCAGGCTGCCGAACATGAGTCCCAGGCCGGCGAGCAGCACGTAGGCGCACAGCCAGAAGCGCCAGAAGCCTTCGCCGCGCCACACCTCCAGGCCGCCGATGAAGACCTGGTCGCGCCACAGGAACATGCGCCACAGGATCATGATCGTGATGACCAGGCCGCTGACGCCGCCGACCACCAGCACGAACATCCGCAGCCGCTCCAGCTTGAGCTCGCCCTGGGCGGATTGCAGCTGCAGCCAGAACACCGCGAACAACAGGAACACGCCGCCGAAGAACAGCGCGGCCAGCTCGGGAAGGGCGATGGTCCGGTTTTCGAGGCGGAAGCCGAGGATGAGCAAGGCGAGGATCGAGCCGCCGCCCAGGACCACCAGGGCCAGCTTGATGAGGCCGAGCTGGCTGCGGATGGCGGTCCAGAGCTGGGCCGGGTCCACGGGCGCCGCGCGCATCAGGGACCGTCCGTAGATGAAGGCCGCCACGCCGAACAGCGCGAGGCCGACGGCTTCGCCGAAGGCGGCGAGTCGTTCGCTGACGCCCAGGGCGACGGCCTGGCACAGCATGGCCAGGCCGGCGACCATGCAGGTGGCGCCCGCGTCCTGCCGGCGTCGGGCCGCGGCCGCGGCGGGTTGCCGCAGGGCCCGCACCAGTTGCCAGCCGGCGAACAGCAGGCAGGCGCCGCCGACCAGGGCGACGCTGCCGATCAGGATCAGCGACAGCTCGTCGAACTTGGCCCGCAGCCACAGCGCCATGACGATGAGCATGGCGCCGCCCCAGGCAAGCGCCCACGACGGAGTCAAGCTTTCGCTCGGCGCCTGGACGGCCGGTTGAGCCGGCGCCGGTGGCGCTGCCGGCTCGGTCGTTGCCGGTGGCGTCGGCGCCGGCGGCGCCGGCGGCGCCGGTTCAGGCCCGGTCGGTTCAGTGGTGTCGGAGGCCATGGCTGATTCATCCATCCGGTTCAACGGGGTTTCCGTTTGGCGTTGCGGGTTCGTCGGGCGCCAAACGTCAACCAACGAGTGTCATTTCCACTTGCGCGCTTCCAGCACCTTCACGGTCAGGAACAGGAAGAAGACCATCGCGGACAGGTGGAAGATCAGGAAGCGCGGCGCGAAGTTGCCCTGCAGATAGCTCCGCCACAGATCGAAGAACGACGCATACGTGAAGATCTCGCGCCAGACCGAGCCGCCGTCAAACACGCCCTGGAACATGAATAACGACAGGTGCACCATCATGCCGACGAAGGTCAGGACCGCGGCGATGATCTGGTTCCTGGTGATGCTGGAGAAGAACAGGCCCATGGCGATGAAGCCGCCGCCGGTGGCCGCCAGCGCCAGGCCAAAGCTCAACAGCGGGCGGTAATCGAACTCGGCGCCGCCGACCACGCGGAGGCCGACCAGGAACAGGAAGTACGGCAGCCAGCTGATCATCCAGAAGATCCAGCAGGCCAGGAACTTCGACAGCACCACGCTCGTTTCGTTGACGGGCGCCGTCAACAGCATCTCCAGCGTGCCGCTGCGCTTCTCCTCGCTCACCAGCCGCATCGTCACCACGGGAACGACCAGCATCTGGATGATCACCGGAATCGCGTTGCCGAGGTAGCGGGCCACAATCGGCTCGGGAATGGCGAAGCCTTCCAGGGCGCTCATCAGGATGTCCACGACCACCAGGTAGAACAGGATGCCGGCCACGATCGTCGAGACGAACAGGACGAAATACGCGATCGGCGAATAGAAGAAGCCGGCGAGCTCGCGGCGGGTGAGCACGACGAACGGGTGATCGGCGCAGATGCCCAGGGCCAGGGCGAAGTGGACCAGGCTGGCGGCCATCAGCGTCAGGCCCGACGGGATGAAGTAATCGCGGGCGGTCAACGACCGCAGCCCGGCCAGCAGGAAGACGCCGATGGCGAAAAAGCCGAGGGCCAGGCCCGCGTAGTAGCCGGTATCGCTGCCCACGCCCTGCATGCCGATGAAGCCGGCGACGAAGAACGTCCCGGTCAGGATCAGCACGATGCCTTCGCCGGGAACGAAGTCGGCCCTGGCGAGCCCGACGCCGACGCCGGCCAGCAGCATGACGGCGCCGACGGCGCCCATGAGCCGCAAGAACAGGGTGTGCCAGAAGACGTCGGTCTCATGGCGGAGCACCGCGAGGATCAACAGGTACGACAGCCCGAGCACCGGGATGCCGTAGGGCAGGAACCACGCCCCCATCGGGGCGCCGCGCACCGGGATCACGCGCAGGATCAGCCCGCCCAGCAGCAGCACGATGGCGAAGAAGCCGTACAGCCGCCGGAACTGGACTTCGTAATCGGCAAACGCGTGGAACAGGATCAGGGCCAGGCCGGTGGTGGCGAACACCAGGCCCCAGTTGGGGCCGATGATGTACGACCACCGCGCCGCCGGCGCGATCATGGCGATGGCGCCGACGGCGAGCAGGAAGAAGCCGATCAGCGCCAGCGTGCGGGCGACGTTGGGCTTGTCCTCGCGCAGCACGGATGGGGCCCGCTCGGGCATCGACTCCCAGCCGTCGAGCATCGTGTCTTCTTTCGGTCGTAGGGACCGGGTCGCCATGATTCTCCTCGACTGATAGCCAGCTAGCCAATGCGCCGTCAGAACCCGCCGCTTGCGGCTTAGCGTTCGCCGCAACGAGCCAGCATCGCGGGCTATTCGCGGCGAACGCTAAGCCGCAAGCGGCAGACAACAAGCCGCGTCACGCGCTGGTGACGGCGGCGGGCGGCTGGGCCTGGATGGCGTCCTTGGGGACCGGGGCCGGCGCCGGCAGGTCGCCCTTCAGCGGATCCTGGGCGCGGAGCACGTCGAAGTAAGCGTCTTCCAGGCGGCGGCGCTTGCGCTCCAGCCGGCGCAGCGACCAGCCGCGGCCGGCGACCGCTTTGCCCACCGCTTCGCGCAGGTCCACGTTGTCGCGCGTGTGCACTTCGAGGCTGACCCAGCCGCCATCGCCGCCGTGCCCATCGCCGCCGCCGTGCCCATCGCCGCCGCCGTGTCCATCGCCGTGCCGGGCCACCGTGGTGACGCCGTCCAGCCCGCGCACCGCCTCGGCCACCTGGTCGGCCGGACCGCGGGCCTCGAGCAGGATCGACGCCTCGGCCTCCAGGTCGTCGAGCAGCGCGCTCAGGCGCACCCGGCCGCCGGCAATGAGGATGACGCGCTCGCACACCGACTCGACTTCCGACAGGATGTGCGTGGACAGGAGCACCGTCCGCCGCGCGCCCAGCTCCTTGATCAGGGCCAGCGTCTCGCGAATCTGGAACGGGTCGAGGCCGGCCGTCGGCTCGTCCAGGATCAGGATCGGCGGATCGGAGACCATCGCGTCGGCCAGGCCGACGCGCTGCCGGTAGCCCTTCGACAGGGTGCCGACCAGCCGGCGGCGCACTTCCTTGAGCCGGCAGCGTTCGAGGCAATATTCGATGCGGCCGGTCCGTTCGCCGCGCGGCACGCCCTTGAGCTTGGCCCGGAAGTTGACGTATTCCTCCACGCGCATCTCGGGATACAGCGGCACGCTCTCGGGCAGGTAGCCGATGTTGCGGCGGACCTGGAGCGACTCGGTCATGACGTCGAAGCCGGCCACCTTGGCGAGGCCGCTGGTCGCGGGGAGATAACCCGTGAGGATGCGCATGGTGGTCGTCTTGCCGGCGCCGTTGGGGCCGAGGAAGCCGACCACTTCGCCCTGATCGACCTGGAACGACACCCGGTCGACGGCCAGGACCGGGCCGAAGAGCTTGGTGAGGTTGTCAACCTGGATCATCATGCGACACGGTCCCTGGAGAGACAAAGACTTCCGAAGCCGCGAGGACTTCGGAAGTCTTATTAGGAATTGTACGCGGGACGGGGCAAGAGTGTTCAGCTGGTTTCGCGTCACGGGGCGGCGGCGCCGAGGTGCTATTCCAGCAGGCGCTCCAGCTCCGGGCCGCGAGCATTGAGCGACACCACCTTGCCGTCGCGACCGACCAGGATGGCCCGCGGGATCGACAGCACGCCGTAGTGGCCGGCGAGCGATGTGGGCTCGTCGGGCTCGTCGTGCATCCACGGCCAGGGGAGCATGCGTTTTTCCATGAACCTGGTCGGCGCTTCGATGCCCTGGTCGGTGCTGATGGCGATGATCTCGAAGCCGCGCTCGTGGTAGGCCTCGTACATCTTCTGCATGTTGGGGATCTCGCCGATGCACGGCCGGCACCAGGTCGCCCAGAAATCGACGAGCACGACCTTGCCCTTGAGCTTGGCCAGGTCAAAGTCCTTGCCGTCCGCGGTCTTGCCTTTGTCGTCCATGGTCTTGCCCGGCAACTGGATGCGCCGGACGCAGCCCTCGAACATGCGGCTCAGACCGGCCACCTTCGGGTCCGCGGCGGCGGCCATGAGCTTGGCGAAGTCGCGGTAAATGGGAATCGTGTTGTCGGCGTCCCGCGTTTCCAGCGTGTAAGCGACCATGGTCGCGAGCTGGGCCTCGCGCTTGGACAGCTTCGGCCCCAGGTCTTTCAGGTATTTCTTGAAGTCTTCGACCGTGGCGTCCCGTTCCGCGGGACTGGCGCGGGCGATGGTCTTGGCCCGGAATTCGATGATGTCCACCGGCGTGGCCAGGGAGACGCTCACCTCGTAGCTGCCGGTCAGCTTGAAGGTTCCCATGGGGCTGGGGAAGGTGGTGGCGATGAGGCGATGCTTGCCGTCCTCGGCGGCCTTGTAGATGATGCGGGCATTGGGATAGCCGCCGCCGTCGTCATCGGCGGCCACCGGCTTGCCGTCGGCGTTCTCCAGGCGGAGATACGGGTCGACCTCGGTGCTTGTCATCTCGATGCGGTAGGTCTTGCCGGCTTCGAGCTTGATCGAATGGGCCTTGGCGAAGGCGCCGCGGATGACCTTGTCCTTGTTGTCCTCGTCGGTCAGCATGCCTTTCCTGGCGTAGATCGGTTTCTGGTCTGCGTCTTGGGCGCGGGCAACGCCGGCGCCGGCCGACGCCAGGCCGGCCGCCAAGCAGGTCGTGATGATGAACGCTCTCATGGGGACTCCTGAAACGCTGCCGCGACAGCTGCCGCGGCAAAGAATTGACGGGGCCGCTCGGCGAAAATAACGGGCATTCCGCGATCACGTTGGTATATTGATTTCCATCCACGGCATCGATTTCCAGGAGAGAAAACCATGACACGCTGGCTGCATGTGGCGAGTTTCGTCGTGATCGGCGCCGGGGCGGCGCCGGCCGCCGCGCAGGACAACACCCCGCCGGCCGGCTTCACGGCCCTGTTCAACGGCAAGGACCTGACCAACTGGCAAGGGTTGATGATGGCCCCGGAGGCGCCCAAGGGAGACAAGAAGCCGCGCTCGATCCCGGCCTGGCTCGTCAAGATGAGCTCCGCGGAACGGGCCGCCAAGCAGAAGGCGGCCAACGACAAGGTGCTGCCGCACTGGACGATCACCAACGGCGTCATCGAATACGACGGCAAGGGCAACAACCTGCAGACCGTGAAGGCCTATGGGAATTTCGAGCTGTACGTCGATTGGAAGATCCACCCCAAGGGCGACAGCGGCATCTACCTGCGCGGCAACCCGCAGGTGCAGATCTGGGACGGGGCGGTGAACAAGGAAGGCTCCGCCGGTCTGTACAACAACCAGAAACACGCGCGCACGCCGCTCGTCAACGCCGACCGGCCGGCGGGCGAGTGGAACACCTTCTGGATCAAGATGGTCGGCGACCGGGTGACGATCAAGCTGAACGGCAAGCTGGTGGTCGACGACACGCCGCTGGAGAACTACTGGCATCGCGGCCAGGCGCTGCCGGCGCGCGGCCCGATCGAGCTGCAGCACCACGGCGCTCACCTGTGGTTCAAGAACATCTACGTGAAGGAGCTGCCGGATTCCCAGTAGGGACGAAGCGAGCCGCTTCGTCTACGGTTGGCGCTAGCGCCGCCGATGCTTCTTCCGCTTGCCGC
>JAKEET010000155.1 GCA_022616435.1 Gemmataceae bacterium
AAAAAAAAGCCCACGGCACGCCGTGGGCTTTTGGTTCGATGGTTGATTACCCCTTGGAAGTCAACACCGGGGTGTCGGCCTTCGGCGGGGTCGGTTCGCTCAGCAGCTCCTTGCGGAAGATCGGGACTTCGCGGGGGGCCTCGATGCCCAGGCGGATCTTGCCGCGATCGATGTCCACGACCGTGATGCAGATGTTATTGTTGATGTAGATCTTCTCACCCAGTTTGCGGCTCAGGACCAGCATGTCGCTACCCTCCTTCGAGCGATGACGTGGCGTCAGGCTGCCCAATTGTACGCCATGTTTCCGAACCACACCGGAAACCACGTCGTGTTTTTTGGCGTGGGCATGGACGCTAACAGAGCAAGTTCGATACCACGGGAATTTCTGAAACGACCGCGCCGACCGGGGCCCCGCGCAGATGCCTGAAAATACCGGCCTTTTCGAACTTGAGTCGAAATCTTTTTTTCAAGCCGAGCCGGCGGCCGGAGTGTCAACGTCGTGTCAAGTTGACACATGCTGTGGCAAATTTCACCAATTTGGACACTTAGAGTGCGTTTTTGCCGAAGGCGGCCGCCGCGCCGGCCTTGGCGGACTGCATAGCTTGCCCAGGTTCGCGCCCTTGGACCAAATCCGCGACCTTGTTACAATGGCCCCGCTTCGGCCGGAGCCACCGCCCGGGGCCACCGTATGGATGGTCTATTTCACCACGAGCCGTTCCACGATTTCGGGCCGTGCGGCCTCGCCGCCGATGCCGCGGCCTCGCCCGTCCAGCGCGTTCATGGCGAGCGCGCCGCGGCGCTGCGCGCCCAGGTCCGCGTGCACTGCCCCGCCAAGCCGGGGGTGTACGGCATGCTCGACGCCGCGGGCGAGCTCATCTACCTGGGCAAGGCCAAGCTGCTGCGCGATCGGCTGCTCAGCTACTTTCGGCCCGGCAGCCGGCCGCCCAAGGCCACGCGCATCCTCCGCCACAGCCGCGCGATCGTCTGGGAGATCGGCACGCACGAGTTCGCCGCGCTCTTGCGCGAGCAAGAGCTGATTCGCCGCTGGCGGCCGCGCTGGAACGTGCAGGGCCAGCCGCTGCGACGCCGGCTCGCGTTCGTCTGCCTCGGCCGCGGGCCGGCGCCGTATGTCTTGGTCACGCGCCAGCCGCCGAGCGAAGCCCTGGCGACCGTCGGGCCTGTGCCGTGGACGCCGCGCACGGTCAAAGCGATCCAGCGGGTCAATGATGTATTCCGCCTTCGCGACTGCCCGCAGCCGCAGGAGATCAGCTTCCCCGAGCAGGGCGGACTGTACCCGCTGACCCAGGCGCCGGGCTGCATGCGCGCCGAGCTGCAAACGTGCCTGGCGCCCTGCACCGGCGAGTGCACCCAGGCCGATTACGCCCGGCAAGCAAGAGCGGCCCTCGCGTTCCTGACAGGCGCCACCGACCCCGTCGCCGATCCCGTCGTGGACCCCGTGGCGGATCTCGAACGGCGGATGCGTGCCGCGGCGGCGGCGCAGCAGTTCGAACGGGCCGCGGCGCTCCGCGATCACTGGGCCGATCTCCACTGGCTCGCCGAGCAGCTCGCGCGGGTGCGGCACGCGCAAGCGGCCATGTCGTTCGTCTATCCCGTCACCGGCTGGAACGGCGTTGCGCACTGGCACCTCATCCACGGCGCTCGCGTGCTCGCCTCCCTGCCGGCGCCGCGGAATGGGGCCAGCGCCGGCCATGCCGCCGAGATGCTGGACGCCGTCTACGCGGGCCGCCGGCTCGACAAGCTGCTGACGCCGTACGAGCATCACGACGGCCGGCTGATTGTCATGCAGTGGTTCCGCCGGTTTCCCGGCGAACGGAAGAAGACGCTGACGCCCGAGCAGGCGCGTGACATCTGCCGCCGCCTGGCAAACAAGTCAGCATGACGCGTCAGAGGCTGTCCGAATAGGGGTCTGACCCCTTTTCGGACAGCCTCTCACTCGGCGGCGCGCTCGGGCCCCAGGCCGTGTTCGCGATACGGCTGAATCTTCTCATACAGCAGCTTGACGAATTGCTCGAGGAAGTCGATGTACTCGGTCCCGGCGATGGCGGCGACTTGCTCGATGATCCTGCGGCGGCGCTCCAGCAGGCCGACGTAGTGGGCGACGCCGAACGCCGTCAGCGGCCCGCCGGTCCCCTGGAGCGACAACAGCTCGTCAATCTCGTCCGCCTTGAGTTGGGCTGCCCGGTCGGGGTTCCGTTCCAGCCAGGCCTTGAGCTCCGGTTGCATGGCCTCTTCGTACAGCCGGCGCGTGACGTCGGCGGGGGCGGTCGGCGCGCGCATCTTCGGCAACAAACGTTGCAGCGGCTCGCTCCGTAACTCGGCGACGCTGAGTCCCAGCGCCCGCGCGCAGGCACTCACCGTGGCGTTGTGCAGCCGCCGCTCCGGTCCAAGGAGGATATGGCGAACCGTCAAGCGGTGCAGGCTGGCCTGGCGGGCAAACTCCTCCTGGTTCCAGCCGCGCTCCTCGACCAGGCGGGCGATCTTGCCGCACAATCCGAGCGGTTGGCCGAGGGGTTGGCCCAGGGGCTGAAAGGTCTCGAACGCCATGTGGTGATTGTAAGTCGAATTCGTTTGCCTGAACAGGCGCGCAGTGTGCGCGCGATACAATCGCTGGATGAAATCCCTGCGCGATCGCGTGGTGTTGATCACCGGCGCTTCCTCCGGAATCGGCGAAGCGACGGCGTTGCGTTTGGCGGAACACGGCTGCCGGCTCGCCCTCGTCGCGCGAAACCAGGCGGCGCTGGACCAGGTCGCGCGGCAGTGCACACAGCGCGGGGCGCAAACCATCATCGTGCCGACCGATGTCGCCGAGTCGGAGCAGTGCCGCCGCGCCGTCGAGCAAACGGCGGCGGCGTTCGGCAAACTGGATATCGTCGTCAATGCCGCCGGGCTGTCGATGCGGGCCTATTTCGACGGCTCCGACCTCGCGGCCATGGAACGGGTGATGCGCGTCAACTTCTTCGGCACGCTGTACATGACGCACTTCGCGTTGCCGCACGTCCAGCGGACCAAGGGCTCGCTGGTGGCGGTGAGCAGCATGACCGGCAAGCGGGCCACGCCGGCGTACGCCCTGTACGGGGCCAGCAAGTTCGCCATCCACGGTCTGTACGAGGCGCTGCACATTGAATTGAAGCACGACGGCGTCCACGTCGGCGTCGTGGCCCCGGCGTTCGTCGACACGCCGCTGCGCTTGCGGGCCCTGGGCGCCGACGGTCAGCCCGCCACCGAGCGCCCGCCCGACCAGTTTCGCGTGTGGCCTGTCGCCAAGTGTGTCGATTGCATCATCGATGTGATCGTGAAGCGCCGCCGCGAGGCGCTATTGCCCTGGTTCGCCGGACCGTTCTTGATCCTCGACCAGATCCTCGATCGGCGTCTGGGCGACCGCATCCTCGACAGACGCTTTCCGCCGGAGCTGGAAAGGAAGCGTCATTAGTCATTGACCACTGCCTACATCAGCGAATCAGCAGGTCCGGCCGGACGAATTCCGCGCCCTGGATCTTGATGCGTTTGAGGGGCCAGTTCTCGGCGGCCGTCATGGCGCGGGGGCCGTCCTCGGCGATCAGGAACGTGTCGCAACTGACCGCGGAGCCGACGCTGGCGTGCCAGGCGATGGCCCAGTTCGGTTGCAGCAATTCCTCGTGGTTCGGCGTCAGCTCGATCTCCACGGGCAGCCGGCCGGTGATCTGGCCCTGCGGACACAGATACCAGTCGTACTCGGCGCCCGTGAGCTGATAGATGCGCTGGCCGCTGACGAGGATCTGCCGCGGCACGGCGTCCGGCCAACTGCTGGCGACGTAATTGGCGCTGACCTTGCACGCGGCGTCGTGTTCCTTGCGAAACAGCGGATCGGGCTCGCCGAAGCAGATCGACCGGTTGGCGCGGGCGCACAGGCCGTACTTGCGGGCGGTCACCGTCAGCACGGCGTAGCTGCGGATGGCGGTCGCCGTGTACGACCCCTGGCGATAAGCGCGCGAGCGGCCGTCGGCGGCCACCGTGGTCATCACCGGCATGGCGCCGCGGTGGATCAAGCGATGGGCCAGTTGCCCCGCCACTTCGCGCTCCGATTCGCCCACGGCAATCGTGCGCCCGGTCGCTTCCAGGGCGTGGCTGACGATGAGCCCCAGGGCCCGGTAGCAGGCGTGCTCGTAACTGGTGAGCTGCAGCCGCAGCCGTTGCAGGCGCGCGCCGATGACCTCGCAATCGCTCCAGCGCAGGTCGCTGGCCACCTTGCGGCCCTGGCACACGTCGGTGAGCAGCGGCGTGCGGCCCTGGTGCCAGTTCCACTCCTTGAGCTGGAAGCCCATGCCGTCGACTTCCTCGTCAAACAGCCGCTGCGTGTCCACGTTGCTGCACAAGACCCAGCGGCCCTCGGCGCTGAAGTAGAGGGCGGGCATGGCGTCGTTGTCGCTGACGCCGCGGGCGGCGCCGCCGGCGGTCAGCCACGCAAAATTCTCCGGCGCCAGGACGAGCAGGCCGTCGCAGCCGATCTCCTTGAGGAGCTCCGCGATCTGGACTTGCTTGCCTTCCACGTCCGCGCGCCGGTCGGTCGGCGTCGTCAGGCTGATTTCCAGGGCTGAGGCTGTCGCCGTGGGCTGGACTTCCGCGGTGGCGTTCATCGGGGTGCTCGTCGTGTGGGGACAAGTTGCTAACTTGTCCCGGGCGGCAGATTGAGATTTGCCGCCGCGTGGGATAAACCGATTCAACCTGCTAGCGCTGCCATGCCGGCGGGCAGTCGCCGCGAACGTACCTCTGCGCCTGTTCGAAGTAGTGCTGGCAGATCGCGCGGGTGCGCTCGATTTCCTCGTCCGTGATGGCCCGGACCACCTTGCCCGGCACGCCCATCACCACCGAGCGCGGCGGAATGCGGCGGCCTTCCGGAACCAGCGAGCCGGCCGCGATCAGGCATTCCGCGCCGATCTCGCAACCCGACAGCAGCGTCGCCCGCATGCCGATCAGGGTGTCGCGGCCGATGCGGCTGCCGTGCAAGATCGCGGCATGTCCGACCACCACGCCGTCTTCCATGGTCTGCGGGGCGTCGTGGTCGGTGTGGACAATGCAGCCGTCCTGCAGATTCACGCGCGTGCCGAGCGTGACGCGGGCCAGGTCGCCGCGAATGACCGTGCCGAACCAGATGTTGGCGCCCGGTCCGCACACCACGTCGCCGGTGACGACGGCGGTGCTGGCCACGAAGAAATCGCGGATTGCCTGCATGCTGGCCATGGCGCTGGGTTCCCGTTGCTTCCCTGCCTCAGGGACAGGGTTGGAGTGGGGAAATCCATCGCTCCCCTCGCCCTCAGGGAGAGGGGTCGGGGGTGAAGGGATTCGCCCGACGTGTTCCATCGCGTCAATTTCCTATGATACATCTTTGCCGCGCGATGCAAACCAGGAAACTCCGAAGCGCCGGTCCGGTAAGGTCCAAGCATGCTGCGGGATATGCCGGGCCTGCCGGTTGTACGGCGGTCGCACCGTGAAAACCTCGGCCCAAACCTCGGCCCTGTTCTTTCCGTTCGACCTGTTCGGCCACAGCGGCACGCGCCGCGGGGCGGAGCTGCTCGCCGATGCCTTCCAGGAGATGCTGGCGGACAACAAGCGCGAGAAGCTGCCGACCCGGTCCCGCGCCTACGCCGCCAAGGTCCGCTTCGAAGAGTTCCCGCTCGACACGCCCGATTCCTATCGAACCTGGCGCGCCGACGCCCGCGCGGCCATCCGCGCGGTCTGGGACCGCGACGACTTTCTGCTCTGGGTCAGCGGCAATCACCTCGGCGTGCTGCCGGCCTACGATGAGCTGGCGAGCGAGCTGGCAAGCCGCAACGTCCTGGTCCTGCAACTCGATGCCCATCTCGACATCTACAACCTGGCCGATTGCACCGCGGAACTGTCGCACGGCAACTTCCTGATGCACGTCGACGGCCGGTTGCCGCCGATCGTGAACGTGGGCCACCGCGAGCTGCTGCTGACACCCCAGTACATCGCGAAGTACTATCGGCAGACGTTCAGCGGCGCGGAGCTGGCGCTTGATCCCGAGCCGGCGCTCCTGGCGGTTCAGGAGGCATGCGCGGACGCGGAGGCCGTGTTCCTGGACATCGACTGCGACGTCTTCGATCCCGCCTATTTCCCCGCGGTTGTTCATCCCGTGCCGATGGGCCTGAGTCCTCAGCTCCTCGTGCGTTTCCTGGAAGCCGCGTGGTCCCCGCGCGTCGTGGGCTGCGCGTTTTCCGAATTCGATCCGGCCCGCGACCGCAACGATGTCAGCTTGAGCACGTTAATGTGGCTGATCGAGTACTTGCTGCTGCGCCGCCACGAACGTTCACGCAACAGACCGTAGTCCGTAGTTCGTAGTCAGATCCAGGCTTGGTTCTTGCTACTGACTACTGACTACTGACTCCTTCAAGTTTGGCGCAGACTTTCCGCGAGGGCTCTGGTATCACCTTCGGGCCGGCGTCGACCGGCGTGCAAGGAGGTGACCCGATGATCCGTTTGCGTGTTTGGCTGCTTTCCGTGGCGGCGGCGCTGCTCGTGGCCGGCCCCGCCATGGCGTATTCCTGGCCGTTGTTGTTTGGCTTGACCGCCGTGTTCGGGCCGGATGTGCCGGGGGCGGAACAGCCGCTGCCGCCGGCGCCGTCGTTTGTGGATCCCGACGCCGAATTCAAGGACCTGCTGGTTCAAGTCAAAGAAACGCACGGAGGTTCCTTGTGGACCGTGCCGGCCGATTACAAACCAGTGGCGCTGCCGTGCGCCGACGAGCTGCGTTGTGCGCCATGGTCGAGCGACTGCTGCGATCCGGCGGACGCGTATGTTGCGATCTGGCGGAAGCTGTGGCAGCAGGGCCGCTTCCGCGAGGCGTATGTCGTGGCCCGCAGCGCCGTGCAGGCGGATCCAAAGAACGTCGAGGCTCGGCACGCGTTGGTGGTTTCGCAGATTGTCAACGAGAACCCTGAGCCGAATGCCTTTCGCCTGTGGACGCAACAACATGACGGCAGCAATGTTTGCCCGTCGACGCTGTACGCTCCGGTTTCCGGACAGCAATCCTGTTCGGGACTGCCTCAGGCCGGTACGCTGACGCCGGACCTGGACGTTAAGACCGCGTCGTGCGACATCGACCTGTGCTGCCCGATGATCGATTGCCCGCTGTTCACGCTGTTCCAGATGGTCTTCGGCGGTGCCAAGGACGCCAAGCCGACCGGTTGCGGCCCGTGCCCGGTCGCGGCGGGTCACTGCCGCAAGGTTGGCGATTGCACGGCCCGGGAGAACGCCAATCGCGCCGCCGCGCCGGCGGAAGGTTTGGGAGGCGACTGCAGCATGCACGTCATCCAGGGGCCAAAGGGACCGAAGATGATCTGGATCGTTCGCGGACCGGTGGTGACCGCCCCGTTCGTGCCGCCGGCGCCCGTGGTGTCCCGGCCGGCGCCGCTGCCGCCGCCGCACCTGGCGCCCCCGCCGCCGCCGATCTTGACGCAGCACGAGGGCATGGTCATCCCGGTGCCGGTCGCGCCGGCGCACTTGATGCCGACCCAATTTGCGCCGTCACAGTGCGTGCAGCCGGCGCTGTACGATCCGGCCGCCGAGCGATGCGAAGTCGCGCCGCTACCCCTGCCGGCGCTGCCCAAGCAGGTGCAGATCACGCAATACGCCCGCCACGTCCACCTGTCGTCGCCCCACTACAGCGCCCAGTGCGACCGCATCCGCGGCGGCGTCGACGGCGAGCTGATCCTGGAAGGCAACGTGCAGTTGACCTCGCGCCGTCACGGTCAAACGATGTCGATCAGCGCCCAGCGCGTGCTGGTGAACCTGAAGGACGACCAGTTCGTCGTCGAGCAGGCGGAAGGGATGGAGCAACGCCGGGTGAACATTGCTCCGGTGGGATGTGGAACCGTGGACGACGTGCGCGTGATTCACGAATGGCGTCGTGGCGGTGGCAACGTTCCGATTGCGCCCGGAACATCGGTCCAAATCCATGGCGGCGTTGCACCGTAACTCTAAGTCAGCACTCATTTAGCCGGCGAGCGTGCTCGCCGCGGATGCCGCGCCGCGCGAAATCGCCATCCGTCAGTCCGCGGCCGTTGCATGCTGTTGTTGGCGCCGCGACGCCCGCGGCGAGCAAGCTCGCCGGCTAAATGATCGTTGAATGGCCCGCGCAACCGCGCGGGCCTTTGTCATTCCAGGAACCGCCGCAGCACGTTCGCCGTGATCCGCGACACCCCGTCGTCGATCGGCAAGCAGCTCGGCCAGCAGATCGAGCCCACCGAAAAGACCATGCCGTCGTTCGGGGCGTCGAAGATCACCATCTCCGCGCCGCCGTTGTCCGGGTTAAGGCCCTTCGCCAATCGTTTCACGTTCTTCGGCGAGCTCTTCGAAATCTTGTCGGTTTCGTGCCCCGACGCGCCGCCGGGGACGCGCATGTGCAGCGAGCGCTGGCCGAACCAGTCGCCATTGCGCAGCCCCGTGCCGGCGAAGACCCAGTGGCCGGCATCCTCCACGCGATAAGGCGCCGCCGTCATGATGCCGGACGGGTCGAACACCACGCCGAGTAGATTTGCCTCCGATTCATGCCGCCGCGCGAACCGGCTCTCCGCGCCCCCCATGCCGGCCGGCCAGAGGCTGGTGAGAGCCGTGTTGTGGCAAACGACCGTGTCGTTGTCGAACAACTCGACTTCGCAGTTGAGGCCGTTGCCGCCCAGGTACAGCAGCCGGCCGCCTTCGTGGAACACCCAGTGCTTGACCCGGTCGTACATCTTCCGCGTCCAGTATTCCGGGTGCGTGCTGATGATGAGCACGCGGTGCTTGGACAGGTCGAGCACGTCGTGGTGGAGCTGCGTTTCGCTGTACAGGTCGTACGCAAAACCCTCGCGCTCCAGCCAGCCGAACAGGCGCCACTCGGCCGGGGCCACGTGGTTCGGCGCCCGGCCTTCAATCGGGTCGATGATTTGCTCGGCGGGGTCGATGTGGTTGAGCGGCTCGGGGCGGTCGAATGACAGCGGCGCGTAGGACTCGGCGCCCCAGGTGAGGTGCTTGACGTCTTGATAGCGTTTCAATTCCTGGCGGGCGTTGATCGTGGGCGTGGGCGGCAATTCGTCGGCGTGGATGTAGTTGCTGCGGCCGCCGAAGTTGTTGTAGACATTCCAGGTGATGTTCGCCGCCAGCACTGCGATTGCCGCTTGCGGCTTGTCGGGAGCGACAACCCAGGGGAAAGTGAACGATCGGCCCGACAGCGTCGAAGCGTGAAAGTAGTAGAGCCCGGAGCGCTCGGGCGCCGTGACGATCTGCGTGTGATGCGGACTCAGATAGCCGACCTTGTTCCATTGGGCGCCGGTTCGCGAGTAGTCGCCGTCGGGGGTGATCTGCATGACGGCGCGGGGCCCGTGCTCGTCGTGCCAGCCGAGGCCGGTGATCTTCTCCTTGGTCCAGCCGTAACGCCACAGCTCGATCTTGTATTGCTCCACCGAATGGACGCGGAACTCCGACTTGTCGCCGGAGCGGACGCACTTGGGCCAGGCGTAGCCGAGCAAGCCGTCGGTCAGCAGGCGGAAGTGATAGGGGAGCGGCGTACCGTTCGGAAGCCGGACGCGCTTGCCGCCGTAGCCGGACTTGTTCAGGGTAACGATGTAATCATCGGGCGGCAGATCGGCGTGAACTGCCCCCGAAGCGCGCGAGTGCGTCGCCCACGAATCGCCGCGGGCGTTGGTGAACTCGACGGCCACGTCCGCCAGGCCGACGTAGGACTCGTCACTCACATACAGCATGGCATGCTCGCGATCTGCCAGAAAAGTGAGTAATCGCTAAGTTAAGGGATCAACCCCAAGCTAGTTCCCTCCACGCCCTCGGCAACAAGCGACGTGTAGTGCATTTTCCCAGCACTCCACGGCTCGAGCTGGTCATCGTAGTGCTGGCTGCCGGGGTGGCCGGACACGCTGCCGGCTTCGACCGACCACATGCCGAGCTTCGGGTCGGCGAAGTCGGTCACCATGCGGTAGCCGGCGCCGAGCCAGGCGGCGTGGTTGGGGTCGGGCGTGCTGCTGTTGACGGTGTTGCCGTCGCCGCCCAGCGGCAGGCCGCTGCGGTCGAGCAGCGTCCCCAGGTCGCCGCGGCCGGAGAGGAAGTGTTTCTGCAGCAGGACGTGCAAGCGGCCCCATTGCCAGCTCGCCATGTCGGGGCCGAGCTTCGTGGTCAGCTCGTCGAGGGTTGCCGAGAACGCGGCCAGGATCGCCTGGTCGCGCGTCTGGCGCTGGAACCAGCCGAGGTCGTCGCCGCGCAACAGCCGCAAGGAGAGTCCGCCGATGTTGGCGGCGACGAAGCCGGCCGTTTCGCGCGGGAAGCGCTCGCTGGCAACGGCGGCGCACCAGCGCGTGAAAAAGACGTTGAACAGTGCCGGCGCCGCGGCCTCAGCGCGGACCACGCAATCCCACTGTTTCAAGACCTCGGCCGCCTGGCGAATGCGCGAATCGGAGCTGCCGCGGAGGGATTCGATCAATGGCGGCAACGCCGCCTTGGCCCGGCCCGAATCGATGTTGAGCTGCATCTTCTGGCAATTCTCCGCGGTCAGCTTCGGCTGCGCCTCGATCATGTCGCGGATGCGGCGAGCGCGATAACCGCCGGACCACGTCCCCGACACCGGATACGGGTAGTCATCCGGCACGACGCGATTGTTGGCGGTGACGACGAAGCCGCGCTTCGGATCGATGAGGTGCGGCAGGCCCTCGAAGGGGATGTAGTCCCGCCACTGGTGTTGCGGGTCCCAGCCGGGGCGGTAGCCGCGGTCCCAGTTGGTGCGGATCGGGATCTTGCCAACGCACTGGTGGCCGATGTGGCCGTCGGCGTCGGCGAACACGAGGTTGAAGGTCGGCACGTGCCAGGGGCGCGTAGCCTCGCGCAGCTCGGCGCAGCTCTTGGCGCGATTCATCTCAATCAGCGCGGTCAGCCAGCCGCACGGCTCGGCGCCGACCCAGCGCAGCGATACCGGGCCGGTGCCGCGGGCTTGCGCCGGCAAGATGTCATCGACGATCGGGCCGTTGCGCGACGAGCGGATCGTCTTCTTCACCGGTTCGGCGCCTTTGACCTGGATCGTCTCTTCGCGAGTCTTGGCCGGCTCCCAGGCGCCGTCGAACAGGTAACAGCTCGGGTGGGCCGGATCGGTCTTCTCCTGATACAGGTCGCGGAGCGAGCAGATATTGTTGGTGACGCCCCAGGCGACCTGGCGATTGCGGCCGATCATCACCGCCGGCATGCCGGCGAGGGCAACGCCGGCCACGTGGAAGTCGCCGCCGTGGAGCCGCACCTGATGCCAGATCGACACGGCATAGAACGGCACGTGCGGATCGCTGGCGACGATGGGCTTGCCGGTCGCGGTGCGCGAACCGGCGAGGACCCAGTTGTTGCTGCCGGGGCCGGCATCCGCATTGCCGTGAGATCGAACTCCGGTTCTGTCCGCATTGGACAGATTCGGAGATCGATCCCACGAGCCGGGAGCGTACTCGCCGGGCCAGACGATGCTTTCCTCGTTGAGCTCGCCTTGCAGGAACGCCTCGTACAGCTTGGCATCGGCGAGCGTGCGTTTGGCCAGCTCGGGGATGACGATCACCGGGAAGCGGCCGGTCAAGTACCAGCGGAATTCGCCGTGGATCGCCAAGCTGTCGGTCGGCGTCCACGGCGCCGGCGCGTAACCCAGCAAGTCGAACTCGATCGGCAGCCTCTCTCGACTCGCTTCGATGACGGCGTTGATGCCGGCGGCGTACGCGCTCACGAATTCCTGGACGTCGCCCGGCAACGTCGGCCATTCGGCCTCGGCGATGCGGCCGATGCCGACGGTTCTAGCCAGCAGGTCGGACTCAACCGCTTCGGGGCCGAGGATCTCGGCCAGCGTGCCGCGGGCCTTGCGGCGCAGGTAATCGAGCTGGAACAAGCGGTCCTGGGCGACGGCGTAGCCGAAGCCGAAGAACAGGTCGCGGTTGTTGTCGGCGGAGACGTGCGGGATGCCGAACCGGTCGCGCTCGATGCGAACGCCCTTGTGGATGCCGCCGACGCGCTGGCTGCCGGTCGTCGCCGGGACGCGCTGGCGGCACTCGTCGCGCCACCAGTCATCGAAGCGGGCGCGCGACCAGCCGGCGGCGGCGCACACGTCGGCGATGGATTCACCCAGGCCCAGGCGCAACAACACCTCACGCGATGACACGGTCATGACAATTCCTCTCGAAGCCGGCGCAGCAGTGTCGCCGTGCGGTTGTCGGTCAAGTGCAGCGGATTGATCATCAGTTTCGCGTCGTCGAGCTTGCCGTGGCCGACGTGGACCGGCGGCTTGCCGCGCCGCAAACGGCCACACACGTCCCAGGCGCTGCGGCCCAGCGCGGCTTGATCGACGGTGATCTCCAGGATCGGCAAGCTTTCGCCGTCGTCGGCCACATGGAGATGGCAGCGAACCGGCAAGCCGTTCAGGCCCAGGGCGACGTCCTGTAGCCAGCGGCGCATGTTCTTGAGCTCATGATCGTAAGCGCCGCTGGTGAACAGCTTCAGCGCCGTCAAGAGGGCGATGATCTGCTCCTTTGACACCTTGAGCGCCCGGCCGATGCCGTGCCGCGGCATGCCGGGCAGCCCGCTCTTGTCGATCAAGTGGGCCGGCGGCGCCCACAGGTCGAAGTGGTCGTCCATGTCGAGCATCTGGATCAAGGCCGAGCCGACCAGCTCGCGGCGGCCGCACAGGATGCCGGTCGCCTGCGGGCCGCGGATCGATTTGCCGCCGCTGAAGGTCACGAGGTCGGCGCCGGTGGCGATGATGCTCTTCAAGTTCGACCGCGGCGGCAGCTCGCCGGCGGCGTCCACGAGGACCGGCAGATGATGATCGTGGGCTTTGGCGACCAGCTCGGCCAGCGGCGGACGGCCCTGGGCGTCGTAGACGACCAGGACGCCGGCCGTGTTGGGGCCGAACTCGGCGGCGAATTCCCAGGTCTCGGCGCGGCGGACGCCGGCGCCGGCGACGATCTCGTGCATGCCGACTTCGACCAGCTTCCCCCCGGCGGCGCGGACGGCGTGGTCGTAGCCGTTGCGCTGTTCGCGGGCCATGACGAACTCGTGCGGAAAGCCGGCGCAGTGCGGCAACTGCTCCATGCGCCGCAGGTCCCAGCCGGCGAGGATGGCGGCGGCGCCCATCATCAGCCCCGCCGAGGCGCCGGCGGTGACGATGCCCGCCTCGGCCCCGGTAGCGTCGGCGATGACGCGCGAGGCCACGCCCTGGAGCGCGTCGAGCGGGACGGCTTCCCGGGCCGCGGCGCAGAACGCGTCGAGCACGGCCTCGGGCATCGGCGCGCCGCCCAGACGCGTGACGGCGCCGGAGACGTTGATGATCGGTTCGAGGTTCCAGTCTTCGTAGACGCCCATGCCAGGGTCCAGCCGCTTGCGGCTTAGCGCCGCTCGCGGCTTAGCGTTCGGGAATGGACGCGCGAGCGCTAAACCGCAAGCGGCGGTAAAGGAGCCATCTTAGCAGCGCACGCGCGGCGAGCAAGAAAATCGCGCGGTTCGTGGACGGGATCGATCTCGTCCGCTAGACTGCATCGGCTGCTCCCACCCCCGTGAACCCATCCATGGCGACGCACCATCACGACTCGCCCATCTCGTTGGAACCGCCGACGCGAGCCCGGTACGTCGTTCTTGGGTTTCTGTGCGCGATGGCGTTCATCCTGTATCTCGACCGCATCTGCATGGGGCAGGCGTCGCCCGAAATCCAGCGGGACCTGGGGTTGTCGCTGACGCAGATGAGCTTTGTCCACATGGCGTTCACGCTGGCGTACGGGCTGTTCGAAGTCCCCACCGGCCGCTGGGGCGACAAGTACGGTTCGCGGCGGGTGCTGGCCCGGATCGTGCTCTGGTGGTCTTTGTTCACGGCGCTCACGGGACTGGTGCCATTCTTCTCGTTCGACAGCGGTCATGTCGTGCCGACGCCGTGGGGATACATCCCGCTGGTGTTCAACAGCCTGGTGCTCCTGATCCTGATTCGGTTCCTGTTCGGCGCGGGCGAGGCGGGAGCGTATCCCAATGCCGCCCGCGTGTTGACCTGCTGGTTCCCCGAGCGCGAGCGCGGCAACGTGCAGGGGATCATGCTGACGTTCGCGCAGGTCGGCGGCGCGCTGGCGCCCCTGGTCGCCGCGTTCCTGATCGAATCGGTCACGTGGCGCTGGACGTTCGTCGTGTTCGGCTGCGCGGGGGCGATCTGGGTGCCGGTGTTCTACTTCTGGTTTCGCGACCTGCCGGCCCAGCATCCGCGCGTCAACCAGGCGGAACTGCAATGGATCGGCCCGCCGCGGCAGATGCCGCACCACGATCCGCTGCCATGGGGGACGATCTTCGCGCACCCGTCGGCATGGCTCCTGGGCGGGATCATGACCATGGCCTCGTTCGTGGCGTACATGTTTTTCTCGTGGTATCCGACCTACCTGCAAGAGGCGCGCGGGGTGACCCGGCAACAGTCGGGCAACCTGATGTCGATGGTGCTGGCGGTGGGGGCGGTCGGCACGCTGGCGGGCGGATTTGTGTCCAACTGGGTCAACAATCATAGCCGCCATCGCCAGCGCGCGCGGCGGCTCATCTGCTTTGGATCGTACGCCGGCGCGGCGGTCTTTCTTGCGGCGAGCATCTTCGTGGACGGCCCAACACTGTCCGCGGTTTGCGCGGGGGCCTCGTGTCTCTTGATGTTCGGTTACCAGGCGCACTGGTGGGCCAGCGTCATCGAATTGTCCGGGAAGCACCTGGGAGCGATGTTCGGCCTGCTCAACGGCGTCGGCGTGTTCGGGGCGATGGCGTCGCAATTCCTGTTCGGCGCCCTGGCCGATTATCGCAAGAGCCTCGGCTACACCGGCCGCGAGCAATATGACCCGCTGTTCTACATGTACGTCGCCGTTTTTGTGTTGACGGCAATCTGCTGGCTGGGAGTGGACACGTCGCGGCCGATCGCGGGGGAGGTGGGGGATGACGGTTCGTAGGACAGGACTCTGCTCCTGTCCCCCAACCTGGACAGGAGCGGAGTCCTGTCCTACTTGGGCTCCTCATGCCGCTGATAGATCGGCAAGTACCGATACTCCACCGTCAACGCCAGCACGGCCATGGCGGTGTTGTAGACCGGCCCGACGCCGTCGTTGCCGACCCAGGAGCCGTTGGCCTTCTGGTAGTCGAACAGCACCTTGTGCAGCTGCGGGCGATAGAAGTTCCAGTAGTTGTTGCCGAGCTGGAAGGTGGCCTGCGAGCAGTAATAGACGGCATAGCTGAAGTGCTCGTCGTTCCAGCGCGGCGGGTGCTTGAGGATGTAGGAGCCGGCCTGGAGCGCCTCGCGCGAATGGCGGTGCTCCTTGCCGGCCAGCTCCAGCGCGAGCACGCCGGTGCCGGTGCAGGCCATGGTGACCCGGCCGCCGGGGGTGTAGCAGAACCCGCCGGTGGAGGCGTCGCGGCAGCGGCGGATGAAGCCCAAGGCCAGGTCGATGCGTTCGGCGGGGATGTCGCAGCCGAGGTTCTTGGCGGCCCGCAGCGCCAGCACGTGCCAGCCGGTGACGCTCATGTCGGCGTCGTGGCTGGGGAGGGTGTAGCGCCAGCCGCCTTGATAGGCGGTCGCTTGCATCGCCTGGCCAATCAGGATGACGGCAACGGCCTTCTCCAGCTTGGGACGCAATTCTTTGGCGAGCTTGGCGTCGGTCATGCCGATGACTTCGGCAAGCATGAGCGTGCTGATGCCATGGTGGTAGCCTTCCATGCCGACGTTGCTGTTGATGACGCCGTTGGGCCGCTGCTGCGACAGGACCCAGCGAATGCCCTTGGCGACGGCGGCGCCGTAGGGGCCTTCGTCGGGGACATGCCCGGCGGAGAGAAACGCCATGACTGCCAGCGACGTGACGGCGGGACTGGCTTGACCGTAGACGCGCCAGCTGCCGTCGGGTTCCTGCATGGTGTGCAGGAAGACGAGGGCCTTATCGACGGATTGTTCGAGGCGGTCTTTGTCCTTCGGAGGCGTTTGCGCATGCGCGGGGAAAACAGAAACAAACACCAAGACGACGATGGAAACAAGCACCATCAACCTGGGTGGCATGCTTTCGCCGATCCCGCGCGACGTGAGTGGATTCTGGACCGACGCGGCGAAAGCATGCGGGAGCAGCCGGGGACCGCATGCTTTCGCGGTGTTGGTCGGCAGTTTGCCGTCATCGCGTGGGATCCGCGAAAGCATGCCACTCTCCACCAATCCACCCTCGACCAATCCACCCTCCACCATGTCGCCCTCCATCGGTTTCATTTCTTCCTCGCCGGTTCCACGAGCTTGATGTCCGCGAACTCCCGCCAGCGGCGATCCAGCTCGCTGTGGGCCGGCAGGCCGCGGTGGATATACAGGCCGTAGCGCACGTGCAATGGTTCACTCGGCGCGATTTTCAAGGGGCCCTCAAACGTCAGCGACGCCCCCATCCAGCCGTCGTCGCGCACGTGGAACACCGACGGATGGTTGGGGTTGTCCGGATGGTCGAACAGGGTGATGCCTTCGATCGTCTTGTCCACCACCGGCCCGGCGTAATCGACCCACTTCGCGCGTTTCCAGAATACGCCTTTCTCGTTCGTTTGCCCACTGGAGTTGCGGATCGTGCCGCCGCCGTCGTGGACGCCGATGGTCTTGGCCATGCGGACGCCGATCGGTCCGAACGGCGTCTTGCCGAGGACGACGTCTTCCTTGGCTTGCAGCGTCACATCGAGGATGAGCAGCCATTCGCCCGGGTTGTCCAGGATTTGCACGTGGGTGCGGCGGCGTTCGAGCAGCAGCGTTTTCTTCTTCGATTCGTCGATCCAGGCATGATGCGTGATGACCCACGACGCCTTGCCGTCGTCGGCGATCTTCTCGATCCGTTGATGCACGATGCGGCCGGGGCCCTTGTCGCCCCAGAAGGTGACGCCGTTGACATCATGGTGCGAAATCCACACCGAGTTGTGATGGCTGTGGCCTTCCGGATCGTGCGGATGGCCCATGCGCGTCAGCCTTCGGCCGGAAGGGCCGATGATCGGGAACAGGAACGGCCGCCGCAGCTGGGGGTCGAAAAAAAGACGGGTGATTTCCTGGGCGTCGCGCTGGAAGGAGAGCTGGTGGTATGGTTGCGGCACGGCCTGCAGGTCGGGAACCAACTTGGTTTGCGGCGCGGCCCGCGTGGCGGTGAGGAGGACGGCCAGCAGTGCAAGTGATCGTTTCATGCAACGCCTCCGTTTAGCCCCGGTTCGAAGAACCGGGGCGGACATGATCCCGCGCGTGGGATTCTATCCATCGCCGCTGCCTGACCGCCGCCGGCTGGACCTCATCCGGGCGGTGGGATTCGTTCCATTGCCGCCGCCTGCCCGCCCCGGTTCTTCGAACCGGGGCTAAACAAATGTGGTCAATCCACCGTCTTCAACAAATTCAACACCGCGACGCTCATACTGGTGACCCCCGCGCGGATCGTAGGTTGCGGGATCGGGTAGTAGAACTCCGAGTGCATGCCGGGCAGCGCCGGGCCGCCTTTCTTCCAGGCGGCGTGCTTCGCCGGGTCCGCGGTGCCGAGGAAGTAGAAGAAGATCGGCACGCCCGCCCGGCCGTAGCGGGAAAAATCCTCGCCCCCCATGATCGGCGGCACCTCGTGGATGTTGTCCTTGCCCAGGACGTTCTTGAACAACGTCGCCGTCTTCTTGGCCAGCTCGGGCGTGTTGTACAGGGCCGGGCACCAGTCATCGATCTCGATGCGGATGATCGGCTCCGGCGCCTTGGCGGCCAGGGCCGCCGCCTTGGTGATGCGCTGGATGCCTTCGAGCAGCCCCTGGCGCACTTCATCCTTGAACGAGCGCACCGTGAGCTGCAGCTTCACTTCCGACGGAATGATGTTGTGCTTGGTGCCGCCGTGGATCGAGCCGACCGTGACCACGGCCGGGTCTTGCGGGTTGCGCTCGCGGCTCACCAGGGTTTGCAGGTCGAGGACGATGCGGGCGGCGATGACGATGGGATCGACAGTCAGGTGCGGCGCCGAGCCGTGGCCGCCGACGCCCTTGACGGTGATGTCCACGGTGTCCACGTTGCCCAGGAGCAGGCCTTCGGAATAGCCGATGTGGCCGTGCGGTAAGTTCGGGGCGCAGTGCAGGCCCAGGCAATAGTCGGGGCGCGGGAAGCGCTTGAAGAGGCCGTCGTCGATCATGCGGCGGGCGCCGCCGCCGACTTCCTCGGCCGGCTGGCCGATGAAGACGAGCGTGCCTTGCCAGTGATTCTTGAGAGCGATGAGCGTGCGGGCCGTGCCGGTCCAGCTGGTCATGTGCATGTCGTGGCCGCAGGCGTGCATGACGCCGACGTCGTTGCCTTCCTTGTCACGGGTGCGGACCTTGCTGGCGTAGGGGAGGCCGGTGCTTTCGGTGATGGGCAGGGCGTCCATGTCGGCGCGGACCATGACGGTGGGGCCGGGGCCGTTCTTGAAGACGCCGACGACGCCGTGGCCGCCGACCTTGGTGGTGACTTCGAAGCCGAGCTGTGAAAGTTCGGTGGCCATCCGGGCGGAGGTCTGAACTTCCTGGAAGGCGAGTTCGGGGTGCGAATGCAGATGATAGTAGAGCTTTTCGAGGCTGGCGATCTCCTTGTCCAGACACGCCTGGATGCGCTCCAGGCGCGGCTGCCAACGCGTGGCGGCAGCATTGGGTTCGCCGGCGGGCAACGGCGCGGCCGTGAGCGCGAGGGCGGTGATGGCGGTCAGGATCTTGATTGGCATGGCGGGATCAATGCTCCTGTCGGTGTTCTGGCTACTCGTGCTTTCTCTGCGGCTCTCTGCGTTCTCTGCGGTTCGTCGTCGATTCGCCCAAAGGTTTGGTCAGCGTACACGGTTTTCGCCCAGGGAGGCATCGAAAAATCCGGGAATTCTCCGTTTGGGCGAAACAGGCTGGCTATACTGAATAACAGAGCGCCGTCAGGACGGCGGCGCCGGCCTTTTTGAGGAGGATGTCGTGACCAGCAAACGTCTCACGGTTCAAGAACGTAAAGCCATCTTTCGCGCCTTGGTCACGGCCCAGGACGAGATGAAGAATGTCCGCGAATCGTACGCAAAAGTCAGCGACCACTACGAGATCAGCGAAGAACAGCTGCGGCTCATCGAGGACGAGGGCGTCGAAAACGAATGGCCGCCGTTGGCGGAGGTTTCGTGACGGGTAAGAGTCACCACTCACCACTCACCACCACTCACTCTCTCACTCCCCCCTTGACCCCGCCGCGGTTTCTGCCAAACTAGAGCGATTCCGTTCCCGGAGTCGTCATGGTCTGCATCTCCATCAACCAGGAATCGCGCCGGCTTGCGCTCGTCGACATGCTCAACGCCGCTCGCTACGCCGACTTGCTTGAAGTGCGCCTGGATCGCTTCGGCAAGGCCCCCGACGTCGGCGAGCTGATCGCCAACAAACCCAAGCCGGTCATCATGAGCTGCCGCCGCGCCAAGGACGGCGGCTACTGGGACGGCAGCGAGCAGGAACGCCTCGCCATCCTGCGGCAATGCATCATCAGCAAGGCCGACTACGTGGAGATCGAGCTGGACGCGGCCGACGACATCCGCCGGTTTCCGCCGTCGCAGCGGGTGATCTCGTACACGAACCTGCAGGAGACGCCGCCGGACATCCTCGACATCTACGACGACGCCAAGACCAAGAGCCCCGATGTGATCAAGCTGGTGACGCTGGCCCGCACACCGGAAGAGGCCTGGCCGCTCGTGCAGATCGTCGCCAAGGCGACGGTGCCGACGGTGGTGGTCGGCCTGGGCAAGCCGGGGGTGATGCTGGCGATCCTCGGCCAGCGGATCGGCGCGCCATGGATCTACGCCGCGCTGGAGCACGGCATGGAGGCATATCCCGGCGAGCCGACCATCGACGACCTGGGGACGATTTACCGCTTTCACGACGTGCACAAATCGACGCGCTTCGTCGGCGTCACCGGGTTCGGCGAGCGCGAGATCATCACGGTGGCCACGCTCAACGCGGTGCTGGCCCAGGCCGAGTCGCCCTACCGTTGCCTGCCGCTGGCGGTGGGCGACTTGAAGGTTTTTCGCAAGGTGATCGACGCGGTGAAGCTGGGGGCGCTGGTGGTCGATGCCGAACACCAGCAGCGCATCCTGCAGATCGGGGCCGAGGCGCACGGGGCGGCGAAGACGACGCAGGCGGCCGACGTGCTCATCCACAAGGGGGACGCCTGGCATGCGTTCCACACCGCGGCCCAGACGTGGATCGAGGCGCTCAAGAACGCCCTGGCCTCGAAGTTTCCCGGCGACAATCCGCTGAAGGACCGCATGGTGGTCATCGTCGGCGTCAACGCCAGCGCCCGGATCCTGGCGGCCGAGGTGCAGCGGCACGGCGGCAGCGCCATCGTGGCCAGCTTCAACAAGAAGGCCGGCCAGGACATCGCCCACGAAATCGGCTGCCGGTTCATTCTGTTCGAAGCCCTGTACAGCACCATGCACGACGTGCTCGTGGTGTGCGCGGAGGAGAAGCACGAGGACCCGATGAAGCCCGGCAGCGGCGGCATCCACGCCGGCTACCTCAAGGCGGGCATGACCGTGATGGACCTGACCGCCTCGGTGCGGCCCAGCGAGCTGTTGCGCGAAGCCAAGCTGCGCGGCTGCCTGACGATCGCGCCGCGCGACCTGCTCTTGAACCAGCTCGATCAGCAGGTGCGGTTGCTGACCGGCAAAGCGGCGTCGCGGCAGGCGCTCGAGCAGGCGATTCCGGAGCGGTATCAGGAGGAGATGGAGTAGATCGTGGAATAGAACTCCGATTCTGTCGTGGAATAGAACTCCGATTCTGTCGTGGAATAGAACTCCGATTCTGTCGTGGAATAGCACTCCGATTCTGTCCGCCGTGCGCGACACACGGGACAGATTCGGAGATCTATCCACGTCGAACATGGCTGAGTCGGGTATAATCGGCGTAGCGACCCTGAACCTTGCCCGGAACCGTTCATGCAATCCAACGACGATCGCACTGTCGAGACGCCATCCGCTTCGGAACCAGAGTTGACGGCATCGAGCCCAGCGATTCGCGCTGACGCCTTCACCTCGCAACCGCCGCCGCCGGTGATTGCCAGCCCGCCGCCACCGCCGCCGGAACCCCTCGTGTCGCCGCCCGCTGAAACGCCGACCCAGCCAGCGCCGGCCGCCGCCGTCGTGAACCGGACGCTGTGGGGTTGGGTGATGCCCAGCGCCGCGTTCGTGTCGCTGATCGTCTTCGTGCTGTACGTCACGCCGATGCTGCTCATGCACTGGCGCATCCGGGAAGCGCAGGGCGAGGCGGAGGCGATCTATCAGAAGCGGCGCGCGGAGCTGAGGGCCGAGGCGGAACACGCCGACGCGCGGCTCGACGCGCTCGACAAGCGCGTGCATCTGGCGTCGCTGGGGTTTCGCGAAGTGGTTCGCAAGGTGGCCCCGATGGTCGTGAACGTGGCCAACTACCGCGAGCCGAAACAAGAGATCATCCTCGGCCCCATCGGCAAACGGAGCCTCTTCTATGACGCGGACAAGGATCGCCATTACGTCCAGCTCGGCGTCGGTTCCGGGCTGCTCGTGAAGCCGGGCCATGTGTTGACCAATCATCACGTCATCGTCAACGCGCAGCGCCTGCGGCTGACGTTTGCCAGCGGGCGCTCGCTCGGGCTGGAGCCGAGCGCCGCCGTCTCCGACGCCATCACCGATCTGGCCGTGATCCGCTTGCCGGCGGACCTGCCGGCGGCGCTCAAGGACGAAGTCAACACGGTTGCCGAGTTCGCCGACAGCGACAAGGACGTGCACGTGGGCGATTGGACGCTGGCGATCGGCAGTCCGCTCAATCTCCGGCAGACGGTGACGCAGGGAGTGATCAGCGCCAAGGGCCGGCTCTTGCACATGCTCGACCTGGTCGAGCTGCTGCAGACCGACGCCGCCATCAATCCCGGCAACTCCGGCGGCCCGCTGTTCGATCAGCTGGGGCGCGTCGCCGGCATTAACGTCGCCATCGCCAGCGACAACGGCGGCAACCAGGGCATCGGCTTCGCCATCCCCAGCAACACGACCAAGAAGATTGTCGAGCAGCTCATCGAGAACGGCGAGGTGCCGCGCGGCTACCTGGGCATCGCCCTGGAGGAGCTGCCCGGCCCCAAGGCGAAGGCCCTCGGCGTGGTGGACGGCGGCGTCGTGATCACGAAAATCGTCCCGGGCGACCCGGCCCAGCGCGCGGGCTTGCAGCAGGGGGACGTGATCGTCCGCATGAACAACGAAGTACTGTCGCAATATCAACCCGTGCGGCATTTTCGCCAGCTGATCGTCGACATCCCGCCCCAACGCGACGTTAACGTCGAGATCCTCCGCAACGGTCAGCGTCAAACCGTGACAGTGAAAGTCGGCAAACGCCCGGCGAACTTGCCGTGAACAGTCATTCGTCATTGGTCATTAGTGATTGGTCAATTGGCCAATGGCTAATGACTAATGACCAATGACCATTGACTACCATGTATCCCCGCGCTCGCAGTCATCCTGGTCGTCAGTCGGCGCCGGCGCGGTATCCCGGCAGCTTCTTGCTGGCGCTGCGCGAGGCGCTGGCCGAAATGCAGTGGGAGCCGCGGCGCTGGCTGGGCCTGGCGGTGGAATGCACCGACGCCGGCGGCCACGAGCAGGTGCTCGGCCTGGAGAACCTGTATCGCCGGCTGCGGCGCGAGGAGCGCACCACCTGGCCGGGGCTGATCGTCGAGATGCTGCGGAGCGTGCCGCCGGAATCGTCGAGCACGGTCAATCTCAATGAGGTCGCCGAGCGGATCCTGCTGCGGTTGGGGCCGCCGTTCGCGCCGGCCACCGAAGGCAAGGAGATCTGGTATCAGCCGCTGGTGGGCAAGCGCCTCGGCGTCACGCTGGTGGTCGATTATCCCAACAGCATGTCGTACGTGAGCGTGCAGCAGATCGCCGAGTCCGGGCAAGACGCGGCGGTCTGGCTCGACCGCGCCGTCGCCAACCTCCGCGGCAAGACTCCCGAGAATTGCGTCAACCAGATCCACGAGGAATCCGGCCTGCGCCACTGCGAGGTCGGCGACGCCTACGATTCGTCGCGGGCGATGCTGCTTGATTGGATGATCCCCGGCCACGACGACGGCTTCTTCGTCGCCCTGCCCGGCCGCGATCAGTTGCTGGTGTTGCCGGTGGCCAAGGACGCCCTCGGTCACATCGCCTGGCTGCGGGCCCTGGCGTCGCGCACGCACGAGACAGTGCCGTACCCGATCAGCGGCGAGATTTTCTGGGTGCGGCAAGGGGTGTGGCGGCTGTTCAGCGTGAGCATCGACAAGGACCAGGTCATCGTCACGCCGCCGCCGGAATTCACCGAGGTGCTGCAGCGGCTGGCGCCGGATTTCTCGATCGAATCGGAAGATTCCGGCGAGGAACCCAGCGAGGAGTCCAGCGAGGACGACGCAGGCCCGGTGGCGTAGGATCGGGTCGGATGCCACATTGACATGCCGGTGTCATGAGTTGACAGCGTGCCTGCCGACAGGCCGCTTGGCCCGCGATTCGCAAATCCCCGATTTTCAACGTGTTGCGCTCGGCAGTTTTCGCGCGAATCCATTGGCATGGAGCTTGCATCCAACCACGGGATGGAACGAAGTCGGCACTGTAGGATAGATTTCCAATCTGTCCAGTTACGTTGAACGGTCAGGTTGGAACGTTGGAAACCTAACCTGCAGCCGCCGGCGGACGAACAAACCCAGAACCTGCAACAAACCTTGGGATCGGCCGCGCCGCCAAGTCGCGGCACGGAATGGTGTGCGCGCCGATCCTGATTCTTCACTGTCACCTGTCCCACAAAGGAGGAGAAGTCATGTTGGTTACGCGCTGGAATCCGTTGGAAGGGTCGTGGTTGCGGCAGATGCACAATCTGCACGAGGAGATGAATCGCCTGTTCAGCCGCTGGAACGATTGGAGCGGCCAATCGTTCGACGTGGCGACGTTTCCCGCGCTCAATGTGTGGGAAGAGGATGACGCGTTCCGCGTTGAAGCGGAGCTGCCAGGCTTGACCATGAACGACCTGGAGATCTACGTGACCGGGCAGAATCAGCTCGCCATCAAGGGCGAACGCAAGGTCGCCCCGCCGCAGAAGGCCGTCCAGCACCGGCAGGAGCGGCACTTCGGCAAGTTCGTCCGCGCCTTGACGCTGCCGTCGGCGATCGATCCGAACAAGGTCGACGCTCGGCTCGACAACGGCGTGCTGACGATCGTGCTGCCCAAGCACGAAGGCGCCAAGCCGCGCAAGATCGAAGTGAAAGCGTAAAGATCGACCGCAAACGCCCGCGGCGCGCGTGCCGCGGGCCGGTTCCGTACGCCAGAACTTTTCGAGGAGGTATTTCCATGGCCAAGAACGCACTGGTTGAGCAAGCCAACGGCGAACGCACCCGCACCGGGAACACCGTGTTGCCGCGTGTGGACATTTACGAGACCGACCAGGAGATCCTGCTGCAGGCCGATGTGCCGGGGGTCGCGCCGGGCAACGTTGACCTGCGCTACGAGCGCGGCGAGCTGACGCTGCACGGCAAGCGCGCCGCCCGCCCGCAGACCGGCGAAGCGATCCTCGGCGAAAACGAAGCCGGCGATTTCTATCGCGTCTTCCAGCTCCACGAAACGATCGACGCCAGCAAGATCGACGCCGAGCTGAAGCAGGGCGTGCTCACCGTGCACCTGCCCAAGCACGAAGCCGTCAAGCCGAAGCTGGTGACCGTCAAGAGTGCGTGAGTTGGTGAGTCGTGAGTGAGTGGTGAGTGTGTTGTGTATGGACCACTCACCACTCCACCACTCACTACTTCAACGTGAACTCCGGCAGCTTCACGATCTCGCCGCCCTTGAGCGCGGATTGATGGGCGCAGATGCCGACGCAGGTCCAGTTGGCCGACAGGGTCGCGTTGGGCCAGGGATCGCGGTCCTGGGCCAAGGCGTTCAGGAACTCGTTGACCAGGTGCGGGTGCGAACCGCCGTGGCCGCCCCCCTGGATGAACGATAGGTGCTGCTCGTCCTGAATCGATTGCGTGAACTCGCGAATCTCCTCGGGCAAGAGCGACGCGAAGTCCGGCACCTCGGCCTTCGTCGGGATTTCGGGCTCCGGCCTCTTCGCCGTGTGCAACACGTGCGGCTGGCCTTCGACCAGGGTCCACTCGAAGCTCTTCTTGGTTCCATACACGTCGAAACTCTCGCGATACTGCCGGGCCACGTCGTACAGGAACCGCCAGATGTGGGCGGCGATGTCGGAATCCTTGATCTTGATGTGGCACGATTCGACGGCGAACTTGTTCCCTGACTTCTTGGCGATGTCGTCGCGCACCGTCCCCGAGCCGAAGCAGCTCACGTACTCCGCCCGCCCTTTCACCAGCCCCAGCACCGGGCTGACCACGTGGGTGGCGTAGTGCATCGGGATCATCTTTTGCCAGTAGTCCGGCCAGCCGTCCATGTCCTGTGGGTGCGACGCCGCCATGTGCTGGATCTTGCCCAGGTGGCCCTTCTCGTACATGTCCTTGATGAACAGGAACTCGCGGCTGTACACGACCGTCTCGGCCATCATGTACTTCTTGCCGGTCTTGGCGACCAGGTCGCAAATCTGCCGGCATTCCTCGATGGTCGTCGCCATGGGGACGGTGCACATGACGTGCTTGCCGGCCTTGAGGGCCGCCATCGACATCCAGGCGTGGTCGGGGATCGGCGAGTTGATGTGCACGAAATCGACCTGCGGGTCCTTGAGCACGTCCTCGTACTTGGTGAAGCGCTTGTCGATCCGGAAATGATCGCCGACCTTGTTCAGCTCGGCTTCGTTGCGGCGGCAGATGGCGTAGACATTGCCGAGCGGGTGCTTCTCATAGATCGGGATGAACTCGGCGCCGAAGCCGAGGCCGATCATGGCGACGTTGAACTTCTTCGTCATGGAGAGATTCCTCATACGTCGGTGGCGGGACCGTCGAGAGTTGAATCTACCAGAACGGCGGCGCATTTCCAGCACTTGCCGAACGAATCCGCGGTCAGGACGATTCCGCCGCCTCGGTCGCGATGACGGTGCAGTCACGACCTTGCGCGGCCCTTCGGTGATGTCCAGCCGGGTGCCGGCGCGAATCCGCGAGCGCACATTGGCTAGATCGGGGTTGAGCAATCCGAGTTGGCCCAACGTCGGGTTCGGCCGATCGGCCGATTCGAATTGCACGATCACGCTGAAGAGTTCGTTGTCGCCGGTGATTCGCGCGGTCGGGACATAGCGAGCGCCGATCCACGGGGCCCGCCGGCCGCCTTGTTCCGGGGACAACCAGTCGAATCTCACGCGCGCAAGCAGTTGGCATGCCATTCGGTGGGCTACCTCAATTCAAGGCACTTCGACGATGCCGTGATGGACGGCGTTGATCAATGTCAGCAAGTCAACATCAGCGTACCGCGCTGGTCCAATCTGGTCCAGAGAAGCCAACCGAAACATCAGATCCGCGACGTTGTGACAGCTCCGTGCAGCAACACTCCCCACTTTCTGGCATGCCTGTCGCTTTCCGCGAACCACTTACCCTCCAGGGAGTTGGTGATCGGGCGGAAGCCGTTGCAGCTACCGATGTCCGCCAGTTCTGCCGGACTCACAGCTCGAAAAAGTCGGATGCGCATGACTACAGCATATCCTGCGGGTCAATGTCCACCGTCACCTCAATCCCCTGCCCAGGCTTTGCGGTCGGCAGGGTCTGCCGCAGCACGTCGTGCAGGTACGCCGAGCTCGGCGATTGCAGTTGGAAATGGAAACGGTGGTAACCCTTCAGGCGGAAGATCGGCGCCTCCGCCGGGCCCAGGATGCGGATCTGGCCGGACTGGGTTTTCTTCAGCCGCTCCTGGGCCTGCTCAAATGCGGCGGCCAGGCGATCGGCGTAGTCGCCGGCCGACTTCGCGTTTTTCCCACGGACGATGAGCCGGGCCAGCCGCTGATACGGCGGATATCCGTGTTTTTGGCGATGGGCCAGCTCCGCCGCGGCAAAGCCGCGGTAGTCATGCCGGGCGGCCAGCGCGATGCTCGGGTGCTCCGGCTGAAACGTCTGCACGAACACCTTGCCGCCGCGCGGGCCCCTGCCTGTTCGGCCGGCGACCTGGGCCAGCAACTGAAAGGTGCGCTCGCCGGCCCGAAAATCGGCGAAGTGCAGGGCCACGTCGGCGTTCACCACGCCGACCAGCGTCACGTTGGGAAAATCCAGCCCCTTGGCGATCATCTGCGTGCCGAGCAGGATCTGGATGTCGCCGCGCTGGAAGGCGTGCAGCGTCTGGCGATGGCTGCCGGGCTTGCGCATCGAATCGCTGTCCATCCGTGCCGTCGTCGTGCCCGGGAACTTCGCTTCGATCTCCGCGTGCAGTTTTTCCGTCCCCATCCCCTGGTAGCGCACCTGACCCAGGCCGCACACGGGGCAACGCTCGGCCGGCGGCTGCTCGTAGCCGCAGTAGTGGCACATGGCGACGTTGCGGTCTCGGTGAAAGATCAACGCCAGGTCGCAGAATTTGCACTGCTCGACGTGGCCGCAGCCCGGGCACTGGATGTGCGTCGAGAACCCGCGGCGATTCAGGAGCAGGATCACCTGGCCGCCGGCGTCGAGCGCTTGCCGCATGGCCCGCTCCAGGCTCGGGCTCAGGCCGTGGAGGCGCTTGTCCGGATGCCGGTCGTGACGCAGATCGACCAGGTGCACCGGCGGCAACGGCCGATCGAGCACCCGCTTCGGCAGCGACAGGAGCGTGTATTGCCCGCGTTCGGCGTTGTGCCAGCTTTCCAAGGACGGCGTCGCCGAGCCGAGGATGATCGGGATGTTTTCGAGCCGGGCCCGCATGACGGCCACGTCGCGGGCATGATAGCGCGGCGTGGCGTCTTGCTTGTAGCTGGAGTCGTGCTCCTCGTCGATGACGATCAGGCCGAGCCGGCGCGTCGGCGCGAACACGGCGCTGCGGGCCCCGACGATGACCCCGGCCTTGCCGGCCGCGATCTTGCGCCAGTGGCCGCCGCGCTCCGCCTGCTGCATGTGGCTGTGCAAGACCGCCACGTCGCCGCAGCGGCCGCGAAACGCCTGGATGGTTTGCGGCGTGAGGCTGATTTCCGGCACGAGGACCAGGGCTTCTTTACCCTGGCGAACGACCTCGTTGATGGCGCGCAGGTAGATCTCGGTCTTGCCGCTGCCGGTGATGCCGTGGAGCAGGAATGGCTTGAACCCGCCGTCGCGCAAGGCCGGCTCGATCGTGTTCCAGACGAGCTGCTGATCGTCCGTGAGCGTGAACGGGGCTTCGGGCACGAAGTTCGACGGCGGCGCGTCCGCGTCTTCATCATCGCGCTTTGGGACGGTCTCGATGCGGCCGAACTTGCGCCGCGCGAAGCCTTTATCGACGAGTGCCTTGATCGGCCCCATCGCGCACTGGCTCAAGCGGACCAGGTGGCGGACGTCGATCGGCTGATCTTGTTCCCGCAGGATTCCCAGAACATGCTTCTGCTTGCCGGTCAGCTTCGGCGGCGGATTGGGCCACAACGCCTGCGGCACGGCCTCGATCAGCACTACCGACCGCGTCCCGGCGCGGTGCTTGACGCCGGCCGGCACGATGGCGTTGAGCACCTGGCCCCAGCCGCACAGGTAGTAGTCGGCCAGCCAGCGCGTCAAGCGCAGGAGCTGCGGCGTGAACAGCGGCTCGTCATCGAGGATTTGCAGGAGCTGCTTGGCGTGGCGCTCGGGCGGCGTCGAGTTGACGCCGACGCAAAACCCGGCCGCCTTGCGATCGCCGCGGCCAAACGGCACGAGCACGCGCTTGCCGACGGCGATGATGTCGAGGAGATGGTCCGGCACCGCGTAGGTGTAGGCATGATCAAGCGGTCGGTCGAAGACGATCTCGGCGAAGCGGCTGGCGACGGCGATTGGCGGCGCCTCGGGTTCGCCGAACAGATTGGCTTGGAGATCGGGCACGATGCTGTCCTGGAACACGATGGCTGTCACCATATTCTAGGGCGGTCTCGCTTCGAATTCGTTTAGCTCCGGTTCGAAGAACCGGGGCGGGCAGCATCCCGCGCGTAGCATGACTCCATTGCCAGGATGACGTCCGCCCCGGTTCTGCGAACCGGGGCTAAACACGGGCGCATGAGCCTCGTGGGTTTACCGCGCCCGCTTCCCCGGCCACAGGTAGTAGACCGGGATCCCCGTCAGCACCAGCAAGAAGCTCGGCCAACTGTAGACGGGCCGCACAATCAAGAGCGCGATGGAGATGACGGCGCACATCACGACGTACAGCGCCGGAATCACCGGGTAGCCGAGGGCCCGATACGGCCGCGGCGCGTCGGGCATGGTGCGCCGCAGGATGAACAGGCCCCACACGGTGAGCACGTAGAAGATCAGCACGGCGAAGATGACGTAGTCGAGCAGCTCGCTGTAGCTGCCGGTGAAGATCAGCACGATCGACCAGAATCCCTGCAGGATCAGCCCCGCCGCGGGAACCCCCTGGCGATTGAGGGCGCCGACGGATCGAAAGAACAATCGATCCTGGGCCATCGCATAGTAGAGCCGTGCCCCCATGAGGATCATGCCGTTGACGCAGCCGAAGGTGGAGATCATGATCGCGACGGCCATGAACGGCACACCGAGGTTGGGGGAAGCCTGTTGCAGCACCGCGGTGCCGACGCGGTCGGCGCGGGCGTGCTGAATTCCCAGCTCGGGCGTGGCCTCGGCGAAGCGGCGTTCCACCTCGGCTTGCTCCTGAGGGGTCGCAGCCTGGTCGGCGGCGTCGGCAAGTTTGGCGGCCAGGGTCGCATCGCCGCCCACCGGCAGCACGGCCAGGTAGGCCAGGTTGGCGAGCAGATACAGGATGATGACCATGCCGGTCCCCAGCGCCAGCGCCCCAGGCAGATTGCGGCGCGGGTTGGTGATCTCGCCGGCCGTGAACGTGATGTTGTTCCAGGCGTCCGCCGAGAACAGCGAGCCAACCATCGCCCCGCACACCACCAGCGTGATGGCCAGCGCCGAGATCGGCACGAAACGCGAGACCTCCTCGTACCGAGGCGTCTCCGAGATGCCGCCCCAGACGTCGCTCAGGTTGGCCGACACGGCCGTGGGATTCACCGCGACCGTGAGCCCCACCACGATCAAGAGGATCAGCGCCAGCGTCTTGGCGATGGTAAACGTGTTCTGCACGATCTTGCCTTCGCGCACGCCGCGGCAATTGAGCAGCGACAGGAAGGCCACGACCACGACGGCGACCAGCTGCCCCGCCGACACGGTGAACTCGGTGCGCTCGAAGAACACGCGCGGCTCCGACATCCAGGGGACGGGCAAGGTCAACCGGATGTCGCCGTGATCGACGCGCCAGAGGATGTTGTCGGTGCCGAGGGAAGGCACGAGCACGCCGAGGAACTTGGCGAAGGCGACGCCGACCGCCGCGATCGAGCCGGTCTGGATCACCAGGAAGCACGTCCAGCCGTACAGGAAGGCGGGCAGCGGTCCGTAGGCTTCGCGCAGGTAGACGTACTGGCCGCCAGCGTTGGGCATCATGGCGGCCAGCTCGGCGTAGCTCAAGGCGCCGATGATCGTCATCACGCCGGTCAGCACCCAGACGAGCATCAGCCAGCCGGACGAGCCGACGTCGCGGGCGATGTCGGCCGAGACGATGAAGATGCCCGAGCCGATCATGGTGCCGGCGACGAGCATGGTGGCGTCGAACAGGCCGAGCTGCTGGCGGAAGCCGGTTTCAGTCGGCGTTTGCATCTGGCTCATGCGGCTTTTCTCAATCCTTGAGTGATCCACCCGGCGAGGCGCCGTGGGCCGAAATCTCACCGCGCAGCTCCTTGCCGAGGATGCTGTGTTTCCGGCTGTAGAGGACGTAGATCAGCAGGCCGAGGGCCAGCCAGCCGAGGAGCCGGTACCAGTTCTCCGGGGGCAACGACAGCATCAGCAGCAGGCACATGCCGATCCCCAGAAGCGGCACCAGCGGCACGAACGGGCACCGGAACGGGCGCTCGGCGCCGGGATCGGTGCGGCGCATGATGAGTACGGCGGCGCAGACGATGACGAAAGCGAACAAAGTTCCGATGTTGGTCAGGTGCAAGAGCGCGTCGATCGGAAGGAACCCGGTGAGCGCCGCCACGAAGACGCCGACCAAGATCGTGCTTTTCCACGGTGTTCGGAAGGAGGGGTGCACGTCGGCGAAGAAGCCCTTCGGAATCAAGCCGTCGCGTGCCATGGCAAGGAACACGCGTGGAGCGCTGAGCATCATGACCAGGAGTACCGAGGTGATGCCGGCGACGCCGGCCGCGGCAATGATGAACTCGGCCCAGGGCAAGCCGATCTGCTTGAAAGCGTCGGAAACGCCGGCGTTCGTGTCGATTTCGGTGTATCGCACCATGCCGGTCAGCACTGCCACCACGCCGATGTACAAGATGGTGCACACCACCAATGAAGCGATGATGCCGATGGGCACGTCGCGTTGCGGCTTGACTGCTTCCTCGGCATGGGTGGAAACCGAATCGAAACCGATGTAGGCGAAGAAGATGATCGCAGCGCCCGCCAGCACGCCGATCGGCTCACCCGAGGCATTCGATTGCCCCAGCATCGGGATGCCGAAGAAGCTGACGCCGCTCCAACCATAAGGTGCGAACGGCTGCCAGTTGTCCGGGTTCATGTAGAAGGCCCCGACGAGAATGACGAACAGCACGGCCGCGACCTTGATGAACACCATCAACGCATTGAAGCCAGCGCTTTCCGAGATGCCCTTGACGAGAACGACGGTGACCATGGCGACGATGATGATCGCGGGGAGATTGATGTAGGCGCGCTCATGATGCGTGATCCGCGCTTCGGTCGTGGCGTCGCCGACCGGACCGATGACGATGGTCTTGTCGATGGCCTTCCCCTCGCTCATCGCCTTGCCCGTGAACGTCCAGAAAACGCCCTTGGTAGCCTTGACGCTGCCGTCGGCCCAGACGGCGTTCTTGCTGTCCACGGCGCGTTGCGTCACTGTGAGCGGCGCGTCCTTGTCGTCCGGAAGCAGTTCCTTCTTCACGTCGGCGCGCGCGTGCTTCGCGATCATGTTCGGCAAGATATGACCTTGATCATACTTGTGCGGCGCTCCCGATAGTGCCATCGGCACCACCAACCCGAATTTGGCAATCACACTCTGAAAGTACCCCGACCAGCCGTTGGCGACGGTGGAGGCGCCGACCGCGTATTCCAGCACCAGGTCCCAGCCGATGATCCACGCGAACAATTCGCCCATGGTGGTGTAAGCGTAGGTGTAGGCGCTGCCGGCCACCGGCGCCATCGACGCGAACTCGGCGTAGCACAGGGCGGCGAAAATGCACGTGACGCCTGCGACCATGTACGACACCATCAGGGCGGGGCCGGCGTAGTTGCGCGCCGCCGAACCGGTCGCCACGAAGATGCCGGCCCCGATCACCGCCCCGACGCCCAGCGCCGTCAAGGTCACCGGCCCGAGCACGCGCTTGAGGCGGTGCTCGCCCGCCATTTCATCCAGCAGCACCTTCAATGATTTCCTGGCAAAGAGCTGGCTCAAGGTCATCCTGCCTTTTCTTGCAAACGCCGCTTGCGGCTTAGCGCGACATGACTGCCGCACCCGAACGCTAAGCCGCAAGCGGCGTCCATTGGCATGCAACCTTATCAAATCTCGGGCCGTATCGCAAAGCCTATTTGCTGTCCACGATCAACGTCACCGGGCCGTCATTCACCAGCTCGACCTGCATGTCGGCCCCGAAGCGGCCCGTCGCCACCGGCACGCCGAGGGCCTTCACCGCGTTGATGAACGCCTCGTAGAGCGGAATCGCGAGCGGCGGCGGGGCGGCGTCGATAAAGCTCGGCCGCCGTCCCTTGCGACTGTCGCCGTAGAGCGTGAACTGGCTGACGATCAGCACCGCGCCGCCGATCTCGGCGACGTCGCGGTTCATCTTGCCGTCGGCATCGTTGAAGATCCGCAGGCCGACGATCTTCTCGGCCAGCCATTTGGCGTGTTCGACGGTATCGGAGTGCGTGACACCCAGGAGCGCGACCAGCCCGGGGCCGATCTCGCCGGCGATTTCACCGGCGATGGCGACCTTGGCGCGGGAGACGCGTTGCAGCACGGCACGCATGACCGAATTCGGCGAGCCGAGGTGCGTCAGCACCCGGGTGCTGACGCACCTCGGCTCGCCGGTTACATTGAAGGTATGAGCGAATCGAAACAGCCGCGTAACTACTCGCCGCACCAGCACAAGATCATCCAGCGTTACTACGACAACCTCGGGACCATCAAGACCGAGCGGCTCGCGGAGCTGGTGGGGGAATTGTATCTTGCGGAAGGGAAGAAGAAAGCGAAGCTGTGGCAGCAGGCCGGCGACGTGATGAGGAAGCTCGGTGTGCCGGCGGCGCGGGTCGAACATCTCTTGAAGCAGCAAAAACCGGAGCTGATCGCGGAGGTGGTGAAGGAGCTGGAAGCGAAGAAGTAGAACTGCTTGCCGTTGCGCGCCCGCAGGAACGCGCCTGCGGCTGCAGGGTTGCCGCTCGGCGAAGGTTGGCGCGAGCGCGAAACGGTGAACGATCGAGGATCGTCACTTCAACTCCACGCACACCAGTTCCTTCGCATCCCGCACGTACAGCCTGCCGTTCGAAAGCGCCGGGTGCGCCCAGGTGTTGCCGCAGATCTTGGCGCGGGCCAGCTCGCGGTATTCCTTCGGATTGGGATCGAACAGGACCAGGTTGCCGGCTTCCTCCAGGAGCAGCATCTTGTTGTCGCCGGTGCGCAAGAGCGTGGCGTGGTACGTGCCGACCTTGTTCTTGCGCGTCCACCGTTTCTTCCCGGTGGCAGCATCGACGCAGTGGAGCATCGCCTGCTTGCTGAGCAGCGAGCCCGTGATCAGGTAGACGTTGTCCGTGCCGACCGTCACGGGGGTGGAGAAATAGCAGTTCAGGTCCGGGTTGAGCCACTGCTTCTTGACCTTGCCGCCGTCCAGCTTCAAGCCGACGCTGCCGAGCGTGATCGAGCTGCCGACGAGCAAGTCGCCGACCAGCACCGGCGTCGTGGAGCTTTCGTTGATAGCGTCCTGGAAGGGGAACTGCCACGCCACGTCGCCGTCGTCGGGCGCGATGCCGACCAGGCCCTTTCCGGTCAGGAAGACGAGCATCCGGGCGTCGTCTCGGCCCATCGCGATCGGCGACGCGTAGCTGGCCTTGTCGTCGAGGGCCTTCCACGCTTCCTTGCCGCTGGTCTTGTCCAAAGCGACGATCGACGCGCCCTTGCCGCCGACATTGACGAAGACCCGGTTGCCGTCGACCAGCGGCGAACAGGAGACGCCGAAGAACAGGTTGGCGGCCTTGTATTGCTTGAGCGTGTCGATTTCCCAGAGCCGGCCGCCGTCGGCGGCGCTCAGGCAGGTGAGGACGCCGGTGATGCCGAACGTGTAGATCTTGCCGTCATCGACGGCCGGGGTGCCACGCGGGCCGTTGCCGAACAGGCCCTTGAATGGGCCGCGCCTGCAGGTCTGCTTCCAGACGCGTTTGCCGGTGACGGCGTCGAACGCCTCGACTTGCTCATTGTCCTGGTTGGCGAGCTTGGTGAACAGGAACACCTTGCCGCCGGCGACCACCGGCGCTGCGTGGCCCTCGCCGACCGGCTGCTTCCAAAGGATCTTGGGGGCCGATTTCCAAGGCGCGACGATCTCGCTGGAGCTGCCGTCGCGGCGCGGGCCAAGCCATTGCGGCCAGTCGGCGGCGGTGATGGCGGAGGCGGTCAGCAAGAGGGAAAACGACGACAGAAGCGGTTTCATCAGCGGTACCCTTCACCTCCGGGAATCGCTGCGCTCATCCCGGGGCTTGGACTGTTCTCACGTCGTAGACGCGGCGGCTTCGGGATGATTCAAAAAATGGTGCAAGGGCGCGTAGTGCCACGCGATGCCGTGGGCGTCGGCCAGGTCCTTCAAGTGCCGCAAGTGTTTCTCGGTGATCTGCTGGGCGGCCAGTTGATAGTTCGGATCGCAGAAGTACACGCGGCAGCCGAGCGGGCGCGGCTCACGGGCGGTGCACAGCTTGTCCTTCTGGAACGGACAGAAGTCCGCGGACACCGGCAGTTCGTACGCCGGCGCATCGGCCAGCAAGACGGCCGCTTCGAGATTGCTCAGAAACAACGTGTGGCCCCATTCCTTGAACCGGCAGCACCGGCCGCTGGCCACGCACACCGGCCCCGCGGCGGCGACCTCGCGATCGACCGCGGCATAGAGGTCCAGGATTTGGCGTTGCAGTTCCATGAAACGTCTCTGCGAACGCTCAGCGGGCAAGCGGCTACAGCTTGATCACCTGCAACCGCCGCGTGATCTCCTCGGACGGAATCAGCTCGCCTTTGCCGGCGCCCGGACACAACGCCCGCGTCCGGTCCCAGGCGAGCGGTGTGTCCACATTGCTCTGCCAGAACGGCCACGTCCGGCACTGGCGCGGCCGGATCGTGTAGATCGTGCAACCTTTCTTGGAATCGTAGAACATGCAATCGCCGTTGGCCTTTTCGCGCAGGGTCCGGCCGCGATGGCCGGCCTTCGTGAAGCGGGCGATGATCTCGTCGCGCGATTCCTCACGAAGCCTGGCGATGGCGTCGATTTCCTCGTCGTTGACCCACACGTAGCCGGGTTCGCCGGTGCAACAGTTGCCGCAGCGCGTACAGCGGAAGCGCAGCCCGTCGCGGTACCAATGATCGTCGGTCATGCAGTAGATGATAGCCACGGGGCGCAATTTCGGATATGCGGCTTGCCGTTTCGCGCTCGCGGCGAAAAATCAGGGAGACGGCGCCGAAGCCGCGGCGCGAGCGCGAAACAGTCAACGATCGGCGGCAGCATGTCCGTGTCGATCATCATTCCAACGTTGAATGAAGCAAGTTGCATTGCCGCGACGATCGCGAATCTGCGCGAACAGCGGCCGCTGGAAATCATCGTCATCGACGGCGGCAGTGCCGACGGCACGGTGGACTTGGCGCGCGGCGCCGATCGAATACTGAGTGTCCCGCCGGCGCGTGCAGCGCAGATGAACGCCGGCGCCGACGCGGCCCGTGGCCGGACTTTGCTCTTCTGGCACGCCGATTGCACCCTCGCAGACGACGGTCTGGATGCGCTTGCGGCGGCGATGCGCCGCCCTTCCGTCGTCGCCGGCTGCTTCTCGATGCGCGTCGCCGCGGAGGGTTTTCTGTATCGCACGATCGACGCCTGCGCCACGGCGCGCGTGCGCTTGACCGGCATTGTCTATGGCGATCAAGGGCTGTTCGTGCGCCGCGATGACTTCATCCAGATCGGCGGCTTTCCGCCTGTCCGATTCATGGAGGACGTGTTGATCAGCCAACGCTTGCGGCGGCGCGGCCGGGTGGTCGTCTTGCCCCAGCGCATTGTCGTGTCGCCGCGGCGCTGGCAAAAGGCGGGCCTCGTGCGGCAAACGCTGCGCAACTGGACGCTCACCGCGCTGGCGCTGGCGGGAACCCATCCGGATCGCCTGGCCTCCCACTATCCAGCGGTGCGGTGATGGCGCTCCTATCGCGGCCCCGCGCATGGCGGTCGGCGACGGCCCGATCAAGAGGTTCATGCGATGACCCCACCCAGTTGCACGGCCCGTCCGCCCCGTTTCTACGAAACGGGGCTAAACGCTGCGTGGGATGTGCAGAAGGTTCGCAGCATTTCCTCGGGATACAAGCAGAACGCGTAGTCGCGCGCCGCGCGCACCTCGTGGAGGCGTACCAGCCGTTCGGCGTCCGCGCGGGCCTGGCGGACGCGCTCTTCCTCAGCGCGGGCGAAGGCGCGAAGCTGTTCGTTCAAGCGCCGCAACTGGGTGAAGCGCTCGGCGCGCTCCGCATGGCTTTGGCAAGGCCGCTCGATCCAGGCCCGCTGCGAGCGAACCAGGTCGAGGGCCGCCGCCGAGTTCGCACCCAAATGCCGTTGCGGGTTCCAGCGCACGTCGCGCTCGAGACGTTGCAGGCGGCGGCGCTCGGCGTCGGCCTCTGGGAATCGTTCCAGCGGCAAAAGCAGCGTGCCCGTCAGGATCAGGTAACGCGGCGGTTCCACGTGGAAGAATTGACGAAAGAGATCATCGGTCACCTCGTCGTACTTGCCGCCGCCGATGCCGTGGATGAACAGGTCGCCGAGCAGCAGCCGCGCGAACAACGTGGTCGTGAGGGCGCGGGTGCGGATCTTGAAGCCGGCGCCGCCCGGCTTGCGAAGCTGCTCGGACTGGATGAATGCCGCTCCGATCAGGCTGGTCCAGATCGTCGTGCCGGCGCGGAGGTCGAACATGTCGCCGCGTTCGCGCCGCCACAATCGTTGACGCCGCGGCTCGCCGGTGCGCCACGTCCAGAACGGCGCTTCCAGCCAGTCGCCGTCGCGACCCAGGTCGGGGACCGGGTGCAGCGGGCTGCGCAGCTCGTGGCGTTCGCGATATCGCCGCAACGCCTGGTTATAGTCGGCATGAAAGCGCGGCAATTCGCGCAACAGGTGCGCCGCGAACCATGAAAAGGCCTCGGTTCGACACAGCCGGCTCAACGGCACTTCGAGCGGGCGCAAACCCCAAGCACGTTCGAATGATCGCCGCGCTGCCGCAAGCCGCTCGCCCAGCAGCGGCGTGCGACCGGCGTGGCGGGTCATTTCGCCCCAGAAATCGTGCAGCAGCGGCCGAAAGGGCCAATCGCGGATCCATGGGGCGACGCGTTCCGGCAACGAGGCGAATAATCCCTCATCCAAGACGACACGCTCCTCATACGGCGTCTCACTGTGCCAGCTGTCGAACGGGACTTTCGCGACGTGCGGTCCGTGCGGCACACGGAGCACGGTCGCCTTCGCCGTGTCGTTGTCCACGATGAGGTTGAGCGGCGTCGCCCGGTGACGGCGGGCCAAGGCGTGCAGCGCGAAGTTCTTCAACCACACACCCGGATGAAACAGCTCCGGCTGATGGCCGGCGACGAACAGGGATTCATCGCCGACATCGGGCCCCGGCTCGCCGGCCTCGGCAAGGTAAGCGCGGGCGGCGGCAACGGCTTCGTGGCGGGCGAGCCGGCGCAGCTCGCGCAACGAGCGATCTCCGATCCGCACCGCATCGGAGTTCAAGCGTTCGAGATTGGCGGCGCGGAGCGCGCCGACTTCATCGAGAGGTGGATAGGCAAGAATAGCGCCGTCGTCGCGCGGGGCTTTCAGGCGAGGCAGGGATTCCGATTGCATGCGGAGACCTCGGCCCAGGCGTCCGCGATCACGCGGCGATAGTAGGCCAGGCGCTGGCCGGCGTCGTTGAGCACGCCGCCGAAGGCCCGGTGCGGATCGAGATACACGCGCGGCACGGCCACTTCCTTGATCCGCAGCCCGTGCCAGGCGGCCTGCACCCACAGTTGCAGCGGCATCCCCCAGCCCGTTTCCGTGACCGAGAGCCGCGTCAGCGGACAGCGGCGATAGGCCTTGAACCCGCAGAAGGCGTCCGTCACGTTGAGGCCGAAGCGTTCGTTCAGCTCCGCGGTGATGATCTGGTTGATCTGCATCCGATCGGCCGGCGTCGGCAGCGACTGTTGCCGGAAGTCGCGCAGGTAGCGGCTGCCGCTGACGATGTCGGTTTCGGAATCGAGCGCTTCGAGCAGGACGGGAATGCGGGCCGGTTCGTGCTGGCCGTCGCAGTCCATCGTCACCAGCACGTCGAAATCGGTCGCCAGGAAATACTCGAACGCGGACATGAGCGCGGCGCCGTAGCCCTGATTGCGCTCGTGCGTGACGATGTGCAAGCCCTTGTCGCGGCGCAGCAATTCGGCGGTGCGATCGGTGGAGCCGTCATTGACGACGAGGATGTGCGGGCTGTGGCGGCGCACCTCGTGCAGCACGCTGGCGACGTGCCGCTCTTCGTTGTACACGGGGATGGCCGTCAACAGCCGCATGCGGCGCCTCGTATCCGAGTGGAGCTTCTTAATTCTAACCACGCGGTCAAGGTTGTCAAACGGGCGCACGCCGCTTGCGGCTTAGCGTTCGCGCCGATGCGCCGCGCATCCTGAGCCCCCCCGGCGAACCTAAGCCGCAAGCGGCCGTATCGAGCCGCAAGCGGCCGTATCGAGCCGCCAGCGGCTAGACGAGATCCCGCAGCCCGCGCAGCCCGACCGGCTCGCGACACAACAGCGGTTCGCCAAACCGCGTGCCGATCGTCCAGCCCCAGTAGCGGTCGCGGTCGCGGATCTCGTCGAGGAAGGAGGGCGACGCCGGCCGGCCGGCGATGAACTGCGAGTGATAGCAGGCGATGGCTTCCATCTTCCGGTCGTGCTGAGCAGACACGTCGAGCACGAACGACGGCTGCACGTGCAAGCGCAGGTGCATGCTGAAGAAGTAGTAAACGCGCGCCGGATAGTGCGGCTCGCCGGGCATGTCGGTCTTGGTGAGCTTGGCCCAGAATCGCGCGGCGTCCACGAGCGCGCTGGCGGCGACATGATCGGGGTGCGCGTCCTCCCAGTAATGCGCGAACAGCACCCGCGGCCGCAACACCCGGAGCGCGCCCGCCAGCCGCCGGCGTGCGTCCAGATCGGCCACGAGGGACCGGTTCGGCAAGCCGAGGTTGCCGCGCCAGTCGAGGCCGAGCGCCTTGGTGGCGGCCGCGGTCTCGCGTTCGCGGATCTCGGGCGTGCCCAGCGGCGTCGGCTCGCCGTTCGTCAAATCAAGGACGCCGACCCGCGCGTTCTGAGTCTTGAGGGAAGCCAGCGTGCCGCCGAGGGACAGCTCGGCGTCGTCCGGGTGGGCGGCGATCACGAGATAATCGAGCGGCTGGGCTGGGAGGTTGGAGAGCTGCATCGTTTGGTCAACCTGGGACATTTGCGAGGACTTTAGCGCTAGCGCCTTGATTTCGCCGGAAGCGCTGCTACCATCTTCCCTATTCTTTCTTCAGGTGGTGGGGCGACGTTCGGTCCGTCCCATCTCGATGTTGTTGTATGCCCTTTGTAGGTTCGATTTCCAACCAGGCTCGTCCGGACAGATTGGAAATCTATCCTACGGAAGGACTGGGCTGCCATGAGCAAGAAGCGAGCCGCCCTGACACCGCCAAGCGTCACGGCGGAGCGCGCCGGGCGCTTGTTCCGGATGTTGACCCTGCTGGCGGGCGGCCCGCAAACGCGCACGACCTTGACGCGCCGTTTGCGGCTGGGCGTGCGCGGCTTCTATCGCGATCTGGAAGTGCTCCGCGACGCCGGCATTGACGTCGCCCTGGCCAACGGCAAGTACGCGCTGTGCGAAGAAGCGGTGACGGCGCTCGAGCGTCTTCCCTTTCCCGATCCCGGCCTGACCCTGGGTGAAGCCCGGCAGCTCGCCCGCGGCCGGCACGAGGCCCACAAGAAGATTCGCAAGCAGCTCGACAAGATCGAGCATTGACGCATGAAAACCGCGATCGTCATTCCGGCGCGCTACGCGTCCAGCCGTTTGCCAGGGAAGCCGCTCCTGAAGGAAACCGGCAAGTACCTGATCCAGCACGTGGTCGAAAACGCCTGGCGCAGCCGGGCCGACGCGGTGATCGTCGCCACCGACGACGAACGCATCCTGGCGGCGGTGCGCAGCTTCGGCGGGCAGGCGGTGCTGACGCGCGCGGACCACGTCAGCGGCACCGATCGGGTCGCCGAGGCGGCCCGCGACCTCGACGCGGACATCATCGTGAATCTGCAAGGCGACGAGCCGCAGCTGGCGCCGGCCATCCTCGACATGCTGCCGGGCCTGCTCGTCAGCGATCGCGAGGCGGTCATGGCCACCTTGGCCGTGCCGATCACGTCGCCGGAGCCGTGGCGCGATCCCAATTGCGTGAAGGTGGTGTGCGATCAGCACGGGCGGGCGCTGTACTTCAGCCGCAGCCCGATTCCGCATGTTCGCGACGGCGAGCCGGACTTCGGCCGCGAGCCGCCGCTTTTCTTGCAGCACCTCGGCCTGTACGCGTACCGCCGCGACTTTCTCTTGCGCCTGGCGACCTTGCCGCCGGCGCCCTTGGAGGAACTGGAAAAGCTCGAACAGCTGCGGGTGCTGGCGCTGGGCTGCCAGATCGCGGTCGGCGTGGTGCGGCACGCCGGGCGGGGCGTCGATACGCCGGCCGATTACGTGCGGTTCGTGGAGGCATATCGTGCGAGCCAGCCGGCGTGAATGGACTGTGACAAGCGCTGGCTACCGCGGCGGGCTTCCAAAGACCTTGCTGAAGGCGACGACGCCGATGGTTGCCGCGGCGGCGAGCATGACGATGAAGGAGATGAACAGCCCCCAGGCCGCGCCGCGCAGCATGGCGACGAGGTGCAGGGCGCAGATGATCGACAGGTTGCTGGCGGACCACAGGGAGTACTCGAACAGCCGGGTCCAGCCAAGCATCACCGAAAACACGAGCAAGAACAGGATCGCGAGCACGAGCAAGAATTGGATGATGCCCACGGGAAAGGTGATGCCGAGGATGGTGAACGGAAAGCCCTGGTACCACGGAAACAGCACGGTGATCAAGAACAGGGCCAGGCAGCCCATGCCGACCAGGAGCAGGATCTGATTGACGCCGGTGAGGCCGTTGGCCGCCAGCAGCTTGGCGATGTTGTCGATGAAACCCGGACCGGCGGGCGCGGCGGGGATCAGCGGCGGCGCGGCGCCGCCAACCGGCAGCGCCGCCACCGGCTCGGCCAGGATCGGCTCGGCCTCGATGACGGCCTGGGCCGGCAGCGGCACGGTGATGACGCCGGGGCAGCGCGGGCAGCGCACCTGCATGCCGGCGTATTCTTCCTTCACGGCGCACTGTTGGCCGCAACTCGGGCAGGTCAAGGTCAGCGGCATGGAGAACCTGGGTTCACGACGCGGCCGTTCGTAGCGAAGTTCGCAAGCATTCCGCGGGGATCTCGCGAATTCCGCCACGAACCTTCGCCTCTGGTGATCAATAGGCGAACGACCTAAACTCTAGTCGGTCGGCGGAGGCAGATCAAGGAAATCCTTGAATTCCTGGGGAATTTCGCGCCCTTCCAACTCGCGCAACCATTCCTCGACTTCTTCCTTCGACGCGCATCTCGTGGTTTTCCACTCAACCACGATCAAGCCGATTCCTTCGTCGTTTCGGTTTAGCGGAACACCCCCACCCAGAAGCTGAAGATCTGCTCGCGGTCGCCAGGGCCCTCGACGATCGGGAAGCCGAAGTCCAGCGCGATCGGCACCGGGCCCATCATCGGCACGATGATGCGGACGCCGAAGCCGGCGGTCACGCGGTAGTTGTTGATCTCGAAGTCGCGCTCGACGGTGCCGGTGTCGAGGAAGCCGACCAGGTAGAGGTTGTCGTTGGCCCGGATCGGCACCTGGTACTCGAGGCTGCCCAGGAGCATGAAGTCGCCGCCGAGCATGAAGCCCTTGTCGTTGGGGCCGACGCCGCGATACTCGAAGCCGCGGATGCTGCGATAGCCGCCCGCGAAGAACCGCTCGAACACCGGCGCGTCGTCGCCGGCCCACGACGCCTGGGCACGCATCGCCAGCACCTGCCTGCCCGAGCCGTCGTTGCGCTGGAAGGTCGTGAAGTAACGGCTGCCTTCGACATTGAAGATCGGGAACGTGAAGTCGCCGAGCACTTGCTCGTAGGAAAGCTCCAGGATGCCGCCTTCGGTGGGCCGCAGGAACGAGTCGCGGGTGTCGTAGGTGACGCCGATGCGCGGGGCCACCACCAGGTTGTCGCCGCGCACCGACGTGAAGTCGTCCGGGGCGCCGAAGCTGATGCGGCCCACGTGGACGTTTTCCAGCCGCAGGCCGATGTGGGCGCCCCATTCCTTGGTGAACTGGTGGCCGACGGTGGACCGGAAGCCCAGGCGGCCTTCGACGTATTCCTCGAAATAACGGTCGTAATAGTAGCCGCTCAGGCTCAGGCTGTACGGCCGGTCGAACAGGAACGGCTCGCGGAAGCTGATGGTGTAGCGCTGCAGCTCGGTGCCCGGCGCCGCTTCGATGCGGAACTCCTGGCCTTCGCCGCGGAAGGCCCGGCCTTCGGTGAAGTCGGCCCAGCTCGTCGGGAAGCGGAAGATGTCGAAGTTGCGCTCGTGCAGCACCACGCTGCCGACCACGCCGGCGTCCGAGTTGATGCCGGCCCCGAACAAGAGGCTGCCGGTGTGCGTTTCCTTCACGGTCACCAGCAGGTCCTTGAATTCGCTGTCGGTGTCTTCGAGCACGGTGATCGTCGGGCGGATGCCTAGCTCGGGGTTGATGTCGAAGATGTTGAGCCGGGCCAGATCGCGCTCGGCATTGCGCAGCTCGGGGTAGCGGAGCGTCTGCCCCGGATAGAGTCCGAGCACGCGGCGGATGACGCGGTCCTGCGTGACTTCGTTGCCGATGATGAAGATCTGCCCGACCTTGGCCGGCGGCTTCTCCATGACTTCGTACTGAACGCGGACCAGGCCCGGCTGATCCGCCACCGGATACCACTTCTTGTCCACCACCGCCTGATGGCCGCGCCAGCCGACGTAATCGGTGATGTTGCGGACGTCGGCGTTGACGATGCGCTCGCTGTAATAGTCGCCCGGCTTCAAGCGGGTCACGTTCTTGAGCGTGGCGCTGTCGAAGACCTTGTTGCCGTTGATGCTGACGCCGTCCACCTTGTAGCGGGTCCCCTCCTGGATGTGGTACATGATGTCCACGGAGCGGAAATCCGGGCTGAACTTGAGCTCGCGGGCCACGCGCACGTTCAGGTAGCCGTTGGCCTTGTAGTACTCTTCGAGCTTGATCACGTCGCCGTCGATCTGCCGCGGATTGAACACGCCGCCCAGCACGCCCAACAGCGACCGGCTGGTGTCGATCTGCGTGCGCAGCCGGGCCGCCGTCGCCAGGTCCTGCTGGCCGGTGAAGTTGGTGCTGCGGACGCGGACGATCGGCCCTTCGGTGATGTTGTAAACGACGCGCTCGTCGGTCGGCCGGTCGCCTTCCTCGAGCACCACGTTGGCGAAGTAATAGCCCTTTTCCTTCAGGTAGTCTTGAATCTTGAAGCAGCCGGACTTGTTCGACACCGGATCGAGCGGCGTGCCCTTGCGCAGGCCGGTCAGGCCCTCGAGGTCCTTCTCGCCGATGTGCTTGGCGTGCTTGTAGACGATTTCCTTGACCAGGTTCGGATATTCGACGACCGTGAAGACGATGCGCATCCGGCCGTCGGGCATCGGCTCATCGCGGACGCCGACGTTCTTGAACAGGCGGCTGGCGCCGAGCCGGGACACGTCTTCGAGGAGCACCGCGCGGGAAAATTCTCTGCCGGGCTGCGAATCGACGAACCGCAGGATCTTGGCGGCGCCGGTTCGGCGATTGCCTTCGACGGCCACATCGCCGATGATCTCGCGGGAAGCTTGGCCCCAGGCGGGCCGCGCCAGCCAGGCGCCGAGGACGAGCAAGCCGGCCAGCGCCACGGCCTTGGTCCAGGCGGGGGTGGCGACGCGGCTGGCGCTGGCACTGCCTCTGCATCTTGCGTTGCTTCCGTCCATCCCTTCCATGGGATCCCTCGGAAACGGGTCTGAAGGCGCGTGTACTCGGAGCGGGGCTGATAGCCGAGCCGTCAGGGGCTGTCAAGGCAACCTGCATGTTCGGGCCGGTGCGATTCAGCCACAGGCTTCACAAATCTCACAGATCATGAATGGGCTGCTCTTGTTCAATCGTGGAATCTGTACAAGCTGTGGATGACCCGGCGGTGTCGGTTCGCGCTGCTGTCGTTTTTCGCCGAATGGGGTATGCCTCTGAGGTCAGCAGAATGCCAGAACGCCAGCTTGCCGCGAAATGTACGTCGGGGTTGAAGGTGTTTTCCCCTCAACCCTCAGCGCAGCAACGACTTCAGCGTTTATTCGGCTTCGGGCCGACCCTTCGAAATGACGTGTTGTGAGTCCGCCGCTGAACACCTACGGCCGGCAGGCGTCGGCGCAACTCGCTGGCCCGTCGGGTGTTGTCGCGAACACCCGGAGATGCTCATCTTGGATGCTTGCTGTCCAAGCTGCCAACGCTGCCAACGTGCCACGCTTGCCACGCTCGCCACCGTGTCAGATCTGCCCACATTCGGCGAAGAGTACGGGGGCGGACCCTTCCCGCCTCCAGAACTCGTCTCTCAAATGATCTCAAGTTGCGTATGCTCATCCAAAGCCGCGCTGCTCATTTCTTGATTGTCCTTGGTGAAATGCACGATCGGCACGATGATGTCGTCGTGCGGATCGCGGTCGGTGGCGATGCCGGTCGCCAGCGAATCGACGTGGCGAAACGTGCCGATGACCGCCATCGGCCACGTCTTCATGCCGACGCGGATCAGGTGCGTGATCTTGATCCGTTGCCCCGGCTGGAGCCTTTCCAGCACGGCGCGCACGTCCGGCTTGATGGGACGGCTGGTGTAGATCGTCATTCCGCTTCTCGCGATTGCGGCCGGCCGCGGACCAGGGCGATCCGCCCGGTGCGGGCCAGCTCGTGGATGCCGTAGGGACGCATGAGGTCGATGAACGCCTCGATCTTGGCTTCAGTCCCGGACAGCTCGATCATCATGTTGTCGAGGGCGATGTCGACGACGCGGGCGCGGAACATCTCGACCAGGAGCGAAATCTCCACGCGTTTCTCCGACGGCGCTTGGACCTTGATCAGCATCAAGTCGCGCTCGACGAAGTTCTCGCTGGAGATGTCGTCGACGCGAACCACCGTGACGATCTTGTCGAGCTGCTTGCGAACCTGGTCGAGGACCGCGTCGTCGCCGTGCACGACGAAGGTCATGCGCGACAGCTGCGGCTGCTCGGTTTCGCCGACGGCGAGGCTGTCGATGTTGAAGCCGCGCGAGGCGAGCATGCCGGAGACGTGGGCCAGCACGCCGGGTTGATTGTGCACCAGGGCGGACAGGACGTGACGCATGGTTGAGATCGCGCGCAAATGACCGGTCTTCATTCAGCATAGCGATGCCAAGCGTACCCGCCAGGGTTGTGACGCCGGGCACTGCCATATAACAGAGGCAATGGCGAAGCGCAAGGCCCATTTGCTGAAATACTCCGAGACGCGCGACGGCAAGCGCGCTCCGGTCAAGATGCGCGATGTTCTCAAGGCGGCATGGGCCGACTACAAGGAACACGGGGGGCATCGGCACCAGCAGTTCTGGGAGCAGCCTGCGAAGCGCGGTCATTCCGGAGTGTCCCATTAATAGTAGTTCAGCAGTTTCCGCCCGAAAAGCGTCGCGCCACCTCCCAATTGACTCGGTAGATTTCTGGATCATGTCCGGAATCGTTACCGATTTCTCTGATTCTCTGACGAATTCGCTTGACTCTGCGGCCGGTTGTGGGATCATGACTGAAATTCGCGTGTTCCGCAGCTGCAAGCAGCCAGCATGTCCTCTCACCCAAGGACAGGAACCATGAATGACAACTCCAGCGATCAGCGATCAGCGATCAGCGATCAGCGATCAGCGATCAGCGATCAGCGATCAGCGATCAGCGATCAGCGATCAGCGATACACCTCAATCAGCAGCGCCCGAGACCAACCGGCGCAAGTGGGTTGGCGCCCTCGCGATGCTCGCCGTGTGTGCGTTTTCGTATTGGTGGTGGGGTTACACCAAAGAAGCCCTGCCGCCGCCGAATGCGGGGCTGGTTGTTGATGCGAAGGAGCTCGATTTCGGCGAGGCATGGGAAGACCGGGCGTTTCCGTGGAAATTCGCGATTCGCAATTCGACAGACAAGGACGTGAAGATCATCAGATTCTGGAGTGGTTGCAGCTGTGTGTCTGTGACCCCAGAGTTGGTAACCATTCCCGCTGGCGGGAATGCGCATGTAGCATTGGTTTTGGACTTGACCGCGGCGTTTTGGGAAAAGAGTGGTGCAACCCAAGTCGTGGCCAACCAGTCCAAGCGTTCATTCGAAGCGGAGATATCGCCTCAACTTGCGGATGGACCGACGTTTGCTGGCCAGCATTGGACAATTAGGGGCAACGTCGCAAGAGTTTTGACCGTTTCCCGCGCTTTTCTACAGCTCGATGAAGGCTTCATATGCGGTGAGCATTTCCCAACACAACAACTCAAGGCGACCGCCCATGTTCCGCTTGCCGGGATTGTCGCGAAGTGCCCTATCGGCTCAGGCCACGAAGCGACTGTAGTATGTCCATCGCCCGATGCTAACGAATGGGAGGTCAGAGTAGCGGTGAGGCCCGATTTGCGCGCCGGTCCGTTTAAGTTCGACCTGACCTTGGTACCGGTCCGTGATGACGGCCGAGCACTGCCATCACAGGTGATACCTGTTCGCGGCACGGCGACCGAAAGCGTTCGAGCGATTCCCAGCACGTTGGTCCTGGGTTTGAGACAAGTGGGCACGATCGTCGAAGACGCGGTAACCCTGGAATCCCTTATCGGACTCCCTTTTGAGGTTTTGAAGATTGAGTCGAACGGCTCCTGCACGGAGGTCAGATCAGCTTCCACAAGCGGCGCTTACCGGGGCACGCGCTATCTAATCCGCCAACGAGTCTCATCAGGGTCCAACCTGGAGGCTGTGCGTTTCCATGTGCGCAGCAGAGAGCGGGAATTCCAGGTGAACGTCAACATGGCATACCACGGCAACGCGGACTGACAGGCGACGCGCCCAGGGCAGGAGAGTGGCAATGGGCTACCAGACAAGAAAGAGGCCGGTGTCAATTCGGCGATTAGCGAGTCCGACACGCTTCTTGGTCGGTGTTCTCGCGGCTTGCACTTTTCCTGGCTTTTCCGTTGCTGACTCCAACATCGAGAAGGCGTCGCACGCTTGGCGGAAACGCCAGGATTCATTTCGGTCAGGTAAGTTCGAGTGGACCGAGGACGTATTCTATCGGAAGGGTTCGATTCGAGACCCGACGACGACACGAGAATCCAAGCCGACCGCCGATTACGTGCCCCCAAGAGACTTTAGCTACCAGTCCGAGGTCCGGGTCAGTTTTGCCGAAGTCGAGATCCGATACGCTTATGAACGATTGGAGTGGCTCCCGGGCGCATCCGAACCGAATTCTCAGAGCAGCAACACGGTCTTCGACGGCGAAGCAACGCAATGTTTCTGGCCAAGCGGGTCCACGAAATGGCCGGTTGGCCACCTGTTATCACCCAAGCGGAAGTTCATCGAAGCTTCCAATTACCATACTTGGCCGGTGCTGATGACCTACCGCAACTTGCTGGCGGGGATGCAGCTAATTTCGTTCGACAGCTTTCGTGAGGCCGAAACGAACTCGACCGTCAACGGGCGGCGCTGTATTGTCTTGGATGAATTGCCTTTGCCAGGGAAAGACCGTCGACGGACCTTGTGGATCGACACGGAGCGCGATTTCACGCTTGCCCGCTTTGAGGCGTCGGTCGACGGCCGGCCAATTCACCGGATCGAGGTCGAGTACATCCAAGATAAAGAACACGGTTGGATTCCGCACAGCTGGCGAATTACGGAATTGAACTCAGACCTTTCACTCAATCGCTCCTTTAGCGCCAAGGTGTCAAAATGGTCGCTCAACGTTCCTCTTCCGGAGGGGGAATTCCGAATCGAATTCCCTGAGGGCACCGTCGTTCGGGACGAACGGCAGGGTCAGCCGCAGACCTATGTTGTTCGCAAGGAGGGCAAAAAACGCCCGGTGTTGTCAAACGAACTAGGCGCAACGTATGAACAAGTCGTTTCAAGCGAGCCGGGCACGGCCCTGGCTTCTGGGCGTGGAACGGCCCTGGCGCAACCTGGCTGGCAATTGTCTACGCCATGGATTGTCGCGTTCCTCATTGTCGGTGCTCTCGTTGTCCTGATTGGCAGACGAGTTTGGAGACGTTCTCCGCGAATGAGCGGCCGGTCATAGAAACGAATCTCTGCCATTACTCGGAAAGGAGTTTCTAATGTCGCGCACCTCCATCAGTTTGTTGTTCGTGGTCGCTGTTCTGCTCTGCTCTGCTCAGGAGCCGGTGCAGAGTCAGTGCACTAACCCTTTCACGAAGTGCAAGTGGATATTCCTTGAAGGGCTCACCTCTCCAGTCGACAAGAAGGACTATTGCTACGAGCTCTTCAGCATGAGTTGTCTGACGTGCTGGTCGAGGTATTGTACTCCACCTGGCGCAGACCAGGATTGCAAAGAAAACAATCTGTTGCCAGAGAAGGACCGGAAGTGCCCCAACAACTGCAAGCTCTTGTGTAAGGGCCAAAGTCAAATCGGAAAGTCCCAGGAGGCGACATGTGACGGAGGGACCGATAACTTCAACCCGAATGGAAACGTTGTGTGGGAATGTGTTGCGAAGAAAAGCTGACGCGCTCCTCGACAGAGTCGCAACCATGAAGATCAGTCTGCTTGCTCTGCTTTGCTTGACCCTGGCGAGTTGCAATCGCAATCGCCAACTGCCGAACGTGTCAGAAGTGCGCGGTCTGCCGTCTGCCGAGGACATGCAGCGCGCCAACAAGGCTGCGGAAAAGCTGGAACAAAGGCGGCAGACGGAGATTGAAAAAGAGCTGCAAAGGAAACGAGATGCCGAGATTGAGAAAGGAACCCCAAGAACTGAGTGTAAACACGGAGCGGAGCTAGCAGTAGCTAGCTGGCAAGCCAACGGCTCTCACTCGAGTATCACGGCAGCACCGTCTCCCCCATCAAATACCGATCGCACTCCCGCGCCGCGCCGCGCCCTTCATTGATGGCCCACACGATCAGGCTCTGGCCGCGGCGCATGTCGCCGGCGGCGAACACGCCGGGGAGGCTCGTCGCGAACTTGCCGTGCTCGGCCTTGACGTTCGTGCGCGGATCGCGCTCGACGCCGAGCTTCTGCAAGAGCTGATCTTCCGGACCGAGAAAGCCCATGGCCAAGAGCACGAGCTGGGCGGGGAAGACTTTCTCGCTGCCGGGCACGTCGCGCATCTGGAACCTGCCGTTGTCCTTGGCCCATTCGATGCGGACCGTGTGCAGCTCCTTGACGCGGCCGTTTTCGTCGCCGACGAACTGCTTGGTGTTGATCAGGTACGTGCGCGGATCGTCGCCGAACAGCGCCGCCGCCTCCTCCTGGCCGTAGTCGAGCTTGTACACCTTCGGCCATTGCGGCCAGGGGTTGTCCGGGGCGCGATCGAGCGGCGGCTTGGGGAGGATCTCGAACTGCACCAGGCTCTTGCAGCCGTGCCGCAGGGCCGTGCCCACGCAGTCGGTGCCGGTGTCGCCGCCGCCGATGACGATCACGTCCTTGCCCTTGGCCGAGATGTAGTTGCCGTCGGCGTGGTTCGAGTCGAGCAGGCTCTTGGTGTTGGCCTGCAGGAAATCCATGGCGAAGTGGATGCCTTTCAGCTCGCGGCCGGGCGCCGGCAGGTCGCGCGGCTTGGTGGCGCCGCCGGCCAGGACGGTTGCGTTGAATTCCTTGAGCAGGTTCTCGGCCGGGTAGTTGACGCCCACTTCACAGTTCGTGACGAACTTGACGCCCTCCTCCTCCATGAGCTTGACGCGGCGCTCGACGACCAGCTTCTTGTCCAGCTTCATGTTGGGGATGCCGTACATCAAGAGGCCGCCGATGCGATCGGCTCGCTCGAACACGGTCACCCAGTGGCCGGCCTTGTTCAACTGCGCCGCGGCGGCGAGGCCGGCGGGGCCGGAGCCGACGACCGCGACTTTCTTGCCGGTGCGGAACGGCGGCGGCTCGGGCTTCACCCAGCCTTCGTCGAACGCCTTGTCGATGATCGAGCATTCGATGTTCTTGATCGTCACCGCCGGTTCGTTGATGCCGAGCACGCACGAGCCTTCACAGGGCGCCGGGCAGACGCGGCCGGTAAACTCGGGAAAGTTGTTGGTCTTGTGCAAACGTTCGAGCGCTTCGCGCCAGAGGCCGCGGTAGACGAGGTCGTTCCACTCGGGAATCAGGTTGTTGATGGGGCAGCCGGAGGCCATGCCCTCGAGCAGGTTGCCGGTGTGGCAGAAGGGGACGCCGCAATCCATGCAACGGGCGCCCTGGTCGCGCAGGGCTTCTTCCGCCTGGTGGTCGTGGAATTCATGCCAGTCCGCGACGCGCTGGGCCGGCGGCCGGGCCAGGGGCAGCTCGCGCGGGTATTCGAGAAATCCGGTGGGTTTGCCCATGATGCTGATCTCGTCAATCGATCTTCACAAGGTTCTTGCGAAAATCAATGGTTAGGCGACTTTTCCGAAAGAAATCCAAAACAGCCAACGATCGCCAAAGCATGCCAACCAATCAATGTTGACGACGCACCGGTATCCACTGCGAGATGAACCAGAGTATTGCTGTGGCAGAGAACCGTGCCGCCGAGCACGCGCAGATGGACGTCATCAGGTTGCCTCCGCGTTCAATAGTCGAACTCGTCTTCATCCTTTTCCGCCTCGATGCGCTGCCGGACGAGCTGCTTCCAGGCCTTCCATACCTCCCGCGTCGCCTCCATGGCACGCAGGCGATCGGCGACCGGGCCTTCGTCGGTTTTCAGCTCGGGAAAGGTGAGCAGGACGCGGTAAAGGTCAGCTCGATCAATTAGACCTTTCGGTTTGTGCCCACGATCAACCATGCTGACGAGCTTGTTGGCGATTAGCTCTGGCGGAGTAACGACCAGGACCTTCTTCACCAGCTGTGCCGGCGGCAATTCCGCAACAGGCCGCAGATCAACTAGATGACGATTCTCGGGCTTGCGCACCTGATAGATACGATAACCGAGCCCCGCGCGTACGGATCGTACGCGCGCTGCAATGTGAAGCGTCTTGTTCAAGTGTTTCCGCAATTCCTCGGCCAGGTCCTTGGCCCGCGTCGATGCGATGTCCACATCCTGCGTCATGCGCGGTTCCTTGATGTAGGCATTCACCGCCTGCGCACCGTACAGAACAGCGTCCGTGCGGCCGCGCAAGAACTCCAGCACCGCATCGTGGATCATTGCCAGAGGGTGCGGTTCGCGCATCGCAAACTCCTGGAACGTCAGAGCACCGTCGCCAAACATGGTGATTATTTCCCTCCCACCCGCGCCAAGTCATGCGCGTTCTCCTCAAACGCCGCCATGATCGCTTCCTCGTCCGACAGCCCCTGGTCCTTGAACCGCTTCTGCGTCTCGATCACCCGGCGATAGTCGTTCGGATACACCTTCACGAACTTAGGCGTCATCGTGTCCCACTCCGCCAGCACCTTGGCCGCGCGGTCGCTGTTCGTATATTCGGCGTGTTTCTTGATCATCGACTTGACCAGCGCGATTTCCTCCTCGTCCTCCAGCCCGAAGGTCTTCACCATCTCCGGGTTCACCTTCGTCCGGAAATCTCCCTTCTCGTCAAGCACGTAGGCGATGCCGCCCGACATGCCGGCCGCGAAGTTCTTGCCGGTCGGGCCGAGGATCACCGCGCGACCGCCGGTCATGTACTCGCAGCCGTGATCGCCGACCGCCTCGACGACGGCGTTGACGCCCGAGTTGCGCACGCAGAAGCGCTCGCCGGCCAGCCCGCGGATGTAGGCCTCGCCGCCCGTCGCCCCGTAGAACGCGACGTTGCCGATGATCACGTTTTCCTCGGCCACGAACGTCGAGCCCCTGGGCGGATAGACGATCAGCTTGCCGCCCGACAGGCCCTTGCCGAAGTAGTCGTTGGCGTCGCCTTCCAGCGTCATGGTCATGCCGCGCGGCACGAACGCCCCGAAGCTCTGCCCAGCCGAGCCGTAGAACTCGAGCTGGATGGTGTCGTCCGGCAAGCCGCCCGCGCCCCATTTCCGCGTCAGCTCGCTGCCGGTGATGGTGCCGACCACGCGATGGACGTTCTTGATCGGCAGCCGCGCCTTCACCGGCTTGCCCTCCGTGAGCGCCGGCCGGCAGATGTCCAAGAGCTTCGTCTTGTCGAGCGACTTTTCCAAACCGTGCTCCTGGCCTTTCTGGCGGAAGCGGCCGACCTCCGGCTTCACCTCGGGCTGGTAGAAGATGTTCGAGTAGTCGAGCCCCAATGCCTTGTAGTGCGCGATGGCCTTGGTCATGGCGAGCAGGTCGCTGCGGCCGATCATGTCGGTGAACTTGCGGAAGCCGAGCTGGGCCATCAGCTCGCGCACTTCCTCGGCGATGAAGCGCATGAAGTTGACGACGTGCTCCGGCTTGCCGACGAACTTGGCCCGCAGCCGCGGATCTTGCGTGGCCACGCCGACCGGGCAGGTGTTGAGGTGGCAGACGCGCATCATGATGCAGCCCAGCGCCACCAAGGGCGCCGTGGCGAAGCCGAACTCCTCGGCGCCGAGCAGGGCGCCGACGATCACGTCGCGCCCGGTCTTGAGCTGGCCGTCCACCTCGACCACGATCCGGCTGCGCAAATCGTTCAGCACAAGTACTTGTTGTGTCTCCGCGAGGCCTAGCTCCCACGGCACGCCGGCGTGCTTGATGCTCGTGAGCGGCGATGCCCCGGTGCCGCCGTCGTAGCCGGAGATCAGCACGACGTCGGCATGGGCCTTCGACACGCCGGCCGCGATGGTGCCGACGCCGACCTCCGCCACCAGCTTGACACTGATGCGGGCGTGCTCGTTCGAGTTCTTCAGGTCGTGGATCAACTCGGCGAGGTCCTCGATCGAGTAGATATCGTGGTGCGGCGGCGGCGAGATGAGGCCCACGCCCGGCGTCGACAGCCGCACTTTCGCGATCCATGGATACACCTTGTGCCCGGGAAGCTGGCCCCCCTCGCCCGGCTTGGCGCCCTGGGCCATCTTGATCTGCAGCTCCTTGGCCATGACCAGGTATTCGCTGGTCACGCCGAACCGGCCGGAGGCCACTTGCTTGATGGCGCTGTTCTTCGAATCGCCCAGTTCATTGGTCCACGCGTAGCGTTCCGGGTCCTCGCCGCCTTCGCCGGTGTTGCTCTTGCCGCCGATGCGGTTCATGGCGATCGCCAGCGTCTCGTGCGCTTCCTGGCTGATCGAGCCGTAGGACATCGCACCCGACTTGAAGCGCTTCATGATCGACTCGGCCGATTCGACTTCCTCGATTGGGATTGGCGTACGCTCGCCGAACCTGATGTCCATCAAGCCGCGCAGGGTCGCGAGGCGTTTCGATTGATCGTTGACCAGCCCGGTGTATTCCTTGAAGGTCTTGTAGTTGTCGGCCCGGACGGCGTACTGGAGCTTGTGGACGGTCTCCGGGTTGAACAGGTGATATTCGCCCTCCTTGCGGTACTGGTAGTGGCCGCCGACGTCGAGTGTCTTGCCGTTGGTAGGCCGCTCGGAGAACGCGTGGTCGTGGCGGGCGCGGACCTCGTGGGCCAGCACGTCCATGCCGACGCCGCCGACGCGCGACGCCGTCCAGGTGAAATACCTGTCGATGACTTCCTGGCCCAGACCGACCGCCTCGAAGATCTGGGCGCCGCAATAACTCTGGGCGGTGGAGATGCCCATCTTCGACATCACCTTGAGCACGCCCTTGTCGATCGACTTGGTGTAGTTCTTGATCGCCTTCTTGGCGTCCATTCGCAGATGCCCCTGGCGAATCATGTCCTCGATCGTCTCGAAGGCCAGGTACGGATTGATCGCGCCGGCTCCGTAGCCGATCAAGAGGCAGAAATGATGCACCTCGCGCGGCTCGCCGCTCTCCAGGACCAGGCTGACCTGGGTGCGCGTCCCCTCGCGGATCAAGTGATGGTGCACCGCGCCGATGGCCAGCAGCGCCGGGATCGGCGCATGATGCCGGTCGATCGCCCGGTCCGACAGGATCACGTACTCGGTCCCCGTGGCGATCGCGCTGGACGCTTGCCGGCACAGGGCCGTCAACTCGCGCTCCAGCCCCGCGGCCCCCTCCTTCGGGTGATACAGGATCGGCAGCGTGACGGACTTGAACCGGCCGCGCGTCGTTCCTTCCAGTTGCCGCAGCTTGTCCAGCTCGTGGTTGAGCAGGATCGGCGAGCGCATCTTGATCTGCCGGCACGATTGCGGCGTCGGATTGAGAAGATTGAACTCGCGGCCGATGGTCGTCTCCATCGACATGATGCATTCTTCGCGGATGCAATCGACCGGCGGGTTGGTGACCTGGGCGAAGAGCTGCTTGAAATAGTTGTAGAGCAATTGCGGCTTGTCGGAGAGGACGGCGAGGGCGGCGTCGTTGCCCATCGAGCCGATCGCCTCGGTGCCGTCTTGCGACATCGGCGCCATCAGGATGCGCACGTCTTCGACCGTGTAGCCGAAGGCCTGCTGGCGCTGCAAGACCGTCTCGTGATCGGGTTCGTGCGGCGCCGGCACATCGGGCAATTCCTCGAGGTTCGTCAAGTTCTCCCGCAGCCACTCCCCGTAAGGCTGCTCGCCGGCGATCTTCAGCTTCAGCTCGTCGTCGGCGATGATCCGGCCTTCTTCCAGATCGACCAGGAACATCTTGCCCGGTTGCAGCCGCCCCTTCGTCAGCACGTTCTCCGGCGGCACGTCGAGCACGCCGACTTCGGACGCCATGATCACCAGGCCGTCCTTGGTGACGTAGTAGCGCGACGGCCGCAAGCCGTTGCGGTCGAGGACGGCGCCGATGCGGATGCCGTCGGTGAAGGCGATCGACGCGGGCCCGTCCCACGGCTCCATGAGTGCCGAGTGATATTCGTAGAACGCCTTTTTCTCGGCCGGCATGGTCGGATCGCTCGACCACGGTTCGGGGATCATCATCATGACGGCGTGCGGCAGTTGCCGGCCGGTCAGGACCAGCATCTCCAGCACGTTGTCGAACATGGCCGAGTCGCTGCCGGCGGCGTCGATGATCGGCAGGATTTTCTTGATGTCGTCGCCGAACAGGTCGGAGGCGAGCATGCTTTCGCGGGCGTGCATCCAGTTGATGTTGCCGCGGAGCGTGTTGATCTCGCCGTTGTGGGCCAGGTAGCGGTACGGATGAGCGCGGGCCCAGTTCGGGAACGTGTTGGTGCTGAAGCGCGAGTGCACCAAAGCCAGCGCGGTCTCGATGGTCGGATCGTTCAGATCGGGGTAGTACGCCAGCACCTGATCGGAGTTGAGCATCCCCTTGTAGATGAGCGTCTTGCACGACAGGCTCGGCAGGTAGAACATGTCTTTCTGCGGAATGTTCGAATGCCGCACCGCGTTCTCAATCATCTTGCGGATGACGTACAGTTTTCGCTCAAAGCCCAACGGATCGTCCGGTTGATCCGCCGGCAGTCCGGACACCTTGCCGATGAAGATCTGGCGAATGACCGGCTCGGCGTTGACCGCGGTCGGGCCGAGCTTCTGGTTGTTGGTCGGCACCGTCCGCCAGCCGAGCACCTTTTGCCCTTCGTCGCGGACAATCTTCTCGAAGAGCCGCTCGCAACGGCCCCGATCTTGCGGGTCGCGCGGCAGGAAGGCCATGCCGACGCCGTAGGCGCCAGCCGGCGGGAGCAAGAAGCCGAGCCTGGCCGTTTCCTTGGCGAGGAACTTGTGCGGCGTCTGCAAGAGGATGCCGGCGCCGTCGCCGGTGTTGGCTTCGCAGCCGCAGGCGCCGCGGTGCTGCAGGCTCAGCAAGACTTGCAAAGCCTTGTCGACGATGTCGTGCGACTTGCGGTTCTTGAGATCGACGACGAAGCCGACGCCGCAGGCGTCGTGCTCGTACCACGGATCGTACAGGCCTTGTTTGCCGGGCTGCGGAGGGGTCATGATCGATTCCTCGTGCTACGCTTCCTGACCGTGGCCGGGGCTGAGTCTTCGAAGCCCCGGCCGCCGGCCAATCGCGGGGCGCATCGCCGGGGCTTCGAAGACTCAGCCCCGGCCACGCCCGCATCACGTTGGCCAATGGACTCATCCGGCGCGCGGGATGCAGTCCGCCCCGGTTCTGCGAACCGGGGCTAAACGTCACGTTTGCGGCGTTTGCCGTTGCGATGATGGTTGGCGCTCATCGCGGCGCCGTTCGCCGCCGCCGGTTGACCGTTGCGCTCGACCGGCGTCCGGCTGTCTTCCAGGAGCAGCTCCAGAAACAGCCGCGCCGGCGCGCTCAGCCGCTGCCGGCGATGGATGATGCCGAGCGGCCGCGTGAACCGGCAACCGAACAGGGGCCTGGCGACGAGAGTGCGCGCCTGGACTTCGCGGCGCAAGGTCGGCTCGGGCAAGAGCGCGATGCCGGCGCCGATCGCCACCGCCTGCTTGATGTTCTCGATGGTGTCAAACTCGCAGGCCACGTCCACCGTCACGCCCCGGGCCCGCAGAAAGCGGTCCACGCGCCGGCGAATCACCAGGTTCTTGTCGAAGTGGACGAACTTCTGGCCGTCCAGCTCCGACATGCGAATCGCCAGGTGGGCGGCGAGCCGGTGCTTGGGCGGGCAAGCCAGCACCATCTCCTCCTCGCGCCACGGGATCGTCGTCAGGTTGGGCGACTTGCGCGGAAACGACACCAGGCCCAGGTCCGCCGATCCGTCCAGCACCCGCTGGACCACCTGGTCGGGATGCAGGTAATCGATGTGGACCTCGGCCTTGGCGTGCCGGGCCGCGAAGCGATCGACGTACTGCCCCATGTCGCTCAGGCCGACCGAGTAGATCGCCGCCACCTCGACCTTGCCGGTCACTTCCGCGCACGCCGAGCGGATGGACGCCTCCAGCTCGTCGTATTTCGCCAAGAGCGTCTGGCAGCCTTCGTAGAACGACTGGCCCAGCGCCGTGAGCTGCAACGGCCGCGTGGACCGGTCGATCAACTGCGCGTCCATGCGGCGTTCGAGCTGGGACACGATCTGGCTGACCGCGGACTGGGTGATCCCCTTGGCCCGCGCGGCCTGCGAGAAGCTGCGCTGGCGGACCACGTCGCAAAAGACTTTCAATGAATCGAGATGCATGGGAAATATGATAGCATCGCAAATCCTAATATCAAGCGGTTAGAACATAAATCTTCCTAATACTTCGATCCGCGCCGTCGCTGCCCGTCAGTTCACGCTGAACTCCGGCGGAAACGGCAGCTCGGCGGCCTCGGGCGCCTTGGCCATGCCCGCCAGATGGTCCAGCAGGGCGGCCGTGCGCGTCGCCACATCGAGCTCTTCCAGCAAGCGTTGCTTGAATTCCACATCCAAGGGGAGTGCGAACGCGATCAGGTCGCACAGCGCGCCCAGCGGCAGCTCGCTCTCGAGGAGCTTGCGGAATTGTTCCATGACCGCGCCCTTGTTCGAGAACAGGGCGGGGGCGACGCTGACCAGTTGTTTGCGGAGCCGGCGCTCCCTGGTCGTTGACGTGATGGGATCCTCGACGAGCAATTCCGCCTTCGCCTTGCGGTACAGCTTGCTGTGCGGAATCTCGCCGAGCAGGTGGATCCGGCTCAAGCCGCGCAAGAGGATGTTGTACCGGCCGTTGTCGAGTTTCTGGTCGGCGACAATGGCGCCCAGCGTGGCCACGGAATAGACCGGCGGAGCGCCCGTGTAATCTTTCTCCCAGCCCGGCCTCGGCAACACCAGCGCCATCAGACGATCGCCGTCCAGGGCGTCGGCCGTCAGCTGGCGGTAGCGCGGCTCGAAGATGTGCAACGGCTGCAGCACGTGCGGGAAGAACACGAGGTTGGGGAGCGGAAAGAGCCGGGCCGTGCCGGTGAAGCCCGCGAGCGGTGAGAAGACGTCGCTCATGGCATCCCCCTGGTCACTCTTCCACAAACGCCGCCGGGTCGGGCCACTCGGCCGGCGGCGGGTCGAGCTCGATTTCCGGGATCAGATCGTCGTGGGGCGTCAATCCAGGCGCCGGCTCCGGCGTCGCCAGCAATTCGGCGAAGCAGCGCTCCATCTGCCGCCAGAAGCGGGTCAAGTCCAATCCCTGACACACGGCGCCGTAGCGCTCCATGTAATCGCGGCTGGAACGATAGAGCTTGGCGGCGCCGCGCAGGTTGCCGTTGCAAAAATGGCACAGCCCGACCGCCGCCTGGATCAGTCCCTGGTAGAACTGCTTCTCCGGCCCGAACGTGTCCATCCACAGGGATTCCCAGGCTTCGTGGGCTTCGAAGAAATCGCCGCGATTGAACAGCACGATCCCGGCCAGATAGCGCGGGTCGTAGTTGGCGCCGTCGCTCATTCAACCATTGTAGGCGCGTGCCTCCGCCGAGGTCCGACCATTCCGGGCTTGGCGGCTCGCTTGCTATAATCGTCTCATGTTCGCCGCCAGGTTATCCACGCAAAACTTGATCGATCTGTGCCGGGTGCTGCGCCACAGCCTGAGCGCGGGGCTCACGCTCCGCCACATCTTCCGCCAGCAGGCCGGCGGCGCCGGCCCGGCGGTGCGCGCCCTCGCCGGCCGTGTCCTTGAATCCATCGAAAAAGGCGAAAGCCTGTCGGCCGCCCTCGACGCCGAAAAAGGCCGTTTGTCCCCCTTGTTCCTGGCCATGGTCCACGTCGGCGAACAGACTGGGCATTTGCCGGAGGTCTTTCACGCGCTGGAAGATCACTACCTGCTCGAGCAACGGCTGCGCCGGCAGGTCGTGCGGCAAACGCTGTGGACCTTCATTCAGTTCGTGATGGCGCTCCTGGTCATCGCGGGCTTGATCTTCATCCTGGGGCTCATCGGCCAGTCGCGCGGCGCGGCGCCGGTCCGCATCTTCGGACTGTCCGGGACCGGCGGGGCGCTGACGTTTCTGGCGGCGACGTTCGGCTCGATGGCCGCCATCTGGTTGCTGGGCCGATGGTTGATGGGCTCACCGCGCCAGTCGGCGCCGGTCCAGGCGGTCTTGCTGCGGCTGCCCGCGCTGGGACCGGCGCTCTATTCCCTGGTCATGGGGCGGTTCGCCATGGCCCTGCACCTGACGCTCGACTCGGGCCTGTCGATCGTCAAGGGTTTGAAGTTGAGCCTGCAAGCGACGGGGAACGGCTGCTTCATGTCGAAGTCCGACGGCATCGCGCATGCCCTGAAGAACGGCGACACGCTGACGAACGCGCTTTGCCAGTCGCGGCTGTTCGACGCGGAGTTTGTCAACATCGTCGCCGCCGCGGAAGAAGCCGGCCGCGTGCCGGAGATGATGCGCCACCAGGCGGACTACTGGCACGAGGAAGCCGCGCGGCGGCTGGGCACGCTGGCGCGCCTGGCGACGTTCCTCGTGTGGCTCCTGTACGCCGGGTTCATGGTGTACGCGATCTTTCAGATCGCGGGGATCTACTTCAACACACTCAAGATTTGAACGAGTGTTCTGGGCGCCATGGCCACGGCTTTGCGTGGCCCATATTCGGAGGGAGTCAGACCCCTGTTCGGACAGCCTCTCATCGGAGATTCACCATGACCAGGACCATCTTCGCCATCCTCGCTCATCCCGACGACGCCGAGTTCCTGTGCGCCGGCACGCTGATCCGCCTCAAGCGCGAGCACGGCTGGGACGTGCACATCGCCTCGATGACCCCGGGCGATTGCGGCTCGGTCGAGCATGGGCCGCAGGAGATCAGCCGGGTGCGCCGGGCCGAAGGGGCTCACGCCGCCGCGCTCATCGGCGCCCATTACCATTGCGCCGAGGAGCGCGACCTGCTCGTCGTCTACGGCGACACGGCCCTCGAAAAAGTGACGCGGCTCGTGCGGCAAGTGCGGCCCAGCGTCCTGATCACGCACAGCCCGACCGACTACATGGTTGATCACGAACAGACCAGCCTGATCGTCCGGGCCGCGGCGTTCGGCGCGCCGATCCCGAATTTCCTCGTCGACCGCAAGCTCGGGACGCCGCTGGAGCACATTCCCCATCTGTATTATTGCGATCCGATTGAAGGCAAGGACCCGGTCGGCCGGGAGGTGCCGCCGGGATTCGGCATCGACATCGGCGGCGTCATCGACGTGAAGGCCGAGATGCTGGCGCGGCACGCCAGCCAGCGCGACTGGCTCATGAAGCACCACGGCATGGATCAATACATCCAGGCGATGCGCGATTGGGGCGCCCACCGCGGCCAGCAGTGCGGCGTCCAGGTTGCGGAAGGGTTCCGCCAGCACCTGGGGCACAGCTATCCGCAGGACAACGTGCTGGGGAAACTGCTGGGTGAGTTGAAGGTGCGCTGAACGCCGCTTGCGGCTCGACACGGCCGCTTGCGGCTCGACACGGCCGCTTGCGGCT
>JAKEET010000025.1 GCA_022616435.1 Gemmataceae bacterium
TCCGTCAGCCCGCCCCTTCCGATCCGCCGCACCACGTCGCAACCGACCCGCCGGCGCACCAGCAGGGAAGAATGGAATCCTTCTTGATGGAAACTGACACCATCGGCGGCCCGCGGCGCAAAAACGCACGGCTTTGAGTTGGTCTTCGACGGACTGGGCGAAAGCGTGGTTACCGACATTGGGAGTGACGCCAACAGCGGCAGGGCCCGGGGTTTCTGCGAATGCCGCCCAAGAAGGCGGGAGGAGAAGTCCTAAGCTTCTGCGAGCAACCCAATCACACTACTCAATCCTTCCGCCGGAACTACCACATTGCGGCCTCGGAAGGACTCGGTACCACCAAGCCTCACTGCATCGCTGGTCCTTGGGTCTGCGTGTAACCTAACCAACAGCTCGTGCACGTCGTCCAATTCGAACCGCACGCCTGCCTCGGTAGCGAAGACGCACGCCAAAGTGGCCCAAGGATGCACTTGAATTGGTCCGATTTGCCGCCGAACGACGGGCAGTGCCTGATCCAGAAATCGAGCTAATTGCGAAGGCTCGGTAACTGGCTTTAGGCCTGACGCTTTAGGGAGACCGACGGAACAATACCCAATCCATTGTTTTCGAAGGAACACTTCCAGATCACTGCACCCGCGAAGGACATCAACTGCCTCCGGAAGTCGCTTTGTCGTATACCAGATCCATGACGTTCGGGCCTTCCTAATCTCCACTTCGGAAGTCGGAGGGTTCGTAGGGTCGTCCTTTGTGAGCAAACCAAGGTCTGTCAGTTGCTCGAAGCGGCAAACTGCTTGACGCTCAGCGTGGAGCACGCGGGAACGGCTCCGTGGACCTCCTGTAGGCAAATCGAAGATCTCTCGCCGAAGGTGCGCGTTTACCAAAACATGGCGATCGCGTAGTCCGAGTTCTTGAGCTATTTTCTCAAGCGTCGATCGCAGCGCCAACCGCATTTTCAGCCCCTCCGGGCCTGCCTGCTGAATGTGGTCTAGGAACTCCCCTAGAGACTGCGCGATTAACCGACAGCTCTCGGCAACACCAATCCGCGACCCGGGCGGCAGCCGCCCGAGATGCTCAATAAGTATCGGTAGGACTTGGTCGTGATAGAACAACATCTGCACGAACAAGACTTGCTCCATTGCAGACAATTCAAACGGATTGCACGTGTTGAAGTCACGAAGGTTGCGATTAGGAGACAGAGCGTTTAGGACGGTTGCCCACTGGGATAACCGGCCAGTCGGAGCGATGATGCCGACCATCTGCGCCCACATCACCAGCCGATCGTGAACCTTAGGCACAAAACCAGGTTGCCAGGATGGAATGTGTTTCTGAGTTAGAAGCAATGAGGGATCGAGAAAGGCGCAAGGGGCCCGCTCGCGTCGCAGATTGCTCCCTTTGGGGGGGGGGACTTAGTGCGTCTAGACGGGCCTTGATTTCTTCGGGGCCACCGCGCACTCCCTCTCCGACCCAGGACACCAGCTTCAAGTAGCCGAGTCGCTGCTGGTAATTCCGCTGGTAATTACAATATCGCTGCTCGATCATGGTTCGCCTCGCGCATTCCTTAGAACGCCTTGCCGCCGTGCGCGACCACACGTGGTCTGACTTCCATCACAAGCGTCCGAGCCAGTGTGGCGCTAGAGACGACCGCCATGCCAGTATCCAAGGAACGGAGCACGGTTGACAGGTCGCACTCGACATCATTGACTCGCATCCGTTCCGGCAACTTCGTCTGCATCAATTCGGTCACGGCCGCAATATCGTCGGCTGCCGACAATTGATGAGCGATGAGCGAATCGATCTGACTGACGGCCCTCGGCGAGACAGGGGAATACTCTGAAAGGCTTGGGACTCGAATCCTGTTTTGAAGCACGCGTTGCCGCAAATCCGGGCGCAACGCCTTGTCGGTAATGCCACGCCAAGTTGCCAGGATTATTACGCCGCGAAAAACGAACGCATAATCGTCGTTGCCTTCGCCGCCGAGTCGATACTGTCTTTCGCCATTGAGAACTCGCAGGAGCTTCGCCTGCAAGCTTTCCTCTAAGTCGCCAATCTCATCTAGGAGCACTACGCCTCCGGTGAGACATGGAATGATATCAACTGCGCGCTCGCGCTTCACCAAAGCGGGGTGAGTTTCCTCTTCAAATTCTTTGGTTGAACCGGTCATCGCACGCTCGAAAATCCCGATCCGTGGCTTGACGCCTGTGGCGAAGGCCTTCACGACACCGAACAATTGAGCATCAGCGATGGTCGGAGAAAAGGCCAGCGAGGGAAATATCGCGATACCACTTGAGCGGCCTGCCGTACCGCACGTCGTCGGTCAGTCGTGCCAACCTACCGGGAGGCAGTCGAGTCTTATCACCCATCCTCAACATGCGAGCAGCCGCTATGGCGCGCGCAATCGTTGTCTTGCCGGTCCCCGGAGGACCCTGCAACAACACTGTGGTCAGCCCCGGTGTGGAAATTGCCTGAAAAAGTTCGTCACGTAACCGCGACATCACGGGCTCGTCGCCGGGAAACAGCGAGCGGAAAAGAGACATCGGCATTCCGAGGCTCCTTCATGCAAACCGATCGGCACCAAGAAAAGTTGTGCAGCATTCGGCATCAATGCGAGTTGGCCAGCCACCCTGAATGATCTCCGTCAGTTCATTTGAGACACATTGCAAAGTTGATTTGCAGCCAGTCCATCGTTTGCACCGACGGCATCCAGAATGCCTTGAGCAACAGCGCGCGGCGGGCTTGGTCCGGGGGCGCGTTCATGCGGAGCGCCCCCTTCGGCCCTGCCGCCGGACCTGCACGGCAATGATCCCCTTGCCCAGCGCCGCCAGCCCGACCGGCGCTACCTTGCCGCACGCCTGCAAATAGCGGCACAGCTCCACCACATCAATCCGCCGCTCGCCCGCTTCCACCTTGGCGATCCAGCTGTGGGGCACGCCCAGGCGCTCGGCCAGGGCGCGCTGCGTCAGCTTGGCGCTTTCGCGGGCCGCCTTCAGCTCGGCCCGGACCAGCGCGTATTCCGGCGTGTGCGTCGATTTTTCCATTGCTCCGATTATCGGGACAGAGTAGAATGCTCCCAAATTGGGAGCAGCCATGCCGATGGAACAATTCGAAATGCTGGTGCCGACCTACTACGGCATGATGTACGCCAAAATGGACCCGCACGAGAACAAGGAGGACTTCGGTGAGCCGAACGTGCCCGTATTGATCCGCCACGCGGAGGGGGTGCGAGTCGTGCTGGGAACGCACAACTTCAACGACATGGACAAGCCCGATATCCAGATCGAGCGCCGGCCGAACGGCTGGGCAATTTTCTTGCATCCTGTCGGCGGCGGCGATGCGAGCGGACTCGTGTATTTTCTGGACGACGGACGCAGTTATATTGTCCCGGACGGATTGCCTTCCGAGGAGATTCGATTCACCCAATTCACTGAAGAAGTGCCTTTGATCGACGACCCGCCGGTCGACGCGTCGCTTCCTGAGCCACTGATCGTGACGACCGGACAGTCGAACTCGAGCCAACGGTTAGAGGAAGCCCTGGCGCAAGCTGAGGCCGCGCTGGCCGGCGACTCGAACGACGCCGAGCATGATGCGTTGCTGGCGTTGGTGGAGGCGATTTGTCCGTCAGGACCGAAGCCCGCGACATGAGGACGGCGTCTCAGTCCTCCTGTACTGCTCGTCGACGCCGTTTCCGCTACCGCCAAAGCTCGTCGCCGGTGTTCAGATTTGCGAGGTTGGCGAGCGTGGCACGATGGCGGGCTCAAATACCCCTGTCGCTTGGCACTTGGAGGGTATTTGACTCCGACCAGACGAGGCTCACCGCCCCTCACCCCTGACCCCTGACTACTGACCCCCGACTCCTGACCCCGACTACTGACCACATCGCTTGACCCGCAACCCGCCCCTCACTCCTTCCCCGCCAACACCTCCTCGCCCTCCCGCGCCTCCGTCCGTTCCCGCCACCACCGTTCCGCCTGCTCGCCGTCCCACTCGACGGCCGCGTCGCAATTCGCCAGCGCGAACGCGACGGCGCCGATGTCGGCGTAGCGGTCGTCCGGGTTCTTCTGCAGGCAGCGCAGGATGATCTCTTCCAGGTCCTCGGGAACCTCCGGGCGCATCTGCCGCGGCGGGGTGGCCGGCTCGTGGATGTGGGCGACCAGGTGCTCCATGGCGCTGTCGCGGACGAACGGCGGGCTGCCGGTCACCAGGAAGTAGGCCAGGGCGCCCAGGCTGTAGATGTCGGTGCGGGCGTCGATGGCCGGCTTGCTCATGGCTTGCTCGGGCGACATGTACTGCGGCGAGCCGAGGATCGAGCCCTGCACGGTGAGCTTGGCCGACAGGTCGGCGTCGCAGCCGTGGACCAGGCCGAAATCGAGGAGCTTGACCACGTCGCGGACGCCGCCGCGCTCGCACACCAGCACGTTCGACGGCTTGATGTCGCGGTGGATGAGGCCGATCTGGTGGGCCTCGTTCAGGGCGGCGCAGATTTGCCGCAGGAAGTGGATCGCCCGGCTCGCCGGCAGCGGGCCGTGCCGCTCGACCAGGGCCTGCAGGCTCAGGCCGGGGAGGTATTCCATCACGTAGTAGAAGGTGCCGTCGTCGTTGCGGCCGTAGTCGTAGATCTCGACGGTGTTCCAGTGGGTCAGGGTGGCGGTGGCGCGGACTTCGCGCTCGAAGCGGCTGAGCGTGGTCGGGTCGCCGGCCTGGTCGGGGCGGATGACCTTGATGGCGCAGGCGCGGCGCAGGAGCACGTGCTCGCCGAGGAAGACCTCGCCCATGCCGCCGGTGCCGAGCTTCTCGCGGAGCACGTACTGGCCGAGCTTCTTGGCCTGGAATGCTTCGGCGTGCAGCGTGCTGATCTTGTAGGAGCCGAAGATGGCGATGGCGGCGGCGACGGCGAGGACCACGGTCATGTCGTAGATGGCGGTCCAGGTGAAGTGGCCCAGCACCGGGCACTTGAAGGACACGAGGTAGTTGAGGACCAAGGGCACAGCGACCAGACCGGCGACCATGGCGGTGCAGCGCTTCCAGGTGTTGGGAATGAAGGTGCCGTACAGGACGATCAGGATCATCCAGCGCATGGCGTTGGACTGGGCGGCGAGGGTGATGACACGGTCGTGGCTCTGGGCGACGGCCCACTCCAGAGCGGGATTGTGATGGAACAGGCGGAACTGCAGGTAGGCGAAATGAGCGGCCATGGCGCCGAACATGACGATTTCGACCACGCGCAGCACGCGCATGCTGAGAGGGTAGCCGCTCCACAGCAGGCCGCTCAGGAGAGTGAGGACGGCGACGACGCCGCTGTGCAGCGCCAGGTCGGTGGTGGTGATGTCTTCGGCGGCGCCGACGATGAAGAAATTGCGGATGAGCACGGCGGTGAAGCCAAACCAGGCGATGAGGCCGGCGATGCGGAGGCGGCGATGGAGGAGGCAGTGCAGCTCATCGGTGAAGCAGCCGCCGGAGCCGGGGACCAGGGCCATGCCTTGCCGCGACTTGGAGTCAGAGCCCCAGGGGGCCTTGGGGGGGGCGATGGGCAGCGGCGCGTCCGGCGAGGGCGGCGCGCCGACTTGCGGCGCGCCGACTTGCGGCGCGCCGACTTGCGGCGCGGCGTCTGCGGGAGTCCGGCGATAGGCCTCCGGGGTGGCGGCCACCGTGACGGTCTGGCCGGACCCCGGCGAGGCTGAACCGCGCGGGCCCGATCCCGGCCGGGCCAGTTCTGGGGGCAACGGTGTCATCAGGTTCCCCTGCTGGACTTCTGGAGCGGACAACCCTCATTTTACGCATCAGGGATGGGTGCTTGACAAGAAAGCGCGAAACTGCCGCGCGGCGCGATCCAAGAGGACCCCAGATCGTGCGGATGCTGCACGTGCGGATGCTGCGCGTGCGGATGCTGCACGACCCCAACATCCAGGCCAGCGTTTTCCGCCCTCGCCGCGGCCAGCGGCTGTGGAGGACCGCAGCCGGCACCCAAGCCCCTGCCCAAAGGTCGTCTGCCGCCCAAGCCTGGCGAGAATCGCAAGAAAGCGAACGCACCTTGATACCCATGGCCTGTTGACTTCAAAGGGACAAGGCAAATGCGGAAGTCGATGAATCCCTGACGGCCATCGCGTATAATCGCTGGCAGGAGGCGCCATCATGCCCATGCACGATTGGACCCGCGTTCCATCCGGGCTTTTCCACCATTTTCACCAATTCTGGGCAATGGAAATATGCCGCAAACTCAATCGCGGACGATTGCCGCCAGGGTTGTCTGCCCTTGTGGAACAGCGAAAGGGGCCGAAGGAGACGGATGTCTTGACCGTGGAACTGGCCGCACCCGACGAATCGACCCAAGGCGGGACGGTGGTGCTGGAACGGCCCAAGACGCGATTGACCCGCCAAACCGACAAGGCACACTACGCGGAGAAGGCCGATCGCATCGTGATTCGCCATCATCTCGGGCGCGTCGTGGCATTCATCGAAATCGTCTCGCCGGGGAACAAAGACGGCGATCGCGCGCTGAAAGAGTTCGTCGACAAGATCGCGGAGGCGATGGAGCAGGGAATCCACGTCCTGGTCCTCGATCTCTTTCCGCCGACCGATCGCGACCCGGCCGGAATCCACAAAGCGATTTGGGATCAATTCGACCGCGAGGATTTCGAACTGCCGGCGAATCAGGATCGCGTCTTCGTCTCCTACGAGGCCGATGGCGTGCAGATCGCGCACATCGAGACGCTCGGCCTGGGCGATCCCTTGCCGGACATGCCCCTTTTCATCGCTGCCGGCGCCCACGTTGTGGCGCCGTTGGAAGACACGTACATGAGCGCTTGGGAAGACACCCCCGCGGCGGTGCGTCGCCAAGTCGTCGGACTCGCACCGCCAGCGACGAAATAGCTTTGCCCTGGACTTTCGCTGCTTTCGCGGCTGACGGCGGAGATCCCGGATCCGTCAGGGACACCATTCCACAGACGCGTTACGCCACCGCCGACATGCGTCGCCAATACGCTTGTGTCGGGATCACCGTAACGGGTATCTCGATGAGAACGCCGGCTACTCCTTGGCGAACAACAGCCGCCGATAGTCCACGAACATGCCGCCGGACACGTCGGCGCGCAGCGACGCCCACTTCTCCGGCTCGGCGTGGATGTCGTTCAGAAGCTGGCGGGGCACGCTGTACTCGTCGTCGATGTCCTCGGTGCTGGTGCGCAGCCAGCCGACGGCCAGCTCATCGTCGGTGGCGCCGACCAGCCGGAACTCGCGGTCGGCGCCCAGCTTGATGTCGCCCAGCTCGCGCAGCGTGGCCAGCTTGGCCATCTCCAGCTCGACGTCGTCGATGCCGTGCTCGGCGGCGATCAGCTTCTCGTTCAGTCCCAGCCAGCCAAACACGCACCGTGCCAGCATGCCGCCGGCCGCCAGAGCGGCGCCGTCGGTGCCGGGCCCGAAGGCCTTGTCGTACGAGGCCTGCGATCGCGCCTCGACCTCTTGCCACTGGGCCAGCTTCGACGCCGGCCACACGGCCAGGAACTGCTTGCGCTTGATGTCCAGATAGGTGAATTCCGGCTCGACGCGAAACGACGTGCCGCAGCTGGGACACGGCTGGCGCTGGAAGCTGCGGTCGAGGATGGCGACGCGCAGGTCGGGACGCCGCACGGCGTTGACGCTGTGCACCAGCTGAAACGTGACCGCGGCCCCGCAGGCCGGGCACGCCATCTCGGTGGTGTTGAAGACAGACATGGTCGCGACCCCTTGAGGTTAGATCTTTGATGGAGGTTAGATCTTGATCTTCGAGAGCCATTTCACCGCCGGATTCTGGGGCTTCAGCTTGCCGAGCTTCCACGCGGCGTACAGCTCGGCGAAACACTCGCCGGGGGCGCGAAACTGGTAGCCGGTGATGCCGCGCTTGCGCGCATCCGCCAGGTAGCTGACCCAGGTGTTGGGGTAGGCCTCCTGGTAGATGCGCTTGCCCAGCGTCGCCTGCTCGGACAGCGCCTGGTTGCTCCAGACGCCGTCGGTCTGGGCCGCGGCGATGAACTTGTCAAACTTGTCCTTGTCCCCCTTGAACGTGGTCGGCGCCACGGCGGGGTTGCGCAGGATCATGTCGGTCACGTACTTGCGTTCCTCGGCCGACTTGCCAAAGCCGGTCGCCGCGATCACCGCCTCGACGATCGGCTTGATGTCGCCGCCGTGCTCGATCCAGCCGCCACATTCGGGCTTGCCGCCGTTCTGGCCCATGTAGTTCTTGGCGTCGTCGATCGCGTGGGCCACCTCGTGCAGCATGTTGAAGTCGAACAGGTCTTCCGGGTTGTTGTTGGCGGGCTTGCAGTCCTCCTCCCGCTCCGGCAGGCGGCCGGTGACCCCCGGCTGGAAGTCGGCCTTGGGCGACGCCCCGGGGCGCGAGTTCATCACCACCAGGTCCTCGGAGGGCCGGTAGAAGGCGCCGCCGGTGGCCTTGCGGCTGATCTTCTTCAGGCTGGGATTGCCGATGATATCGTCGGGCACGTCCTTCATCAGATCGCACATGCGTTTGATCGCCGCTTGCGGGCTGTTGCCGGGGTCCACCTCGAAGTTGACGCCCTTGAACCGTGCCTGGGCCAGGTCGATGAACACCTGCTTGTCCACGGTGTTCGGCAGGCTCTTGATCAGGTCGTCCAGCTCCTTGGTGGCGCCGGACTCGGCCAGCTTCTTGGCCTTGTCGGCCAGCTTGGGGTCGGGGGGCGTTTTCTTGGCCATGCCCTCGGCCTCGGCGGCACCCATCTTGTTGCGGATCGTCTTGAGCGCCTTGTTGGCGCCGGCGAAGTCGAACGCATCGGCCAGACCGCGTGCCTTGGTCAATTCGGCAAGCTGCGCCGTCTTGACGCTCGCGTAGGCGGGCTGGTCCAGGTCGAGCTGCGCCAGGTTGGCCTCCTTGTCGAACGCCACCCGCGCGACCAGCGCGGCATCGGCGGCGCCGGCGGCGGTCTCGGCCGCGTTCAGGTCGGCCATCGCCTTGGCGTGGTCGTTGGCCTTCTCGGCGGCGTCGGCGTCGCTCAGCGCCTTGGCCAGCGCGTCGATCTTCGCCTTGATCTTCTTGGCCTGATTCGCGTCCGCATTGTGCTGTTCGAGCCGCTTGGTCAGCGCGGCGTGCCGCTCGACGAACCGCGAATGCTCGATCTGGAGGCGGCGCCCTGCCGTCAGCTTCTCCCCGGCGGTCTTCAGCGACAGTGCCGCGGCGTCCGCTTGCTTCTCGTCGATTTTCTTCTTGGCCTCGTCCAGGGCAGTCTGCGCCGCGTCGAACTCCGTCTTGGCCAGGTCGGCGTGCGCCGCCGTCTTGGCCGAGGCCAGCTCCTTGGCGAGCGCGTCGGCGGCCTTGCGCACATCGGTCAGGTTGGCGGCGCCTTTGAGCGCGGCTTCCGCGGTCGCGACGCCGTCCAGGCCGTCGGCCAGGCCCTTGGCGGCAGCCAGATCGGCCCGCGCCTGCGCCAGGCGGGCATTGGCCGTGCTGATGTCGTGCTTGGATCGATCCGTGCCCAGCGCCAGCGTCGTGCCCGGCGCGCCGGGATCGCCGGCCGCCTTGGCGGCCTCGTCCAGGAGGCCGCGTGCCACGTCCAGTTCGGCCTTGAACTTGTCGGCCGCCACGTGTTTGCGCAGCCCCGTCAGCTCGCCCGCCAGCGCGCCGCGCTCCTTGGTGTAGGCCGCGGCGTCGCGCGCCAGGCGGTCGAAGGCTTCGCAATCCTTGACGATCGCGCCGACCTGGTCCGTGGCATCCTCGAACTGCATGCCGGTCTTGGTTGCCAGCGCGTCCGCGTCTTTCAGCCGCTGCTTGATCTGCGCCAGGGGCGCCGCCACGGCCGCGCCGTGCGCCTCGAGCGTCTTCACGGCGGCATCGGCCTTGGGCCGCTCGGCGTCGAAGCCCGTGCGCCGGTTGGCGATCTTGGTGGCCATGGTGATGCGGTCTGAGATCAGGCCGGCGTTCAAACGCACCTGGCGCCATTGCTTGGCGGTGATGCCGGTCTCCTGCTGCGACATCAGCTTGTCGATGGCGCTGATCTCCGCCGTGATGAACTTCGCCCCGGGCAGCGCCTTCAGCGTCGTGATCTTGGGTTTGACATCGTCCACGTAGAACTTCTTGAAGAACGGCGCCAGCCCGTTGATGATCGTGTCGAGGTCGGTCTTGGCGCTCGCGTAGTTGCGCCCCGGCGGGGCGGCCTTGCTGTCGGCGGTCCCCAGGGCCCCCGAGAGCGCCGGCGGCACGGTCCAGCCGCTGGTCTGCGCGGCGGTCAGCACCAGGTTGGCTTCGGCGCGCTTGACGAGGAAGTCGGCGAACTTGTCGGCGAACCCCTTGCCGTCCTCGCAGGCCTTCTTGGCGCTGGCCAGCTCGGCCATGGCCTTCGGCCAATCCGGCGTCGCCGCATGGGTGGCGGCCGCGCTCAACGCAGCGTCGGCCTGCCCGGTCTTGTCGGACACATGGGCCGCCTGCTTGTGCTTGCCGAGGTCCGAGCGCAACTTGGCGACCGCGGCTCGCTCCTTGTTGTACAAGATCCTTTCCGCGGACATGCCCGCCTTCTCGCCGACCGGGGTGGTGCCGACGTCCTCCTGCTGAACCGGCGCGTCGTCCCCGGCCCGGCCCTCTTCGCCGGCCGGCGCGTCTTCGCCGGCAACAAGCTGCGCCACCGGATCGCCTTCCTCGTCGCCTGCCAGCGGCGTCGTCTCGGACGGGGCGGTTACCGGTCCAGCCGCGCTCAACAGCTCAAAAAACTCACGAATCTTGTTCATCGTTGTGCTCCTCTGCGATGCCAGTCCCCATCGTTAGTTGATCTTATTCGCTTGTCCGAGAAATGCGCAAGATTCCGCGCTCGTGGGCGCGACGCGATTCTTACAGCCTGTAGACTCTCACGAATCATTTCTGGCGGTCGGACTTTGCATGACACGACGCAATAACACGGATGGTTCGGCCCGCGCTCAGCCCGCAACTTCCAGGCCCCGCAGCGTCCCCGTGCTCGATCCGAAGCGGTCGGCGTTGATGCCTAATCGTTGCAGCATGGTGACGTAGAGGTTCGACAGCGGGGGCGGGTTGACCGGATCGAAGGCGAGATGCTCACCGTGGCGGAAACCGCCGCCGGCGAGGATGACCGGCAGATTGCGGGCGGAGTGGCTGCTGGCGTTGCCGAGGTTGCTGCTGAAGAAGACCATGGTGCGGTCGAGCAGGTTGCTGTCTTGCTCTCGGGTCTCTTTCAGCTTCGTCAGAAACGCCTGGAAGGTGCGCATCTTTTCCAGTTCCACGTTCCGAAGCTGCGCAATCTTGCTTGGGTCCTGACCGTGATGCGACAAGTCGTGATGGCCCAGGTTCACCCCCCGGATCGGCGGCACCAGGCTCGTACCCAACAAGAGCAGCGTGATCAGCCGCGTCGAGTCGGTCTGCAGCGCCAGATGGATGAGGTCGAACATCAGCCGGGCTTTGCCGACGAGATCGGCGCCGTTGGTGATGTTCTGCGGCGGCCGGGCGTTGACTTGCGGCCGCGGCCGGCGCGACCATTCCTCGGAGCGGGCCATGCGGCGCTCGAGTTCGCGAACGCTGGTGAAGTACTCGTCGAGTTTTTCGCGATCGGCGCCGCCGAGCCTTGGCTGCATCGACCTGGCTTGCTCGCCCACGGCGTCGAGGATGCTGCGGCCGTCGCGCAGCCGCCGGGCCTGGGCCTGCACCTCATCGGGCCGGCCTTCGAGGAACAGCCGCGTAAACACGCTGGACGGCCAGGAATCCGACGGCACGATCGCGCCCGAGCGGGTCCATGACAGGCTGAAGCCCTCGCACGACAGCGCCAGGCTGGGGAAGCGGGTTTCGCCGCCGATGTGGTCGGCCGCGAATTGATCGAGCGAGATGCGGTTGCGAAAGCCGGCGCGGCGCTCCGGATGCGGGGCGGCGGTCAGGAAGCTGTAGATCGAATCGTGGCTGGAGCCGACCTCCGGATGCGCCAGACCGGAGATGACCGTGAAGTCATTGCGAAACTCGCGGAGCACGTCGAGGTACGGTGTGAGCGTGTAGTCCCTGCCAGCTTGCTGCGGGAACAGGAACGGAGCGTGCAAGCCCAGCGGCGTGCAGATGCAGACCATGCGCCGGGGCGGGCGGGCGGCCGGCGTTTGCGCGAAGGCGTCGAGCCACGGGAGGGCCAGCGACACGCCGGCGGCGCGGAGGAACGAACGGCGGGATAGATGTCTGTGCTTCATGAATCCACTCCAAGTTATCAACTCGGCCGCTGTTCCGGCGCCCGGAAGCCGATCTTTTCGCGCACCGCGTCCGGCAGCGCCTGAAGGATCCGGTTGTATTCCCCGAGCAGCGTCTCGATGCGGATGAAACGCTTGTCGATTTCCGCCATGCGCGCATTGTTCGTGCGCTCGAATTCGTTGATGCGCGCCGCCAAGCTTCGGTCCGTGTCAACTCGATCAGCTTCAATCCTGGCGATTCGGGCGTCGGTGTCGGCGCACCGCGCCAGGAAGGTTGCCATGGCCTGGTTCAAAGCCGCCATCGATTGATTCAATCGGGCGACCGAATCATCCTGCCGGCCGTTGCCGTTGTTCTTCGCCTTGCCCATCTCAATCACTCCGCAGACTTGTCACATCATAACGCAAGGCTATTTGTTTTGAAACAGCGGGCTCTGCACCACCTCATGCACCAACGTCCGCAACCCGTAGCTCTTCTCCCGGACCCGGGCGACGATCGCGTCGATCTCCGGCTGATCTCCGGCCTGCACCGTCGCGCCGGTAGCGTAGGTCGTCAATCGGATCGCTAGTGCGCGGGCGATCTGATCGCGCTCGTCGAGCAAGAGCTGCTTGAACTCGTCGATATCGGCGAACTTGCGCCCGTCCGCCATCGCGTCGGCCGGGTCCACCTTCCTGCCGTGGAGGTACGGCATCCGCCGGCCGTCGACGATGACCGCCTTGCCGTTGCCGCTGGTGCGGTAGTAGTCGCGCCAGCCGCCGATGACGTCGAAGCTCTCCAGGGCGAAACCGGGCGGATCAATCTTGGCATGACAACTGGCGCACGACGCGACGTTGCGGTGCTTGGCGAGCTGTTCGCGGATCGTGGTGGCGCCGCGGATGTCCGGCTCGACCGCCGCGATCCCCTCCGGCGGCCGCGGCGGCGGCGTGCCGAGGATGCGCTCCAGCACCCAGGCGCCGCGCAGGACCGGCGACGTGTACGTGCCGTTGGCGGTGACCTTGAGGACGCTGGCCATCGTCAAGAGTCCGCCGCGATGGCTGCCCTTGGGGAGTGGGACCTTCGCGAAGTCCCACCACGTCGGGCTCGGGCCCCACGTCGGGCTGACGCCGCGACGCTCGCCGCGGTCGATGACGCCGCGACGCTCGCCGCGGTCGATGACGCCGCGATGCTCGCCGCGGTCGATGGCGATGTCGTAGTGTTTCGCCAGCCGGCCGTTGAGCATCGAGAAATCGGCGTGGATGAAGTTCGTCAAGCTCAGGTCGTGCTTGAGCAGCTCGTCGAAGAACAGGTACGTCTCCTTGAGCATCGAGAACTTCAACATCTCGTCGTATTCGGGATAGAGGATGTGGCTGGGCATGGTGGCATCGATGTCGCGCAGGCCGAGCCATTGGCTCACGAAGTTCTCGGTGAACGCCGCCGCCTTCGGATCCCCCAGCATCCGTTCGACCTGTCCGCGCAGCGTCTCCGGCTCGCCAAGCTTGTGTTTCTCGGCAAGCGCGAGCAGCTCCTCGTCCGGCATCGTGCTCCACAGGAAGTACGAAAGCCGGCTGGCCAGGGCGAAGTCGTCCAGCTTGCCCGCCTTCTCCTTGAGGAACACAAAATCCGGCGACAGCATCACGCCCAGCAAACCGACGCGCACGGCTTGCTCGAACGTGTACTTGTCCGCCAGCCGCCCTTTCACCAGCGCGACGAACGGCTTGACATCGTCGTCGGTGATCGTCCGCCGCAAGGCGCGGCGGGCGAAGCCGCGCAGGATGCGCTCGGCGTCGGCTTCGGGACTCTTCGACACGACTTCCACGCGATCGCGCTGGTTGAACACAGGCGCCGGCGCTGGCGGCAGGTCGCCGAAGAGACGGCGATGGCTTTGCGGCGGCCACACGTCGTGCAACGGGCCCTCGGCCTCCACCCATTGCACCGCGAGCCCTGGTCCCGTGTAGCTGTCGGCGCCGATCTTGTTGACCGCCTGGGCGCTGGCCAATCCGTACGGATGGATCCGAATCGTGCTCCGGGGCTCCAGGTGATCGACGAATTCCACGACCGTCGGTTTGTCGGGGGACGAGTCAAAGAAGCCCACCAGATGCGCCTTCCCCGCCATGCCCATCTGGCCGGCGTCGATGCGATAGGTGACCGGCTTGCCGGCGCTCTGGACCGCCGAGCTGGAGATGCGGAAGCGGTACGTGCCGCGGTCGGGCGGGTAGAACTGGTACAGGTGGACCGCGTTCCAGGCCGACGAGCTGAACATCACGACCGTGTCATCGTCCAGCTTGCGGAACACCCGCTCGGTGGTCGTCTTGACGTGGTGCTGATCCTTCAGGCTGTAACGCTTCTTGATCAGCGGCGGCCGCGGGCGATTGGCGATGGCGACGCTCAGCGCCTTGTCGGCCGCTTCGAGATACTTCTCCATCAAGAACGACGACGTGTGCAAGGCCTCGCCGACGTTATCGAACCCGTCGGCGGAACCATCGATCGGCAGCAGGTCGCGGAGCTCGATGTCGACCCCCAGCAGATCGCGAATCGTGTTCTCGTACTCGATGCGGTTGAGCCGGCGCAGGACCGTGCGGCCTTGAGCGCGGCGAGCGGCCTCGGCGGTCTTCACCTCGCCCGTGATCCAGTCAGCGACGGCCCGCACGGCTGGGGCCGGCGGCCGCGGCTTGGACTTAGGCGGCATCTCGCCGGCCGTGATCCGCTTGAGGATGGTTTGCCAGCGCTCGCGATGGGCGGCGTCGGCGAAATCCGGAGCGAGCCGATCGAGACGGAGATCGCCCTTGGGTTTGTCGCCGGCGTGACATTCGAGACAGTGCCGCTCGACGAAGGGGCGAATCTGATCTTGATAGATCTTCAATGGCGACGACTTTCCCGCCTGGGCCTGGATCCGGCCTGGCTGGCTGGACCGGATTGATCCCGGTCCAAGGAACCAGATCGCGGCGACCAGGGTCGCGGCGCATGGGCCGGCGACGCCGGATCGCATTCGCCGGGACAGTGTGTGGCAATGGAACATGGGAGATTCGCCATGGTGGGGAGGGCTCGATATCCAGCGTACCCGGCGCGCGACGTGAGGGCAATTCGAATCTGCCTTGGGCCTTGGGGGTGCGCCGTCGCCGGAAAAATGTTGCCATTGCGCCGGCGAATGTTAGAGTGAGGCCACTCGAGCCAAGTCGACAGGATCACCAACACCATATCCTCATTGCGGGCCCGGGGATGCCTGGGGCAAAGCAGCCTGCGCCCGCGCGGAAGGGAGCATGTTCCATGTGGCAGTTCTTGCGTTCACCCGATTTCGCGGCGCTGATCTTGCGGCTCATGCTGGCCAGCATCTTCATCGCCCAGGGCAGCCTGAAGCTGTTGCATTTCGACGGAGGCGCCAGCTGGTACGGCGGCGGCGACCCCTTGCCGGCGGGCCTGCAGGTGGCCGTCGCCTGGGGCGAGCTGGCCTGCGGCGCCGCGCTCGCGCTCGGATTGTTGACCCGGCTGGCGGCGCTGGGGATCATCGCCATCATGATCGGGGCCATCTACAAGGTGACCTGGAAGCTGGACTTCGCCAGCGTCTCCGCGATTGGCGCCGAGGACACGCGCGGCTTCATGGTGCACGAAGTGGGCTACGAATACAACTACGCCATCATCGCCATGTGCGCCGCCCTGATCGTCATGGGCGCCGGCTGCGTGTCCATCGACCGGCTGCTGTTTCCGCCGAAGAAGCCGTGAGAGAGTGTGCAGCCTGGGGACAGGCGCCGGCGGAGTGGGAGGGTGGAATCAAGATGTCCAACCGGCGTTTCCTCGGCGTCACCGTGCTGCCGGAATACATCCAGAACGAGCGCATCGACGGCGTGCTGGAAAACCTCGCACGCATGGGAGTGACGGCGGTCGCGACGTCGCCCTATGTCATGGCGCCCGCCGACGAGAAGACCGGCGGCCGCGAGCCGCCGCTCGACGCCGGCGCGGGCAAGGTCCGGCTGCTGGACCGGCCGCTATGGGGCAAGCGCGAGCTGTTCGTGCGGACCGCGCCGTCGTTCACGCCCGAAGAGAGGCTGTATGAAGGTCTCGTCTACCGGCCGGCGGCGGCGACCGAGTTGACGCGCAAGCAAGGGCCGCTCATTCGCGACTTCCTCCGCGCCGCGCAGTCCCGACATCTGAAGGTGTACCTTCAGGTGCAGGCCGCCATTCCGCCCGGCTACCGCGTGCAGTTCGGCGGTCCGCGCGAGGACGACCGCCCCCGGCTGCCCGACGGGAGGCGGACGCCGCGGGTGCTCGCCAACAACGGCAGCCTGGCCAGCCCGCACGTGCGCGATTACGGCGCCGCCCTGATCCGCGACCTGCTCCGCGCCTATCCGGACATCGACGGCCTGCGCTTCGACTGGCCCGAATATCCCCCGTATCTGCTGGACGACGTCTTCCTCGACTTCGGTGAACCGGCCCGCGCGGCGGCGCGGCGGCTGGGCTTCGACTTCGAACGCATGCGCCAGGCCGCGGCGACGCTGTACAAGACGCTGCACGGCGGCCTGCACGACCGCCACCTGACGCCGCTGACGGATGCCGATGGCGGCCGGTTCGTTCTCACGCGCCGCCTCGCGGACAATCCCGGCCTGACCGAATGGCTGCGCTTCAAAGCCACCCTGGTTGACGAGCTGCTGGCCGGTTACCGGCGCGTGATGAACGAATCGGGCGGCAAGGGCAAGGAGATGATGCCCAACGCCTTCCCGCCGCCGTTCACGCTGGCATCGGGCTTCGACTTCGCCCGCGTCGCCCGGCATAGCTCGGCCATCAGCGTCAAGCTCTACGCCATGCACTGGGCCATGATGCTGCGCTTCTACGGCGACGCGCTCATGAAGGCCAATCCACGCCTGAGCGAGCGCGTGCTGGTGCGGGCGCTGGTGCGCCTGTTCGACATCGCCGACGATGAAGGCTTGCCGCGCCTGGCGGACTACCACTATCCCGAACCGGAGGAGGCTCACCCCGTCGGGGCGGGCGCCCAGGCGCGGAAGATCGCCCAAGCCCAATCCGAAGCCGGTACGATTCCGATCCTGACTCTGGCCCATGGCTACGGCCCGGCCGCGGATTTCCGCCGCCGCCTGCACAGCGCCTGGCACGCCGGCGGGCGGCATGGAATCTGGATCAATCGCTATGGTTATCTCAGCGACGAGAAGATGAAGATTGTGGGTGAGGTTTGCCGCTAACGAAAGGACATCCAATGAAACACTGGCTCTCGATGCCGGTCGTCGGTGTGGCGTTCTGCCTGCTGGCGTTGGGTCCGATCAGCGCCCAGGAAAAGAGCGTTCGCCCCGGGATCAACAAGCCCTTCGAGAACCCGGACGTCAAGGACTTTCTCAAGAAGTTCGAAGGAGAAAGCCGGGAGATCGCCGCCCACGCCAAGGAGATCGTCGCCGCCTGCAAGCTCAAGCCCGGCATGGCGGTCGCCGACGTCGGCGCCGGCACCGGACTGTTCACGCGGAAGTTTGCCGCCGAGGTCGGGGACAAGGGCAAGGTGTTCGCCGTCGATATCGCGGAGACCTTTCTTCGTCACATCGAGAAGACGTGCGCCGACGGCAAGATCAAGAACGTCCAGACGATCCAATGCGATCAGTTCTCGACCAAGCTGCCGAAGAACGCCGTCGATCTGGTGTTCATCTGCGACACCTACCACCACTTCGAGTTTCCGCAGCGAACTCTCCAATCCATCCACGAGGCGCTTCGACCCGGCGGGCAGATGATCTTGATCGACTTCCATCGCATCGAGGGCAAAAGCCGCGAATGGGTGCTGGGGCACGTGCGGGCCGGCCAGGACGTCTTCGTCCGGGAAATCAAGGCCGCGGGGTTCAGCGTGGTCGGTGAAGAGCGAATCTTGAAGGAGAACTACTTCGTTCGCTTCGCGCCGGCGTGGTACCGGAAATCGGGAGCGGCGCCTCGCAAGGACACGTCGCGTGAAATGCAATTGCCGCGATCGGAACTCCCGCTAATACCGGCGAATGAAACATGGCGACGACGCGGGCCAGTTCCCGTGTACGACAACGAACAATGCCGTGCGATTCTGTCGCTATCGTGCCTTGAGCACTTCCCCCATGGCGTCGCGAAGGGTGTAATCGACCTTTCCCAGCCAATGTTGCCATGCCACCATTTGCCGCATGCGAATCAACAATTCGAATCCAACGAGGCCGTCTTCATAGTAATGGATCGGCACACGCTCGATTTCCGGCAAGGCTTGAGCGGCGTCCGCCTCCAGCACTTGCAATCCAAGCTCGAGTTTCTCCGCCGGCCCACTCGCCTGAGATGCGCTCTCGCGTATGTCCGCGAGCAGTTTAGCGACATCGGGTCGGTGGCTGGGTGTGCCGTCGAACAACATCTCGGGAGTAAGCTTCTCGTCGAGCTCGAAGAGCCGGTTGACAATGTCGGCCTCGACAACCTTGGCGGCGTCGCGAGGGATGTGGCGGTCGAAAAACGGCACCGCGGCGAGGGCGCGCTCGCAGGAACGAACGTCCAGGAGAAGTCGGCTGTCACCCTGGAGGCGAAACGATCCGATCACCACGGGGCGCAACTGCTTGGGCAGGTCGTGATAGGCCCTCTTGAAAGGCAACTGTTTTGCTTCGTGGTCGAATAGCCAAACCCAGCGGCCGCGGGGTGGATCATGCTGCACGCAGCGAAGCCGGCGGAACGCTGCATCCAGTCCGCGCCGACCGCATAACTCGTAGTGCAGCCGAACCGGCTGAAAAATATCACCGGTGACCGTTGCGTAGAGCGTTTTTTTGTTCATGGGCTGCTCCTTCAGCTTGGTTCCATGGTCACGCATCCCTACCTTTTCAATCAACGGCGATTCTACCATATCCCGTTTGTTCGACAACAATCACTGCTGGTAAAGCTGGGCCGAATCGTTAGACTGCATTTTGAGCGCCCGACCCCTGCCAACGGAGTCTTGCCATGCCCGACCTCAGCCGGCGCATCATGCAGCCTTGTTGCGGCTGCGCGCCGCGCTGGAGGTGTGGATCACGGAGACCGGCGACCGCGGTCAATTCCCGGAGCCTCCGCACGTCGTCGCTCCGTTCGAAAAGGAGATGCACGATTGGTTCGGCACGCCGGATTGGCGGCGGAAGCCCGGGGCGGGGCCGCGCGACAAGCATCGATGACGGCCCGCTACATGTTCGTGGAAGGACTTTGAATCACCACGCTATCGTTGGTCTCATGAATTCCGCGTTCATTTCACTCGGCAGCTTCCAGACGTGTGTGCCGTCGCGATCGGTGAAGTACAACGCGGAATCCGACTGCTGCAGCGGATCGCCGTCCGCCCACAGGGCATAGAAGCCCGGATGCGCGTGCAGGGGTCGCCGGGCATACGTGTGGTTCACGCGGCTGTCCCTGGTCAGTTGCTTGACCTTCTTCCAGGTCCCGCCCTGATCCAGGCTCGTCCAGAGCGCCATCTCGCCGCCGGTGGCGTGCGGCTGCGGTCCGGGCTCCGTGGGGGCAATGATCTTCCAGGCGCCGTCGGCCTCGATGTACAGCGAGCCGTGGTCGTAGTTGTGATCGGATTCGGTGAACCGGCGGCGCTCCCAGCCCTGGCCCGTCCACCGCGACGTGAACCAGACCCGCGGACCATGCTCGGGGCCGGGATTGGGTCCCGTGCTGGTGATATAAAGAATGACCGGCGTTCCCTGGGCATCGAACTGCAGGTCCTTCAAGAAGACAAGCTTCTTCTCCGCCGCGTAATCGTGTACCAGCGCGGCGTTGTGCGCTTCGACGAGCGGCAGCGTGACGTGCTTGCCGTTCACCGTGGTCCAGGTTGTTCCGCGGTCGGAGGTTTCCAGGTAGTAGAGGTTGGTGCGGGCATTGATGCCTTGCGGCTTGGGATGGTAGTCGAAGGCCGTGCCGATCCGATCGCCGTGGCGCCAACTGATCTGATAGTCTCCCATGCCCAGGAAGGCGAGCGGCCGCGGTTCCTCCCAGCGCAGGCCGTCCGAGCTGGCCAGAAAGAACAGGCCGCGTCCCTGCTTGTAGCGGGTGTGCAGAAACAAGAACCCCTTGCCGGGCACGTGCCACGGTTGACCGTACGAGAAGTTCGTCTGCCAGATCATCTCAAAGGCGTCGATGGAGTGCGGCTTGACGCTCCTGTACACGAACGACGGCCGAGCGGTGCCGTGGGCGTTCGAGAAGATCCAGACATGGCCGCGCTCGTCGAGCTGCATCGTCGGATTGTCGTGGGCGTCGTTCGTCTTGCGATGCAGGAGGATGCGAGGCCGGGGAACCATGCCGGTCGCGTGGTCGTAGTACGACACCATGTGCAGCAGCTCGTTCTTGTCCCTGGGCCTGCCGCCGTAGCAGAAGAACGTCTTGTTGGCTTCCTTCGAGTAAACGGCGATGGGCATATGCTGCTGCGGGTAGGTGCCCAGCCCGCCGCTGTACTTGAACTTGTAGGCGTTCTTGAGCGGCAGGTTCATGTACCAGATGCCGCGATAGCCGTCGTCGGCCGGCAGAGTCTTGATCTTCTCCTGGCCGGCCGAGCGGGATTGGCCCACCCCGATCAGGGCCGGCATCAGCGCGAGAATGAAGGTTGAGCGGCAAGTGCGTGTCACGGCGTACTCCTCGTTGACGGTCGGGGCGAGTTGAATTCTCCCCATTCTCGTCGAGAAGTGCAACCATGGACTTGCGTCGGGACCGTCGTCTGGTAGTCTGCTGCAAGCACCATCACTCTCCCGGAAACCCTTCCATGAGACACATCCTGTCGCGACCCTTGTTGACCGTCGTCGGATTGCTGCTGTCGGCTTGCACGGTCGGTGCATCCGCGGGCAAGACGCCGCCCCGTCCCGCGAAAGATCGCCCCAATGTCGTCGTCATCTTCGCCGATGATCTCGGCTACGGCGACCTGGGCTGCTACGGCCATCCGACCATCCGCACGCCGCGGCTGGACCAGATGGCCCGCCAAGGTCTGCGGTTCACAAGCTTCTACGTGGCCGCGTCGGTGTGCACGCCGAGCCGGGCCGGCCTGTTGACCGGGCGCTACCCGATCCGCAGCGGCATGTGCCACGACACTCGCCGTGTGCTGTTCCCCGATTCGTCAGGCGGCTTGCCCGCGTCGGAGGTCACGATCGCCGCCCTGCTGCGGACCCTGGGCTACGCCACCGGCTGCGTGGGCAAGTGGCACCTGGGCCACCTTCCGGAATACCTGCCAACCAGCCGCGGCTTCGATTCCTATTTCGGCATCCCGTATTCCAACGACATGGACCGCGTCGCCGAGCCGAAGCTCGGCAAGAACATCTTCTGGCAGCCCAGCGTCAAGTACTGGAACGTACCGCTCCTGCGCGACGCCAGGATCGTCGAGCGGCCGGCCGACCAGCACACGCTCACCAAACGCTACACCGAGGCAGCGGTGACGTTCATCCGCAAGAACCGGGAACGGCCCTTTTTCCTCTACCTGGCTCACACGATGCCGCACGTGCCGCTGTTTGTGTCCAAGGAATTCGCCGGCAAGAGCCAGCGCGGGCTGTACGGCGACGTCGTCGAAGAGCTGGACTGGAGCGTCGGCCAGGTCCTGGACGCGCTGCGCGACGAAGGGCTCTCGGAGAACACCCTGGTCATCTTCACCAGCGACAACGGTCCGTGGCTCATCTTCGGTCTGCACGGCGGCTCGGCCGGGCTCTTGCGCGACGGCAAGGGCAGCACCTGGGAAGGCGGCGTGCGGGTGCCGTGCATCATGTCGTGGCCCGGACAGATCCCGGCGGGCAGGACGACGTCCGACATCGCCTCGACCCTCGACATCCTGCCGACCGTGGCCAGGCTGGCGGGCGGCAAGGCGCCAGAGGACCGCGCCATCGACGGTCTCGATCTTGCCCCGTTGCTGCTCGACGGCGGCAAATCGCCGCGCGACACGATGTTCTTCTACCGCGGCACCCGGCTATTCGCTGCTCGCCAAGGACCGTACAAAGCCCACTTCATCACCCAGCCGGCCTACGGCGGCGCCAAGTTCGAAGAGCACGAGCGGCCGCTCTTGTACCACCTGGAGCATGACCCGTCGGAGAAGCACGACATCGGCCCGGACCATGCCGCCGTCATCGCCGCGATCCGGCAAGCGGTGGAACAGCACCGGGCCAAGACGGCGCCGGGCAAGAATCAGCTCGACGGGAGGCTCGGCAAGAAGGCGGCCCGTTGATTCGGGATCCGGAGGCACCAGAGTCGCCAGCTCAGAACTTGCCCGGCACGCAATTACCCTGCTAGGATGCCTGCTGAGGGGGAAGCCGTGCCATTGCGCGACCACTTTCGTCCGCCGCTCGCCGAACACCGTTCGTGGGAAGAACTCCACGGCGCGTGGCCGGGCGCCATTGCATTTCGACTGAACGCCATCCTGCCGCCGGACTACTACTGTGGTCCCCGGGTGCATCTCGGATCGGCCCAGCCGACGCTGCTGGTCGAAACGGATGCGCCTTGTCGGGGGTTGCGGATCGGCTAGCCGGGCCGCATGCATCATGTTGACTCTGCTGGATGACGACGGTCCCGACGTGGCGGCTTTGCTGGCCGCGGACGAACACGGCCAGTATCCCGCGCTCGAAACCGCCCGCGCCATCATCGCTCGCCAAGTTCATGGGTTCTTTGGTGGTTGCTTCTTTGGCGGCCGATTCGGCCGATTGACCCGCACGCACCAACGCGCCGCCGTGCGCCCGACCAGCGTCCGATCAATTCGAGCTGCAAGGGCGTCAAAATCCTGGTCTTTCGTCGCCGAAACAATGCCGCTGTGGTCGTCGCCGCGACGATGCAACCGTTCGAAATGGCGGCGATTGTGCGTCACAACCACCCGGCCCAGTACATGCGCCCGCGCGAGGATCACGTCGTCTGGTTGCTGCCGTTGACCGTCGTCTTGCGCCGTCAGGACATCATGCCCAAGCCGGCGCAATGCGGCAACGGCCGGACGTGGAAAGTCTTCGTCCGCGTAGAGCAACATCCCGCGTTACTCCACTTCGCCTTCGTCACCCGCTTCATTCTCGGCGATCGCCTGCTCGATTTCGTCGCGATGGGTGGCCGCGTATTCCCAGGCCGCCGCCAAGTCCGCCTCCGTCAATTGCGGATAGTAGGCGAGCAAGTCGGCGTCGCTGGCGCCGGTTCGTTGATAGCCAACCAGCACCCAAACCGGAATTCGATGCCCGCAAATGCACGCATCGCCACCGCAAACGCCTGGCGTCTTGCTGATTCGGACGGTGGTAGTAGCGGCCATGGTCGAAGTCCCACAGGAAGTTCTCATTGCACTATCGCCGGACGACCCTGTCTTGTCAAGCCAGCCAAACCGCGGCGCCGCTGTCGTGACGATTCACCAAACCCCCTTTGCCGTGCCGCACGCGAACGATGAAGCCGTCGATCGCAACTCGCGGACCTGAAAAGGTGCGTCGAGCACGGCAAGAAACACGGCGTCGTGATCGGCGTCCAGAATCACGACGACTTTCTCAACTGACCGCGTAGCTACGCGGCCAGAAAAATGAGAAGCGGGAACCTGCGCGTCCTGATCCGCAGAGGCGTCAGCGGCGCCGGTCACTCCGGCGCACGATCGAGCAATTCCAGGCGAATGTTCTGCGTTTGTTCGGTGCCCACGGGGATGTTCATGCCGCCGGCCTCCACGTTGAGGTTGCCGCCCAGCGTGTATTCGGTCGCCAGCGAAACCACGCAACCCTGTTTGGCGTCGAAGTGGATCGTGCCCTTGGACTGGCTGATCGACAGGTTCCCGGTCACCTTGGCGCCATTCATGTCGAGATTCAGATCGAAGGACAGTTCCATGGCGACCCCGATCTTCACGGTCTTGCGCTTGCCGATCGCGCCTTCGCCCTCGTAGGTGTAGGTGCGCTTGCCGGTCGCCTTGCCCAGCTTGGCCAGGTTCATTTCAAAGGGAGCTTCCCAGCGGCTGCCGGCCGTGATCTTGTCCTCGGGAAGCGCGGGGACGAACTCCGCCAAGCCCAACTTGACGGCGTCGTCCGAACCGCCGGCGGCGAATTGCTTGGCGATCGGATTGTCCTTGAGCACGTCCTCCAGCAGCTCCTTGAGCCCCTCGACCTTGGCGATCTTCCCCCGCGGCGAGACCGAATACGTGAGCCGGGCGGCGCCCATCCGCTCGTACAAGGGAGTCAGAGCCGCTCCCAGCGTGCTGCCCTTGTCGTTGTCGTCCTTGCGGGAATCAAACGTGTAGTCCCCGAGCTGTGCGATCTTGACCTTCACCTGCAGCCGCTTGGTTTCCGACTTGATTTCGAGGTCCTTCTTGTCCGTTGCCGCGATCGACCACTCATCAATCTCGGTCTGATTCATTTCGGTGGCGATCTTCTTGTCCATGACCGTCTGCGTCTGCTTCATCGTGCTCGTTCTTCGGTAGATGAGCGGCTCCTTGCTGGGCAGATAGCGAAGCAGCGTCGGCTCCTGAGCGCCGACGCCGGTCGCCAGCGTCAACAGCACCAAACCACCGAGGGACTTGAGGGACGTTTTCATGAGAACACTCCAAAGAGAAGGTGCGTCAAGTATCTTCGAACATTCCGGTGAGGATCGCAAGTCCGAATCGCAGGGTCAAAGAAATGTAGTTGGCAACCGTGGCACGTTGGCAAGCTGGGACCGCAAACCAGGCGCGAGCAACTTCGCGCCGATCGCGATAACGTCCAGTTCATCCACGACTTGCGCGAAGACCGCTCGAGCGCCGGTTTTCAATCTCGGTTGAAAACTGCGTCTCCCGGAAGGGGTCGCCGGACGCCGATGTCGAGTGCAAGTTCTTGAACCAGCATGGCTTGCATCGCGAATGGTGTTCGGCCCCGACGCACATCACGCGGCGGGTTGGCCAGTTGGCATTCTGGGGCGTCCAGCGCGCCTGGCTGATTCCCCGAGCCGGCCCGGCCATCCGCCGCGCGTGTTGCGAATGCAGGCGTGGCCGCCGGCGCGGGCGCGCTCAACCGCCGCACGGTTCGCCGCCTATCGCAACAGGGCAATTCCGAAAAAGCGCGTCCCATTTCGCCGCCAACCGCAATCGGTGACTGGAAGGGTGAAGCGCCCGCAGACCCATTGATCTTCTTCCACAGCCGCTTCGACCGCGGAGCGGAATTCGCAAGGAGCCAGACCATGAGCAAGTTACGCAGTTTTTGGAAGGATGTCGTCGGCCTCGACCAGCCAAAGGCACGGCTGAGAATCCAGAGAGTGCTCCAACCGATCGGCGCCAGCGGGCACGAGGAAGACGGGCCCCTGGAAGCCGACACGGTTTTGGACACCGACGAGGCCGACGCGGCCAACCAATTCGCGGCCGAGCTGCTGAAAGGGCAGATCGTGCAGCGCCTCAAGGACCTGATCCCACCATTCAAAAAGGCCCTCATGCAGCAATCGCCGGATGCCGGGCGGCTGCAGAAGCAGTTCACGGCCATCGGCAAGAAGATGGAGGATGAGCAGTTCGAGCAGGCCGAGGCCGACATCGATCAGTTCGAACGGCTGCTCGCCAAGCAGGAGACGCGGGCCAACGGGGCGCCGCGGATTCAGATGCCGGCGGCGCCGCGCGTGCAGGCGGTGCGCGTTGAAGCGCTGCCCAACGGGACGGCCGCGACGAGCCAGACCAGGCTTGGGATCGGCCCGACCGACGTCATTGGGCCGGCGATTCCGATCATCAAGGACATCCTGGGTCCGCTCAGCGCCCATTGCAAGATCACCAACAACACGGGGCACACGTTGATCCTGGACCCGGCCAGCCTGAAAGAAGAGCCGATCTCGGGGCAGTTCAAGCAGCCGCCGCCGGTCGAGATTCCGAAGGGCAAGGAGGAGTGGATTGCCATCAACAAGTCGGTCCTAGGTCTTCATTTTGCCGGCGTGGAGTTCAAGGTACGGTACTTCATCGACGACCAGAAGACGGCCTGGGAGATGCATTTCGACAATCCGCGGGTGGGCGACAGCAAGTCCGACGCGAAAGTCCTCGGCCCCAACAAGGACAAGTTCACGACCACCGCGTCGAACGGCCAAGGCAGCGACGTCGTTTTCCTGTTCACCCTCAATCCCAAGGGCGGTCCGGGCCCGCAGCCGGGCACGCAACCGAACCCGCAGCCGGGGACGCAGCCGGGGACGCAGCCGGGGACGCAGCCGGGGACGGAAACGAACACGAGCTGCCTCATCACCATCAAGAACGACACGCAGGCCGAGCTGAGGCTTGCCGGCCAGAGCAATGAGCGCGGCGACTTCATGACCTTGCCGCCCACGTCTGTGCCGCCCGGCGGCGTCGCCTCGTTCGCGTATGTGCAGACGCCGAAGGAGACCGAGGCGCAGAAGCAGGGTTGCAAGGGTTCGGTAACGTGGCAAGTCGGCGCGTCGGCCGCCGCCGTGTGGCGCTGTGAGTGGGAAAACCTCGTGGCGGAGAAGAATGCGGCCCAGGCCAGCCTGGTCCCGCAGGGGGAATTCCAGTCACTGGCGCAGCCCGGACAGGGCGACGAGAACGTGCCGATGAACTTCACGATCTCGGGTGGACCGGCGCCCAAGAAGGAAGAGCCAAACAAGGAGGAGCCCAAAAAGGAGGAGCCCAAGAAGGAAGACCCGGAGCCGGAGTTCAATCCGCCGGTCGAGCAGAAGCAGCCGACGCTGCGCCTGGGCGACAAGGGCGCCGACGGCTGGGTCGAATACCTTCAGCAGCGGCTGAACCGCCGCCTGCAGCCGAGCCCCGGCCTGGACACGGACGGAAACTTCGGCCCGGCGACCCAAAAGGCCGTGTTCGCCTATCAAAGGCAAGAGAAGCTCCAGGCCGACGGGATCGTCGGCAACCAGACCTGGGCGTCGCTGCGGCTCGCGGATCCGGAGGACCCGAGCACCGACGGCCGGCCGCCGCACACGTTCAACGAGGCTGGGCTTGAAGCGCGGTGGTTGTCGGAGGGCGGGCTGGCCATCTACTTCACGAGCGCCGACGCCATGGAGCTGGCGGTGGCGTCGGTCGGCGACAACGTCAAGCTCGAAGGCGAAAAGGTGAACGTGTTCATCACCGCGCCCGGCAGCAAGCGCAAGGGAGTGCGGGCCACGATCGGTCCGCCCGAAACGACGCGAAGCGGCCAGGGCAACCTGCACCCGGTCCTGCTCGCCGATTTCACGAAGCGGTTTCCGTCCACGCCTCCGGGCGCGGACGTCAAGAAGTACGTCATCGAGGGCTACTTCGACCAGGCTCTGGGCGGCGACTTCTGGACCAGCACACGCGACGAGATTGTCGTGAAACCGTGACGCGATGCCCAACATGACCGCGGCCCGGGCCGATCAATACGGGATTGATCGTCGTCGCCCGGGCCGCCTGAGTGCGTCCCTGCGTTGTCTTGGCCGTGCCGGTCATCGTCTCGCCAACGGCGAGGTCGCCTTGGCATTCAGGGCCCTGAGGGAATCCTGGAAGGAATCGACGGCGTTGCCGGCCAGGACCTCAGTAGTCGGGGTGACAATGACGGCGGGTCGGCTCTTGCGGTGCCCGTTGGCGTCGGCGATTTCCGCCCAAACGACACTGCCGAGTTGAGGGGTACGGCTCGCCATGACAATCACGGGCGCGACGCCGGCTCGAAGGGATTGTCGGTGTCGTCGAACCACTCCTGCGGGGGTCGCAAGTGGTCGCCTGCCTGGCTCCAGTTGATTCCCGCCGCGAGCCTTTCCGCTTCCTGACGTGCGAGTGGTCGGGCGCTTGTCACGCCTCTGTCGCCCCTACCCCCAGCAAATCAACCCCGGATCGAACGGGTTCGCCAGGTCGGGGTGCTTCGGCAGCACCCGCACGGCGTAGCCGTAGTTGCCGCTGGCGCGGCAGGGGATGGTGCCCTTGAAGACCAGGCCTGTCCCCTGGATTGCCCCGTTGTGGTGCATCGCCGCGGCGGCGGGGTGGGGGATTTCGCCGGCGTTGTCGACCAGGCCGTGGAAGAGCTGGACTTCGACGTCGTCGGGCTTGAGGTTGCCGAGGTTGATGCGGGCGTGGACGTCGAGCTGGTTGCCGACGTGCATCGGGTCGGCGCCGGAGGCCTCGACGTTCTCGACCTTGATCTGGCTCCAGTCGCGGACCAGCCGCCGCCGCCATTCCGCCAGGGCGGCGGCCCGCTTCAGCTTGTCCTGCGTCAACCGCTCGAAGCGCCCGGCCGACGGGGCGTAGCACCGCTCCATGTATTCCTGGACCATGCGGTTGGTGTTGAAGACCGGGCAGACCGTGGCCATGGCCCGCTTCATCACCTTGATCCAGCCGCGCGGCAGGCCGTCGCTGGTGCGGTTGTAGAACAGCGGCACGATTTCCTGCTCGAGCAGGTCGTAGATCGCCCGGCTTTCGACGTCGTCCTGGTAGGTGAGGTCGGTGTACTCCTCGCCGGCGCCGATGGCCCAGCCGTTGTCGCCGGTGTAGGCTTCGACCCACCAGCCGTCGAGGATCGACATGTTGACGCCGCCGTTGACGCAGACCTTCATGCCGCTGGTGCCGGAGGCTTCCAGCGGCCGGCGCGGATTGTTGAGCCACACGTCGACGCCTTGCACCAGGTAGCGGGCCACGTTGACGTCGTAGTCTTCGAGGAACACCAAGCGGCGACGCAGCTCGGGCCGGCGGCAAACGTGGATGATCTCGGCGATCAGCTCCTTGCCGCCGTGATCGCGGGGATGGGCCTTGCCGGCGAAGATGATCTGGATCGGCCGGTCCTTGTCGTTGGCGATGGCGGTGAGGCGCTCCAGGTCGCGGAAGATCAAGGTGCCGCGCTTGTAGGTGGCGAAGCGGCGGGCGAAGCCGATGGTCAGGACTTCGGGATCGAGCACCTCGTCGGCGCGGGCGATCTCGGCCGGGGGGGCGCCGCGGCGCAGCAACTGCTGGCGCAGCCGCCGGCGGGCGAACACCACCAGCCGTTCGCGGCGGCGTTCGTGGGTGCGCCACAGCTCGGCGTTGGGAATGTTGTCCACCCGCCGCCAGACGCTGTGGTCGGTCGGCCGGCTGTCCCATTGCATGGCCAGGTAGCGGTCGTAGAGCTGCGACATCTCCGGGGCCAGCCAGCTCGGCGTGTGCACGCCGTTGGTGATCGAGGTGATGGGGATCTCGGCTTCCGGGAGATCGGGCCAGATCGATTTCCACATGCGCCGCGACACGGCGCCGTGCAGCTTGCTGACGCCGTTGCTGCTGTTCGACAGGCGGATGGCCAGCACGGTCATGCAGAAGTGTTCGTTGTGGTCGCGCGGGTTCTGCCGGCCCAGGCCGAGGAACTCATGCCAATCGATCTTCAGATGCGGGAGGTAGGGGGCGAAGTAGTGCTGCACCAGGGACGGAGCGAAGACGTCGTTGCCGGCCGGGACCGGCGTGTGCGTGGTGAACACCGTGCCGGCGTTGACCGCTTCGCGCGCCGCCGCGAAGTCGAGGCCGTTCTCGTCCATCAGGAAACGGATGCGTTCCAGTCCGCAGAACGCCGAATGGCCTTCGTTCATGTGGCATACAGCGGGCTTCTTGCCCAGGGCGCGCAGGGCGCGAATGCCGCCGATGCCCAGGATCATTTCCTGGCGGATGCGCATGTCGTGATCGCCGCCGTACAGCCGGCTGGTGATCGGCCTGTCGTCGGGACTGTTCTTGGCGATGTTGGTGTCGAGCAGGTACAAGGGCACCCGGCCGACCTGGATCCGCCAGATGCGGAACGACACCTCGCGGCCGGGCATGGGCACGCTGATCAGCAGCGGCGCCCCGTCCGGCTTGGTCTCGAGGATGAGCGGCAGGTTGTAGAAGTCGTTCTCCGGATAGCGCTCCTGCTGCCAGCCGTCGACGTTGAGGTACTGGCGGAAGTAGCCTTCGCGGTACATCAAACCGACGCCGACCAGGGGCAGGCCGAGGTCGGACGCGGACTTCATGTGGTCGCCGGCCAGGAGGCCGAGACCGCCGGAATAGACCGGCACGCTTTCGTGGATGCCGAACTCGGCGGAGAAATAGGCGATGCGATAATGGTCGATGAGCGCCTCGGGGCTGGGCGCGCTTTGGCCGAACGCCTCCTGGAACCAGGTGCGGGCGTGGAGGTAGTTGTCGAGCGCGTGCAGGACGCGATCCATGTGGGCCAGGAAGCCCTCGTCGCGCAGCAGTTGATCGAGGCGTTCCTGTCCGACCTGGGCCAGCAGCTTGACCGGGCTGTTCTCGAGCTTGTCGAAGAGCTCGTCGTCGATGCGGCGGAACAGCGACACGGCTTCGTGGTTCCAGCACCACCACATGTTGTAGGCCAGTCGATGCAGGCCCTGAAGCCGGCCTGGAAGATGAGGCAGAACGGTGAACGTGCGCAACGGTCGAGCCATGGGCCTCCTCGCCTCCGGTCCTGGGAAAACGCTGGTTGACAGCCCCATGTCAGGATACGCGACCAGCGACCCCAGCCGTCAATCCCAAGTTCCCTGGGAAATCCTTTGGTGGTAGCATATCTTGATGGGGACGAACGGCAATTGCTCACATCCTTCGATCAGTCGCCGCCGCCCCTCCTTGCGGCCCGCGCGCCGCCGGGCTATAGTCTGCGAATGGCCAAAGCCCCGCCGGCGTCCGATGATTTCGACAGCCCGTGGAAAGAGGCGTTGCA
>JAKEET010000156.1 GCA_022616435.1 Gemmataceae bacterium
GAGCAGCCGACCCGCCAGGAAACGACCAGCCGCGGGCTGCCGATCGTGCTGGTGCAGACGGAGCGCTGCCCCAAGTGTCGAGCAACGAAGCTGAAGCGGAACGGGACGCACAATGACGCCGACGGCCGCTGGCGATACGCCACGTGCAGGGCCTGCGGCTGCCGGTTCCTCCAAGTTTTCAAAGGCTGAATTCCGCCCTGCGGAAAATCCGCTGCCGTTGCCGGTAGCATTCAACAGCCGCCCCCCTTCGACCTGGAGCCCGATCATGCCGAAACTGGCCAGCCCCATCGACCCCGACTGCCCCGAAACGCTGCGCACGATTGCCCACCGGCTGGGGGGCGACGTGCCCGAGCTGCTGGCGCAGCGGGGGGCCAAAGTGATCGTCTCCCTCAAAGCGCTGGTCGCGCGGGAATACGAGCTGGCGCAAGCCGCCATTGCCGCCGACCCCGGCAAGGAGGGAGTCCGCGTGCTCGAGCGCGAGCAACACGTGGTCTACAACGCGCACCCGCAAACGCTGCCGCAGGCCAAGGAAATCGCCAAGCGGATGGGCGAGCTGGAAACGGCCGTCCCGCAGGCCCGCGCCGCCAACTCCACGGCCGAATCCGCCAGAGATGCGCTGACCTGGCTGGAGTTCTTTTTCGCCGAGTGGCTGGGCGCAGAGCCGCAGGAAAGATGCCCTGGCAACGCGAACGCGCCCGCCGCACTGGCCAAAGCGATTCACCGACTCGCGAATCCACCTGCCGCAGAGCCCAAGGTCACATGGCAAGTTTCCAAGAAGCAGCCCGCCTAGCGCCGTCGCGCGACACCGTTCGGCTGGCGACGGGGAATGAGATTCTCCGCCTGGCGGCGGACGGTTCGCGGTCCCTGACGGCGACGATTGCGACCAACAACCCGGTCGAGGTTTTCGACTGGGCCAGTGGCCGCGTCGTGCTGGAGGTCCTGTCGCTCCGCGGCGTGCAGCTCGTTAGCGACAGCGTGCCGCTGCTGACCGATCACCAGCGGGCCGTTGCGTCACTGGTGGGGACCGCCCGCGAGATCCGCGAGGAAGCGGGGCAGATCGTCGCCCGCCTGGAATTCGCCGCCGGCACGTCCGCCGCCGACGATGCGTGGAAGCTCGCATCCACGCGCCACCTGCGCGGCGTGTCCGTCGGCTACCGCGTTCTGGAGAGTCGCGACATTAGGCCGGGGCAAGCAGCGACGGTGGACGGCAAGCAGATCGTCGCGCCACCGGATCGCACTTTGCGCGTCGCGACCAGGTGGGAGCTGCGCGAGGTTTCCTTGGTCACGATAGCCGCCGACCGCGACTCCATGATTCGTTCCGCCACCGGAGAAAGCACCATGCCCGCCAGTCAGATCATCGGCCGCAGTCACGAACATATGACGTGGGCCGAATTCCTGGGAGTCGTCCTCGAGCGCGAAGGGCGGGCGCGTCCCGACAACGACAGGAGCTGCATTCGCGCAGGGCTGTCGAGCGTGGGCGGGGCCGCGGAAATCGACAACCTGATTGGGACAGCGGTACTTTCCGGGTTTCGCGCGGGCAGCGATTCGCTGGCCGGCGTGTGGCGGACAGGGTCGATTCCCAACTTTCTCGAGGCGCAATTGATTCATGCCGTGACGCCGCCGCGTTTGCGCCGGCTCGCCAAGGGGGCGACGGCGGAAGTCCTCAGTTTCACCGTCGGCGCGCAGGCCTGGCGACTGGGCCGCTTTGCCGCGCAGGCCAAGTTCGACGAACAGGACCTGGCCGACGGCGGGCACATCGGCCCCTACGAACTCGCGCTGGAGGAAACCGGCCACGCTGCCCGCCGGCTGACGTCGGATTTGCTGTGGAGCTACCTGTTGTCGAACCCGAAGTTGGATGACGGCGTAGCGCTGTTTCACGCGGACCGCGGCAACGTGGGCGCCGGTGGAAGCGCACTGGCGGAAGCCACGCTCGACACGGCCATTGAAAAGGTCTCTGCGCAGGTGCTCACCGACGAGGAAGGCCGCAACCATCACCTGAACCTGGTGCCGCTGGTGCTGATCGTAGCGCCGCCGCTGCTGGGCGAGGCCCGCCGGCTGGTGCGCAACCTGAAGCTGGACGACGGCCGCGACTTGATCGTCCGCGCGGAAAGCCGACTGGGAACAACGGGCTTCACCGATCCCCGCGAGGCGGACGACCAACCGGCCGTCGCCGGCAACGGGACCAATTGGCTACTCGCCTGCGCTGGCGATGCTGCGCCGGGTCTGGTGCTGGGGGGACTATCCGGCAACATCGAGCCGCAGGTGCGGCCGTTCGCGCTGACGGATGGCGAGTGGGGCCGGGGCTTCGACATCGTGCTGGACATCGCCTGCACGGCCGCGGCCGGCGAGCCGCTCTACTTTGCGAGCGGGGCCGCGTAACGAACTCTTCGACCCCCGGCTGTTGAGAGGCGGCCGGGGCGTTCATGGGGCCGGCGGCGGGAGTTCTGCGGAGTTCGCCCGCCGCCGGCCGGAATCACCTTTGCCTGGGGAATCATCATGGCCGGTAAAGGTGACATCCGGGCGGGCGGGGCATTCGTCGAGCTGTTCACCAAGAACGGCCCGCTCGTCAAAGGCCTGGCGGCCGGCAAGGCGACGCTCCAGTCCTGGGGCCGCAGCGTCGCCACCGTCGGCGCAGGGATCACCGCCATAGGCGCGGGGATCATCGCCCCGTTGGCCGCGGCCGTGAATCACTTCGCCGCCGCCGGCAGCGAGCTGGCCGATCTGGCCGGCC
>JAKEET010000157.1 GCA_022616435.1 Gemmataceae bacterium
AGTCGAAGAACTCGCCGTTGAAGACCGCGACCACGCCGTGATCTTCGCTGGCGATCGGCTGCTTGCCGTCGGCCAGGCCGACGATGCTGAGCCGGCGGTTGGCCAGGCCGAGGTCGCTCGCTTCGAGGTAACCTTCCTCGTCCGGGCCGCGATGGACGATGGCGTCGGCCATGCGCTGCAGCACGCCGGACGGGACGGAACGTTGGCCGGAGAGATCGACGATGCCGGCGATGCCGCACATAGATATACCCTGCCGCTTGCGGCTTCACGTTCGCCGCATTGCGCGATCGAACGCCAAGCCGCGAGCGGCGGCTGGTGGATTGGCTGGTCGGATCATTGTACGGGTGGCGTCCGCGCTTGAAAACCCGAGCGGTCGCGTCTACTGTAACGGTTGCCTCCATTGGATCGCCATGAATCACGCCGTCCTACCCGACGCGACTGCCGCGCCGTCGCTGAACGATCCGGACCTGCTCCGGCAAGTCAACGTTTTGCGTACGCCGGACGACGTCACGAACTGGTATTACCTCGTCCGCGAATACCTGTTCCTGGCCGTGGTCATCGGCGGCACGATCGCCTGCTGCCAGGGCCTGGTCGCGGCCGGCTGGTCGTGGGCGTGGGCGCTGCCGGTCGTCCTCGCCGCCATCGTCGTGATCGGGGCTTGTCATCATCGGCTGGCGACGCTCGGCCACGAAGCCACCCATTATTCGCTGTTTCGCAACCGGCTCCTGAACGAGCTGGTTTCCGATTGGTTCTGCATGTTTCCGATCTTCAGCAGCACGCACACGTTCCGCATCCAGCACCTGGGCCACCATCAGCATTCCAACGACCCGACGCTCGATCCCGACTGGGCGCAATTGCGGCTGAGCGGGCATCGCTTCGAGTTCCCGATGACCGTCCGCCAATTCGTGTGGCACTGCCTGATCAAGCAGATGCTGTGGCCGCCGCACTTGATTCGCTACATCCTGGTGCGGGCCCTGTTCGTCACCGACAACGGCCCGCGGAGCCCGTATCGCCTGAAGCGCCGCGCCAAGCCGCTCTTGAAGCTGCTGGGCCTCGGTTACCATGGTGCGCTCATCGCGGCGCTGGCGTGGATCGTTTGGCAGCAACACACCGCGCTACTCGCCTGGCTGCCGCTGGGGATGCTGGCCGCGATGGAAGTCGTCTATGCGACCTTGCCGGCGCGCTGGTTTCCCGAGTTCGCGATCCGGGGCGACATCCCGCCGCGCGTCACCGCGATGCTGCGGCTCGTGTTCAACACGCTGCTGGCGACGGCCATCGCCGGCCTGACCTTGTGGACCAGTTGGCCGTTGTGGCTGTACTACCTGGTCCTGTGGGTCGTGCCGCTGGGCACCTCGTTCGCGCTGTTCATGATCCTGCGGCAACTGGTGCAGCACGGCAACGCGGACCAGGGCCGGCTCACCAACACGCGCGTCTTCTTCGTCAACCCGCTCATCAGCATGGCCGTGTTCCCGATGGGGATGGAATGGCACCTGCCGCACCACCTGTTCCCGATGGTGCCGCACTACAACCTCAAGAAGCTGCATGAGCTGCTGGACGGCGTGCCGGAGTACCACGAGCATGCCACCCTGGTCGAGGGCTATTTCTTCCACGATCGTCCGCCGAAGCACCCGACGGTGCTTGAGCTGCTCACGCGTTGACTACTGACTGCATTTCATGTCCCAACGACTCAGCGTCATCACCGGCGCCACCGGCCTCGTCGGCAGCCACATCGCCGAACAACTGCGCGGCGGCGGGGAACGGGTTCGCGCCCTGGTCCGGCGCGGCAGCGACACGGCGTTCCTGCAGAGCATCGGCGTGGAGCTGACCGAAGGCGACCTCCTCGATCCGGATTCCGTGGCGCGGGCCGTGGAGGGCGCCGACGTCGTCTACCACTGCGCCGCCCGCGTCAGCAATTGGGGACCGTGGTCGGAGTTCGAGCGCGACACCGCCACGCCCGCCAACAACGTCGTCGCCGCCTGCCGCCGCGCCGGCCAGCCGCGGCTCGTGCACGTCAGCTCGATCTCCGTCTACGGCCATCCGACGATCCGCCCCGGCGACAGCGTCGCGGAGGACGCACCGCTGGGGCAGAACTACTGGGTGTGGGATTACTACGCCCGCTCGAAAGTGCTGGCCGAGGAGGTCGCCCGGACCTATGCCCCGCTCACGATCGTGCGGCCAAGCTGGATCTACGGCCCGCGCGACCGCATCACCATCCCGCGGCTGGTGCCGGCGCTCCTGGGCCGGCGCGTGCCGATCATCGGGCCGGGCGACAACTTCCTCAACCTCATCTACGCCGGCGACGTGGCGGCCGGCGCCATCCTCGCCGCCCATCATGCGGGCGCGGTCGGCCAGGCCTACAACCTGTGCAGCGAAGGCGAAGTCACGCAGCTCGACATGCTCAACGCCATGTGCGACGCGCTCGGCATTCCGCGCATCACCCGGCGCGTGCCCTTCGGCCTGGCCTTGCGGTTCGCGTTCCTGAAAGAGGCCTTCGCCAAGCTGCTCCGCCGCCGCGAGCCGCCGACCGTGACGCGCTTCATCGTCTACCTCGTCGGCCGGCGCACGCAGTACAGCATCGACAAGGCGCGGCGCGAGCTGGGCTGGCGGCCGCACATGAACATCCAGGAAGGCCTGCACCGGTCGCTGACCTGGTTCCACCAGGTCGCGCCGGACGTGCTGCCAAGCTTGACGCTGCCGGTGCTGGCGACGAAGTAGATTTTCGATTTTCGACTTTGGAGTGCGGCGCTCTTCCGCCGCTTTGGTTTTTGATATGGCCGTGCGCGATTCTGCTGCATCAACCCGAAGCGTGAGCGAGGGATTTCGCCGGCTCCCTCGCTCACGCTTCGGGTTGGTGCACCGGAATCACAACCCGGCGCTGGCCCATGCCCACGCAAAGCCGTGGGCATGGCACCCGAACGAACTTGGCGACGAAAATCGAAAATCGAAAATCAAAAATCGAAAATTGACTCCCCCCGCCATATAGTCGTCTCTGGGATTCCCCGGCAACTCGTGACCTTCGGAGGTGGCGGCGGTGGCTCGCGTGGTTTGTCAGGTCATTCACCGGCCCGAGCGGGTTTCGGTCCTCTGGTCGGAAGGCGCCGCCAGTTTCGAACCCTATCATCTCGAAGGCCCCGCGCTGGCGCGCTTCAACGACGTCGCCCGGCAGGCGCGCGAAAGCCTGGCGGGCGCCGTCGCGTCCCCTTCGCCGCAAGCGGCCGCCGCGCTGGCGACGCTCGGCGAACAACTGTACCGGCTGCTGTTTCAACTCGACGGCCCGCCTTCGCCCGCCGCTGGGGCCGTGCATGACTGGTGGCAGGAGCTGCGCCGCCGCGATGCGGTTCAATCCTTCGAGATCGCCAGCGATGTTCCCGGGCGGGTCCCGTGGAACGCCGTCTACGATCAGCCGGTGGAAGCCGGCGCGTTCGGCGCGGGACCGGGGTCACCGGCCTGGCAGCGCTTCTGGGGCTTCCAGTTCGCGCTCGGCGTCGGCCGTCGCGTCAACCCGTTGCGGGCGTTTCCATACCTCGACCAGCCGGCGCTCCTGGTCGCGCTCGACACGGTGCTCGAGACCCGGCTTGCCGGCGAACAGCGGCAGCAGCTCGAGCAGCTCGTTGCGGAGCGCGGCGGCGAATTGGTACGGTCCCTCGATGAGTTGCTCCAGCGCCTTCGTCAATCGGCCCCGGACGTGCTCGCCGTCATCAGCCGCATTGACCGCGGCGACATCGTCCTGGGCGATCGCGCCGGGTCGCTGCGCGAGCTGCGGCAGGCGCTGGCGGACGCCGAGGCCGGGAACCCGCAGCCGGTCGTCCTGTTGCTGGGAAGTCCCAAAGACTTCCGAAGCCCTGAAGACTTCGGAACTCTGACCGGCAGTTGGGAATGTTTCCTGGCATCGGCGACGAGCGAGCTGTCGAGCGTGGTGGCGCCGGAAGTGCCGGGCCCGGCGGCGAGCAACGTCGCGGCCGGACTCGCGTGGCTGGCCAAATTTCTGTCGGCCGAGGCGGATGCCGGCGCGGCGCTGCAACAAGCGCGACAAGCCGGCGGACTCGCCGGGCTCGCGTACAGTGCCTTCTGTCCGCCCCATGTCCGGGTGCTGGCGGAGGGCAAAGAGCCCGATGCGGATCTGCCCGGTCCCACCCTGTACGATCTGCCGTCCCGGCCCTATCGCGGGCTGGCCCCGTTCGACCGCGAGGATCGCGCCCTGTTTCTCGGCCGCGAAGACGACACGATCCGCTTCGCCCGGCTGCTCGACGAGTCGTGGACGCGTGGGATGTTTCTGCACGGCGCCGCAGGGGCCGGCAAGGCGTCGTTCCTGCGCGCCGGCGTCGTGCCGTACCTCGAAGACGAGGCCCTGGGCTACTTCATCCTGCGCGACCGCAGCGACACGGCCCAGACTCAGGCGGAGCGCGATCGTCCGACGCTGTCGATCCGCGCCGGCGGCGACCTCGCGGGACAGCTTGCCGCGGCGCTGGGTGCGTTCTGCGCACAGCCTTTCACCTATGCCACGCCGGCAGAGGGTTCGGTCACTGTCGATCTGCCGGGCATCTTGAGCCAATACGCCCGCGGCACTGTGCCCGCGCCGAGCGACGCGATCCAGGCGACAGCGCCCGCCGGCTCCGGCAGTGGCTCGACCCAGAGTGCCTCGACCGCGGTCGCCGTCGATCCGCCCGGCGTCGCCGCGCCGCCGCAGGCTGCCGGCCAGCAGTCCCCGGTCTTGCAGCTCTACGAAGCAATCTGCGACGATCCAGCCGTGCTCGGCCGTTTGCTTGACGACATCGCCGCGCGGCTGCCGTTCGAGCTGGTGATCGTCATCGAGCAGGGCGAGGACCTGGTCACGCAAGCGACGGGCGCGTCGGCAAGCCAGCGGCGGCAGGCGTCGTTCCGGGCGCTCGCGGGGCTGGCCGCGACGCCGGCGCGCTGCAAGGCGATTCTCTCGTTGCGCACCGAGTTCTTCGGCCAGCTTGGCGAGGCGCTGGCCCTGGGCAAGGACCGGGGGGCGTGGCGCGATTTCTTGCTCGCGCCCTTGAGCGCGAAAGCGCTCACCGACGCCATCTTGCTGCCCACCGCCGTGGAGCCGCCGCCGTACGCGAAGGTCGCGCCCCATCAGCACTATCGCCTGTCGTTCGAGTCCGGCGTGGTCAGCACGATCGTCGCCCATGCCGTGGGACTGGCCCCGGAATGCCAGTGCAGCGCCGCCGCGATAGCCCAGGCCGCCTGCGCCTATCTCGCCACCAGCGCTCGCGAGCGCAACGAGCCGCTCATCAAGATGGACCACCTGCGGCCGCTGCGCGTCGACCGCCGCGGCCGCATCGAGCTGACGCTCGATCGTTACGTTGAACAACAACTGCGGGACCTGCCCGTGTCGCGGGCCGGGCAGAAGTCGCTGCGTTTCTTGATGACCAGGATGCATCGGCGTCAGCCGGACGGCTCGGTAGTCCGGCCGTTGCATCCGGCCCGCGATCTGGCCCAGCACTGGCGCGCCGCGGAGCCGGTGCAGCAGGCGGTCAGCGCCGCCGCGAAGGCCGACATGCCGCTGCTCGACGTGCAGCAGCAGCTCGTCGACGGCCGGGAAGGGCTGTATGTGGGGCTCGCGCACGATGCCCTGGCGGCGTGGGCGGTGCGGCACACCGCCGACGTCGAGCGCAACCGGTTTGCCCGCGCGAAGGTCATCGACGTGCTGTACATTCTCGTGCCGCTGATCGCCCTGGCCGCGGCCCTGTCGTATTTCCTGACGCGGCAATACTTCTCCGGGGCGGCCGGCGCCGCGGAAGATCCGGAGAAGCTGGCGGAGCGTTTCAAGGCTTTGGTCGAGCAGTACAAGACGGAAAGCCTCGGCGCCGTGGTCCCCTTGTACGATGGCGCACTGGCCCAGGCCGAGCAGGCGTTGCAGACCGGCAACCTGCTGCGAGCCCGGCAACATCTCCTCGCCCTGCAGCCGGGCAGCGACAAGCCGTTCAAGGACCGGCGCGACGATCGCCGCGGCTTCGACTGGTATTACTTGTGGCGGCGGGCCAACCCGGAGCGGCACACTCTGCTCGGCCATCGCGGCCTGGTGAACGCCGTGGCCGCCTCGCGGGACAGCGCGCTCCTGGCGACCGCCGGCGCCGACGGCACGGTGCGGCTGTGGAACTTGAAACGCAACGGCGAAGTGGCGGCGATCTTGTCGGGCCACAAGGGAGCCGTGCTGGCGGTGGCGTTCGCGCCCGACGGCAAGACGCTGGCCAGCGCCGGCGCCGACACGACGGTGAGGCTCTGGGACGTGAAGATCGGCATCGAGGAGCCGGCCAAGATCGACGCGCCCAGCAAGATTCTCGCGGGGCACGGCGGCACCGTTCACGCGCTGACGTATGGCGCCGACGCCAGCACGCTGATTTCCGGCGGCGCCGACAAGGCGGTGATCGTGTGGGACGTGGCCGCGGGCAAGGCCAGAGCCACGTTGAAGGAGCACGGCGAACCGATTGAGGCGGTGGCGTTTGCACCCGGCGGCAAGAGCTTCGTCAGCGCCGCGAAGGACGGCGTGCTGGTCTGGGATGCCGGCGGCAAGAAAACCCAAACACTGAAGGTGCCGGGCGCCGTCGTTGGGCTGGCGATCACCGGCGACGGCGTGCTCGCCACGGCCGGCAATGAGCTTCAAGCGGGCAACGAGGTCGGCGCTGTGCGGGTGTGGGACTTGAAAGCCGGCAAGGAGCTCGGTTCGCCGATCCACGTCGCCGGCGGACTGTTCGGCGTCGCCTTCCAGCCGAATTCGAAATCGGTGCTGGTCACTGCCGGCAAGGACCACGCGCTGCGTGCATATGACTACAAGACAGGCAAGGAGTTGCAGGTCTGGCGCGGCCACTTCGGCTGGGTCCGCGCCGTGGCGGTGACCCCCGACGGCGCCGCCGTGGCCGCTTCGAGTTACGACAACACGGTCAAGGTCTGGGACTGGAACCCGCCCGTCGAGTCGCTGCGCCACGGCGCCGGCGTGCAGGCGCTGGCCTTCTCGCGCGACGACGAGCTGCTCGCCTCCGGCGGCAAGGACGGCGTCGTCAAGTTGTGGCGAATGAGCACGGGCGCACTGCTCGGTGAAATCAAGGGCCATCCCGGCGCGATCACCGGACTGGCGTTCTTGCCGGACAACAAGGATCGCAAGCTCGTCGTCGGCTCGTGGAGCGACGACGGCGCCGGCGGACTGAAGTTGTGGTCGCTGACCGTGGCCGAGGACAAGGTGAATGCCAGGGATGCGCCGGCGTTCAAGGACGCGGCCAAGCGTGTGCAGTGTCTGGCGCTGGGCCAGAACGGGATGCTGGCCACGGGGCATGCCGACGGAACCGCGATCCTGTGGGATGCCGCCGCCGGTGCGAAGAAGCACACGCTCGAGGTGGACCTGCCGGTCCACAGCCTGGCGTTGTCGCCCAGCGGCGGCCGCCTGGCGACCGGCGATCGCGCCGGCAAGGTGCGGCTGTGGGAGACGGCCGGCGGCACGCTCTTGGCCCGCGGCAACATCAAGGAAGTCGGCGCCCACACGGCCGCGGTTCAAGCGATTCTGTTCCTGCACGAAGACTTCGAGTTCGTGTCGGCGGGCGCGGATCACATGGTCAAGCACTGGAGCTGGAAGCCGGATGAGGATCCGGTGGGCGGCCTGGTGTCCCGAGCCCATCACCAGCCGGTGCACTGCCTGGCGGCGATCCCCGGCGGCTCGTTCGCCAGCGGCGCCTCGGACCGCGCCGTGAAACTCTGGGACATCCGCGACGCCGGCGGCGGCGAGGAGCGGCTGACCCTCGCCGGCCATGCCGGCGCGGTGCAAGCGCTGGCGGCGACGGCCAAAGGGCAACTGCTCGCCTCCGGCGGCGGCGACGGCGTGATCCGGTTGTGGCGCGCCAGCCCGCCGATGACTGGGCGCTGACGTCGGCTTTCGACAACGCGCGGCAGCTGTTATGCTGTCGGCAGGTTTTGCGGGGAGGATACCGCGATGAAACGAAAACGCTGGCGTTGCTACGGTCTGATCGCGGCTGGGCTTGCCGTTGCGACCGCCGCGTTTTGGGTTGTGAGCCGACCCTATCCACGACTGAGCAAAGCGGTTGTCGCCAAGCTGTACGACATGCGATACACCGGTTTGACTCTGGCTCAAGTCGAAGAGATGGTGAAAGCTCCACCAGGCGACTATTCAAGCGGACATCGCAATTGGGACAAATTGACGACCGTCGGATGCTCGCGTGCTGCTCTTAATCTTGAAGGTCCAAGCCATTGTGCGGAGCCGTGGATCGTTCCGACACGTTCGCCTGACGACATGGCGAGGCTGCAAGCCAAAATAGACACACGGTTCGAACTCAGGGTCTCTCCAGACGTCCAAGGCATCATGCAAGATCGGACGCTGTATGGATGGTGGGCGCGCAATCGCGCGCTGATCGTCGAGGTAGATGAGAATTCCATCGTCCAAGCGATTGCCTATGCGTGCTCCGAGAGCCGGCCTCAGGGTTTGATTCAGTGGCTGGAAGGGAAGGAATAGTCTGTGCGCACCCTCATCACCGGCGGCGCCGGCTTCGTCGGCTCGCACCTGTGCGAACGCTTCCTCGCCGACGGCCACGAGGTCGTCTGCGTCGATAACTGCATCACCGGCACGTTGCCCAACGTCGAGCACCTGCGCGCCAACGCGCACTTCTCGTTCATCCGCCACGACATCTCGCACCCGCTCGAAATCGACGGCCCGCTCGACAACATCTTGCACTTCGCCTCTCCCGCCAGCCCGGTCGATTACTTGCGGCACCCGATCCCGACGCTCAAGGTCGGCGCGCTCGGCACCCACAACACGCTCGGCATCGCCAAGGCCAAGAACGCCCGCTACCTCCTGGCCAGCACCAGCGAAGTCTACGGCGATCCGGAAGTCCACCCGCAGCGCGAGGACTACTGGGGCCACGTCAACCCGATCGGCGTCCGCGGCTGCTACGACGAGGCCAAACGTTTCGCCGAGGCGATCACGATGGCCTATCACCGCCATCACGGCATCAACACCCACATCGTCCGCATCTTCAACACCTACGGCGAACGCATGCGCCTCGACGACGGCCGCGTCGTCCCCAACCTCATGGGCCAGGCGCTGCGCGGCGAGCGGCTGACGGTCTACGGCGACGGCTCGCAGACACGCAGTTTTTGCTACGTGAGCGACCTGGTGGACGGCATCGCCCGGCTGCTGGCGGCCGATTTCCACGAACCCGTGAACCTGGGCAATCCGAACGAGGTGACCATCCTCGACTTCGCCAAGGAGATCCTGGAGCTGACGGGCGGCGCGAGCCGGATCGAATTCAAGCCGCTGCCGCAGGATGATCCGAAGGTCCGGCGGCCGGACATCACGCGGGCCCGGCAGTTGCTGGGGTGGGAGCCGACCGTGGAGCGCCGCGACGGCATGCGGCGGACGCTGGAGTATTTCCGGAACAAGGTGTAGGCCTGGCCTTTCGCGCGGTGGGCGGCGGCGGTAGAATGCACTCGACGAACTTGGGAGCACATCATGGTCAGCGCCACGGTCAACCGCATCGTCAAGTCGCCCGGCGTGTGCGGCGGCCGTGCGTGCATTGCCGGCCATCGCGTTCGGGTCATGGACATCGTTGCGTGGCATGAAAAACGGGGCTACTGCCCGGATGAGATCGTCGACATGTTTCCCGGCATCACCCTGGCGGATGTCTATGCGGCGCTAGCCTACTACTTCGACCATCGCCGGGAAATCGACGACGAATTCCAGGATGCCGATCAGTGGGCCGAGCGGTTGAAGGCCAGCACCCCATCGAAGATTCCCGCGGAGCTCCGGGGAAAGCGCGATGGCTGAACCGGTCCGGTTCTTCATGGATCAGCACATACCGGCGGCGGTCAGCCATGGTCTGGGCAGGCACGGCGTGGACGTGCTGACCGCTCAGGATGCTGGCCGCTGCGGCCAGCCGGACATCGATCAGCTAGCATTCGCCACATTGGATCAGCGGGTCTTGGTCAGCTTCGATCCGGACTTTCTGGCCCTGCATCAGGCCGGCACGAGCCACACCGGCATTGCTTGGTGTCAGGCGCACAAACACGGGATCGGGCAACTGATTCAAGCGCTGCTGTTGATCCACGGCGTTTTGGATCGCGACAGCATGAAGAATCACGTCGAATACCTGTGAACGGTGATTATTTTCGAAGCGATATCTGAATCGTTTCGTTTCCAGTTGTTTAGGAGCTACAATAATCGTATACAAGCATAACCGCAGTCACGATTTGATGCGAATCGGCCGGTCCCAACAGGAAAATCCATGACGCCAACCACCCAGCAGCCCCCCGCCACCCTCCTTCGCCGCCTCGGCGGCTGGTTCCTCCCGAAACAACCCGCAGGACTTCCCGTCGCCCTTGCCGACGAGCGCCTCGATTGGGCGCGGGTGATTCCCTATGCCCTCATCCACCTGATGTGCCTGGCCGTCATCTGGGTCGGCTGGAGCTGGGCGGCGGTCGGCGTCGCGGTGTTCCTGTACGCCTTGCGCGTGTTCGCGTTGACCGGGTTCTACCATCGGTATTTCGCGCACCGCACCTTCAAGACCGGCCGCATCACGCAGTTCCTCTTCGGCTGGATCGGCTCCACGTCGCTGCAGCGCGGCCCCTTGTGGTGGGCGGCGCATCATCGTCACCATCACGCCCATTCCGACGACCCCGAAGACATCCATTCTCCCCGGCAAAAGGGGATTCTGTGGTCGCACATGTGCTGGTTCCTGACGCCGCGGGCCAGCGCCACCAACGTCAAGCTCATCCCGGATTTCGCGAAGTACCCTGAGCTGCGCTGGCTCGATCGCAACGAGTTCACGCCGGCGATGCTGCTCGGCCTGGCCCTGTTCGGGCTCGGCGAGCTGCTGGCCATCGGCGGCATCGCCACCACCGGACTGCAGATGGTGGTCTGGGGCCTGTTTATTTCCACCGTGGCCGTCTACCACGTCACCTATCTCGTGAATTCGGCCACCCACCTGATCGGCCGCCGCCGCTACGAGACCAAGGACGACAGCCGCAACAGCATGGTGATCGCGCTGTTGACCTTCGGCGAAGGCTGGCACAACAACCACCACTATTACCCCAACTCGGTCCGGCAGGGCTTCTTCTGGTGGGAGATCGACATCACTTATTACCTGCTGCGGTTGATGGCCGTCTTTGGCCTCGTCTGGCAGTTGCGGCCGGTGCCGAAGCGGATCCTCCACGTGCAGGCGAAGCAAGTTGCCGAGCCGGCCATTCCGGCGGCGACAGTGACCGTATAGGTCAGTCCATGTCCAAAGAATCCCAGCTCCGACAGGTGCTCGATAGCGGCATCGTCGCCGTGGTCCGCTCCCCGGATAGTCACCAGCTCGTCGAGGTGATCCGGGCGTTGGCCGAGGGGGGCGTGACGGTGGCGGAAGTCACCATGACGGTGCCGGGAGCGCTCGACGTCATCCGCGCGGCCCGCCAGGCGTTGGGCGACCAGGTGCTGCTTGGCGCCGGCACGATCCTCGATCCGGAAACCGCGCGGGCGGCTCTCCTGGCCGGGGCGGAGTACATCGTTTCCCCCACCGTGAATCTCGACGTCATCAAGCTGTGCCAGCGCTATGACAAGCTGGTGATGCCCGGCGCGTTGACGCCGACCGAAATCCTCACGGCCTGGGAAGCAGGGGCCGATATCGTCAAGGTGTTTCCCGCCGACGTGGTGGGCCCGGGGTACTTCAAGGCCCTGCGCGGGCCGTTGCCGCAGGTCCGCTTGATGCCGACCGGCGGCGTCGATCTGACCACCGCCGCCGCGTTCTTGAAGGCCGGCGCCTGCTGTCTGGGCGTCGGCGGCCAGCTCGTCGAGCCCGATGCCGTGGCGAAGCATGATTTCGCCCGTATCCGCGATCTGGCGAAGCAATACGTGGCCGTCGTGAAGCAGGCGCGCGTCAAGTCATGAGTCAGCGATGAATCCCCAAGCCGCTCCCTCCGCCGCTCAGGCCGCCGCTCAGGCCGCCGCCGCCTCGCCCCACGGTTTCCTATCCTGCGCCCAGGTCCGCGACATCGACCGCCGCGCCATCGCCGAGTACGGCATCCCAGCGCTGTCGTTGATGGAAAACGCCGGCCGCGGCGCGGCGGCGACGTTGCTCAGCCTCGGCGTTCACGGCCCGGTTGCGATCTGCTGCGGCAAGGGCAACAACGGCGGCGATGGCCTGGTTATCGCCCGCCACTTGCACAACGCGGCAATCGACGTCAAGGTGTTGCTGTTCGCCCTGCCCAATGAGTTAAGCCCCGACGCTGCCACGAACTGGCAGATCGTTTCGAAAGCGGGCATTCCGGCGGAAGTCGTGACGACGCCGGAGGACCAGCGCCTGGCCGCCGAGCTGGCCCGCGTCGAGTGGGTGGTGGACGCGCTGTTCGGGACCGGCTTGCAAGGCCCGGTGCGGCCGCCGCTGGATCGCGTCATCGCCGCCATCAACGCCGGTCCGGCGCGCATCTTCGCCGTCGATATTCCGTCCGGGCTCGACGGCGACACCGGCCAGCCGCTCGGCCCGACCGTGCGCGCCCGCCACACGGCGACGTTCGTCGCGCCGAAGAAGGGCTACGCCAGCCCGGCGGCGGCGACGTGGCTTGGCCAAGTGCATGTCATCGATATCGGCGTGCCCCAGCGACTGCTGATCGACCTGACGAAAGAACATGCTGGTTGAAGTTGTGCGCCGGTACAATGGAAGCAGCCCTTGCCGGAGTTCAACCAATGCCGGTACATGATTGGACGCGCGTCGGCGCTGGAACCTTCCATCATTTTCACAATGCATGGACGACTCATTTGAGTGAAGCACTCAATTCCGGCCTCTTGCCGAGAGGATACTATGCGCTGTCGGAACAGCACGTTGGGCTGGCCATTCCCGATATTCTGACGTTGCATGCCAACGAAGGCGAACTCACACCGGATCGAGACGGCGGCGTCGCGCTCCTGGCGGCCCCGCCGAAAGTTGGCCGGAAACTGGTCGCTACCGAGGCGGGCATGGCGCGAGCGCGCCGCCGCACGTTGACGATTCGCCATTCCAGCAACCACCGCGTCGTCGCCATGATCGAAATCGTCTCGCCGGCCAACAAGGATCGACAACAAAGCGTGGACGATTTCGCCGGCAAAGCGATCGCCGCGATCGATCGAGGGATTCACGTGTTGATGTTGGATTTGCTGCCGCCGGGCTTCTTCGACCCCATGGGCATGCACGGCGCCATTTGGGGATCGTTCGGGGATGTTGACGAGCCCCCCAAGGATCAACCGCTGGCTCTTGCATCCTACGACGCACTGGTGGGCCTTCCTCAGGCGGATTTGGAACGACTGCACGTCGGGGATGTCCTGCCGGAAATGCCGTTGTACCTGGTCGGCGACAACTACATCAACACGCCGCTCGAGTCGACCTACGCGGCCGCCTTCCGCGGCATGCCGGCCTACTGGCGTAATGTGCTCGAGAAGGATGCTGCGATACCATGATCTTCTTCAACAATCCAACGATCTTCCCCAAGAATCCACACATTCGCTGTTGACACCGCGGCCGATCGTCTTCTAGACTATGGACGAGGTGTTCCCATGACGTCCCGGATTGGACTATTGCTGCTCGATCTCTTGCTTCTTCCGGGGGAAACGTCCTAGGTTCATCGTCATCCGCGATCAACATTGCAGATACCGACCCTGGGACAACAAGTGTTCCAGGGTCGTTTCGTTTGAGGGATATGCCATGAGCGACCGCCTGATCATTTTCGACACCACGCTCCGCGACGGCGAGCAATCGCCCGGCGCCAGCATGAACCTGGCTGAAAAGCTCGAGATCGCCCACGCCTTGCGCGAGCTGGGGGTCGACATCATCGAGGCCGGCTTCCCGATCGCCTCGCCGGGCGACTTCGAGGCCGTTCAGGCGATCGCCCAGCAGGTCGAGGGGCCGACCATCTGCGGCCTGGCCCGGTGCAACGCCGCCGACATCGATCGCGCCTGGGAAGCGCTCAAGCCGGCGATGAAGCCGCGCATCCACGTCTTCCTGGCGACCAGCGCCATCCACCGCGAATTCAAGCTGCACATGGCCAAGGACGAGATCATCCGCCGCGCCGTCGAGGGAGTCACGCGCGCCAGGAACTATCTGAGCGACGTCGAGTTCTCTCCCGAAGACGCCGCCCGCACCGAGCTGGATTTCCTGGCCGAGGTCGTCGAGAAGGCCATCGACGCGGGCGCGACCACGGTCAACATCCCCGACACCGTGGGCTTCGCCGTTCCGGAGCAATACGCGGCGGCGATTCAGCATCTGAAGAAGAACGTGCGCGGCATCGACAAGGCGGTGATCAGCGTCCATTGCCACAACGACCTGGGCCTGGCGGTGGCCAACAGCTTGGCCGCCCTCAAGGAGGGCGCCCGCCAGATCGAATGCACCATCAACGGCCTGGGCGAGCGCGCCGGCAATTGTTCGCTCGAAGAGGTCGTGATGGCGGTCAAGACGCGGGCCGACTACTACGGGCTGGAATCGGGCATCAACACGCGGCGGATCGTGCCGACGAGCCGGCTGGTGTCGCGCGTCACCGGCATTCCGGTCCAGCGCAACAAGGCCATCGTCGGCCAGAACGCCTTCGCCCACGAGGCCGGCATCCATCAGGACGGCATGCTCAAGCACGCCCAGACCTACGAGATCATGCGGCCCGAGGACGTGGGCCTGCTGCGGACCGAGCTGGTGTTGGGCAAGCATTCCGGCCGGCACGCGCTGCGGCAAAAGATCCGCGACCTGGGCTATCACCTGGACGATCAGCAACTGCAGCAGGTCTTCGAGCAATTCAAGACGCTGGCCGATCGGAAGAAGACGGTCTACGACGCCGACATCGAGGCCCTGGCGGAGACGGTGCTGCACAGCGGCCCCGCGATCTGGACGCTGGAAGCGGTGACCTGCAACGGCGGCTCGGGGACGGTGCCGTCGGCGGCAGTCGTGTTGTGGCACCGGGACGGCGCCGTCCACAAGGACGCCGGCACCGGCGACGGGCCCATCGACGCCATCTTCAAGACCATCGAGCGCCTCACCGGAATCGACCTGAAGCTGAAGGACTACTCGGTGCGCAGCGTCACAGCCGATGAGGACGCGCAGGGCGAGGCCCAGATCGAGGCCGAGCACAACGGCCGGACGCTGCGCGGCCGGGCGGTGTCGACCGACATCATCGAGGCGAGCGCCCAGGCGTTCCTGCAAGTGGTCAATCGCGCCCTGCTGCGGCAACAGCTCCGGATGAACCCGCAGACCGAAGCGGTGACGGCGACGTAGTTTGGTGAGTGGTGAGTGGTGACGGCGCTTGACTCACCTCGCTCGCCATGATACCCAAGACTCTGTCGCCGACCCCCACCACCTCACCAGGAGAACTCCATGGAATCGACAGACTTGCTCGAGCGCCGCCGCTTTCTGCAAGCGGGCACGGTCGTCGCTGCCGGCGCGGCCGCCGTCGGGATGAGCGGCGCCGGCACGGCAGCCGCGGCGCAGCCCGAACCCGCGCGCAACGGCCCCGACCCGTTCGGCGGCTTCACCGTCGGCGTCCAGAGCTACACGTTCCGCAGTTTCCGCAAGCTGCCCGACGTGCTGGCGCGCATCCAGGAGCTCGGCCTGCATTTTGTCGAGTTCTATCGCGACCACATCCCGCTCGACAGCTCCGACGCCGACATCAACGCCGCCCGCGCCCTGTGCTTCCGCCACGGCATCACGCCGATCGCCTTCGGCGTCGAGGGCTTCACCAAGGACCACCAGGCCAATCGCCGCAAGTTCGAGTTCGCCCGCAAGCTCGGGGTCCGCTTCCTGAGCGCCGATCCCAGTCCCGACAGCTTCGACAGCCTCGATCGCCTGGTCGCGGAATTCGGCATCGGCATCGCCATCCACCCGCACGGCCCGGCGGGCAACCGGATGCTGCACCGCTGGTACTCGGCGGAAGTGATCATGAAGGCGGTCGAGAGCCATCATCGCTTGATCGGCACCTGCCTCGACACGGGGCATTTGATCCGCTGCGCCCAGGACCCGTTCAACCGCAAGCTCGACCCGGCGCTGCAAGTCCGCCACATGGCCGCTCGCAACTTCGGCCTGCACCTCAAGGACCACGACAATGCCAAGCGGACGGACGTGGTATTTGGCCGCGGTGTCCTGAACGTCGCCGAAGTGCTGCGGGCGCTGCGCGACGTGCGTTTCCAGGGCTACATCAGCATCGAGTACGAGGCGAATCCGCAGAACCCGTCGCCCGACGTCCGCGCCTGTCTCGACGTGTTCAAGGAAGCGGTCAGGAAGCTGGGATGAGACCTTTCCTTGAAGTTTCGCAGTCGGCCGGTCGATAGTAGAGATGTTGCCAAGGGGTGGTCCGACCCAAAAATGCGAGGCAGGATGCCGTCTCACCTTGCCGAACAGCCGATTTGAGTTGACCAACCTGAGGGATAGCGGTGATGCAGGGCTGCATCATCGCTATTTTTTTGCGCGCCCCGCGTGCCCGGGCTTTTCGATACGCAGCGCAAAGTCTCGCCCGCCCCGCTGATCGGCACATCTTCACCCGGCCGCGACGCTGAATATCCTAATCTCGTCCGATGACGGCGTAGGATCGATTGTCAATCTGTCCGGATCGATCGCTCCGTCCGGTCAGGTTGCAAACGTTGCAAACCCAACCTACGGCGCCCTTCGACCGGAGCCATCCGTGCTCGTTGACCTGGTTCGTGCCACGGCGCCGGACGGCGCCACGCTGGACGGCGCCCTGAACCGGCCCGATCCCGCCGCGGCGCCGGCGCTCGGCCTGGACGCGGTCGCGCTCATCCACGGCACCGGCGGCAACTTCTACAGCTCGACGTTCTTCGAGCTGCTGGCCAAGAATTTCGCCGACCGCGGCGTGGCGGCGCTGCGGGCCAACACGCGCGGCCACGACGGCATCAGCACCCTGGTCACCGCCAAGGGGGCGGTGCGGCTGGGAGCGGCGTACGAGCGCGTCGAGGATTGCCGGCTCGACCTGGCGGGTTGGATCGCGTGGCTCAAACAGAATGTCGGCCCGCGCATCGCGCTTTTGGGCCACAGCCTGGGCGCGGTGAAGTGCCTGTACGCCCTGGCTCAGCCGGGAGGGCCCGAGGTCGCGGGGCTGATCGCGCTGTCGCCGCCGCGGCTGTCGTACTCATGGTTCTGCCAGAGCGCGCGGGCCGCGGAGTTCCTGGAGACGTTTCGGTGGGCGGAGGAGCTGCAGGAGGGCGGCCAGCCCAACGCCCTGATGGAAGTGAAGCTGCCGCTCCCCTTCGTGATCACGGCGGCGGGTTACCTGGAGAAGTACGGACCGGACGAGTGCTACGACTATCTGAATTTCCTCGCGAGCATTCGGTGCCCGGCGTTGTTCCTCTTCGGCGGCATCGAGATCGAAGACAACATGGCGTTTCAGCAAGCCCCCGAGCAAGTGCGGCGGATTGTGGCCGCGAAGCCGGACATCGCCGTCGAGGTTGTCCCCGGCGCCGATCATTTCTACACCGGCGTCCGCGACCAGGCGTGGCAGCGGATGGACGCGTGGCTAGCGAGCATTCGAGCGTGAGCGCGCATGGTGATCACGCCCGCCCGTACAGCTCCGTCAATTCCGCGAGCCGTCCCAGCACGCCGGCGTGCAGTTGCGCCGGCAAGTAACGCCAGCTCCAGTTGCCCGCCGGGCGTCCGGGCGTGTTCATGCGCGCCTCGGGGCCCAGGTTCAGCACATCTTGCAGCGGCGCGAGGGCGTACTCCGCCACCGACGCCCAGGCCGTGCGAATGAAGTCCCAGGCGATGTCGCCGGCGTCGCGGCCGAGATAGCGGCGCACATGATCGCGCTCCTGTTCGCCGGCGGTCTCGTACCAGCCGCGCGTCGTGTCGTTGTCGTGGGTGCCGGTGTAGACGACGGTGTTGGCTTCGTAGTTGTGCGGCAGGTACGCGTTGGTCGGCTTGTCGCCGAACGCGAACTGCAGCACGCGCATGCCCGGCAGCTCGAAGCGCTCGCGCAGGGCCAGCACCTCCGGGGTGATCACGCCCAGGTCCTCGGCGATGATCGGCAGCCTGCCGAGTACGCGCTGCACCGTTGTCAGCAGCGCCTCGCCGGGCGCCTTCACCCAGCGGCCGACCACCGCGTCGGAATGGCCGGCGGGGACTTCCCAGTAGCCTTCGAAGCCGCGAAAATGGTCCAGCCGCACGATGTCCACCAGCTCGAGCGACGCTTGAAAGCGGGCGACCCACCAGGCGAAGCCGGTCTTTTCCATTTCCGCCCAGTCGTAGAGCGGATTCCCCCAGAGCTGGCCGGTGGCGCTGAAGTAGTCCGGCGGCACCCCGGCCACCACCCGCGGCCGGCATTCCGGGTCGAGCTGAAACAGGTGCGAATTGGCCCACACGTCGGCCGAATCGGACGCCACGAAGATGGGAATGTCGCCGATGATGCGCAGCCCCTTCTGGTGAACGTATTGCCGCAGCCGCTGCCATTGCCGCGCGAACAGGAACTGGCGAAACTGGTGGAGGCCGATCGCGCCGGCGAGCTCCTGGCGCGCCTTGTCGAGGGCGCGCGGGTCGCGCAGCCGCAGCTCGCGCGGCCATTCCTGCCAGCTCAGGCCCACCTGGGCGTCCTTCAGGGCCATGAACAGCGCGAAGTCGTTCAGCCAGAGCTGGTGGCGCTCGATGAAGGCGTCGAACCGGGCGCGCAGCTCCCCGCCCCGGCCGCCTTGGAAATTTTCCCACGCGCGATTGAGCAGTTGATTCTTGAAGCCGATGACCGGGCCGTAATCGACGTGGTCCGCAGGAAACGCGGGCGCCGACAGGTCGCCGGCGTCGAGCAGATCGTCCTCGCGGAGGAAATCCGGGCTGACCAGCAGCGGATTGCCGGCGAACGCGGAAAAACACTGGTACGGCGAGTCGCCGAAGCCGGTCGGCCCCAGCGGCAGGATTTGCCACCATTTCTGCCGGGCCTGAACCAGCGCGTCGATCCACGCATAGGCGGCTGGCCCGAGATCGCCGATCCCATACGGCCCCGGCAACGAGATTGGATGCAGGATGATGCCGGACGTGCGCGTCGAAATCTTCTCGTAAGCGTACGACATGGGGAAGCCGTCACTTTCCCATCAAGGTTTGCAGCACGTACATCTCCAGCCCTTCATGATCGCGCTCCATTCGGAAGCGCTCGACCTTGGCCGCATCGACGCCGCGAACCACCTCGACGAGGCGCTCGAACATCGCCTTGCTGTTGGCCAGGTGCCTGGTCTGGTCCGCCTGCTTCGTGGTGCGCATCGCCTTGACGTCCAGCCCGATGCAGCCATCGAAGCCGCCGCGCTCCAGCACCCAGACCGTGTTGAACGCCCGCCGCAGATCGACGGAGCCGAAGGTCTTGTCCTGGTCGTATTTCAACCCGTTCTGGTCGTTGAGGTGCACGCTCCACAGCTTCTTGTGCCACAGCGCGAACGCCATGTCGTCGGACGGATCGAGCCCGGCCAGGATCGAGTGCGCCGACTCGATCAGCACGCCGACGCGGCTCGGATCGGCGGTACGGTAAACCAGGCTCATGAAATGGCCTACGGTCGGACAGTACGCCTGGTCCATCGGCTCGTTCGGCTTCATTTCGCCGAGGATGCGGATCTTGGGATCGTGCTCGAGCATCGCGTTGACGGCGTCCACGATCCGGCCGACCGCGGTGACCGCGCACTTGGCTTCGCGGATGTAGCTCCCCTCGCGGGCCAGCCACAGGACCAGGTCGCGGCAGCCGATGGCGTTGGCGATGTCGATGGCGCGTTTCGAGCGGTCGATGGCGTACTGGCGCTCGGCGGGGTTGTTCGAGGTGTAGGCGCCATCGATGGTCTTGGGATGCTCCCAGAGCCGCGGCGCGATGAACTCGCAGAACAGTCCCTCGCCGTCGAGGATCTTCTTGACCGCGGCGACGCCCTTCATGGTTTCGCCGGGGCCGAGGTCCGCCGGAACCACGTCGTCGTCGTGGAACTGGACGCCGTCGAAGCCGAGCTTCTTGTACGCCTTGATCTTGTCGGCAAAGGCGACCTCGTCGCGCACCGGCGGGCCGAACGGGTCGGCGCCGGTGCTGATGTTCCAGGGGCCGAACGTGAAGCGATAGGTTTTCGGGCCGGCCATTCAAGTTTTCTCCCGCAGCTGCCGATAACAAGGGTTTGGACTATCATAGGTTCGGAATTCAGCCGAACCCGGATGTCAATGTAGTGAATTTCTCTGAAGATTGGCGGTTCGCGAGCCATGGAACGGTTAAGCATTTCCTGCGATTCCTGTGAACGGTTGTGGACGCTCCCCTGTGTGCTGTCGGTGTACGAGCAGCAAGCGCTCGAGACGCGGCCGTGCCCGCATTGCGGGGCCTACACGCTGACGGTCTTCGAGCCGCAGGAGCTCGTCGCCGCGTCGGTGCCGCGGAGCTGGAGCGCCTTCGTGTCGTAGCTTTCTCGGTTTCCCAGGGTTTGACGTTCGACTTCCGCCTTCTGCACTTGACCCGTTCGAGATTCGTCGCTATCCTCCCGCCCCTCCAAACCTAGTCTCATCGTCTTGTGGGCAAGGATGCCATGCGCACGCGTTGCGAGCTGGCCTTGTTGCCGCTTCTGTGCCTGGCGCTGGCTGGCTGTGTCGCCGCCGTGCCGGACCGTCCCCACACCGCGCTCGCCTCCCGCCTGCGGCCCCAGCTCGCCGCCGATTCCGTCATCATCGATTTCTGCCTGCTCGAACGGCCGCTGGGCGATCCGTACTTCAACCACGACTTGTGGACCCACACCGATGAATTGATCGTCGATCTGGAAAAGAAGGCGGTCCTGGAAGACAACGGCCTGCGCGTCGGCCAGGTCGTCGGCATGACGTCGGCCCAGCTCCAGACGCTCCTCAGCTCCGAGCGCTGGTGTCTGGACCCGACCCGCTGTGTGCTGCCGGCCGGCAAGACGGCCACCTATCACCTCAGCTCGGTGCTGGCCCATTGCGATTACGATGTAATCCTGGGCGAGAAGCGGCATGAACTCCAGGTCGATCGGGCCCGCTTCTGCGTCGACGTGGTCGCCGCCCTCACCGACGACGGCAAGACCAAGCTCACGTTGACGCCCAAGGTGGAAACCGGCGAACAGGTGCTGCCGTTCCAGCCGTCGCCGGAACGTTCGGAATGGGAGATCGCGATCGGCCGGCCGGCGAAGTCGTACCCGAACCTGAGCTGGCACGCAACCCTGGCCCCCAACGAATACCTGGTCGTCGGCGCCCGCCTCGACAAGCCGGGCGTGCTTGGCTACCAGGCCTTCGTCCAGGACACGGCCGCCCGGCCTGTGCAGCGTCTGCTGGCGATCCGCACCAGCCGTTCGCCGCATGCCGCCGATCAGCCGACGCTGGAAGACGTGGCCCGCGCCGCCAACTGCCCGCCGCCCCTGGCCGTGCAGGCGACCATGAGCGCCGTGCGGGCGAGCCGGCCGTAATGACACTTCTACGCCGCCGCGACTTCCAGCGGCGCCGTCAACACGCCCTGCACCGCGTCGGCGTCATCGCGGCGTTCGCGCCACAGGATGCACAGCTCGGTCAGCAAGTCCGCGTCGGAGAGCAGCTCGCCGTCCCACATCGTCAGGAACTGGCGGACCGGCGCGTTGCCGCAGAGCGCATCGACCAGATCGTCGCAGGCGCCGGCCGCGACCTGGCTGTCCGGCAAGCCATGAGCCAGCGGGCACAAGTTCCCGTTCACGAGCCAGTCGCCGCGCGCGGCCCGGCCCAGGCGCAGGTTCTGGATCAGGGTGATCAGGTTGAGGTCGCGGAACCGGCTGAAGATCGCGGGAATCAGCGCGTTCATGGTGCGTACTCCTTGGGAGAGGATGACACCCGGTGGACAGGATTGCGGCCGTCGAGGTTCGCCGTTCACGGTTGTCGTTGTTCGTCATCCCGTACTAAAATGAGCGCGGTTTGTCGTTCACTCCTTACATCGGTGGTCATCATGCCCGCCATTGCGCGTCCACCCAAGACGATCGTTTATCCCGACAGCGATGGTATGCCCATGGCTGAAAACACGCTGCAATTCCTGTGGATCGTAACCATCCAAGGCGGACTGGACGCGCTGTTCGCGGGCGATCCCAATGTCTTCGTGGCCGGCGACCTGTTCTGGTACCCCGTCGAGGGCGACCCCACGATCCGCCAGGCGCCGGACATCCTGGCGGCGTTCGGCCGGCCCAAGGGCTATCGCGGCTCGTACCGTCAGTGGGAGGAAGGCGGCATCGCGCCGCAGGTCGTCTGGGAGATCCTGTCGCCCGGCAACCGCGCCGGGGAGATGGCGCGGAAGTTCGAGTTTTACGAGAAATACGGCGTCGAGGAGTACTACGTGTACGATCCGGACAACCGCGAGTTGCTCGGCTGGCGGCGGCAAGCGGACCGGTTGACGCGCGTCGACAACCTGCAAGGCTGGATCAGTCCGCGCATGGGCGTTCGCTTCGAGATCGAGAAGGGCGAGCTGGAAATCTACCGTCCCGACGGCAAAACCTTTGTCACCTACCTCGAGCTGGCGGCAAAGGCGGAACAGGCCGAACGCGACAAACAACAGGCCGAACGCGACAAACAACAGGCCGAACGGGACAAGGAACGGGCTGAGCACGACAAGCAGCAGGCCCAGACTGAAGCGGAGCGTCTGCGGGCGCAGCTCCGAAGCCTGGGCATTGAACCCGAAGCGTGATCGGGACGGCGCCTGGGCGGAAAAGGCGGAATGGTCCCCTCAACGGCGAGGTGCTCCATGGGCATGAGGAAGATCGAGCAGAAGCGGGAAGAGTATCGGAAGGCCGCGAACGTCCAGGCCAGGTTTCTGGATGACATCGAGAAGCTGAAGAGCATTGCCGAGACGATCCGCAAGAAGCAAGAGGAGCTGGAGACGTTCAAGCACAAGGCGGTGCGGTCGCTGGAGCGGATCGACGCGCACAACATCGCCGAGTTCACAAAGTTCAAGACCGCCCTGATCGCGGCGCTCGAATCTCACGGCCCACGGTTCCTGCCGATCCCAGGCACCACGGAACTGTCCAAGGTCGTCGACAAACTCACCAGTCAAGTCGATGCGCTGCTGGACGAATGGGTCGACAAGCATGCGGCGAGCTGGCCGAAGGTGATCAAGCCCGGCATGGTGTTCAAGTGGGAGACCACCAAGAAGCTCTACGAAGTCGTCAAAGGGCCGTACCTGGCGAGCAACCTCAACCTGACCGGAGACGACTCGATCATGTTCGACTTGAAGCGCGAAGACGGCTCGAAGAGCAGCTTCAAGAGGTCCGAGCTGAACCCGAAGAAGAAGTGGAAGTTCATCAAGACGAGCTGAGCCGCGCCGAGCGGCCTATCGCGCGGTTAGCCCCAGCACGCGCTGCACCTTGCCGGTCACGCGGCCGGTCCATTCACCCAGGCACAGCTTGACGCCGTAAGCGGCCCCCATCAGCCGCTGGAACCCGCGATGGCCGGCCCGGCGCACGTGGTTCGGCTGGTAGTGCGTCTTGTTGCCGAAGCCCAGGATGCGCATGTCCGCCGCGGTCAGGCCGCCCAGGAACGCGGCATTGAGCAGCAGCGGATGATAGCGGTAGTATTCGACGTCTTCCTGCTGCAGTGGGATGGCCGGGTCGTGGTAGTTGTAGAAGATCGCCTCGCGCAGCTCGAGGATCGGAATCCCCTGGCGGTGGCTGCCGGAGGTGTCGAACAGCACCGCCGTGCCGGCGGGGCCGAGAAACTCGACCATGCGGTCGAGCGGCAAGTGCTCGACCTCGTGGCGCGGCAGGTGATGCGGGACCTGGCCGTGGCTGCCGCGGATGTACTGGAACGCGCCCGAGCGCACGTCGCTCAGGTAGAAGGCGAGCTTCACTTCGCGGGGGACGCGTTCGGTGATCTTCGTCTGGTCGTACCACATGTCGCCGTGCCAGCCGTGGAAGTCGCGCCGCGTGGGGAGGGAGCGCCAGCCCTTGGCTTCACACAGCTCCCAGGCCGGGCCCAGGTAGCCGTTGAGCGCCCCCTTCACGAGGGGATGCAAGGCGACATCGACAAAGCCCTGCGCCAGGGTGAGCACGTCCTGGACCATGAGCCGCAAGCGCTCGGTGCGCTCATAGCCGTCGCAGTTGTTCCGGCGCAGCCGTTCGAGCCGGCTTCGGAAGGCGGCTTGCATGTCGGCGAGCGTTGCCTCCGAGACCAGCCGCGGCAAGCGGACCGCGCCGTGCTCTTCCAGCTCCCGCACGATGTCGGCGGCGGCGATGTCGGCGGCGGCCGCGGGATGGTCTAGAGTTGCGGTGCTCATCGGCAGCTTCCCCACAGGCAAAAAAAGGTGCCTGTCCCCTTTTCACAGGTTGCGGTAGAGATCGAGAATGGCGGGCAAACGCGCTGCCGGCGCGAACCGCGCCAGCGCGGCCGCGCGGGCCGCGCCGCGCATGCGTTCATGAAGGTCGCGGTTGGCATGCAGGCGACGGACGGCGGCGGCAAGCTGCCCGGCAGCGCCGGCGTCGACCAGGATGCCGGATACGCCGTCGTCCACGTACTCGGGGATGCCGCCGACGCGGCTCGCCACCACCGGCACGCCACAGGCCTGGGCCTCGAGATTGACGAGCCCGGCGGCCTCGGCCCAGCGCGACGGGCACACGAACACATCGGCGGCCTGCAGCAACGGCTGCACGTCGCGCTGCAGGCCGAGCAGGCGCACGCGGCCTTCCAGTTTCAGCTCCGCGATCAAGTTCCTGAGGTTGGCTTCCTCCGGCCCGGCGCCGGCGATCCAGAGAACAGCGTCGTCGGGAAGCTCCGCCATGGCGCGGATGGCGACGTCGATGCCCTTGTCGTGAATCAGCTGGCCGACCACGACCAGCACGAATTTGTCGGCAACACGATGACCGGCGCGCTCACGCGCCCGCTCGGCCGGATCGGGGCGAAAGCGGTCGGTGTTGATGAAGTGCCGGCAGCAAATCAGGTTGGACCAGACGCCGTGCCCGGCGAGGTCGTCGACCACGTGCTGGCTGACGCCCCAGACCTGGCGGTAGCGCTTGAGCAAGACGCGCTTGACCAGCTTGCGCCAGCCGCGCGGCGGCGGCTGCGGGTGGGTGCGTGAATTATGATCCGTGAAGGCGTGCCGGACCGTGGGGGCCAGCACGCTCAGAGACCAGACATACGGGTTGAGCAGGGGATTCGTGAAATTCCAGTGGATCGCGTGGATGCGCCGCCGCTGCACCAGGCGCCAGAGTTTCCACAAGGTCGCCAGGCGAAGGCCGCGCAGCTCCAGGCACTCCGCGGAAACGCCGCGCCGGCGAAACTGCTCGACATTGGCCGATTCGGGCGCGCAGATGAACAGCGGCAGGAACAGGCTTCCCTCGCCGCGGAAGGCGTGAGCCAGCTGCGTGATCTGTTCCTCCAGGGAGCCGTACTTGCGGCCGGGATCGAGCGTCAGGGCGTAGAGGACGCGCGGCAGGGCAGGCCGGGCCGGCAGCAACGCCTGTGGAACGGGGGGCGCGAGGGTGATGAAGGTAGGACTCATATGTTGGGACCCAGTCCCAACAATCCTAGGTCATTTTCCGGTCGTGTGCGGTGGGCGTGATGGGGTGGAGGCGAAGCGACGCTGGCAGCGTCACGGCAGCGTCACAACGGAGGCAGCGTCACAGCGGCGGCCACTGGTTGTCCAGGCCTTCACGCTCGATGTCGCGGAGCTGGGCGTCGGTGACGCCGAAGCGCTCGGTGATCAGCTGGCGGGATTGGGCCACGGTCATTTCTTGATCTTGCGCCTCCACCAGCGCTTGAAAGATTTCTTTGCGCTTGGATTCGGTGAGACCTTCGGCCACTTCATCTTGGGACATGCGACGCTCCTCGGCGCGTGGAGGCATTCAGCGTGGAGGCATTCGGCAGCTACCTTGTTCTTATGGCTGAATGAGCACTCAGGCAAGTTCACCCTGTTCTTTCCGGAGGACATTGGCTATAGTAAGCGGTGCTTGGGTCTCGTGAACCGGGTCTTGGCACTGGATGTCGTTCTCGCCATCTTTCCAGCCCTTTTCCGTTGTCCCACGTAGTCGATCTCGATCGCGAGTCATCGATTCCGCGAGTTGCAATCGCCGGGTGGCGTTCCGCGTGTGTCGTACGTTGCTCCGGCAGATTTTTCAGGAGGCCCTCCATGGGCAAGAAGTTGTACGTGGGCAATTTAGCCTACAGCGTCACCGACAGCGCTTTGCAGCACATGTTCGAGCCGTTCGGGTCCGTCGTCTCGGCCCAGGTCATCATGGACCGCGACACGGGCCGGTCCAAGGGCTTCGGCTTCGTCGAGATGGGCAGCGACCAGGAAGCGCAGGCGGCCATTGCCGGCATGCACGGCAAGGAATCCGACGGCCGCTCGCTCACCGTCAATGAAGCCCGGCCCAAGACCGAGGGTGGCGGCGGCCGGCGCGGCGGCGGCGGCGGCGGCTACGGCGGCGGCGGCGGTGGTGGTGGCCGCGGCGGCTACGGCGGCGGCGGCGGGCGCCGTTACTAATCGCGCAACCAGGTAGCGGAATTCGTCAGAATTCCGTCCAACCGACAGCGGAATGCTCGCGAATCCGCTACTGGTCAGATCGCTGACAAAACCACGGATCTGTTGAGCCCCATGGCGGCTCAGCGTTCGGGCCCCATTCAATACTCCCGAATTCACACGTCGGGAGCATTGAAGCGGGGCGGGTGCGCCGCCAGCGGCGCCCGTCAGGCTGCGAATGTCGTATGCTCTCGCCACCCTCTGGTATGAACGAGCGCGGTTCTTTCCCGGCGTGCTCGCCGTCGCGTTCAGCGCCTTGCTGATTGCGCTCCAGTGCGGCCTGCTCCTGGGGCTGTTCTCGATCGTTTCCATCCCGATCGATGAATCGCAAGCCCACATCTGGATTGCCCATCCCGAAGTCCCCAGCGTCGATCTCGGCCGCCCCATTCCGGAAGCGTGGCTGTCATACATCGCGATGCCCGAGATCGAACGCGTCGAACCGTGCGTGGAAGGCTTCGGCTACTGGGACAAGCCCACCGGCGGCATGGAGCTGTGCCTGGTCATCGGCACGCGCGTCGGCCCGGACGCCTTCGGCCCGGTGCGTCGTCTTACCGCCGAGCACCGAGCCCTGCTGGCCCAGCCCGGCGCCATCGTCGTGGATGAAGGCGAATTCGGCCGGCTCGGGATCACCAAGATCGGCGACACCACGGAGATCGTCGGCAAGCAGGTCCGGGTCGTCGGCACCGTGACCGGGCTGCGCAGCCTCGCCGGGCCCTACGTGTTCTGCTCGTATGAAACGGCGCGAACGATCCTGCGGCCCCCGCCCGATCAGGCCACGTTCCTGCTGGCCCGCTGCCACAATCCGGCCGACGCCCGCGCGGTCGTCGAGCGCGTCAACAAGTATCATCGCAAGATCATGGCCATGACGGCCGAGGACTTCTCCTTCCGGAGCCGCTGGCATTGGCTGACGAAGACCAAGGCCGGCATCGCCCTGGGCCTGGCGGCGCTGCTGGGGCTGATGGTCGGGGCCGTGGTGACCTATCAAACGCTGCGTTCGGCGACGACGGCATCGCTCAAGGAATATGCCGTGCTGCGGGCGCTGGGCATCCCGCGCTGGCGGATGATGCTGATGGTCTTGTCGCAATCCTTCTGGGTCGGACTGGCGGGCATCGCGGTGGCGATTCCGTTGATCCACCTGCTGGCGATTGTCGGGAACATCGGCGCCAAGGTCATCTTGCCGTGGTGGTTGTGGGTTGGCGCGATGGCCGTCACGATGACGGTGGCGCTGTTGTCGGGTTTGCTTGCCTTGCGCACTTTACGGCATGTCGAGCCGGTTACCCTCCTCCGCTAACCCGCGCAAAACCTCAAAAGCAAACGCTTACGTGTCGCGTGGATCATTGTGAAGCGCCGATCCCCCGCACAATCGACACAGGCCTACCTCGCCCGATACCGCCAAGCGGGGCAATTTCGGAAAATAGACGCGACTATCAGGAATTTTTCGCATATAATGATCGGTCACTCAACTTCCATAGAGCAGGGAACGCATGTACCACGACGGAGTCCTCACCGCACCCACACTTCAGGCCTGGGATCTGTGCCGCAGTTTCGGCACGGGCGAGATGCGCACGGACGTGCTTCGCGAAGTGAGCATCGACCTGTATCCCGGGCAACTGGCTCTCTTGATGGGACCCTCCGGCAGCGGCAAATCGACGCTGCTGGCTGTCCTGTCCGGGCTGTTGCATCCCGATTCCGGCCGGGTGACGGCCCTTAACCACGACCTGTGGAGTATGTCCGAGCGCCAGCGCGAGGACTTTCGCCTCAAGCACTGCGGCTTCGTCTTCCAGGGCTACAATCTGTTTCCGGCGCTCACCGCCCGCCAGCAACTGGAGATGGTGCTTCGCTGGGGCAACGGCGCCCCCGCGGCCGAGGCGCGCGACCGCGCCGACCGCCTGCTCGGCATGCTCGGGCTGAGCAGGAAAGCCGACCTGCGGCCGACGCAGCTTTCCGGCGGCGAGAAACAACGGGTCGCGGTCGGCCGCGCCCTCATCAAGGATCCCACCTTTGTGTTCGCCGACGAGCCGACCGCCGCCCTCGATTGGAAGCACGGCGAGCAGGTCGTCGAGCTCTTGCGCAACGCCGCCCACGACGCCGGCGCCACCATCCTGGTCGTCGCCCACGACGCCCGCATGATCCCGCACGCCGACCGCGTCTTCCACCTGGACGACGGCGTGCTGGTCGAAGGCGCGGAACGCCCGCTGCCGATGTTCGCCGCCGCCGCCGACGTGCCGGCGTATGAAGCGCTGTAGCGTGGGCGAAGGATGCTGTTGCCGCCAACTTCCTTCATCACGGATGAAGTCATGAACCGTTTCCTTTGGCTGTTGATGGTCGTGCTCCTCGTCGGCACCGCCGTCGGCGCCAGCCTCGCCTTCAACAACGGCAACCCGTTCGGCAAGGCGGCGCCCAAAACCAAGGCCGACAACCCCGCTCCGCCCATGGTAGTCGCGCTGGGCCTGGTGGACGGCGACCCGTCCGTGGCGAAGCCGTTGCCGCTGGTGCCGGGCCGCATTGTCGAGGTGATTGCCGAAGGGACCGAGGTCAAGAAGGGCGACCCGCTCCTGAAGCTCGACGACCGCATGTACCAAGCGACCGTGGACGAAGCCAAGGCGGCCCTCGACGAGGCGGTCGAGAAGCTCACGCAAGCCAAGGACCTGCCCGAGCAGCATCGGCTCAAGCAGGAGCAGCAGCAGAAGGCCATCGCCGCCGCCGAGGCCGAGCGCAAGTCGGCGAAGTTCGAGCAGGACTTCAACCTCAACAAGGCCAAAGGGGGCCTGGAGGTCAACAAGAACCTGCTGGCCTCGCTGGAAGAGCGGCTCAAGCAGCTCGACGCCAAGGTCGCCGGCGAGCAGGCCAGGCTGGACGAGCTGAGACTGTTCCGGCCGAAATCGGAGATCGCCCGGGCCCAGGCCGACGTGAACGCCAAGCAGGCGCAGCTCGCCAAGGCGCAGTGGGCGCTGGAGCAATGCACCCTGCAGGCGCCGTCCGACGGCCTGATCCTGCGGGTCACGGCCACGGTGGGTGAAGTGATCCAGACCGGCATCCCCGGCCAGCCGGCGCCGATACAGTTCCTGCCCAAGGGCGTCAAGGTGGTCCGCGCCGAGGTGCTGCAAGAATGGGCGTCCCTGGTGCAGGCCGGCCAGGACGTGGACATCGAAGACGACACCTATCAAGGACCGGTCTGGAAAGGCCGCATCCGCTCGCTCTCGAACTGGTTTGCCGAGAAACGCCACCGCATCATCGAGCCGTTCATGATCAACGACGTCCGCACCCTGGAATGCATGGTCGAAGTGCTCGACGAATCGCCGCCGCTGCGGATCGGCCAGCGCGTGCGCGTGAAGATCAAGACCAAATAGTCAGTAGTCCGTGGTCCGTAGTTAGTAGCAGCATCGCCGGCGGCGTTCTGGCAACTGACTACTGACTACTGACTACTGACTTTTATCGCCACTTCCCGAAACTCGACTGCCGAGCCGTGATTCTGCAGGCCGATCAGGCCGCGGCGCGGACGCTTGGCCAGCTCCGGGAACTTGGTCATGTCGGCATCGACGACCTTCGCGCCGTTGTAGACCACGATCACCTTGTCCCCACGGCACGTGATCTCGAACGTGTTCCAGTCCCCCGGCTTGTACATGGCCTTGGCGCGCGGGAAGAAGTGGTACAGCGAGCCGGAGTATTGATAGGGTTTCAGCTTCCTGTAACTGGCGCCGTCGTCGTCGAGGATCTGGATCTCCATCGCGTAGTTGGACGGCGAGATTTTCGCTTCGACGTCCGGCACCCGCAGGAACACGCCGCTGTTGCCGTTCTTGGTCGGCAGCTTCCAGGTGACGCGCAGCACGTAATCGCCGTACATCTTGGTCGTCGCCAGCCAGCCGCGCCCCGCCTTGCCGACGAGGACGCCGTCCTTCACCGACCAATCCTCGAGCTTGCCGCCGAGCTTCGGCTGCCAGCCGTCGAGGTTCTTGCCGTTGAAGAGGGGGGTGAAGTCCTTGTCTTGCGCGGCGACGGGGCCGGCCAGCAGCAAAACGAGAATCGCACAGCGTTTCATGGACAAGCTCCAATTCGTTTAGCCCCGGTTCGAAGAACCGGGGCGGGGAGGCGGTTGACTGTGGATGAATCCCACGCGCGGAATCCTGTCCGCCCCGTTTCTGCGAAACGGGGCTAAACAAAATCGCTACGTTTCGTCGAGTGCCCTACTTCGTGTAGTTCAACGGCTGACTGCTTCTCAAATACGCAAATAAGTCGCGCACTTCCCGTTCGCTCAATCCGTGCAGTCCTCCCTCCGGCATCAACGACACGCCGGCGGCGCGCTCGGTTTCGATCTCGTCGCGCGGCAGCACCACGCGCTGGCCGTCCGCGGTCCGCAGCACCACGACGCGATTGTCCTTCTCGACCACGATCCCGTTGAGCGTGCGCCCGGACTCCGTGACGATCACGTGGGTCTCGAAGCCCTCGCGAATCTCCGCGTTCGGGTTGACGACGTGCAGCATCAGGTTGGCGGCGTCGTCGCGCTTGTAGGTCGTCAGGTCCGGCCCCACCGTGCCGCCCTGGGCGTGCAGCGTATGGCAGGTGGCGCAGCGGGCCGTGAACAGCTTCTTGCCCGGCAGCGGGTCGCCGCCGCCCGTGCCCACGACCTGGAGCAGCCGGTTGATTTCTTGCTGCATCTCGGCCGTGGTCGCCCCCTTGACATCGCCCCAGTGCTTGCGGACCAGGCCCTTGATGCCGTCGTCGTCGTGCAAGAGCATCTGCCGGACGGAGGCGCGAGGGATGGCCTTCGTGGGGATGGCGCCCTGGTCGACGGCGGCGAGCCACTGTTTGCTCCATTCGCGCCGGCTCAGGAGCAGCGTCTCGGCGGTTTCGCGGAGCTCGCCGTCGAAGCTCGGATAGCGCTTCACCACTTCGGCGCCGATGCGGTCGTCCTTGTACGCTTGCAACGCGGTGAGCGCGGACCGGGTGATGACGGTCTCCTTGGCCGCCAGCAGGCCGAGCAGCACAGGCACGCAGCGCGGCTGCCTGGTTTCGCCGAGGACCTCGATCAGCCCGACGCGCTCCGCGGCCGGGGCTTTCGGATTCTGCACTACGGCCAGCGCCTTGGCGACGGCGTCGTCCTTGCCCAGCCGCACGCCGAACGCCAGCGACCCGCCGCCGAGCTTGCCGATCTCCGCCAGCAGTTCCGGCGGCAGCCCGGCGCTTGAACGGCCTTTGAACGCCTCTTCGAAGCCCTTGAGCAGGATCTGGCCGTGGCGTTTCTCCGGGGCGAGGCGGAACAGCTCGGTGCAGGTTTGCAGGTCCTTCTGCGTGCCGGCGAGGGCGAAGCGCTTCATCAGGCGCGGCAGGATCGTTCCTTCGGCGAGCTTGGTCGTCCAAAGCGTTGAATCACGCCACATGCCGATGACCCGGTCGCGTTCCTTCGCGCAGTTGGCTTCGATGGCCCACCAGAGCAGCAGCGGAACATGAATATCCCCCGCGTCGTCGTCGCGGAAGATTAGGTTGCGAACGATGGGCAAACCCTCCGCCGCGGGGACCCGTTTAGCGCTCGCCGCGAGCTGACTGCGGACATGGACGCTGGTCTCGGCGGCCGCCAGCTCCGCCAGCCGCTTCGCCATGTCGGCCCCCAACCGCTGTTCATCGCCCAGCAAGCGCACCGTCCACGCCCGCACCATCGGCTCCGGGTGGGCGAGCGCCTCCGCGGCGCTGTCCGGCGTCAACCCGCCCGAGAGATTCAGCGCCCACAGCATCGACAGCGCCCGCTGGCCCTGGCTCGTGAACAGTCGCTGCCGGAGCGTGGGAATGATCGAGGCATCCCGGCGATCGCCGAGCACGCGCAGCACCGTTTCGCGCACCCAGCGATTCGGGCTGATGAGCTGGTCAACCAGCCGGGCGGAGGGCAATGCGCCATAGTCCACGCGCTGTTGCGGCTGGCGGTCCTTGCCGCTGATCCGGTAGACGCGGCCGGTGGTGTTGTCCACGAGCCCTTCGTAATGCCGCAAATGGGCGATGTGCTGCTCGTAGAAGTCTGCGACATACAGTCCGTCCGGTCCCGGTTTGATGTCCACGGGCCGGAACCACTTGTCGCTGGTCGTGAGGATCGGCTCCAGGTCCTTGGTCTTCACCGACGACCGGTCCGGCATCACGTCGCTCAGCATCACGTGACTCTGCAAGGGCGCGACGGCGAACATTTTGCCGAGATACTTGTCCGGCAGCGCGTGGCCCTCATTGATCACAAACGTATGGCTGAACCGCTGCGCCTTGTTGTGCGCCATCGCCTCGAAGAACCCGAACGCGAACGGGTTGGCCAGGACGCCGTGCTTTTCGAAACCCTTGCGGTAGTAGCCCCCCTGGACGTAGTGGAAGCCGCGCGTGTCGCCGCCGTTGTGGCCGGAATAGAGCCGCCCGAGCGCATCGACTTCGATGCCGAACGCGTTGCCGCCGCCCTCCGCGAAGATCTCGAAGACCTTCTTCTCCGGATGATAGCGCCAGACGTGCTGGCCGATCATCTGCACCGGCGACTCCCTCTCCCCCTTACGGGGAGAGGGCGGGGGTGAGGGGATCGTGATACGTGAACTCACCGTGCTCCCATGCGTGCCGTACAGCCAGCCGTCCACGCCCCAGCGCAGGCTGTTCGCGGTCGAATGGCAATCTTCCAGGCCGAAACCCTGCAACAGCACCACCGGGTCGCCGGTCGGCTGGTCGGCGTCTCTCGGAAAAGGGGACTGACCCACCTTTTCCGGGAGTCTGGTCGGGTAGAAGAGCAGATACGGCGGATTGAGCACGAACACGCCGCCGCGGCCGCGAGCGCAGGACGTGGCGATGCTCAGGCCGTCGATGAACACCGAATGCTTGTCGTAGCCGCCGTCGCCGTCGCTGTCCTCGTGGATGGTGATGCGATCCTTGCCGCGCACGTGGTGGGGCGGCGGCGCGGGAACCTTGTCATACACCACGCGCCAGTACTTGTCGCGGCTCAGGATCTTCAGGCCCGCCGGATACGGGTACTGTTCGTAGTTCACCACCCACAGCCGGCCCTTTTCGTCGAAGCTGAGCGACAGCGGCTGCTTGACGAGCGGTTCCGCCAGCACCTGCTCGACGCGCAGATCGTCCGGGACGTTGAACGTCCGGGCGGCCTCGGCGGGGGACAGCGGCTGTTGGCGCTCGGCCGGTTTCTTTTCCTGAGCACCGAACGGCGCGGTCGCCTGCAGGTCCCGCTTGCCGAGCGGGACCGTGGCCACCACAAGACTGATCGTCAAGAACAGCCAACGCGAACGCATCGATGTTTGCTCCAGGCAGAAGGCGTTGCCGGCGGCGGGAAGATGTGGATATTAGACAGGAAAACCGCGGTCGAGGAAAGGGAGTAGTCCGATTCCCCCCTCGCCCCCGACGTTGACTTGGCGGCGACCAGGCGGTTGCGCCCATCGTAGTAGAACTTCAAGGCGCGATTCGCCGCGCCGCCGCGCGGTCGCTTCGGTCAAGTTGCTGTCGCCGATGCCGGCCGCGTCGTAGACGTAGCCGGCCGTCTGCACCAGGTTGGCGTCGCTGGCGCCGACTTTCTCAGCCGTCACCCGGCCGAGCGCATCGAAATCGGTCTGGTAGATGGTGCCGGTCGGCACGGTGGCCTTGTAGCGCCGGCCGCGGCTGCCGCAGTTGAAGGTGGTCGCCGCGGATCGGACTGCTTCGGTCCAAGTCGCGGCCGCGGAGCTGGCACAACTCCCCGACCCGGCAACCGCAAAGCAGCATCAGGCGAACCATGTCCCCCGGTGCATTCGCCATGAAGGGAAGGGTGAGTTCGACGATTGCAGGATCGACGGGCTTCACGATCTCCGTTTCACGAGCATTGCAGCGACCTTGCTTGAGGCTCGCCACGGCTTCGAGATTTACCAGATTGTGCGGCGGCACGATCTTCTTGGCGCAACCCCAACGCATGATGCGCTTGATCCTGTCGACGTGGCGATTGATGGTTGTCCGCGCCGGTCCAACCGGGCGCTTGTGCTTGATCTTCTTTTCGCGCTCGGCTTCGGTGACGGCGCGGCCGGTTGCCTTGTGAAAGCTACCTCGGTTCGATCTTGGGTCTGGACATGGTGCGGTTCTCCAAAGTCGCGGAATACTGCGAAATACTGCGAAATCGCAGGAAATCCAGGCTTTCGAGCCGCACTGCCAAACGCTGGCAGGTAAGTTGTAACTTGCTTTCGGCTTTTGTCTTACGTCACTGGGCGCTGAGGGTTTCGAACCCCCGACCCCCTGGGTGTAAACCAGGTGCTCTAGCCGCTGAGCTAAGCGCCCGCGGAAGCAGCGTGAGTGGTGATTGGTGAGCGGTGAGCGGCGAACGGTCGACTCCGCTCTCACCCCTCGCCACTCACTACGCACTCCTCATCACATCGAGAACGAGCTGCCGCAGCCGCACGTGGTCTTGGCGCTCGGGTTGTTGATGCTGAAGCCGCGGCGGTTGAGGTCGTCGTGGAAATCGACGGTGACCTCGTTCAGATACATCTGGCTGCGTTTGTCGATGACGATGGGAACGCCGTGCTGTTCGAAGACGTCGTCGAGCTTCTCGTTGGTCTGCGGGTCGAGATCGAGCTTGTGCTGGAAGCCGCTGCAGCCGCCGCCGACGACGCGCAGGCGCAGAAAAATCCTGTCCGGGGCGCCGCCAACTTGGCGTTGCTCGCCAATGATGCGCTTGACTTCGCCGGCTGCCTTTTCGGTCAACGTGATCGCCATGGAAGGAAACTCCTTGGGTAAGGGTGATGGCTTGTTCTGGTCGGACACTTCTATTCTATCACACGCCGGCGTTCGCCAAGACCGGCGTGGGATTCAGGCTTCGCAAATGACCCACGTGGCGGGCCACTTCCTCAATGGTGTAATCGATCTCCTCGGCCGTGTTGAACCGGCCGACGCCGAAGCGGATGCTGCTGTGCGCCAGTTCGTCGGCGACGCCGAGCGCCCGCAACACGTAGCTCGGTTCGACGCTGGCCGAGGTGCACGCCGAGCCGGAGCTCACAGCCACGTTCTTGAGCGCCATCAACAGGGCTTCGCCGCGTACGTCCGCGAAGCTGGCGTTCAGGTTGCCGGGCAGGCGCTCGGACGGGTGGCCGTTGAGCGTTAGGCCGGTCAATCGGCTGCGGAGGCCGTCCCAGAGCCGGTCGCGGAGGGTGCGGCAATGCTCCATCTCATTAGATAACTCGCGGCGGCAAAGGTCGCACGCCGATCCAAATCCCACGATGAGAGGGACTGGAAGGGTGCCGCTGCGCATGCCGCGCTCGTGGCCGCCGCCGTCGAACAGGGGTTCGAGCCGGACGTGCGGATCGCGGCGTCGCAGATACAGAGCGCCGACGCCCTTGGGTCCATAGAGCTTGTGGGCGGACAAGCTCAGCAGGTCCGCCTGCAGGGCCTCGACATCCAGCGGGACCTTGCCGGCCGCCTGCGTCGCGTCGGTGTGCAAGAGCACTTTCCGGCTCTTGCAAGCGCGGCCGATGTCCGCCACCGGCTGGAGCGTGCCGATCTCGTTGTTCGCCAGCATGACGCTGACGAGGATGGTTCGCTCGGTGATGGCGCCGGCGACCTGTTCGGGAGTGACGCGGCCCAAGCGATCGACCGGCAGGAACGTGGCCTCGAAGCCGTCGCGCTCCAGCCGGCGGATCGGGTCGAGCACCGCATGATGCTCCGTCTGGACCGTGACGATATGGTTGCCCTGCCGTCGCAGCATCTGGGCAACGCCCTTGATGGCGAGATTGTTGCTTTCGGTGGCGCCGCTGGTGAAGATCACGTCCTTCGCGTCGGCGCCGATCAGCGCGGCGACCTGGGCACGCGCTTGATCCACGGCTTCCTCGGCCCGCCAGCCGAACACGTGATGCCGGCTGGCCGCGTTGCCATAGTGCTCATCGAAGAACGGCAGCATGGCCCCGACCACGCGCGGATCGACGCGGGTGGTGGAGTGATTGTCCAGATAGATCGGCAAACGAACCATGGCAACGACCAACTCGGGCAACGACGAAACTCGGATTCCCCACGGAGCGCGCTTGAGCCTACAATATGCTATGGGAGTTTGACAAGGTCACGCAGCGGAAAATGAACGAGAGGCAGTCATGGAATATGTGATCCCGATCTTGGCGATCGTTGGTTTCGTGGTCGTGTGGCTGCTGGTGTTGCCCAGGTTGAAAGGCGGCGGCTGAGGGCCGGCCTCGTGCCAGTTGGGCATGCCGCGCGAGAAACGGCCCGAGAAATCCTCGCAGGAAGCGCTGGAATAGCCGCCATTCGAGGCCATCCGAAAAGGGAGTTCAAGCCCCAATGAGGGTTTCCCTACCCGTTTCGGATCGCCTCTGACATGGCGCCTTGCACCCGCCGGAGGGAGCCATGGGGCCCGCCGAGAAGGCCAAAGCATTTCCGCCGAAACCCGGCGTCTACTTGATGAAGGACCAGCACGGCCGCGTCCTCTACGTCGGCAAGGCGAAGAACCTGCGCAACCGGGCCAGCCACTACTTCACGAAACTTGCGGCCGAGGACCAGCGCACCGCCGACCTGGTGAAGCTGATCGCTGACATCGACTGCATCGAGGCGGACAGCGAGGTCGATGCGCTGTTGCTCGAGGCCCGCCTGGTCAAGGACATCCAGCCGCGCTTCAACGTCGATCTGAAAGACGACAAGTCGTTTCCGTACCTGCAAATCCGGGTGCGCGAGGAGTTCCCGCGCGTCGAGTTCACGCGGACGCCGCGGCGCCGCGGCGTGCGGCTGTACGGCCCGTTCACGAGCGCCAAGAGCCTGCGGGCGGCGATCCAGGTGCTGCAGCGCATCTTCCAGTTCCGCACCTGCGGCCTCGACATCCGCTCCGACGACGTCCGCTGGCGCTGGTTTCGGCCGTGCCTGTTGCACAGCATCCGGCAGTGCACGGCGCCGTGCAACTTCCGCGTCACCCGCGAGCAATACCGCCGGCAAATCCGCAAGCTGATCATGGTGCTCGAAGGCAAGAAGAAGAAGCTGATCCGCGTGATGGAACAGGAAATGGCCGCGGCGAGCGCGGCCACGCTGTTCGAGAAGGCGGCCCGGCTACGCGACGAGATCGAGGCGTTGAAAGACCTCAGCCTGCGCGGCGACGTGGACAAGGACGTGCAGCCGGAGGTGTTCCAGATCGAGCCGCGGAAGGGGCTGATCGGCTTGCGCAAGGTCCTGGGACTGCGCGACACGCCGCGGACCATTGAGGGAGTCGACATCGCCCATCTGAGCGGCGAGGAGCAGGTGGCGGCGCTGGTGGCGTTCATCGACGGGCTGCCGTTCAAGCCGGGGTATCGCCGCTATCGCATCAAGTCGGTGGCTGGCGTCGACGATTTCGCGTCGATCCGCGAGGTGATCTCACGCCGGTTCCGCCACGCGGAGACGAAGCCGGGAGCGATTGAGAATGTGTTTCCCGACATCCTGCTGATCGACGGCGGCAAAGGCCAGCTCAACGCGGCGCTGGAAGTGTTTCGCGTGCTCGGCAGCGAGCCGCCGTGCCTGATCTCGCTGGCCAAGCGCGAGGAGGAGATTTATCGTCCGGGCGACGCCGAACCGATCCGGCTGGGCCGCCACGCCGCGGCGCTGCGGTTGTTGCAGTACGTGCGCGACGAGGCGCATCGGTTCGCGCAGCATTATCACCATTTGCTGCGCAGGAAGAAGATCGAGGAGTAGTCTATGCGCATCCTGCTCACCAACGACGATGGCGTCTACGCCCCCGGCCTGCGGGCGCTGCGCGCCGAGCTCAAGAAGCTCGGCGAGGTCATCGTCGTGGCGCCGGCCGGCGAGCAGAGCGCCGTCGGCCATTCCATCACGCTGCTCACGCCGCTCCTGATCCAGGAAGTGGTGGACGATCACAATCAATTCATGGGCTGGGCCGTCGAAGGCCGGCCGGCCGATTGCGTCAAGCTGGCCTTGCTGGAGCTGCTGAAGGACAAGCCGCCCGACCTGATCGTGAGCGGCCTCAACGCCGGCTCGAACGCAGGCATCAACGTGCTCTACTCCGGTACGGTGGCGGCGGCGATCGAGGGGGCGTTCTTCCAGCGCACCAGCATCGCCGTGTCGCTCGAATACACCAAGCCCAAGCCCCTCAACTTTCCGCTGGCCGCGGAGTACGCCCGCAAAGTCATCGAGCAGATCATGCGGCAAAGCTTCGCAACCGGCTCGCTCTTCAACGTGAACATCCCCAGCCTGGAAAAAGGGCCGATCCGCGGCATCCGCACGGTGCCGCAGAACATTGCCGCCTACCAGGAGACGTACGACCGCCGCATCGATCCGCGCGGCCGGGTGTACTTCTGGAGCGGGCCTGATTTCAGCTGCCCGGCGCCGCACCCGGACAGCGACGTCAGCGCCCTGGGCGACGGCTACATCACGGTGACGCCGCTGCAGTTCGACCTGACCCACGGGACGATGCTGGCGCGGATGAAGGATTGGCAGTGGGAGATGTGATACGCCGGAATACCGTGGCCCCGGCCACACTTCAGCGGCCGATGGGTAGTTGAATCTTCTGATCCGTGTTGGCAATCGGCTGGTAGAACGCGACATCTTGCATGAGCCATTGGTCGCCGTCCTTGACGAAATGGGCTTTGCACAGTGCGAGGAAGCTTCTCCCGCCGGCCGAGTTGGCGACGCAGCGAAACCAGATCTCGGCCTTGTCGGCGGTCACGCTCTTGACGTCGAATTCCCACAGGTTGATGCTGTCGACGCTGAACTGGCCCGCCGCGGCGGTCACCGCCTGGGCGATCTCGTCGCGGCTCAGGTTCTGAAAGCGGAAGTCGTTGGAGAGGCGCTTCGCCAGGTCGCTCGGCTTGCGATCGAGCACCGCGGTCCCCATCGCCCACAGATTCGCCTGGAGCTGCTTGCGATCGGTAGGAATCCACTGGGTCAAGAGCCAGAAGAGCGCCCCCAGGGCGACGACCACCGCGATGATCGCCAGCGTCCGCACCCGCCGGTTCTGCCACCACGACACGCCCAAGGCCAGGACGATCATGCCCAGGACGATGTAGACGATGTTCGCGTTGTCGACGAACCAGGCAAGCATGGAGGTGATCCACTTCATGCGCCGGCAATGGTCGGCGTGTCGGGCTTGGCTTCGCGCTTGCGCCGCCAACCCGCGGGACGGAAAAAGACGAACGCCGTGGCCGTCAAGCCGGCGGCGGCTGCCAGGGATATTCGGCGCACCGTTACGTCCCGCGCGTACATGGCGATGAGCGGATGTCCCGGCGACTCCCCCGCGACCCACGGCACGACTGCCACCGCGCCGGCCAGGAGCAACGCGCAACCGAACGTGACCGCGAAGCACAATCCCGGGATCCAAACGTCCCGAAGCCGCTCGTTCATAATGACTAATGACTAATGACTAATGACTAATGACTAATGACTAATGACTAATGACTAATGACTAATGACTGATGACTATCGACGCCAGATCTCCCCGCCGTAGCGGGCCGCGTCGCCCAGGTCCTCTTCGATCCGCAGCAATTGATTATACTTGGCGATCCGGTCCGTGCGGCTGGCCGAGCCGGTCTTGATCTGGCCGCAATTCGTGGCCACGGCGATGTCGGCGATGGTCACGTCTTCCGTCTCGCCGCTGCGATGGCTGGTGATGCTCGTGAAGCCGTTCCGTTTGGCCAGGTCGATGGCGTCGAGCGTCTCGGTCAACGTGCCGATCTGGTTCACCTTGATCAGGATGCTGTTGCCCGCTTTCTTCTCGATCCCGTCGCGCAGCCGCTTGACGTTGGTGACGAACAGATCATCGCCGACGAGCTGCACCTTGTCGCCCAGCTCGCGCGTCAGCTTGACCCAGCCGTCCCAGTCGTCCTCCGCCAGCCCATCCTCGATCGAGCAGATCGCCCATTTGCGGCAATAGCCCTTCCACAGCTCGATCATCTCGTCGCTGCTGACAATCTTGTCCGGCGCGCTCTTGAAGAAGCAGTAGCCCTGCTTGCCTTTCTCCTTGGCCACTTGGAACAGCTCGGTCGTGGCCGGGTCGAGGGCGAAGTACACCTGCTGACCCAGCTTGTAGCCCGCATTCTCGACGGCGGCGGCGATCACTTCAAACGCCTCGTCGGTGCTCTTGAGGTTGGGGGCGAAGCCGCCCTCGTCGCCGACCGCGGTGTTGTAGCCCTTGTCGTGCAGCACCTTCTTGAGCTGGTGGAAGATCTCGGCGCCCATGCGCAGCGCCTCGCGGAACGACGGGGCGCCCAGGGGCATGACCATGAATTCCTGGAAATCGACGTTGTTGTCGGCGTGCTTGCCGCCGTTGAGGATGTTCAACATCGGCGCCGGCAGCACCTTGGCGTTGACGCCGCCGAGATAACGATACAGCGGCACGCCGACCGACGCCGCCGCGGCATGGGCCGCCGCCAGCGACACGCCCAGCATGGCGTTGGCGCCCAGCTTGGCCTTGTTCGGCGTGCCGTCCAGCTCGATCAGCATCTGGTCGATGCCGGTCTGGTCGAGGGCGTCGTAGCCGAGCAGCCGCGGCGCGATCGTTTCGTTCACGTTGCGCACCGCCTTCAGCACGCCCTTGCCGAGGTAGCGGCCCTTGTCGCCGTCGCGCAGCTCCACGGCTTCATGAGCGCCGGTGCTGGCCCCGGACGGGATCGCCGCCCGGCCGGTGGCGCCGTCTTCCAGGATCACCTCGACCTCGATCGTCGGGTTGCCGCGGCTGTCGAGAATCTCGCGGGCATGAATGCTTTGCAGGTCCATGGATGTGTCTCGTGGAGAATGGATGCGGACTTGAATCAGCGCCGCCAGCCTTGGTATAGGCCGTCGCTGCTGCAAGTGCCATAGGGCGGCGGCCCCCCTCTCACCCACGGCCGCTGTCCCCGTCACTCCTTGTTCGACAGGGGAGCTTCCCTCAGGCGCGGCGACTCAGTCGCGGCGCCGCGGGCGGCGCGGCCGATCATCTTCATCGTCAACATCGTCGCGCTCGACCCGCCGCTGGGGCCGCCCCTGGGGCCGCCGCGGACGCTCCTCCTCTTCATCGTCATCGCGTTCGACGCGCCGGCGGGCACGCGGCCGCTCTTCTTGATCATCCTCGTCCTCATCAGCGCGCGGCCGGCGGCGCTTGATCGGCCGCGGCTCGTCATCCTCGTCCTCGTCGTCGTCACGGGGCCGGCGGCGACGCTTGCGCGGCGCGGACTGCTGGGCCCGCCACTGATATAGCCCGAAGCCGACCATGCCCAGGCCGACCAGCGTCGCCACGCCGCCGCCGCCGATCATCAGGAACACCTTGGCGGCGCCCGCCGGCTCCCGGCCTTCCTGGACGATCAGGCAGCGATCGAAATCGGTCCCCGGATAGCTCTGTTGCAGCATGTCGCGCTCCTTGCTGCCCAGGCTGGTGATGCGGTTGGTCACCAGGCAGCGGACGCGCTGCTGGCCGCAGCGGTTGTACAAGTCGGCCTGGTCGCGGGCGTTGGTGCTGAACATGATCGCCTGGACGGCGGCGGGCCGGCCGCCGGTCGCCTGCCCCGGCCCGACGCTCTCGCGCGGCACCATCGGCACCCAGGCACTGGTCCAGACGCCGTTGCGGGTCTTGAACACGAAGTTGTCGCACAGCACGTGATCTTTGAGGAGGATGTTCGGGTTGCCGTCCGGGCCCCGGGCGATGAGGTTCTTGAGCGCGATCTCCTCCGGTTCCTTGCTCGATGCCGCGGCCAACCCTTGCTCCTTCCAGCCGAAGATGAAGAACAGCACGCCCATGATGATCAGAAACGCGCCGATGAGGAGAAGATTCTTCATGTGTGTGTCGTCCGCGACCAGGAGTCCAAGGATCACTCGTTCACTCGATTATGATCTTGTACCGGCCGGACAGTAGAATGACAATCAGCATCCAACCGGATCGGAGTCGTCTGTGCCGCTTCCACAAGTCGCCATCGTCGGCCGGCCCAACGTCGGCAAGTCGTCGCTGTTCAACTGGCTGGCGGGTCGGCGCATCGCCATCGTCGATCCCACGCCCGGGGTGACCCGCGATCGCCTGGTGGCGCCCGTCCAGATCGGCGAACGTTATGTCGAGTTGATCGACACCGGCGGCATGGGCATCGAGGACATCGACAGGCTCACTGCCGACGTCGAACGGCAAATCGAGCGGGCCATCGCCGCGGCCAGCGTGATCGTGTTTCTCGTGGACGGGCGCGCCGGGCCGGTCCCGCTGGATGAAGCCGTCGCCGAACGGCTCCGCGGCGTCGGCAAACCAGTGTTGCTGGTCGCCAACAAGTGCGACCACCCCAAGCTCGACGACCAGGTGGGCGAGTTCTACAAGCTCGGCTTCGGCGACGTGCTGTGCGTCAGCGCCCAGCAGCATCGCAACCAGGAGCGGCTGCTCCGCTGGATCGAAGAGAATCTTCCGGCCGACGCCGGCGCGTCCGGGCCGGGGCCGGACGCGGCGCTGAAGCTGGCCATCGTGGGCCGGCGCAACACCGGCAAGAGCACGTTCATCAACTGTCTGGCGCACGGCGAGCGCACGATTGTCAGCGAGGTGGAGGGGACCACGCGCGACAGCGTCGATGTGCGCTTCATCAAGGACGGCAAGACCATCCTGGCCATCGACACCGCCGGCGTCCGCAACCGCGGCAAGGTGAAGACCGACGTTGAATTCTACAGCCTGGCCCGTGCCGAACGCTCGATCCGGCGGGCCGACGTGGTGCTGCACTTCCTCGACGCGCCCAAGCGCATCAGCATGGTCGACAAGCAACTGGCCGGCTACGTGCTCGAACACTTCAAGCCGGCGATCTTCGTGGTCAACAAGTGGGACCTGGTGAAGGGCCGGCTGGTCACGGGCGAATTCGGCGACTACGTGCGCCGCGTGCTTCCCAGCTTGGACTTCGTGCCCATGGCGTTCCTGACCGCCAAGGACGGCAAGAACGTGCAGCAAGTGCTCGACCTGGCTCAGAGCCTGCACAAGCAGGCCGGCACGCATGTGGCCACCGGCGCCCTCAACCGCGTGGTCCACCAGGCCCTCGTCGACCGGCCGCCGTCGGATCGCGCCAACCGGCAAGGCAAGGTGTACTTCGCCGCCCAGGTGGCCGAGCGGCCGCCGACCATCGTGCTGTTCACCAACGGCCCGCAACTGTTCGACAACACCTACATGCGCTACTTGATCAAGGCGCTGCGCGACCACTTGCCGTTCCAGGACGTGCCGATCAAGTTGTACCTGAGGAACAAGCGTCGCGACGACGCGGAGAGCGACGCGCCCAAGCGGCCGGCACGGCGGAGCAGGAAGAGATCCAAAGAGGTCGGCCAGTTGTGGGATGTGTGAGGGCGGATGTAATCGGCTACGATACGGTTGCATTTCAAATGCTTCTCACGAGGCTCGCCCTCGTGAGATGAGAAGAACCACAGTCCGACTACCCGGCGCGCAGGATGCCGCGGCGGGCCAGGCGCGCTCGGAGTTGCCGCCGCGCGGTTGCCACGCGGCGGCCCACCAACGTTTCGCTCAGGCCCAGCTGCCGCGCCGCCGCGGGCCGGCTCATCCCTTGCAGGCAGCATAGCATGAATGCCAGGCGCTCCGTTTCCTTGAGGCGCTGGACCTCGTGGACGATCAGCCGCCGGAACTCGTGAAACGACGCGTCGCCCCACGGCCGCTCGTCGCGCGGCGGCGTGACGTGCAGGCGCTCGAAGCGGTCGCGCCGGGCCGCGGTGCGACGCAGCCGCAGCGCCGTCCGGTAGGCGACGCCGTAAAGCCAGCTCGCCAGCGCTTGCGGCCGGCGGATCGACGCGGCCTTGCGAAAGAACAAGAGCAGCACAGTTTGAAACGCGTCCTCGGCATCGTGCACGCCCAGCAGCCGCCGGCACACGCTCCACACCGTCTTGCCGTGGCGGTCGAGCAAGTCGGCGAAGGCCTGTTCATCGCGGAGGGTGATGAAACGTTCGAGCAAGTCTTGATCGGTGTTCATGGCGTCGTTCCTCCTACGCGGCGATCGGGCCGATGAGCGCGCACACGCCGCCGAACAGGCCACGGCGATCCGCCAACTTCGTATGTAGCCAAACCACAAAAACCCCGCGAGCATCAAGTTGATCGCCGGCATCAAGAGCCAGGAAAGGTCGGCGTACTGGAAGCCGCGCCGGAAGCGCGCCAGCAGCACGAGATAGATGCCGGCGGCCAGCGCTCGCGCGATGTTGAAATACTCGTGCCCCAGCGCCCGGTTGTGGTTGGCGTTGACGCCCGCCTCGGACGGTGGGAAATACCGGAAATCGGCCGGATTGGTTACAGCCCATGCGAGATTGGCGTAGATCGAGCATGCAACAACGACGACGGAGAGCGCCACTGCCGCCACGCGCTGTCGTCGTGCCGATCCGCAAGCGGACGAGCGGCTGGCGCGAGTTGGAGGAATTTCGGCAACGGGGACTCGCCGCGGCTCGCGCTACCAGGCAGTACACGGTTCAAGGAAAAACCGGACGCGCCGGCCAGATTCTCTGGCCGAGATGGTGCTTCGATTGTAATGCACGCGACACGGCGCGGCAGGTTCATCACGAATGAAGGTGCAATCCTGGTTCCGACATGGTAGCATCAGCCTGACGAGTCTGGGGCGGCTCGTCGTCCAAATCATAAGGAGAAGTCATGAGTAAGTTGCTTGCGTTCTATACAGACGTCCTGCCGAAGAGCAAAGCGTACAAGCTTCAGAACACGCACGCGCAAGTCCCAGTCCTTCAGGACGACCCGGAGTTCAAGAAACTGGAGGCGGAACGCGACGCTGCGATGGACGATCTGGCTAAGCTGCAGAGCGAGGTCGACGAAAACAAAGGCGGCACCGAAAGCGACAAGAAGGAACTCACCGCCGCCAGGGCCAAGGTCAAGGAGCTCGACGGCAAGATCGACGCGCTTGTCAAGAAGTTCGGCAAGGGCGGGGGCGCCGTGCCCAAGCCTCTCGGGGCGGAATACGCCGGCGAAGACAAGAAAATGGGCTGGCGCGGCGGCAACCAAAAAACGCAGGATTCGGAGCTGGTGAAGACCAAATACCTTGACGACAAGGAACGCGAAGCCAGCAAGCTGTCCTTCGACGAGGAAGGCAAAGCGACGGGGGCCAGGGTCAAGAACGACGACGGCACCGTGTCGGGACCGGCCGGGACGATGTACGGGAAAAGCGACTATGTCGTCGATCCCGAAACGGGCGCCTTCCACCAGGGCGACCCCGTCAAGAAGGTCGTGGGCCAGGTCGAGGCGCCGTACACGGGCAAGAATCCCTTCAGCGGCAAGGACATGGTCGAAGGTGAAGTGACCGACCAGGTGCAAACGACCCATCATTCCAGCGTCCTGGCCGGCAAAGCGGTGGCCGGCGCCGGCGAGGTCACCTTCGACGGCTCCGGCAACATTGTCTTGATCAACAACAGCAGCGGGCATTACAAGCCCGGCGCCAAGGAAATGATCAACACGGTGGAGATCCTGGTCAAGGCCGGCGCCTTGCTCGATCACGAATACGTGGGCCCGGACGGCAAGCCGCTCGATGGAGCAGCCAAGAAGCTCCACGATGCCGCCCAGCGCGTGCAAGACAAGCTGGTCGCCAAGCTCAAGAAAGGCGAGAAGGTGGACCAAGATCAGGAGTTGATTGCCAAGGCCAAGGAGTCGCTCAAGAAGATGGGTTGCGGCCCGGCGGAACGCTTTGTCAAAGGAGGCAAGAAGACCGTGTCGTTCGTCGATGTCGATCCGAGCATGCCGGGCCCGGAAGTGAAGAAGGTTTTCGACACCGCCAATGCCAACCCGGTCACGGCTGGGGAGTTTCTATCCACGGGCGGCGGCAACAAGGAGCAAGCCGGCAACAAGACCGACATGCAGGCGGAATTGAAAAGCAAGATGGCCAGCCGGAAGAAAGAGCTGGATGACGAAGCCGAAGCGCGGGCCAAGCCATACGAATCCGCGGAAGTCAAACTCGCCGACATTGAATCGAAACTAGACAGCTTGCCCTGGACCGATGACGAGAGGGTCAACGCCGAACGCAAGAAGCTGAATGAGGAATACAAAGAGGTCTTCAAGATTGTCCAGGAGCGCAAGGACGTGGCAGAATCCAAGCTGGCCGAAATGACAGCCCAGCTGGATGAGCGTCTCAAAGTACTGATCGGCCTGGTGGACGATGCGGAGGATGTGCCGGCCCCAGACATGCCGAAGGGCTGGGACACGGACTACGTGGAACATCCCGACACCGGCGACTCGGTCTACGGCAACACCCTGGCGAAAGAGTGGAACATGGAGGTCGAAGAAGCGTACAAACATTGGCACAAACTAACGGCGAAGAAGAAAAAAGCCCAAGAACCCCCGCTGCCCCCCATGCCGAAAGATTGGGACACCGATTACGTGGAACATCCTGACTCCGGCGATTCGGTCTACGGCAACACCCTGGCGAAAGAGTGGAACATGGGGGTCGAAGAAGCCTACAAGCATTGGGCAAAGCTGATGAAGGCGAAAGGCAAGTAGCGTGCCCGTTGCCGCGGCGCGCACAGGTCCTCGATAGGTTTCAATCATAGCGAACCCCGGCTTGGCCGGGGCTCACGGGGAAGCCCCGGCGAACCATGGGGTTCACCCGGTCTGAGCGCTCGCCTTTTTGCTTGCCTGCGTCGCTTCCACCGTTGATGATGCAATGTATCCGCTGCATGCATTGTCAAAGGAAGATCGTGATGCGCTCCATGTCTGCTGGGACACTATCGTCGGCCGCGGTTCTCGGCATGTTGTTGTGGACCTTGGCTGCCGAGGCGCCTCCCCAGACCGGTCCCGTCACCGAAAAACGCTTCCCGCCCTTGCAAGTCCCTCCCGGCTTCACGGCCACCCTCTTCGCCTGCGATCCGCTCATCGAGTATCCGTCCGTCATCGCCGCCGGGCCCAAGGCCAGTCAACTTTTCGTCGCCATCGATTACATGACCGGCCTCGGCGTCGAGATCGTCCGCCGCGACGAGATTCGGCTGATCGAGGACACCGATAACGACGGCTACGCCGACAAGGCCACGGTCGTCGCGGCCGGCTTCAACTCGATCCAGGGGCTGGCGTATCACGACGGCATGATCTACGTCATGCACGCGCCGTTCCTGACCGCGTTGCGCGACCCCGACGGCGACGGCAAGTTCGACCAGCGCCGAGAGCTGCTGAGCGGCCTCGGCCTGGAGCCCGAGAAGAACCCGCCACGGCTGCACTGCGCCAACGGCGTCACGGTGGGTCATGACGGCTGGCTCTACCTCGCGCTCGGCGATCACGGCTGCAACGTCCCACGCCCCGAAGGCGACCGCTTGATCTTCAACGGCGGCGGCATCCTGCGCTGCCGGTTCGACGGCCGCGATCTGCACGTCTTCGCGTCGGGACTCCGCAACATCTACGACGTCGCGCTGGACGAGGAACTGAACGTCTTCACCCGCGACAACGAGAACGACGGCGGCGACTACATGATCCGCGTCTGCCACAGCTTCTTCGGCGCCGATCACGGCTATCCGTACCTGTACTACGAGCGACCCGACGAAGCCATGCCGCCGCTCGCCGATCTGGGCCGCGGCTCCTCGGCCGGCGTCGTGATCTATCTGGAGAGGGCGTTTCCCAAAACGTTTCGCGGCGACCTGTTCTGCTGCGAGTGGGGGCGGTCGCTGGTGCGTTACCCGTTGAAGCGTGAAGCGGGCGGCTTCGCGCAGACAAAGGAGTTCGAGTTCGCCGCCGGCGCGGCGAAGGATCCCTACGGCTTCAAGCCGACCGACGTCGTCGTGCAGCGCGACGGCGCCCTGATGGTGTCGGATTGGTGCGACGGGCAGAGGCCCAAGCGGGGCAGGGGACGCATCTATCGCATTGCCGCGACATCGCCTGCCAAGTCGCCCGCGCCGAAAAGCGGGATCGTGGGTCTCGATTCGGAAAGCTACTGGGAACGCGTCGATCGGCAAATCGAGCTGGAGCGCCGTGGGCGAGAGGTTGCCGTCGAGGTGAACAACGCTCTCGCCAAGCAAGCGCTCGGCGTTCGCGGCCGGCTGCACGCCATCTGGATCCTGGCGCGGGTTGAGGGAGCGCATGCGATCCCAAAGCTCCTCAAGGTCGCCCGCAACGATGCCGATGCGCGGGTGCGCGCCCAGGCCATCCGCGCCATCGCCGATCTCGCCGACCCGGTGTTGCGCGATCATCGGCTCGACGCGGGCCGCGGCGCTCGCGATCTGGCCGTGCAATTGGTCAGCCTCGACAGCCTGGGTTCCAGACCGCTCCTGGAGAAGGTCATCGCCCTGGGCCGGCTGCGCTGGGCCGATGCGCCGGGCTGGTTTCAGCGCAGCGGCCTGGCGAGTCCCTTGCTCCACGAACACGCGCTCGTCCACGCCATGCAGCAGACCCTCCGTCGCGCCGACAACTGGCCCGAGGTGCTGAAGCTGCTCGATCTTTCCGACAAGATGACGCTGCGGACCATAGCGCTGCGAGCGCTTGCGAATCAAGCGGACGCGACGATCGTGGACGGCCTCATCGAGCGCCTGGCCAAGGAACAAAGTCCCTGGCGCCGGCGCGAATATGCCGACTTGCTGACGCGCGTCTACAAAAAGCCCGGCCCGTGGGTCTACTGGAATTACCGCCCGGCGCCGCGCACTCCCAACAGCGTCGCCTGGGAGCGGACCGAAGCCATCGGCAAGGCACTGGAGAAGTCATTGGCTGATCCAGATCGCTCGCTCCGCCTGGCCGTGCTGCGGCGGATGCAACGGGAGAAGATTCCGATTCCATTTGCCGCGCTCGCCGGCTGGCTGGGCGAAGACCGAGATGAACAGCGCGTCGCCGAAATCCTCAAGCAGCTACGCGAGCACCAGCCGACGGCAGAGACCGTGCCAGCCCTTGGTTCGGTGGTTTCGGATGCAAAGCACGCCGTCGTCAATCGCCGGACGGCGCTTGGCATGCTCATCGTCCGTCTCGAAGACCGCCGCGAGGAGGCCATGTTGCGCTTCGCCCGCACGCTGGAAGACGGTCCGGTGCTGGCCGAGGCCCTGCGCAACGTGCCGCCGCGCTCGCAGGGCAAGCCCGTGTTCCTGGCAAAACTCGGTTCCAAGCACAACGAAGTTCGTGCCGCCGCGATATTCCAGTTGGGCCATTTGGAAGCTGCCGAGTTGACGCCGCATCTTCCCAAACTGCTGGCCGACGCCGATGCGCGCGTTCGCGCCGCCGCCGCCCAGGCGGCCGGGTACTTGCAACTGCGCTCGGCCACCGAGACGCTGCTCAAACTGACGGCCGATCCCCATGCAAGAGTGCGCGAAGCCAGCCTCGACGCGCTCCACGACCTGGCGGAACCACGCGCGGCGCCGGTGGCGGCGGCCGCGCTGAAGGATCCAAGCACGCGCTTGAGTGCTCTCCATTGTCTCGCCAAGATCGGCCGGCCCGAGGACGCCAAGGCCATTGCCGACCTGGCCCGCAATGACCCATCCACGCAGGTCCTGCCCCTGGCAATCAGCGCCTTGTCGCGCTTGCACGACCGAGCCGCCGGCCAGCGCTCCACGGTGGAACAATCCATCGCCAAGCTTCAGGGCAGCGCCGGCGTCCTGGCGCGCTGGCATGTTCGCGGTCCCTTGGCCGCCGCCGCCGTTGAGCCCTTGCTGCGGAAATGGGCCGTCCGTCCCATGGAAGTTGGCCAGCAGCTCCCTCAGACCGAGGTCGTGCTCGGCATCGGCGCCGAGTCGGCCATTGTCGCGCCCGCCGACCCAGGCGATCCAGCATCGACATGGCTGGGGGTTTCCGAAATCGTGGTTCCTGAAACAGCCGCCGTGCAGTTCTCCGGGGCATGCCGCGGACCCTGGCGCGTTTGGCTCGACGGCCGCTTGATCTTCGAGAACGCCAAGTCGCGGCCATTTGTGCCGGACGCCGATCGGTTCGACGCCAAGCTGGACCGGGGCGCTCATCGCCTGGTGGTGCAAGTTTCCGCCGCCGCCGACAACAAGCAGTCCGGCGCCGAATTCCACCTTCGTTTCCGCCGGAAGTCTTCGACCGCCAACCACGAACAGCTCATGCAAGCCGCTCTCGCCAGGCCCGGCAACGCCGACCGCGGCCGCAAACTGTTCCAGGACGTCGCCAAATCGCAGTGCCTCAAGTGTCACGTCCTCAACGGCCTAGGCGAAAAGATCGGCCCCGACCTGACCGGCGTCGGCAACCGCTTCGCCCGCGTCTACTTGATCGAATCGATCCTCGAACCGAACCGCACGATCGCGCCGAGCTACGAGACGCTTCAGGTGCAGTTGCAGAACGGCCGCGTCGTGAGCGGCGTCCGCATGGCGGAAACGCCGGACGCGCTGACGTTGGGCGACCTCAAGGGCGACAAGCACATCATCCCGCGCAAGGACATCGACGCGGTGCGGCCGCTGCCGGTCAGCACGATGCCGGAGGGTCTGGAACGCGGCTTGAGTTCGGACGAGTTCGTCGATTTGATCGCGTTTCTGGTCAATCAAAAGTGATTCGCCGTCACCGCGGACTCGCCGCCGGCCCCAGGCCCCTCGGCCGGTAGGCGGCGCTCGTCGTCAACACGATTTTGTCGATGGCCGCGCCGTCTTCACGCGCCCAGATGTTCAACGTGTGCAAGCCGGGCTTGGCAACCTGAATCGCCACCCGCGCGCCGTTCAAGCCCCGGCTCGACCAGGAATAGAACGGCTTCAACCCGGCGATGATTCCCCGCGGCCTTCCGTTCAGACCGACGTGGATCGTGTCGTCGCCGGCGGTCGGGGCCAGGCCGCGAATCCACACGTAGTGGATGCCGGCCTTCGCGAAACGAATCCGGTAGTCAACCCGTGGACTGTTCGCCGGCGCGAGCACGGCGCCCACGTTCGGCGTCGCCTGCAACAATCCCAGGCCCGAAAAGCCCGCCGGCGACGTGAACGCCAGCCAGTTGCGGTCGCCGCGCGGAATCCCCGCCGACGTGTGCTCCGCCTCGATCGACACCAGCCCGAGGGCGCCGCCCGCCTGCCGGATCGGCTTCGGACCGATGTCCACGAAGTTGATCTTGTTGTTGACCGTCCCCGGCGCCGCCGTGAACGTCATCCGGCCGTCGCTGACCGTCACGACCACCGTTCGGTCAATCCAGCGCCTGGTCGCGTTCGGTCTGCCGCGCAGCGCCGGCACGCCTTCGATGTCGATGCCAAACCTGCCGGTCGCTTGCGCCGGGTCGCCGGCGACGACGCGCACACCGTAAGTCCCGTTCGGGACCGCGATTTCCCAGACGGCGCCGTCCGGCAGGCGCACGAACGTATCGAACCGTTCGTCGGGCGACCGCGCCGAATTACGATTGCGGGCCGTCGCCCGGTTGTCGAAGTTCCAGCCGAAGGAGAGCCCGTTGCCCTTATCGCCCAGCGGCAGGCCGATGTCGGCTAAAAAACCGCGGAAGCCCTTCGAACCGGGCGGTTGGAAATTGATACGGGCGGCGAAGGTCGGCGCGATCGGCTGGGCGCCGGTGAACACGACGCGGCGCACCTGGCCGGTTCCGCGCGACAGGTACCACAGGCTGCCGTCGTCCGCGACGCGCAGGTCCACGGGGCTGCCGGCAGCCGACGCGAAGCGGGCCACCTGTCTGGTCGTCGTGTCGATGACGTTGATCCAGTCGTTCACGAAGTCCGCGAAGAAGTAATCGCCGTGGAACTCGCCCGGGAACGCGGCGCTCGTCGGATTGTAAAAGGCGCCGCCGGTGATCGCGAAGCCCTCGAACGTGCCGCCGCCGTGGGCGTAGGCGTAGAACGGCCGCGTGAAGCCGGGGAACTGGGCCGGGTTGAAGTCCCCCTCGGTCGCGGGCCAGCCGTAGTTGGCGCCGGCCGCCCCTTCGTTGATTTCCTCCTGCGCACTCTGGCCGACGTCGTTGATGAACATCTTGCCGCTGCCCGGCTGGAACGCGAACGTGAACGGATTGCGCAGCCCGAGCGCCCAGATCGCATCGTTCTTCCCCGTCGTCACGTCGACGAACGGATTGTCGTTCGGGAACGTGTCGGTGGCGGTGGCGTTGATCCGCAGCATCTTGCCGTGCAGCGTGGTCAGCAATTGCGCGTTCGTCCCGTTGGCGTTGTCGCCGACCGCGATGTACAGCTTGCCGTCCGGCCCGAAGTGCATGGCACCGCCGTTGTGGTTCGTGGCCCCGGACAGCGCGTCGAGCTCCAGGATGACCAGCTCGCCGGACAGCGTCGGCTGATCGGGATTGGCGTTGTTCACGGTGAAGCGGCTGACGCGGTTGTGCGGGTTCGGGGCCGCGGTGGACGTGTAGTAGAGGTAGACGAAATCGGCCGCCGGGCTGGCAATGTCATAGCTCGGATCGAACGCGATGCCGAGCAAGCCGCGCTCGCCGTCCGAGTTGATCGCCGCGGGGTCAAGATTCAAGGCCGTGAAGCCGGCGGCGCTGCCGGCATGGAACACCTCGACATCGCCGTCCTGTTCGAGCACCCAGAGCCGGCCGTCGGGCGCGATCTCCATGGCCGTGGCCCGGCTGATGCCGCTGGCGATCGGCGCTTCGACAAATCCCGGCGGTAAGAGGGCGGGCGCCAGGCGATCTTCCAGCAACTCCACCCGTGGCCGGCAGCGTCGCGCGCCGGCGCGCAGCGCGCCGGCCCGCGACGATGGATGATTCGATGGCGACGAGCGAGACATGAGAGGCTCCTTCTCTGGTGCGTGATGACATCATGAACGACAGGGCAGCTTCGGACGGAAGGGAACAGCGACGTTTCGACGGGAAGGGCGAGAGGATAACTCAAGGTACGCGACGCGGCGGTGGTCCACAAGGGAAGATTCGCGGCGTCGAATCTTAATCGAACCCTCAACAAAGCCTAGCGCAAATCTAACCGTCAGCCGGGAATACTAGTGCCGTCTGCACTTCGGCAGCGTCGCGCTAACTGCCGAGGTGGCACATGGATGTCGAAGGTAGCCCGGGCGCCCGGTACCAGAATGGATTCTTTCGCATGCGCATCCTCTATGGAGTCCATGGCTACGGACGCGGGCACGCCACTCGAACGCTCGCCGTGTTGCCTCATCTCGCGGCCCGGCATCAGATTCTGGTGCTCACGGGCGGCGATGCTTACGAAACCATCTCGCCGGATTGGCCGTGTGTGCCGATTCCAACGCTGGGGTTTGTCTACAGCCGGGGCAGCGGGCAACGCGAGCGCTCCAACTGGCACACGCTGCGCCGCAATCTGCCCGCCCTTCTCGACTTGAAATGGGGCGGACCGACGCTTGACCTGGTGTGTCAGGTGGCCCGCGACTTTGGCCCCGACGTGATCATTTCCGACGCCGAGACCTGGACGCACCACGCCGGCGCCGCCCTGGGCATTCCGCGCATCAGTTTCGACCACATCGGCATTCTGGCGTATTGCAGGCCTCCGGTGGCGTGGTCGGATGCCCTGGAAGCGCACTTCGACGGCTGGTGCTACCGGCAGCTGATGGGTCAGCCGCAGCGCGTGCTGATCTCGAGCTTCTACCCGGCCGAGCCGCGCTGCTCCGGGGTCCACGTGGTCGGCGCCTTGCCGCGCCAGGCCGTGCGTGAATTGGTCCCGAGCACCGGCGACTACCTGCTCGCCTATTTCAATCGCGGCGCCGACCAGCTCCATCCGGCCCTGCTCGACGCCCTCGACGGCGTCGGCTGCCCGGTGCGCGTGTACGGCAGCCCGCGCCGCGGCAGGCAAGGAAGACTCACGTTCCTGCCGCCCAGCAATGTCCCCTTCCTCGAAGACCTGGCCGGCTGCCGCGCCGTGGTCAGCACCGCCGGCAACCAGCTCGTCGGCGAGGCGATTTTTCTCGGCAAGCCCATGTTGGTGGTGCCGGAGCGCTGCGTCGAACAGCGCATGAACGCCCGCGCCGTCGAGCGCCTGCGCATCGGCATGTGCGCCGCCCCGCGCCGGGTCACTGCCCAGCGGCTGCGTGCCTTCCTCGACAAGGCCGACGTCTTCGCCGCCAAGCTGCGCCAGTGCGTGTCCGATGGCCTCAACGACGCCCTGGCCGCGCTCGACCAGTTCCTGCACGAGCTCGGCGGCAACGGCGCGGCCCAAGCGCAGGCTCGCCCATCGGACGCGGCGCGGGACAATACCACAGGCAGCGCGTCGGGCACGTCCGCCAACGTGCCCGGTGGAGCGCTGCGCGATCCGGAGGCGACCGGATGCGTTGGCTGAGACTGGCCCTCGACGTCGTTCAGAATCGGTTGGGCGGCGTGCCGCGGCCGCGCTGGTGCACCTACCTGGTCACGTTCCGCTGCAATGCCCGTTGCGGCATGTGCGATTCGTGGCGGATGAAGCCGGGAAGCGAACTGACGCCCGAGCAGGCGGCTGGTGTGTTCGGCAAGGTGGCGCCGCTGGACGTGGTGCGCTTGACCGGCGGCGAGCCGTTCTTGCGCGACGACTTCGCCGAGCTGGCCGGCGCCGTGGAACGCGCCGCGTCCCCCGCCGTCGTGCACATCACCTCCAACGGATCGTTCCCCGAGCGCGTGAGCGTCCTCGTGAAGCAGTTTCCGGCGCCCGCCAAGCTGCGCTTCATGATCTCGGTCGACGGCATGCCCCAGGAGCACGACGCCAACCGCGGCGCCGACGTGACCTTTGCCCTGGTCGAGGAAACCGTGCGGCGCCTGGTCGAGATGCGCCGAACGCATGGACTGGCGGTCAGCGTCAATCACACGATCATCTCGGCGCGCTCGCTCGAAGATCACGTCGAGGTGTGCCGTCGATTCGAGCCGCTGGGCGTGGACGTGCACGCGGTGCTGGCCTACGCCGACTCGGCGATGTACGGCCTCAAGCGTTTCGGCAAGAAAGCGACCGACCTGATTGTCCCCGCGGGCTATCCGCTGCACCCCGACCTGGCCGGCAGCGACGTGGCAGGCCTGGTCCGCCGCTTGCTGCACGCCAACGAACGGATGCGCGATCCGGTGCTGCGCCTGGGCAAACGCTACTACCTGCGCGGCCTGCTCAACCGCCTGCGCTCGCGCAGCGACAACCTGCCCGGCGCGTCCGGTTCCAGCGCCAGCGCCGAACGTGGCGATTCGCCGCCGCACCACCGCCCGTCGCCGCGCTGCGTCGCCCTGCGCAGCCACCTGCGCCTGTTGCCCGACGGCAGCGTGCCCGTGTGTCAGTTCAACACCGAACGCGTCGGCAATCTGCACCGGCAGTCGTTCGAGGAGGTGTGGCACAATCCCGCCGCGAAGGCATCGCGCGACTGGGTCGATGCCTGCCCCGGCTGCTGGGCCGAATGCGAAGTCATGCCCAACGCCCTGTTCACCGGCGACCTGCTGTTTCCGGCATAGCACAGGACTCCGCTCCGTCCGTTGCGTCCCGGTCCTGGCTTCCTTACAAACCGACAGCACCAAGGGATAGGATCGGCATCCTGTCCTACGGTTGACTGCCGACCGGCTGCGGCGTGGCGATCGCGCGCCGCAGGCTGCAGCCCGCGACAATCACACTGGCGCACGCCACAGCCGCGACCAGCCGGAACTGTCCGGCAATCGACAACCAGCCGGCGGCGCTCAGCCCGGCGACGATGGCCGACAGCACGGTCATGGACAGGTATCCGGCCGTGTTGAGCAGGGCATTGGCGTTGCCGCGGCAATCCTCCGGGGCGCTCTCCTGGTAGAGCGCGAGGAGGGGCACATTGATCAGGCCGCCGCAGCCGCCCACCAGGATGCACAACCAGAGCGGCACGTTGGCATCCAGGCACAGCCAGCCCAGGATGGCGACGAGGCCGGCTGCCCCGAGCGCCGCCAGAGCCAGGCGATGGCGTCCGGCCAGGCCGGCGAGGAACGCCCCCACGCCGGCGCCGGCCATGCTGAACACGGCGATCGACACCAGGGCCGCCACGCCGCCGGCGCCGCCGGCGATGGCCCGGGCGATGAAGGCGCCCGCCGCGACGGTGACGATGCCGCGCAGCAAGGCGATGGCCGCGAGGCTGGCGCCGGTGCGCGGCGCGGTCAGCAAGCGCCCCACGTCGAGGAAGAAGCCGCGAAAGGCCGTCAGCGGGGGCTCGGGCCGATGCACGTCGGACGGGAACCGCACGGGCAAGGCCAGCGCGAAGACGAGCAGGGTCAGCAGCCACAGCACGCCCGGCCCGGGCGCGGGGGCGAGGGCGACAGCGGGCGGGGCGATCCCGAAGTCATCCCAGGCGACGCCGCTGAGGGCGCCGCCGAGGATCATGCCCCCCACGATCGACAGCACCGCCGCCGTCTCGATCCAGGCGACCACGCTGCCCAGCGGCAGCCGGCTCTCCTGCGCCGCGGCGGGCAACAGGGCAAAGCGCGTCGGCGTGTAGAGGGCGCTGCCCAGCGCCACCAGGGCGACGCACAGCAGCATGCCGCGCGGCTGCCACAGCGCGGGATTCCAGACGAACAGCGTGGTCACGGCGAGACACCACAGCGCCGCCGCCAGCAAGGACGCGCGTTTCGGCAGGCTGTTTCCCAGGGCGCCGTACACGGGGACGAGAAAGATCGCCGGAAACATGAACAACGCCGTGACCAGGTGCCAGGCCGCCTCCGATTGCATGGCGCCTGAGGCGCCGGCTTCGAGGACGACGAATACGCGCAGCCCGTAGTTGGCTGCCATGTGCGCCGCCTGCGAGAGCCACAAGGATGCAAGCCTGCCGCGCGCCGGCCAGAGAGATGAATGAGGCATCCGAGCCTCCATGGGGTAGGGCCCCCGCGAGGGTAGGCCCCGTGCGCCAAGCGGGGCATTTCGGCGAAGAGGTCCGGCCCCGCGCGCCGGACCTGCTGTCGAAACAGTCCCCATTCTCTGCTTTTGGGCAAGCCGGTGGCGTGAAGTTTTCGCGAAAGGTGCGTGTCACTTGCCATTGCCCATTTGGGAGCTCGCGATTGCCATCACGCCGCCGACGGCCACACCGTTACACCTTCATTTTCCCCTTCTCTTTCATCTTCTTCGCCCACAACTGATAGGCTTGATCCAGGTTGCTTTTCATGCCCCACTGTTCGGCCAGGTCTTCGCCGCGGATGGAGTGGCCGCTCTCGGGATCCTCCTGGTAGTTGTC
>JAKEET010000158.1 GCA_022616435.1 Gemmataceae bacterium
AGGATGACGCGAAATGCCGAGCGCGGGGCTGCCGACTGCCGGTTGAGCCGCAGCCGGCGGACGATGTTCTCCACGTCGATGATGGCGTCGTCCACCACCTCGCCCAGGGCGATCACCAGCCCGGCCAGCACCATCGTGTTGAGCGCGATGCCCAGGTAGTGCAGCACCAGCCCGGCGGCCACGAGCGATAGCGGAATGGCGACGCTGCTGATGAGCGCCGTGCGCCAGTCGAAGAGGAACAGGGCCAGGATGACGATCACCAGGAAGCACCCAAAGGCCATCGAAAACGTGAGGTTGGCCAGAGCATTTTCGATGAACGTCGCCGGGCGGAAGATGGTCGAGTCGAGGTTCACGCCCGCCAGTCCCGGCTCCAGGGCCTTCAGCGTATGTTCGACTTCGCGCGAGACGCTCAGCGTGTTGGCCCAGGGCTGCTTCTCGACGATGAGCAGCAATCCCGGGCCGTCGTTGATGATGGCGTCGCCGATGGGCGGACCATGGCCGGTGCGGACGTCAGCCACGTCGCGCAGCCGCATCGTCGCCCCGCCACGCGACGCGACTAGCGCGCGGCCCAGGTCGTCGGCCGTGAGGATCGGCGAGGCGTGCTGCACGGGCAGCCGCTGGTTGGGCGTGTCGATGAAGCCGCCGGTCGAGACGCTGGCAGCGTCGCGGGCAGCGCGCTCCACTTCGGTCAGCGTGACGCCGTTGGTGCGCAGCCGCTCGGGATCGAGCAGCACCTGGAACTGCTTGTCGCGCTGCCCCCAGATGGCGACGTTGGCCACGCCTGGCACCGCCATCAGCCGCGGCCGGATGGTCCACCGCGCAAGCTCCGTGAGGTCCATCTGCGACAGGGCCGGCCGCGATGGGTCGGCGGCGGCCGGCTGCGACCACATGCCGATCTTCATCAACCGGCTGGTCGAAGAGAGCGGCGAGAGCATCACCGGTGGCCGGGCCACGGCCGGCAGCCGCGGGGCCTCGACCGAGAGCCGCTCCTGCACGAGCTGCCGGGCTTCCATCAGGTCGGTCCCCTCCTCGAACAACATCTCGACCGACGACAGGCCGAGCACCGACTTGGAGCGCAGCGTCTTGAGCCGCGCCGTGCCGTTGAAGGCGTTCTCCAGCGGAACGGTGATGAGGCTCTCGACCTCGATGGCCGACAGGCCCGGCGCCTCGGTCTGCACTTCCACGCGCGGCGGCGCGAACTCGGGAAACACGTCCAGCGGCGTGCCCTGGAGCGTGCGAAAGCCGAAGAACAACAGGCCCCCGGCCAGCGCCAGCACGAGCACCGGCTGCTGTAACGAGGCGCGGACGATGGAACGAAGCATGGCAGGAGCAGGCACACTCCGTGTGCCGTCTAGATAGGGTGTGGAACGGAATTCATTCCGTTCCGAGGAAACGAAAGGACGTGACTGGTTTGATATGCGAACCGATGCGAACGGAATCAATTCCGTTCTACTTGGCCTGCGCCCCGAAGCCGAACTCCGCGCCGAGTAGCTCGATCGCGCCACCGGTGGCGACGAGTGTGCCGACCGGCGGCCCTGAGGCGAGGACGGCCTCTTCGCGATCTTGGTCCTCTTCGACGTATTGCACTTCGACGCGGCGCCGCCGGAATGCGCGCTCACCGACGTTCTCGTACACCCAGGTGCCGCCATGAATGTCGTGCACCACAGCCGACCAGGGAACGACCAGGCTTTGGCCGGGCGCTGGACCGCGCAGCTCGAGCATCACACTCACCTTTTGCCCGGGGCGCAAGGCGCCGGCGCGGTTGTCGATGCGGTAGTACAGGTCAATCGACGTGGCCAAGGCGTCGGCAATGGGTGGTGGGTCGGTCACCGGCGGGGCATCGACAGCGTCTTCGGCCCGCGCCCCCAACGGCCGCACTTTCGCGGCCACGCCGGCCTTCAATTCGTCCGTCGCGCCGGCGTAAACCGGCACGCGCACCCACAGCGGATCGGTCTGGACGACCTCAAACAGCTCGATGCCGGCGGCCACGGTGGCGCCAGGGGCGACGGCCTGCCGCTGCAACACGCCATCGATGGGCGCCTTCAGCGCGATGGTCGTCTCCTTGCCGGCCGTGTCTTTGGTGCCGCGCACGTCGGCCAGGATCGCATCGAGTAGTTGCTGCCGGACAATGGCCGTGTCGGCGGCCTGCTTGGCAAGGTCGCGGGCTACCACCGCTTCTTCCAGCACTCGCTCGCTGACCGTCTTGTCGGCGGCGAGCTTCCGCGTTCGCTCCAGCGCCGCTTCGGCCAACTGCAACTGGATGCGCGCCGACTTGATTTGTTCCTGGGCTTCCAAGGTGACCGTTACCAGGTTGACCTTGGCCTCGGCCGTCAGCAGCGGGGCGAATTGGAAGATCGGCGTGCCCTGGGTGACCTTCTGGCCCGGCTTAGGCATGCCACCGGTCGGCGCCGCGACCGTGCCCGCCAAGGGCGCCGTGACGCGCGCCCCGCGCCCCGGAGGCACCATCACTTCGCCGCCAAGCGTCCGAACGGCTGGGCGCTGGTTCTGCCGGACCTTCGCCAAGCCGGCCGCGATATCGAGCTGTCGATAGGAGTCTTCGCTGAGCGTGACGACCGCCAGGTTCTGTTCGTTGGGCGCCGAGACCTGCACCGGCGGGGGCTTTGCCGAGTCGCTCGGACCGCAGCCGACGGCCAGCAGGAGGAAGGGGCCTAGAACGGCGGTAAGAAGAGCTGAACGTC
>JAKEET010000159.1 GCA_022616435.1 Gemmataceae bacterium
AAGCCGCCGGTGGCGAACAGCGCGGCCAGCACCGCGTTGTCCAGGCTCGCTTCGCGCTCACGGGGCGTGTGCGCCACGCTCAGCAAGCTGGCTGCTTCCAGAGCCGAGACTTCCTCCTCGGGCTGCGGCGCCGGTCTGGGAGCTTGCGGGCCGACGCGAGGAGCGCTGTTGCCGGCCGGTGCATTGCCGGCCGGACCGTTGCCGGCCGGACCGTTGGCCGGACCGTTGCCGGCTGGGGCATTGACGGCCGGCGTCGCCGCGGCATTGCCGTTGGCGCGGATGCGGTTCATCAAGCCAACAGCCATGGCGCCGCCGGATTCGGCCAGCGCGTTCGCCATGACCTGGGCCACCCCGTCGATGGTGGTTCGCAGGCCAAGGTCGGGCAGCTGCAGCTCGGGGATGCCGAGGCCCGCAAGCATTTCCTGGAACGTCTCGCCCAGCTCGTTGGCGCCTTCGCCGAGCCAGCTTCCGAACGTGACCAGGCGCGCGATCTCTTCGGCTCCCAGTTCGCCGAGACGAGCCGCCGCCTCGAGCAGGGCGGCGACGAAGGTCTCGTCGTACACCACATGGTCCGTGGTGACCCCCGTGGCGGTGACCAGGAGCGCCTGCACCACCGACAGGTCGAGCGAGGTCTGCGCCAGGATCGCGGCCGAGGCGGCCGTGCCCGGCGTCAAGGCGGCGAGCGTCGCCGGCAGAGCATTCAAGGAACCGACGGCGCCGACGGAGGAACTGGGGCCGGTGGGAGAGCCGCCGATGTTTGGAGGGCCGGTGACTCCGCCCGGCAAGCCCGTGTCAAACGCAAAGGTCTGCTCGCCGGCGCGCATGGCGTCGGTCAGCGACACGGTCTGGATCTGCCCGGCGGTCAACATGACGGCGCCGCCGCGGGCGGTCGGCTGCACGTCGCCGATGTTGAGCGTGAAGGTGCCGGAGACGGCCGCCATCACGAGCACCTGGACGTTGCCGCCGACTTCGACAAACGACCGCTGCACATTGTTGGCGACGGTGTTGGTCCGCAAGTTGAACACGGCCCGGTTGCCGCCCGGATCGACCAGATCGATCGACACCGGATCGAGCCAGATCATGAGGTAGCTCACCGGCTGTCCAGCGTCCGTCGCGGCGGTCCAGCCGGGCTGAACACGGGCCAGCATTGCTTCATTCAACTCCGCGGTGATCGACGGGTCGTCGCCCAGGCTGGCCAAGAGCGCGTCCAGCGTGGCGCCCATGTCGTTGTGCATCTGTGTCATGAACGGGGTGCCGCTCACATAGGCGTCGAGATCCGGTGGCTGGACAGGCTGGAGCAGGTTGCTGATCTCGACCGCCGCCCCTTCGGTGATCTGGCCGCCTGCCAGCGTCACGACGGCATGGCCGTTGAAGCCCGGCGCCCCGGCGAGGAGCGACGGCTCCGCGGCATTGAAGTTGGCCGTCTTGATCGCGGGCGACAGCTCGACCCGGAACGAGACGGGCACCAGGAGGGACGCCGGCAGCGGCTTGTCGAACAGGAGCGTGATGGTCTGCCGAACCGCCGTGGGGAAGGTGCGCCCGGTGGACACGTCGACGTTGGCGCCCGGATGATAGACCACGGCGCTGACGGGGATGACCGTGCCGTCGTTGATCAGGGTGACGACGTAGTTGTTCGGATCTTCCACGGTGGCTGGATCGAGGCGATCACCCTGGAGCGTGACGACCAGGCTGGTGACCGGGCCGCCGGGCGAGCCGCCGACGCCGGGCAAGAGCGACTGGGCTTCGACGCCGACGATTTGCGGCAGCACGTTCACGACGAGGGTGTAGACGCCGGACCCGAGGACGCTGGAACCGTCGTCCACGCCGAAGACGTGGATGGTCAGCACTTGACCCTGCGCGGCGCCGATGCGGAAGCGGGCGCCGGCGCCCAGCACGTTGCCCTGGTCGTCGAGGACTTCCATGGCGAGGCCCGCGCCTTCGGTGTGCTGGAACAGGGCCGAGAAATCCAGGACCTGAGCGCCCGCCCCGGCGACTGCCTCGGTCGGAACAGTCACGGTGAAGTACGCGTCGGTGAAGCCGGGCACGATGGCGCGCGGCTGGGTCACCAGGTGGACGACCGTGCCCAGGTTGAGGGCGTTGGCCGCGGTCGTGTTCGGGTCGATCTGGGGGTTGGCAGCGTAGAGAATGCGCACGCCGCCCGGTTCGGTGATGGCCAGGTCGTTGGCGCCGTCGCCGTCGAAATCGTCCACGGCCAGGGCGCCCGCTTCCTTGGCAGTGCCCAGCTTCACCGCGTCGCCCAGGACGCGGCCATCGGCGCCGGGAACGATGCCCGGTAGGAGGAATACCTGGGGCACGTCGGAACCGGAACGGTAGCGGGTGGTGACCACGACGTCGGGACGGCCGTCGGAGGGGCCGGCCGCGCTGCCCAGGTCAACCACCGCCAGGCCGACGACGCCGATATTGTCGTTGCCGATGCGCGGCGCCGTCCCGTACTGTTGCGGGTTCTGGAAGGTGCCGTCACCGTTGCCGAGGCGGACGACGACGCTGCCGGTGTTGCCGCCGCCGATGATCACATCGAGAATCTGGTCGCCGTTCAGGTCGGCCAGCTGAGCATCGAACATCACTTCGCCGGTCGAGAACACGCCGCCCGGTGCAAACGTGCCGTCGCCGTTGCCGAGCAGGACGTGGAACTGGACGTCGTTGGCGCCGAAGACCGCGAGATCGTCGCGGCCGTCGCCGTTCAGATCGCCGACGCGCACGGGGGAGGCATCGCCGCGTCCAAACGGGACCACGATGCGCTCGGGCGGCAGGAAGGTGCCGTCGCCGCGGCCCAGGAGGATGGCCACCGTCGCCGTTCCCGCCGAGCGATCCATGACGGCCAGGTCGCGAATGCCGTCGCCGTTGAAATCGCCCGCCGCCGCCGAATTGGCCTTGTAGACCGCGTCGAAGCGGCGTTGCGGCTGGAAGGTGCCGTCGCCGTTGCCGATCAACAGCGAAATATCGGCGGAGAAGTAGTTCGGCACGACGATGTCGAGGATGCCGTCGCCGGTGAAGTCCGCCACCACCGGTTCGCGGACCGAGATCGCCGCCTGGCCGGCGCCCACGGCGTATTGCCGCGGCGCCTGGAAGGTGCCGTCGGCGTTGCCCAGGAGCACGCTGACCTGATCGCCCCCTTGCGTGCTGGTGAGAACCAGGTCTGGTTGCCCGTCGCCGTTGACGTCGGCTGTCACGGCGGCCGAGGACGAGCCGCCAGCTGGGAAGAACAGGCTGTTGTTTTGCGCGGTCTGGAAGGAATCGAGGTTCGTGAAGCCCAGCGTGAAGCTGCCGCTCGAGCCGGCCGTGCTCGACACCTGGATCAGCACGACCTGACCCTGGTCCACGCTCAGGCTGATGCGCTCGACTTCACCGGCGCCGGGGGCGCCGCTCGGCTGTCCGGTGGCCAGGCCCGTCTGGCCGTTGGCGCTGAGCACCTGGAGATTGAGGTTGCCGACCACGTTGGCGCCGGAGGTCAACGTCAGCTCCAGCGAGCCGGCGACGGCGGCGACCAGACGATACACGGCCTGGCCGCCGACGACGATGTTGCCCGCAACCGAGCCGTCGACGCGCGTGCCGAGATCGGCCGTCAACGATTGCAGCGCCAGCGAGTACGAGGGGGCGCCGGCGCCGGTGACGCGAACCAGGTATTGCTCGCCGCCGACCCCGGGGTAGACCAACTGCTGGCCGATGATGGCCCCGCCTTGCACGACGACCGACCCGCTGGCGAGGCGCGTCGTGCCGGCCTCGTCCCACAACTCGACGACCAGGCCGGCGCCGCCGAGGGTCGCCGTGGCCGTCGCGATCAGGTCGCCGGTGGCGCCGGCCGTGACGCGGAACCAATCCTGGTCGCCCTGGGCCAGGCTCAACCGGGGCACGATCCGCGGCGCGATCACCTGACCCAGATCGGTTGCCGTGCCGGCCGTGTCGTTCAGCTCGAAGCGGTCGTTGAAGGGCGCCGGCGCGGGCGTCAGATCGTAGCTGCCGAACATGATGTCCTGGTTGCCGGTGCGGGTGTCGGTCCAGGCGGCGTAGACCTTGCCCCCCGCGGCCGCCAGGCCGATGCGGTCGCCGAGGTAGAAGTTCTGCGCGTTGCGGGCATCGGTGAACGCGCCGACGCTCGCGTTGAAGCTGGTGTTCGTGACCCGGTTGTTGGCGCTGAAGGTTTGCCCGCCGTCCGTGCTGACCGTGCCGTACACGTCCACGAAGCGATTGCCGGGATCGTGGCGGGTATCGTACCACACGACCACGATGTTGCCCTGCGCGTCCACGCTGAGCTGCGGCAGCGCCTGCCCGGCGATGACTTCGTCCTGCAGCGTATCGTCGAAGCCGGTGAAGCGGCCGTCGTTGTCGTCGTTGAGCACGGAGCGATAGCGGAACTGCCGGTCCGGCGCCAGCTCATCGAGGTTGCCTGGATCGCCGCCGACCGTGAACAGCCGCGTCCAGGTGACGCCGTGGTCCGTCGAGCGGGCGAAGGTGATTTCGCCCCGGTCGATGACGGCGCCGGCGGTGGTGATGATCTGCACCGACTCGACCGCGTACACATGGCCCGGCCGTGCGGGGTCGGCGGCAATCGCCCGGACGGCCTGGGTGCGGAAACTGTTGTTGAAGAGCGCGCCCGAAGGGACAAACGAGGCCGACCCGGCGCCCGCGGGATAGATCGCCGTGTACTGATCGGCATCGATGCCAAACGGGTAGCCGAGCGAGTCGGGATTGCTCGTGTCGGGCACCGGACTGGTGAAGCTGACGCCAGCGTCGTTGGAGTAGAACACGGGGAAGCGGTTGCCGGCGAACTGCGAGACGTACACGTAGCCGTCCGGGCCAACGGTGACGCGCGGCAGCGTATTGGTGCCGGCGCCTTCGGTGGCCGTCGGCGTGGAACCGCCCGTGCCCAGGATGCCGAGCGGGAACGGCGGGCTGGCGAGGAAGCCGGCGCCCGTGAGCGGGTCGCTGATGGTCGAGACGGTCCTGTTGCCCGCCGTCTGCAAGCGCAGCGTCCAGGTCTCGCCGCCGTCCGTAGAGGCCGCGAACATGATCTGACTGCCGCCGACGGTGGTCGGCCGGCCGGGGAACTGGCTGGCCGGATAGAACCGCGTCCAGGTGACGTACACGGCGCCGTAATGGGGGCTCGCCAAATTGGTGTCGATGGCCAGATCGGGCTGGGCGTCGAACACCACCGGCGTGCTGATGGTGAAACCGGCCGCATGAGCGTTGGCGAACATGGCCGTGAACGTGGTCGCGGTGAACGCCGTCACCTTGACCCGCTCCATGGTCGGCAGTCCCTCGTCGATGATCAAGGTCTTGTTGATGAACAGGTCGGCGGGCATGACCGCCGGCGTCACCTCCTGAGACCCCGCGCCAACCGCGGTCGGCGAACTGGTAAACGTCTGATCGTAGCGCTGCGCCGAAACCTGCTTCACGTTCCAGGCGAATCCGCCGTCGTCGCTGATGGCCACGAACACGCCGTTGTTGGCCTGCATGCCAAAGGCGCGGCGGCTCACCGATTTGCCGAGATAGCTCACCGTTTGGTTTGCCGTATCGTATATGATGCCGGGCTTCAGATCGCTGCCGTTCGAATCCTGGCCGAGGAACGTGGCGGCCATGAAACTGACGTGGACCCGTCCCTCCGCGTCGAACTGCGCCGTCGGGTGCCCCGCGGCTTCCTGGAAACCATCGGGCAACGGGATCGACGATCCTTGCCAGGTTCCGCCGCCGTCGTGCGACACCGAGATGCCGATCCCCGCGTAATTGTTGGTGTGCAAGCTGTAGTCCATGTACGCCATCACCAGGTGGTTGGCGTCCAACGGATTCACGGCGATCGAGGGCATGTGCTGAACGGCCGGATCCTCCGTGACCGTGTCGTTGGGCAGGAGTTCGGCGCTGACTTGGACGCCGAAATCGACTCCCTGGACCGTCTCTTCGGCGCCGACCTGGATCTGCCGGGATCCCGATGGAAAGGTCAGCGCGGCCCCCGCGGGCAGCACCAGCGCCACGACATAGATGCCCGGCGTCAGGCCGGTGAACGAATAGTCGCCGCTGCCGTTGGTCCGTGTGTTCGTCTGGGTGCCGTCGAATGCGGCGCCGTTGTCCAGGTAGGCGATCACGCCGGCCACGCCGGGTTCGCCGGCCGCGCGCACCCCGTCGGCAATCAGGTCATTCCAGACGCTGCCCAGGATCGACGCGGACATGACCGTCCGATCCTCGAGCAGCTCGACGATTGGCCGGTAAACGCGCCTGCGACTCTTGCAGCGTTGGTTGAGACGACGAGATTTCCCGAACATGAGGTTCTCGTTTCAATAGAGGTACGCGACGCTCATCGACATCCCACGCAGCGGAACTTGGCGGAAACACGCCGAACGAAGCCCAGCCGCGCCCCATTTCTCACGAGCGGCACACCGGCTTCGCAAACCTTGAGCGCTTCTGCCAAGCTATTTCGGGGAGCTTAGCTATCGTACCTGATAAATCGGTCCAGTTCACTTAAATTCCAGCATTCCGGACCGGCGGCCGTTTACGCACCGGGCTATAAACTAATGGAGCGCCGGCGGTTGCGACATCACATCTTTGTGTGATGCGCTGGCCATACCCTTCTAAAGTGCGCTTTGGCGGAGATCGTCTCTATCCCGAGTGTAACCATTTTTAGACGCGTTCCGGGGCCGCCTGGATGACTTCGCGAATCCGCGCGATCCGCAGCGCCAAGCCGAGCCGGTCCCTGACCTGGAATTTCGTGAACAGGGCGTCGATGTGAACGCGCACCGTCTCCGGACTGAGCTTCAACCGGTGGGCAATGCCCTTGCGGGTCCGGCCTTTCAACAGCAGGGTCGCGACCACCACTTCGCGCGTCGTCAGCCGCGCCGCGCCCGCGAGGGTGATCCACTCGGCCCCGGTGAGGAAGTCGTCGCCGGGGTTCTCCGGCAGGAGCCAGGACGAGGAGCAGCCGTTCGGCCGTCGCCGGTTCACCTTCTTGTTCACGATCCACTGCCTCCATTGCCGTCGACGACGATGACCACGTCGCCGGTTTGTGGGTCTTCATAGGTGCCGTTGCCGT
>JAKEET010000160.1 GCA_022616435.1 Gemmataceae bacterium
CGGAGGATGACCGGAATCTGCCGCACCCGGTTGTCGATCAGCTCGCGGATGGCTTCGGGCAGCGCGGCCAGCGGCGTGAAGTACGGGCTGAACTTGCCGGGAACTTCCTCCATGCCGAAGCGGACACCGCGGCGGCGCTCCGTGTCCCACCACTGCCGATGCGCCTGCTCCGCGAGCGTCTGGAACTCGATACCGTCACTGATCAGCGGCGTTTGCGGGCGGTCGCCCAGGCCGCCCCAATCGGCTATGCGGCCGGCCGGAATGGGCCGCACGCGGTAGCCAATCAGGTTCAGCCATTTTTCCAGGTGTTCGAGCTCGGTCGAATCCGGCGCCGTCCGGGCGAGCATTGCGAACTCTTCGGCGGGAACGTGGATCGCCAACTGGTCGAGCGGCGGCAGCGCGTAACAGTCGAAGCGCGACTGCCCGGCAAGCTGGCTCATCTCCAGAATGGCCTCCATCGATCGCGTGCCGTGTTCGTAGCGCGACACCAGCAACAGCGCCCGCAGCACGCCCTCGTCGATCTGCAGTTCTTTCTTGGAGTTGAACAGTCCGCGGGCGTCCTCGTTCCGTTCGAGCATCGACCGCAGCACGAGGGCGCGGCGCAGCACATACGCCGGGTCTTCTCCCTGGCGGTTAGGCCCCATCACGTTGATGTAACCTCTCAGCCGGCTCACAAAGTCGCGCCCTTTGCGTTCGGCCGGAGCGGCGACCGCCTGCTGCTCAAACTCGCGAAAGCTGGCGGCGGTCCCTCCGGCGAACACCAGGATGCACTTTCCCAGCGGGTGCATTTCCTCACCGTCGCGGAACTTGCCATCCTGCATCAGTGCCAGAAACGACCGCAGCCATCCCAGCAGCGTGCCGTCGAGTCCCGCCGAATCGAACTCGTCGAAGAACACAAACGGCATGATGCCTTCCAGCACCTTGTCGCGAATGCGGTGGCACGCGGCGACCAGATCGTGTTCTGCGGTGAACTGCGAGACGTTGAACGTCAGATCTTTCACGCAGTGGCCTTCGATCGACTTGATCACTTCTTTCACGCCGAACGACTTGCCGGCGCCGGGCGGCCCGAAGACGCCGATGCACAACGGCCGCTCGCGGGACTTCGACTCCAAAAACTCGCGGACCAGCGTGCGGATGGCGTTGTAGCTTTCGATCTCCGCGCGGTCGACCGTCTTCAGATTGCCGAAGACCCCCATGGGCGAGCGCATCAACCCCGGCGACTGGCCCGTGCGGACGTACTCCCGCGCAATCACGGCGCTGATCGACGGCCATTCCTGGTTGATGATCCGCCAGTTCGCCGGATCGGCATCAGTCGGAGACGACGCCGGCGGGACCAGCGTCCATGAGAAGACATCCGGCGGCGGCTCCGACGTGCGCGGGAGCTGCGGAAACACGGCCTCCACGGGATAGCCGGGCACAGGAACGTCGCCGCGACCGAACCCCGTTTCCATCCACAGCCGCGCGCGAGCCAGGCATTCGGGGATCGCCCCGTCCACAATCTCGCCGAGCGGCAACTTCGCCGCGTTGGGCAGTTTACGGCGCTCTTCGTCCGCAGTGGCGAGCAGACCGACCAGCGTCGCGAGGAACGCCGATGTCGTGCCGAACATCGTGCCGCGAAAACCGGAGGCGAAACCGCCCTCAAGGCGCTGCGGATCGAAGTGCAGCGACGCCAGCGCCGCATTCGATTCGCCCGCCTGACGGCACACAATCGCCCCGTCCCAACCAAACAGGACCACAATGCACGGACAGCACTCGAGGGGCCGCAGCGCCGGCGTATGGCGCATTTGGAACAGCAAGTCCTTGGCCGTTCGTTCCCACGAGAGACCTTGGCTGATCTGGACGCCGTCGGTGTCGCGCAGGTCGTCGGCCGAGACGACCAACACGTAGTTCGCAGCGCCTCGCGTCAACTGGCGCTCCAGGTGTGACCAGAGCGCATCACCCCGGCGGCCTTTGTCGAGCGGATGCCGCATCTTGTGGATGATCGGCGCCCGGCCGTCCCAATTCGTCAGTGCTTCCGGCCAGGCGGACGGCTCGTTCCGAAAGCCGTTGCCGTGATCGTCCAGCACGATCAAATCGGGGTCGGGCATGGGGGGCTGCGGCGCCGCGCCGGCCTCGGTCGAGGCCCCGCGGTCCGGCCCGAGGAAGCCGAGCGCTTCCGTCACCAGCCACACCTTGCCCTTTCCCGCCGGCACTTGTTCCAGGCAGGCGTTGGAGTGGATCACCTGCTGCGGCGAAACGTTCGCCAACTCGCCGCGGGGCGCCGGCGTGACAGAGAATTCCGTCGCGAGTTGCCGCATCGCCAGCGAAGCCGCGACCAGATCCTTCAACAACAACACGCCGCCGGACAGGCAGAACGCCTGCGTCGAAGGTTTGAGCCGCCAGTTTTCGCCGGTGTCCTCAGCCGGCCTTGGATAGAAGAACCAGTCGATGGTGCGGTCGCCGGCGATCAGGATGCGGGGCATGACGGGGCCTTGCGGAAGGGCGTGGAGACGTGAAATCAGAATCCAAACCGGCAGGGGTTCGCAAGGCAAGCGAGTACGCCAAGTGCTCAAAAGGTAGGACGGGTCTCCTGACCCGTCGTATCATCGGGAAAAGAGCGGGTCAGGAGACCCGCTCTACAGTTTTTTCACGCGGAGCTAGAAACCATGCGCCG
>JAKEET010000161.1 GCA_022616435.1 Gemmataceae bacterium
ACGGCAACGGCACCTATGAAGACCCACAAACCGGCGACGTGGTCATCGTCGTCGACGGCAATGGAGGCAGTGGATCGTGAACAAGAAGGTGAACCGGCGACACAGCTACGAGGAACTGCAGGCCATCGACACCAAGGACGTGGTGTCGGGCGGCTAATTACTGTACATGGTGCAGCGCGGGTTGACGCGGCGCTCACTTGCCGGTCGCCGCGGCGCTGGCCGCCATGTCCTTCTTCATCTTCTCGTACGCCGTTTTCAGCTTCGGCTCCGCGTCCATCAAGTCGGCGAAGCGGCCGCCGACCATGTCCCAGCCCTCTTTGCTCTTGGAGTTTTCGAGGGCGAGGATGTACCGCGCCGCCACGGCCAAGAACTGCTGCTCCTTGCCGTCCTTGAGCACCTTGGCGGTCTGGCTGTACTTGTACCAGCAGCGGGCGTTGTAGAAATAGCACTCGAAGTAGAGCTGCTTGATCGCCGTATCCACGCCGGCCTTTTCGCGCAGCCGGTTCATCAGCGTGTTCCACTCCTTGATGGCCGTGCCGAGGCGGTCGCTGTCCTCCAGCACGAAGTTCTTCTCCATCTCGGCCAGGATCAAATACTCCCCGAGCGGATGCGCGACGATGCGCTGCAGCGTGGCGTACGCTTTCTTGTAGTCCTGGGCTTGGCGCAGCGCGCCGCCGAGCTGGATCTGCAAGTACCAGTAGTTCTGGCGCTCCTTGCCCACCTCGCCGCCGACCGCGGTCTTCAGTTGGGCGATCTTGGTTTTGATCTCGGCGATTTCCTCGTCGGTCGTCGCCGCTTTCTGGGCCGCCTCCAGTTTTGCCAGCTCTGGATGCTTCTTGAACGCGTCGTCGGCCAGCTTGGCCTTCAGCTTGGCGATCTCGTCGTCCGTGTAGCCCGGCTTCTTGGCCTTGTAGCGCCGATCCAACTCGGCATCGACATCCTGAATCTGCTTCGGCGTCGGCACCCGCTCGTACAGCTCGCTCGCCTTTTGCGGCTGGCCCACCGTGGCGTAGAAATTCGCCAGGAATGTGTAATCTTGCGGCCGGGTGCGCCTCTTCAGAATCGACTCGGCAATGGCGTCGATGAACTTCGAGTAGTTTTCCACCGCCGCCTGAAGCTTGGCCGGATCGCGGCCTTTCTTCAGGGTCTTCACGTACTGCTCGATGTCGCCGATCAACTGGAACATCAGCCGCGTGCTCTCGTTGCCGTCGGCGTCCAGACCGCCGTCGTCCTCCGGCGCCAGCCGCTCGATGATGTCGAAGATCTGCTTGGCGCTGACCACGTCGGCCTTTTGCACGTAAGTCCGCAGCGCCAGGGCCAGCGTCTCGCCGGCCACGACGTGCTCCTTGATCCGGACCTTGCCCTCCTTGACCTTGGCGGCACGCGCCTTGATCTCGGTCACGTACGGGCCGATCCCGTCGAAGGACAGCACCTTGTCGTAATCCGCGAGCCGGTAATCGACGTCGGCCAGGCCGAGCTTGGCGTACCTGCCCAAGACGCTCATGAGCGTCGTCAGCTTGCTCCTGGTGTCCTTCTCGAATTCCAGGTTCGACTTGTTGAACGTGTTGAAGTGGTGGTCGACGAACTTGCCCATCTGCCGGTACTTGGCCGTCGCCTCGGGAAGCTTCTGGACGTTGAGGTGCTCGGCCGCGTCCTTGTACAGCGCCTTGGCCTCTTCCATCTGGGCGTGGAAGTACATGGTGGCGGTGTTGACGTCGGCGTCGCCCGGCAACGACGAGGGCATGCGCCGGATGGCAGCGCGGGCGCGGGCGCGGAGCTGGTCCCGTTCCTTGTCCGACAGCTCCTTGTTCGTGTCGCCGGCCGTGCCCAGGGCGATGAACGCCAGTTGGCCCTGGGCGTAGACGAAGCCCTTGAAATCCGGCGCCAGCTTGTCGAGGTTGTCGAGCGCCGTCTTGTAGTCGTCGTCCTTGTGGGCCAGCATCGCGAGCTGGTAGCGGGCCACGCTGGTGACCGGGTCGCTGTGCCAGAACTTCTGGCTCTCGGGGCTGAGGACGAACTCGACCAGGTCGCGCAGCTTTTGCCGGTTGACCGGGCCCGGCTCGCGGGTGTTGAGGATGTCGTAGGCGAGGAGTGCCCCGCCGATGCCCTGCGGCGCCCGCTTGGTCGGCGGCCGGCTTCGCCCCAGCGCCTCGCCGGCGACGGCGGCGCGGTGCAAATCGCCCAGGTCGAAGTACACCGCCATGAGCACCTGGCGGGCCTCGGCGACTTTCTCGATGGGCGTGCTGCCGTCGGCGAAGTTCAGCGCTTGCTTCAGCGCCAGGGCCGCCTCACGGTAGCTGTGCTTGCGGGCCGTCTCCAGCTTCTTGCGCTCGGCCGCGGCGGTCTTGTCGTCGGCCAGCTTCTCCCGGATCTGCTTGATCTTGGCGTACAACTCGTAGTAGGCCTTCAAGAGGCTGTTGTCGAAATCGCGGATTTCCTCGCGCTTCTTGTTCTCCAGCTTGGTGACGCTGATGCCGATGACCCGGCGCTGGGCCTCTTCGGAGAAGTCGCCGTCGGCCGCCGCCACCTCGTTGTAATATTTGAACGCCCGGTTCAGGAGCGGGGTCGCGGCCGGCGCCTGCAGGTTCTTGTAGGTGAGCTGCGCCTCGAGAATCAGCGCGTTGGCCAGCTCGAAACGCACGCCCTGTCCTTCCCACGTCTTCACCGACAGCGGGCCGAAGTCCTTGATCCACTTGGCGGCCTCCGTCTGGATCAATTTCACGCGCTCCATCGCTTTGAGCTTGTTGAGGTTGGGGTTCTTCAGGATCCATTGAATGTCGAAGTAGCGGGCCAGGCGCTGCGCCGCCACCGCCATGGGCGTCTTGCGGTCCGAACCGACCACCTTCTTCAAGTGCTTCTCGGCGGCGGTCGGGTCCTGCGCCTCCTGGTAGCACTTCACCAGCCAGGCGTTGGCGAGCAGGCCGACGTCGGTCTTCTCCTCGGCCGCCAGGTCAACGAACATCTTGCGGGCCTCCTCGACCAGCTCGGCGCGTCGGCGGAGCGTGGCGGTCTTGTCGATGTCGATGTGGGTCCGCGCCTGATCGATGAAGTTCACGGCCCGGTCGAGCTTCGCCTGGATCTGCTCCTTGTCTTTGAGCTGCTTGATGACGACGTCCAGCGCCTGGCCCGCCTGCACGAAGAGCGGTTCGGCGCGCCGCGCCGCGTCGTGCTGGTCCTTGGGGTCCTCATGCTCGCGGAGGGCCTTGCTCAACAGGGCCTGACCGTGATAGGCGACCAGCTTGGCCAGCTCGAGGCGGGCCTGCACGGCCTCGGGCTTGCCCTCGTGCTGGGCCACGAAGGCTTGAAACTTGTCGCGCGCCTGGTTGAACAGCCCGGTCCGCTGATCGAGGCTCCGGGTCCGCGCCAGGGCCACCAGCGACCGCGCCTGCTCCAGCGACAGTTGGCCGGCAAGCTGCGGATGGGTCTTCATCAGGCCGTCGATGTACTCGCTGGCCAGGTCGTGATAACCCTTGGAGCGGAGCCGGCGGACGAAATCGAGCTGCGCCTCGGCCGATTCATGGGGCGCCGGCTGCGTTGCGGCCGGCTGCGCGGCAAGCCACGCTCCGCCGGCGATCACGACGCCGACGACAAACAGGGCCACGAACAATCGTTTCATGGGAAACCATCTCGAAAGGTGAGGTGCGATGGGCTCAACCGACGACGCTTCCGCCGCAGCGTGGGGACTTGTTCCAGTATAAACGGCCCGGCGGCGCGGTCAAGAAACAAACCTCCCCTCTCCCTCCGAACAGGGACAAGAGGGGCGGGGGTGAGGGGTTTCGATACACGTCAATCCCACCGCGAATACCGCACGATGCACCACAACGCCCGCAAGCCGTCTTTCCAGCCGATCTTCTTGCCCTGGGCGCGGCTGCGGGCGGTGTACTTGATGGGGACCTCGGCGATGCGGTGGCCGCGGCGGGCGATCTTGGCGATCAGCTCCGGCTCGATGCCGAAACGGTTTTCCTTCAGCACGCCCACCATGTCTTGCAGCACCTCGCGGCGAAACACTTTGTAGCCGGTTTCCATGTCGGTGAGGCGGACGTTGCTCATCAGGTTGGAAAACAGCGTCAGCACGCGGTTGCTCAGGTAGTTGACCGGCGAATGCCAGGTGGGGTTGCCCAAGAGCCGCGAGCCGAGCACCACGTCGGCCTTGCCGTCGAGGATGGGCTGCATCAGGCTGGGGATGTCGCTGGGATCGTATTCCTGGTCGGCGTCCTGAAACAGCACGACGTCGCCGCGCACCTGGCGGATGCCGGTCCGCAGCGCGGCCCCCTTGCCCTGGTTGACGTCGTGGTAGAACACGCGGACGCCGCTTCTGTCTTCGAGGGATTTCAGCAGCTCGCGGGTGCCGTCGCTGCTGCCGTCGTCCACCAGGATGATCTCCTTGGCGAGCGGAATGGTCTCGACGCGGGCCAGAGTGTCGAGCAGCGTCCGCTGCTCGTTGAAGACGGGGATCACCACCGACAGGGTGGCGCCGTTGGAGCTCGAAAGGTTCGCGATCGGCATGGTTGGGGACAAGCGACAAGACTCGGCGGGACACTCGCAAATACAAACAAAAACAAAAAAAACAAAAGCGGCGGAAGAGCGCCGCACTCCAAATCACATCAGCGGCGGCGCGGGGGCGGGCGCTTGGCCGGGGCGGGTTCGTCTTCCTCGTCCTCGGCGCGTTTCTCGCGGCGGTACAGGATGAACAGGATCGAGCCGACCACGAGGAAGCCGGCGAAGATCAACCACCAGCCCCAGGCGAATTTCTGGTCGCGCAGCGGGATGCCGCCGGTGATCTCTTCGGCCTGGACACGGAACGCGGTGATCTTCGTATCCAGAAACGTCGGCGACGTTCCTTGATCGGCGAACAGCCGCGTCTTGCGAATCGTGGTCTTCGTGAAGGGGATGCGGCACAGCTCGCGCAGCTCTTCCTTCAGGTTGTTGGCGGCCAGGCACACCAGCTCGTCGTTCTCGCGGCGCAGGGCCAGCTTCCCTTTCTTCGCCTTGCTGGGCTCGAAGTGCTCGTCGGTATAGTCGAGCTTTTTCTCTGGGTTCAAGACGCCGCGCACCACCAGGTAGCCTTCGCCCCGCTTGTCCGCCAGGTGGGTGCGCTGGAAGCTCAGCGTCATTGGCGTCGGGCTGCCTTCGACTTCCAGCTCGATGCCGCAGCGGGCGCCATAGCCCTCGCGCGGCGCCGTCACGTTGGTCCAGTCGAAGCTGAGCGCCATCTCGAAATCGCCCGCCACGGCGAAGAACGAGTACAGCCCGGTCTGGCCCACGTCCTTGGTCGCCGAGGGAAGGACGAAGCGGACGCCCCCCTTCAGGTCGGTGGCGATCGTCTTCATCGGGTTGTAGCCGTAGCGCGTGAAGCGCGAGCTGAACAGCTTGGTGTCCTTGGCGCTGTCCAGCTCCACCTTCATCTCGCCGGCGGCTGCGCCCGCGCCGAAGCAGAGCCCGGTCAGAACGGCGCCGGCCAACGTCAGCACATGACAGCGGTTCATGGCGGCTCCACGGCCTCGCGGCCGTTGGGGGTCAACAGGGCATGGACGAAGGTTTCTTCGCTTTCGAATTGCAGCAGGCGCGCCGCGCCGTCGGCGAACAGGAACAGGCAGCCGACCATGTGCGACGAGCCCCAGTGATCGCGGAACAGGTCGCCGGCCGGATCGCGGAGCATCTTCGGCGAGTCGCGCGACGTCCCCTTCGAGCCGCCAATGAAATACGGCTCATCCCAGTACCAGCTCGGCCCCTGACGGTCCGGATCGTAGCACTTTTCGCCGACGAGGATCGTGTTCGACAGGCCGTCCTTGATGGAAAGCGTCCCGGTGCAGATGGGGCGATTCTTCACGACAAAGATGTTGACGCCGTAATCGGTGCGGCCCCATTCCCAGCCGCCGCTCTTGTACTTGCCGTAGCCGTCCTCGGCGACGACGGGAGTGGCCGCCGCCAGCCGCCGGGCCGGGCAAATGTACAGCACCTGCGGGGCGTACCAGAGGCGTTGATCGTAGACGACGTCCTGCTCGATGTGGGGCAGCAGCGAAAACGCCCAGCTCCCGGTCTGCTCCTTGGGCCTGAACCCCGGATCGCCCACGCCCCATTGATACGTCTGGCCCGTGGTGTAGTCGTGGGTCTCCGGCGTGAACTGGGTGCCGTCCACGGCCGCGATGGTCTGCTTGCCGTCCCAGCCGCCGTTGCTGGGGAAGACGTTGTGGTTGTTGTGGAAGCTGTGCATCGCCAGGCCGATCTGCTTCAAGTTGTTCAGGCACACCGTGCGGTCGGCGGCGCTGCGGACCTTCTGCACGGCCGGCGTCAAGAGTGCGATCAGGACGCCGATGATGAAGATCACCACGAGCAACTCGATCAACGTGAACGCCCGCGGAACTGAGTTTCTCGTTCGCATGGCATGTCCTCCGCTGAAAATGGCGAGCGTCGCGGCGTAAGCCCGACGTGGATGCTCCCGGCAAACACGGCGGGCTTACGCCGCGCCGCTCGCCAAAAACACGGCGGGCTGCTCGCCAAAAACACGGCGGGCTTACGCCGCGCCGCTCGCCAAAAACACGGCGGGCTCACGCCGCGCCGCTCGCCGGATCTGCTTCGTCAACCACGATGACGGCCTCGGCGTCGTCGGCCGCTGTCGGCGGCATCGTCCGAAACCAGCCGGCGATCCGATCAAAGGCCCAGACCATCATCAAGATTTCGGCCGCCAGCACCGGGAACTTGTAGCGATCGTAATAGCTGATGATGATGTAGGGCAATAGGTAACTCAGGTAGACGCCGATGACGATCCATTGCGCCGAGCTCAAGGGCCGCCACGGGGACAGGACCAGCAGCAGCAACAGCGACAGGAACGGCAGCGGGTACACCAGTTGACTGATGAAAAAGATCCGCCCGTTGTTGCGTTCCTCATTGGGTGAAAACGGCGAGTACTCCAGCGTGGCGGCGAAGAAGCGATTGGCCACGCGCTCGACGAAATCCATCGGGTTGTCCCGCACCGCTTTCGCGAAAATCTCCCACTTCTCGTCGAGATACTCCATTTCACCGAGCTTGCGATAGCGCCAGCGCTCCTCGCCGTCGGCGGCGTACGGATGCGAGCCGAAGATGTTGCCGCGCAGCACGCCGCCGGCTTGCAGGCATTGCGATTGGTACAGCTCGAAGGCGAGGTTCGATTTCACCGGGATCAGCCGGCCGAAGACCCAGTAGTTGCGGATCACCCACGGCGTCACGGTCAGGATCGACATCAGCACCGCCACGGCGAACTGGCGGCGCCGGCCCTTGCGCAGGCCGGTCGCCAGCGCCGCCACCGCCCACGTGAAGCCGACGATGGGACTGGTGAGCGCGAACAGCCCGCCGCAGATGCCCCACACCGCTGCCCGCCGGAGCGACTGCTCGAACGGCCGCAGCCAGATCATGCCGGCGATGACCAGGTTGAGGGTGAGCAGGACGATCCAGCAATCGTGGGTGAATTGAAAGCACAGGCGGAAGTAGTAGGCCATCGCCCCCACGAACAGCGCGGCCGGCAGCCAGACCCGGCCCGTGGTGCGGCGCGACAGCGCCACGGTCATCACCCCCGAAAACATCAGGGCCAGGTCTTGCAGCAGGATGAACAGCGCGATCACGATCTCGGAGTCGCCGTCGGCCACCCAGCGGAGCCCGGCCAGGATCCAGCACAGCACGGGCGGCATCCACGCGGTCGGCCCGGCCTGGTCCTTGAACGGGTCCGAAAAGCCGCGGCCGGCGACGATGGCGGTGGCGATGCTGTTGTACTCGGCGGCGAGGTGCTCGGTCTGATTCCGGTTCACGCCGGCCATGAACGGCGGAAAGAAGCGAAAGTTGGCGCGGTTCACGACCAGGGACGACAGATTGGCGTACAGCGACCCGGCGATCACGGCGACGATCACGAGCACGGCCGCGCCGGTCATCGACACCGTGCTGCCCGCGGCCGGCTCCAGCGGCTCGGCAGGCAACGCCTCAACGAGCGCCGCCTCGACAAGCGCGGGTTCACCAGGCGCCGGCTCATTGGGCGCCGGCTCATCGGGGATCGGCTCGGCCAGCTCGACTTCCTCGGCCGGCTGGACCCGATCCTGGTTTTCCGCGACGGGGCTCGGGGAATCACTGTTCATGTCGAGCTCAGAGTCGAACTCACGCACGGGCGCGGAAGATGCAATCGGCACAGACCGTTCCTCTAGCGTAACATCGGGCGAAGGACGATGCCAGAGGTTGGCGTGCATGGCGGGGGAACTTCACGGTAATGACATAGACGCTCGAACGCCGCACGAATCCCGGTCAAGGTGACCCGGAGCGCCGTCACATCCCCCCACCTATAGTGCCCGTCCAGCGAGCTATTTTCCGTTTTTTCGTGTTCGACGCCAACATGGTTGGGAGAAACCCTGCTTTTTGCACACGCGATCTGCAACGCCGAAAATGAGAAACTGTCGTAACTAACTAATTTGTATAGCCTTGCTTCGTTTCAGTCCGAAAGGATCTGCAATGAGTATACGTACATTACTCGCCAGCCGTACGGGAACGGCCAAATGACAGTCGTTGGATATGGCTGCCACGGCGCGGTAGAATTCGTGCGAGTTCTACATGGGGCCAAAAAAACGACACGGCAGCGTCTGTCCGCGGGGGGTGAGGCCGACAGTCGCCGCCGCGCCGTGACGGGATTCAGCAATCCCGCCGGCCGGTTCCTTGACCTGGTTTCTCCGAGTGATCTCTCCGCTTCCAAGAGCTGGGAACAATCACCATCCATGGCCAAGCACCGGAGTGGAGGTTGGTCACCTCGAGAGAGTCGCCCAATGGCAGTTGGTTGGCCTGGCTCGCTTGCCGGACGGGTTGATCCGCCCCGAGAGAGGGAACGGATTTCTTGCCGCCCAAGAGCAACCGCTGTTGCTCCACGCAGAAACAAGCGCCCCGGAGCCGGGCCACGACTCCCTGACACCGATCACGCCATCGTCACCCCTTTCCGCTAGATCACCAGGATCGAACCTCGCGCTTGCGGAGTCTTTCGAGAGACACCGAAGTCGCGCTCCTTAGGGTGACAATTATGCGCAGGCGTTTTCGGCTTCGCTAGTGGACAAGAGTTTGCCATGAAGAAGCGGTGAAGGGCCGATGAACGCCGCGCCGCATCGGCGCTTGAAGAATCGCCATCACGCGCCAACGAAAAAATGATCGCGGCGCGCTCAAAAAAAATTCGTCAGCGCTCTCATCGCGAAGCGCTGCCGACAGCTGGTGCCAGCTGCCGGGCGTCAGTGAACGCTGCGTGCCTTGAGCGAGCGCTACACGGCAAGCCACACGCCACTCACCCTGACCCCTGACTCCTGCCGCCGCCCTCCTACCTTGACCGTATGTCCTTTCGCTTCGACCTCTTGAAAACCGACGGCGCCGCGCGCCTTGGCCGCTTGCACACCGCGCACGGCCCAGTGGAGACACCGGTGTTCATGGCCGTCGGCACCCAGGCGAGCGTCAAGGGACTCACGCCCGAGCAGCTCGAAGCGGCCGGCGTGCAGATGGTGCTCGGCAACACCTATCACCTGGCGCTGCGGCCCGGCTCGGAGCTGATCGCGGAGCAGGGCGGGCTGCACCGCTTCATGGGCTGGCCCCGGCCGATCCTCACCGACAGCGGCGGCTACCAGGTCTTCAGCCTGGCCGCCAACCTCAAGATCGACGACCGCGCCGCCGTGTTCCGCTCGCACATCGACGGCGCACTGCTGGAGCTGTCGCCCGAATCGGCCGTGCGGATTCAAGAGGAGCTCGGCGCCGACATCGCCATGTGCCTGGATGAATGCCCGGCGCACGGCGCCACCGCCGACAAGCTTCGCGAGGCCGTCCGCCGCACGATCCACTGGGCGGAGCGCTGCCGGGCGGCGCACCACCGGCCCGATCAGGCGCTGTTCGCCATCGTGCAGGGCGGCACCGACGTCGACCTGCGCCGCCGATGCGCCCACGCCCTGGCAGCCCTCGATTTTCCCGGCTACGCCCTGGGCGGCTTCAGCGTCGGCGAAACACCCCACCAAATGCTCGCCGCCCTCGAACCCTCGGCCGCGTGCCTTCCCGAGCACAAGCCGCGTTACTTGATGGGCGTCGGCCGGCCCGAGGACATCTTGCTGGCCGTGGCCCGCGGCATCGACATGTTCGATTGCGTGCTGCCGACGCGGAACGGCCGCAACGCCATGGCCTTCACCGCGCAGGGGCCGCTCAAGCTGCGAAACGCCTGCCACAAGCGAGATTCGGCGCCCCTGGAGTCCGATTGCGCGTGTCCGACGTGCCGGCAGTTCAGCCGGGCCTACTTGCATCACCTGTTCCTGGCCGACGAAATGCTGGGGCCGACGCTGCTGTCGCTGCACAACGTCGCCTTCTACAGCCGTCTGCTGAGCGCCATTCGCCAGGCGATCGCCGCCGGCACGTTCGCCGACTTTTGCGCAGTCAGCCTTGCCCGGATGGGCGGGGAAATTTAAGATAGGCCCTTTGGTAGTGAGTGGTGAGTCGTCGAAGTCGGTGGCCGCAAACTCTTGTGCCTTGCTGCTGACTACTGACTGCGGCCTCCCCGAAGGTTAAGGACGATCCATGCTGTTCGCGCTTCTGGTTTTGCTCGCCGAGGACCCGCCCAAGGGGGACGCGCCGGGGGTGGCGCCGTGGATGCAGTTCGTGCCGATCATCCTCATCTTCGCCTTGTTCTACTTCCTGCTGATCCTGCCCGCCCAGAGAAAAGAACGCAAGCAGCGCGAGGCCTTGTTCTCGGCCCTCAAGAAGAACGACGAAGTCGTGACGGCCGGCGGCATCATCGGCGTCGTGCAGAACATCAAGGACGACGAGGTGGTGCTCAAGATCGACGAGAACGCCAAGATGCGCGTCTTGAAAAGCAGCATCGCGCGCATCATTGCGAAAGACACCCAGTCACCAGTCAGTCAGTAGTCCGAAGTCAGTGGCAAGAACCGAGACCGGCTGCCGACTGCTGGACTAGTGACGAATGACCACGGACTACTGACTCATGAAGCAATTCATCTGGAAGATCATTTACTGCGTCCTCCCATGCGTGCTGGCCGCGTGGGTCACCGCCGACGCCGTCACGAAGTACCGTGCCGGCGAATCGGGCGGGTTCAAGCTGGGCGTCGACCTGGTCGGCGGGACCATCCTCGTCTACGAAATCGACCTGCGCAAGCAACAGGAGGACGACCCGGACAGCCGCTTCGACCCGGTCCGCGACATCAACGTCCTGGCCGAATCCCTCAAGCGCCGCATCGATCCCAACGACCTCAAGAACATCGTCATTCGCCCGGCCGGCGGCGAAGGCCGCGTCGAGATCATCCTGCCCACCGGCGGCACCCACCGCATCAAGAAGGCCGAGCAAGTCTGGAACAAGCTGCTCAACGACGTCGAAGCCGAGTACCAGAAGCGCTACCCGCAACTGAAGCGGGCCGATTTCGAGGTCGGCCGCGGCCGGGTCCTGGAGCTGGCCGATCGCATCCAGATGGCGATCTCCAAGAGCATCTGGGAAGAGAAGCTGTTCGCCACCGACGCCGGCTGGAAGCGCTTGAAGGCCAAGGCGTACAAGGAATGGGCCGAGCTGACGCCGGACCTCAAGAATCCGGTCAATGCGAACATCGAGGCGCTCGACAAGGTCAAGGAAGGCCGGCTCAAGAAGTTCACCGAGGTGTTGCACAAGGAGCTGTACAACACTGAGGCAACGCAATCGGAGGCGGCCATCGCGTCGTGGCTCAAGGCCCGCGCCTGGGAAGAGATGCTCGAAAGCGCCCGCGACCGCTGGCCGGAGCTCAAGGACTTCAAGACGGACATGGAGCGAGTGCCGCCCGACAGCGCCGAGGAGCTGGTGACGTTCATCCAGGCCAAGGGGGTGGTCATCGGCCAGGCGGCCCTGGCCGTGCTGGAACCGATCCTGGGCAAGGACGCGTACAAGGTGGAATTGATCGACACCACGGCGGAGAAGGACGCCGGCAAGGAGAAAGAGAAAGAGAAGGAGAAAGAAGCCAAACCAGAGGCGATCGCGGTCACGGCCGCGGAAATCACCGAGTTCGTGGAGCAGAATTACGGACCGTCGGCCTACTCGATCGCCGAGAACATCCAGAAGCAGGCCGAAGCCCAGGGCGAATTCCAGGACCTGAGCGTGGAGGAAGTGCAGCGCATCAAGGACCTGGTGGCCAAGGTAGGCAGCCTGGAGTTCCGCATCCTTGCCAACAACGAGGACGACGACGATGGGCAGAAGGCTGCCAAGGACTTGTTCGTAGGCATCGACTTGACGGACGAATTGAAGAAGCGCGCCAAGGAAGGCCGGCCGCCCCCCGCCCCGAAGGCCGTCTTCGACATCGATCTGCCGCGCGGCGTCAAGAGCCGCGTGACTTATAGCTGGGTGGAGCTCGGCCCGCAAGAGCGCAAGCAGCTGAGCCTGGACAACGCCGCCCGGAACGATCCCGATCGCACCCACATCTGGTCGCAGGCACAGCTCGCCAAGAACAAGGCGATAGAACTTAAGGACCGCAACGGCCGCGAGCTGCTGCAGGGCGCTCTGATCTTCACGCGCGACTGCGAGGACTTGAACCTGCCGGAGGAAGATCGCCGCCAGAAGAAATACGAGTATTTCGTGCTGACCCGCGATCCGGAGTTCGACCCCGAGGACCTCTCCAACAAGCGCCGCGTCCCGAAGATCGACGGCAGCTACCTGATCAGCGCCGTCAACGCGCCCGGCTCCAATTTGCAGCCGGCGGTGCACTTCGTGTTCAACAACGCCGGCGGCCACCTGTTCGGCGAGCTGACCCGCAAGAACGTGCCGTCGGGCGCCGGCGCGGAGGAGACCCAGATTCGCCGCCACCTGGCCATCATCCTCGACGGCCTGGTCATGTCGGCGCCGACCATCAACTCGGAAATTCGCACCCACGGCCAGATCAGCGGCAGCTTCACGAACAAGGAAGTCAACGCCCTGGTCAACATCCTCCGGGCCGGCCGCTTGCCCGCGACGCTCAAGCCGCAACCGGTCAGCGAGAGCACCATGGGCCCGACCCTGGGCGAGGACACGATCCGCGCCGGCGTCACGGCCATCGTCTGGGCGTTCGTGGGCGTACTGGCGTTCATGATCGTCTACTATCGCTTCGCCGGCCTGGTCGCGAGCATCGCCCTGTTCGGCAACCTGATCTTGATGGTCGGCTTCATGGTCGCCGTCCAGGCCACGTTCACGTTGCCGGGCCTGGCCGGCGTCGTGCTCACGCTCGGCATCGCGGTGGACGCCAACATCCTGATCTACGAACGGCTCCGCGAGGAACGCGAGCGCGGCTGCAGCCTGACCCAGGCCATCCGCAACGGCTACGATCGCGCCTTCCCGACGATCATCGACACCCACCTGGCCAGCATCTTCACCGCCGTCGTCCTGTACATCGTCGGCAACGACCAGTTGAAGGGCTTCGGCGTCAGCTTGACCGTCGGCCTGGTGATCAGCCTCTTCACGTCGCTGGTCATGACCCGCTTGATCTTCGACATCTGGCACTACAAGGGCTGGCTGAAGAAGCTCAGCATGATGAAGCTGTTCGCTCGGCCCGACATCGATTTCATGGGGATCCGTAACGTGATGTTCCTCACGACCGTCACGCTGGCGCTGGCCGGCATTGTCCTGTTCATCGGCCGGCTTCCGGACGACCTCAACATCGATTTCCGCGGCGGCACGGCCTACGGCGGCGAGATGACCCAGGCCAAGGACATCACCGAGCTGCGCGAACTGCTCGACGAATCGAAGCAGGAAGCCAAGCTCCTGGGTCCGGGCGGCGGCCCCGTGAAGGTCGAGCCGGCCGACGACGAAGGCTTCCGCTACACCCTGACCTACGAGGGCGACCAGCCGCTCATGATCGCGGTGGCCAACAAGCCGGAGGGCGCCGCCGAGGACCGGGTCAAGGCGATCCAGAAGCGGGCCAGCAAGCTCCCCGATGTCTCCGTCGAGCTGTATTACCCCAGCGTGCGCGAGGACGAAGGCAAGCGGACCTACTTCAACGTCCGCACCTCGGAAAAGGAGCCGGACCTCGTCCAGGCCATGCTCGACCGGCTGCTGCGGGCCGACGGCCAGCCGCTCATGAAAAAGGTCTACATGCAGGTCGAGCCGTTGGCGGCCAAGTCCTCCAAGCTCAAGTTCTACGCCGACCTGGAGTTCACCCAGCCCGCGGCCGGCTCGCTGAGTTTCGTGAAGTCGCTGTTCCAGCGCGAGCTGCTCCGCGCTTACGGCAAGAAGGAGAAGAGCGAGCTGCCGTTCCAGTATGACATCGTCGGCGAAGGCCGGACGACCGAGGACGGCAAGAACCACGAGATGCTGCTGAAGTTTGAAAGCGAATTGCCGGTCGGCGATCCCAAAAAGACCGGCGACGCCGATAAGCAGGGCGACTACGAGATCGTGCAGAGCGTGCTGGCCAGCACGGTGCGCGAGTTCGCGGCCCGGCCGCAGCCGGATCGCCTCGAGAACTTCGACAGCCAGCTCGCCGCCGAGACCCGGCTCCGCGCCATGTGGGCCGTGCTGGCCAGCTGGGGCGCCATCCTCCTGTACCTGTGGTTCCGCTTCGGCAACTGGACGTTCGGCCTGGCGGCGGTCATCTGCCTGATCCACGACCTGTTCCTGACGATGGGCGCCATCGCCGCTTGCCACTACATCTACGGGACCTTCGTGGGGGACATCCTGGGCGTGGACGATTTCAAGCTCGACCTGGCGTCGGTCGCCGCGCTGCTGACGCTGGTCGGCTACTCGGTCAACGACACGATCGTGGTGTTCGACCGCATCCGCGAACTCCGCGGCAAGAACCCGAACCTGACGCCGCAGATGATCAACGACTCGGTCAACCAGACCTTGAGCCGCACCGTGCTGGCCTCGTTCACGACCTGGATCGTTGTGCTCATCCTGTACATCTTCGGCGGACCGACCATCAAGCTGTTCGCGTTCGTCATGGTGTTCGGCGTGGTCGTCGGCACGTACAGCTCGATCTACATCGCCAGCCCGCTGCTGTTGTTCTTCGGCGAAGGGGCCCGTGAAGGAGCCGAGGAGCGCCGGCCCGAGCCAGTCGGGGCGGAGGCGTGAGGTTCAGAGACGTGGGATAGAACTCCGATTCTGTCCGGTTCGGGGGCCCGTCGGCGTTACGGACCGGCTGCCAACTTGCACAGCCAAAACGAGCCGCCATCGCCGCCATATTCCATCATCCGGAGCAGTGGCAGTCCGGCCAGACCGGCGAAATCCGGACTTTCGACTCGTGCCGCTTGAAGCACCGCATCGCTGCCGTAGGCGGCGAGCTGATGTGTCAATCCCAGTTCCGGCATATGCAATTCGAGCCACGCACCCGTTAGCTGGCCGAAGTTGCTATTGATCGCAGCACCGGGGGCGCGCAGCAAAATGGTCAGGTCCGCCTGGCCCAGGATGACAGCACAAGGACAACCGGTGTCCGCCAGCAGCTCGCGTTCGTGCAAAGAACCATCGGCGGCCGCAAAGCGCAGTCGAACCCAACAGCGGGGATTGACGCCCTTATACGGATTGCACTGGATCAGCGGCGTCGGCGGCATGAGCGGAAGTGGTCTCACGCAAAGATCGTGACATAGTTTGGCGGACTTATCCCTGCTTGGACGACCAGCACGGTCCGCGGATCCTTTCCTTGCGCCCGCAAGGAATTCTCCAATTCTCGAAAGGTCTCGGCTGCCCCGACAACCCTTTCGTCGGCAATACCAACGAACCAGCCCTTCGGGTAGGACTGGTCGATCATCTCCTTCAACCTTCGATAGGCCCGATTGTTCTCGGATTCGCCGTGCTCGATCATGAGGTTACCCACGCCGTGTTGAAGTCTCATTGTAATCCACCCGAACCGACGGCTCAATTGTACCTTGACCGCCGAGCTCGACCAAGCAACCAGTTGAACGCCGCCGGGATAGCATAGCTCAGGAGCCGCCATCAACCCCGTCCTTGTTGTCGGCGGCAATTCTTCGTATTTGGGAACTGAGGCGATGCATTGCCCGCGCGGCGCCGCTGTGCTCTTGTTCGGCTGCCTCATCGTCGGCCTCGCGACCCTTTCGCCTCCTTCCTGCGACGCCGTTCACGGCATCGTCACGAGCGACGCCGGACCCGTCGCCGGCGCGATCGTTCGCTGGCAGGGCGCCACCGACGCCGCGCACACGGATGAGCACGGCCGGTTCAAGCTGTCGCGGGCGCGCCGGCAACACGTCATCACTGCCGCCAAACCCGGCTTCCTGATCGCCGCCGGCTCGCCACCGCGGCTGCACTTGGCGCCCGTTCCGGATGACGACAACGACGATTACGCGTGGATCGATCCGACACCCGATCCGGGCCACGCGAACAACTGCGGCAATTGCCACACCCAGATTCACGACGCATGGACCAGGAGCGCCCACGCCGGCGCCGCCAAGAACCCCAAGTTCCTGCACCTGTTCGCCGGGACCGACGGGCACGATGGCTCTGGGCCGCCGGCCGCGACGTGGAACCTGCAAGCCGAGCATCCGCTGGGCAGCGGTGTCTGCGCCGCCTGCCACGCGCCCACGCTTACTTCACCCGAATTGGACTACGACGTCCGCCAGGCCCGCGGCGTGCACCGGCATGGCGTCCACTGCGACTATTGCCACAAGATCGCCGACGCGCCGGTGGACAAGCTCGGCACCCGCTTCGGCCGCGACGGCTATCGCCTGGCGCGGCCCCGTGGAGGCGAGCAGCTCTTCTTCGGCCCGCTCGACGACGCCGTCCGCGCCGGCGAGTCGTTCGCCTACGCCCCGTTCTACAAGGACAGCCGGTACTGCGCGTCGTGTCATGAAGGTGTCATCTTCGGGGTCCACGTCTACGGCACGTACTCGGAATGGTTGGCCAGCCCGGCGCGTCGAGACGGCAAGCATTGCCAGGATTGCCATATGACGCCGACCGGAACGATGACCAACATCGCGCCGGGCAAGGGGGGCGTCAAGCGCGATCCGCGGACGCTGGCCAGCCATCATTTTCCGGGGGCCGCGGAATTGCTGCGAAGCTGCGTACAGGTGAAGACGGCCGTGGCGCGAACCGGGGCGGGTATCACCGTCACGGTGACGACCGTTGCCAGGAACGCCGGCCATCGCGTGCCCACGGGCTTCATCGATCGCCACCTGGTGTTGATCGTGGAAGGACGCGACGGCGACGGGCGCGTGGTCGCGGCCAGCGCCGGCCCCGTGCTGCCCGAGCGGGCCGGCGCCGCGTGGGTGGGGAAATCGGGTTGGATCTACGGCAAGCAACATGTGAGCGCCGCCGGCCGGCCGCTGCCGTTTTGGCTGAGCGCCGCCGAATTGATCGATACGCGGCTCGTGCCGGAGCGGCCGGACCAGAAGCGCTTTTCGTATCCCGCCTGCGTCCAAACCATCCGCGTGCGGATGGTGTATCGACGCTTCTGGGACGAAGTGGCTGTGCGGCGAAAGTGGCAGGACAACGAGATCTTGGTGAGCGACGAGTCGATCCGAGCAGGAGACGACGGTGACGAACCGCCCTGAACCGCGTGGTATGGTAAACTGAAAGCATGAAGCGCATCCATCGAAGCTGGCTGTTCGCCCTGGCAGTCGTCGCCGGCATGCCGGCGCCGGACCTGCGCGCGGGGTTGCATTACTCCGCCGAATCCTACGCCGAACTTCCATCCCAGTGGCGCGGCTTTCTGCTCGACCAGCGAACGCTGCGGAACATCGCGGTCGTGCCGAAGATCAGCGAAGACGAAAGCCCGGCGCGGCGACGCTACCTGGAGGAAGCCGCCAAGCTCGAGAAACAAGCTCGCCTGAACGCCGCCGGCCTGAGCGCCGACGAACGGTCCGACCTCGGCGCGTTGTACATTCGGCTCGGCCAGCCGGCGAAGGCTGTCGAAGTGCTGCGGGCGGCCCAGCGCGTGCATCCCAATCACTTCTACATCGCGGCCAACCTCGGGACCGCGTGGCAACTGCAAGGCAATCTCGCCCAGGCTGCCGATGCGTTGCACGAAGCGGTTCGGCTGGCGCCGGGCAAGTTCCACGCTGCCGAAACATTGCACTTGAAGCTTGTCCAGGCGCGGCTGCTCCAGTTGCGGCGGCCGGCCGGACCGCCGG
>JAKEET010000162.1 GCA_022616435.1 Gemmataceae bacterium
TTCGTCCAGACAAGCTCCGTGGGTGGCGGCTGGCCGAACGTCGCAGACAGTCGCTGCCACGTTTGCGCGAGCGCCTCGTGCATCGAGCCCTCGTGGTAAGCTCGTTACCCGTCCGTCACCACGTCCCGAAGGGGATCGTAAAAGAACCAATCCACCCCCGCCGCGCCGGTGAGCACGTCGGCGTCGGCGTCGTCGTGTACCGTCTGGCCGGCGACGAGGAAGTACGACCCGTTCCGGCGATCGGCACTGCCTGAGCCGTTGGTCAGGTTGGCGACGCGGACGGCGTAGCTGCGCGCCGAGGTCCATTCGGCCATGACGGCGTCGAGCGCCGCGACGTTGGCGTCGAAGGCGGTGGTGCCGGCGATGAGGAGGTCCTCGCCGGCGTTGCCATTGATCCGGTCGGCGCCGATGCCGCCGATCAGCAGATCGCGGCCGGACCCGCCGACGATCAGGTCGTCGCCGTCACCGCCCAGGAGCACGTCGTGTCCCGCGCCGCCCTTGAGGCGGTCGTGGCCCGCGCCGCCGTGGAGCCAGGCGGACAGCGCCAGACTGCCCGAGGCCTCGAGGTCGTCATCCCCGGCCATGCCGTAGGCGATCAGCCGGCCGGTGGGCGAGAACGTCCCTTGCGAGACGCCGTTGACGAACACCGCCACCGTGCCCGCGGTGGAACCGGGCAGGAAATCGACGTCGTCGTTGGCCGCCGTGCCGCCGACGACCAGGTCGCGCTTGCTGGCGTCGAACGGGCTGGCCTGGATCACCACGCCCTGGATCAGGCCGCCGCTCAAGGTGATCGGCCCGAGCACGCCGGCGCCGCGCAGGACGCCGCCCGCGACGACGATCGGACTGGCGGGCTGCGCGCCGTCCACCTGCAGGGCCCCCGCCAGCAGCGTGATCGTGCCGGTCAGGGTGTTGTTCGCGGTCAGCACCAGCGTCCCGTCGCCGGCTTTTTGCACGGCCTCGGCGCCACTGATGACGCCCGCCAGAGTCAGGACGCTGCCGGCCACGACGGCGATCGGCGGATCGCGGAGGAGGTTGATGGCGCCGGTCCAGGTATTGCTGCCGCTGACGCTCTTGAGCTGGGCACTGTCGTCGATGGCGAGCGTCTCGCCGCTGACCGTGATGCCGCCCTGGAGCTCCAGCGTCGCTCCCTGGCCCAGTTCGGTCCCCGCCGCGGTCGAGCCGAGGGCGGTGTTGCTGCGCAGGTTCAGGACGCCCGCGGCGATGTGGGTGACGCCGGCGTAGGTGTTGGCCCCGGACAGGACGAAGGTGCCGCTGCCGTCCTTGTGCAGCCCGCCGATGCCGCTGAGCACGCCGGAGGCCGTCAACGTACTGCCCGCCGACACCACGATGGGAGGGCAGATGGGCTCGATGATGAAGTCGATGTTGAGGGCGATGGTCCCGGCCGCGGCGTTGATGCCGAAGTCGCCGAGGCGGATCGAGTTGCCGCTGATCGTATGGTTGCCTCCGGTGAACAGGATCCCGGTGAAGAGGGTGCCCGGGGCCAGGTCGTTGACGCTGCTGGTCGGCGTGCCCGCTCCGAAGAGCAGGTAATCGCCCGCGACCGGGGCCGTGCCGCCCCAGTTGGCCGGGTCGGACCAGTTGGCCGTGGCCCCGCCGCCGGTGAAGGTCTTCGGCGCCACCACCGGCCGCCAGTGGCTGAACTCGGACGTGCCGCTGCTCATCGCGGTGGCGGTGATGACGTGGCCGACGGGCACGGCGCCGAAGGTGAAGCTGGCCTTGGCGTTGCCCAGGGCGTCCGTCGTCAGGCCGCGCTGACCGAGCAGCGTCTTGCCTTCGCCGAAGCCGCTCGGATCGCCCGACGGGCTGGAATAGAACTGCAGGATGAAGAAGGTAGTGGGCGTGCTGTGCAGCGCGTATTCGACGAAGGTGCCGGTCGGCAAGGCGACGGCCTGCAACAGGGCCGGCTTGTTCTGCAGGTTGTTCGGGCCGGTGTCGGCGTCATTGGTATCGTTGGGCGTGACGCCGTTGACCGGATCCCCAGGTGCGACCAGGTTGATGCCCAGCCCGCCGTTGCTGAAGAACGAGTTGGAGGAAATCTGGCAGCCGGCCCCGGCCGTGGCGAGCATCCGCACGCCGTCGGAGTCGTTGAAAGCGATGACGTTCTGGTTGATCTGCGTGTTGGCGGCGCCGTTGGCGAGCTCGATGCCGCGCGTAGCGTTGCCCAGGTCGAGCGTGCCGCTCAGGTCGGTGCCGATGGCGTTGTTGGTGATCAGGTTGCCCGTCGTGCCCGCGCCATCGACGAGAATGCCGACACCGAACGGTCCGGCGACGCCGTTGCCGGAGATGACGTTGCGCTGCGCCGGCAGGATCGAGCCGACGCGGTTATTGAACGCGCCGGCGTTGAAGCCGAGACCGCTGATGTTGGGAATCGCCACCGTGCCGGTCACGTCCGTGCCGATGAAGTTGCCCATGACGTCGTTGTTGCGGGCGAAGATGCCGACGAGGCCCACGCCGGCGCTGTTCCCGGAGATAATGTTCCGCTCCAGGGCGTCGCTGATGCCGTCGGCGTTGGTGCCGACGCGCGAGAAGCCGGCGTTGAGCTGGATGCCGGTTTGAAGGTTGCCAACGGCCGCGGTACCGGCTGCGTTCGTGCCGATCTTGTTGCCGGCGATGACCGTGCCCGTCGTGGTGGGGCCATCGACGAGGAGGCCGTTGATCTGGTTGCCCGAGATCAGGTTGCCCTCGGCCGTGTCGTTGACGCCGTTCCCGTCGGTGCCGATGCGGGTATTCAGGGCGCCGTTGGCGACTTGGATGCCGTAGCCGTTGGGCAAGGCCGTGCTGCCATCGGTGCCGAGGTAACACGCCTCGATGACGTTGCCATTCGATCCCGGATTGCGGACCATGACGCCGACGGCGAAGCTGCTGATCTGGAAGCCGCGGACGATGTTGTTCGCCGACTGGATCGAGAAGCCGACGTCCGTCGCCGTTCCCGGCCCAACCAGTCGCACCACGGGAGCGCCGGCGTATCCTGGCGCGGTGGTCCCGTCAAGGGTCGTCCCGCCGCTCGCATCGCTGAGGAGGGGGAGCGAGGTGGCCAGGTTCATCTGGCCGGCGACATTGAAATGAATGCTGTCCGCGCCCGGATTGGCGTTGGCGCCGAGGATGGCCTCGCGCAGGCTGGTCACGTCCGGGTCGGGATCGACGACGTCGGCGAGGGTGTTGACGACGAAGAGGGCGGGGGCCAGCCGGTCTTCCAGCGACTCCAGCCGCGGCGTCCAGCGCCGGGAACTCTTCGTGGCGCGCGGCTTGTGCGAAGACCGCTGAGGCCGCCTCTGCCATTGTGACAGGAACATGGTTTCAATCTCCCTTTGGCCCAAGCCAGCGGTCCGCGATAGAATGAAAAGACCATCGATCCCGGCGCGCAGACCGACCGCCGGGGCGTGGCCGGGCCGGTGAGGAAACTGCTTGCAGGCGTGGCCTCACCGGCCTTTGTTCGCCTTTTTTCGTTGTCCGCAATCCGATGCAAAACCTACTTGAGCGCTTCCTTCGGCGGCTCTTCGAGCGGCGTGCCGTCCCAGAA
>JAKEET010000163.1 GCA_022616435.1 Gemmataceae bacterium
GCCTCGCGACGGACACCCTTGCCTAGCCTTGCGGTTCGGGCCATCACCGCCCGCGGAGGACTTGCACCTCCTGACGCAAAACATACCTGGCACACAAGAACAAGGGCGATGGCAAGCGCCATCGCCCTTGTGTGACTCGTCACCTGTCCTTCACCACTCACCACTCACGGCTGCCCCGGCGTCAAGCCCATGCGGACGTAGGCCTGTTCCACTTCCTGGCGGACGCGCGGGTCGGCGTCGCCGCGCAGGGCTTGCAGGGTGCCGAGCACCGGTTCCGAGTGGACGTTGAGGCGCGACAGGCTGTAGATGGACGCGGCGCGGACAGCCGGCGCCGCGTCTTGGCGGGCCGCCTGCACCAGGACTTGCGTCAGGTGCGGATTGGCGCGGCTATCGAATGTCGACAGGTTGGTGGCCGCCCATTCGCGCTGGGCCGGATAGGGCGACTGCTGCAGCACATTGATGAGCTGGGCGAGCGTGTTCGAATCGCTGGCCGCCGGCTGCTGCAGGGCGGCGGGGATGACGCGGCGATCCATCGCCGGGTTGCCCGCCATGTGGGCCTGGGCCATGTGGGCTGGCGGCACGAACCCGGCCTGCTGAATCGGGAAGGGCGGTTGTTGCTGGGCCACCGGATTGGGCGCCTGCGGGCCGTTGTAGTTGGCCGGGTAGCGAACCTGCATCGGCATGCCGTTGCCGACGGGAACGAGCTGCGCCATCTGGGCGTATTGCTGGCGCTGCATCATGGCCATCTGCTGCATGTACGCCTGCTGCTGGATGAAGGCTTGATGCTGCATGATCACGTGCATCTGTTCCGGCGTCAGCGGCGGCGCTTGCTGGCCTCCAGGCGCAGGCGGCGGCGAGAACGCGTTCAGGTACGCCGTCGGATTGGGCGGCTGCGGCAGCGTCGGCTCCGGCGGGGTCGGCGGCCGAATCGGCTCGGGCACGGTCGCCACCGGCACCGGGATGTACTGCACCGGGCCGGGCGCCCCGTTCCGCGCCGCCAGCACCGACTGCACGCCCAACGGCGTCGGCACGTTGCCGGCCGGCTGCTGCAAGTACAGGTTGGCCATCTCGGCGGAGATGTTCGGATTGGCCTTCTCACCCGCCGGATTGAATTTTTCCGGGGCCATCAGGATGTCCCGGCCTTTGCCGGCGGTCTCCGAGGCAGGGGGCACGTCCTTGCGGATCTTCTCGCGGTCGAGCGTCGCCAGGCCGGGCTGTTCAACCGTGCCGTCGCCGCGCTTGCCCCACATCTTGCGCCAGTCGGCGCCGTCCTGTTTGGTGGCGGCCGGCTTGACGGCGTCATTCTTGGCGCCTGACTTGGCTTCCTGCCTGACCTGCTCGACGTCGCTGGGCATCACCAGCGGCGACGTTCGCGGCGTGGCGGTCGCCTGGGCGGTCGCCGTTGAAAACGGCTTCCTCACTTCTCTCTTGGCGGCCACGGCCGGCGCCGGCAGCTTCTTGTCGGCTTTCTTCGCGGCCGCCGGTAGAGTCGCCGGTTTGGTCTGGTTCTTCTTGGCGGCGGTGGCCGGCGGCAACGTGGTCGGCCTCTTGTCGTCCTTCTTCGCGGCCCCCGGCAGCGTTGCCGGCTTCAACTGTTCTTTCTTGGCCACCGCGGGCGGCGGCAACATGGTCGGCTTCTTGTGATCCTTCTTCGCGGCCGGCAGCGTTGCCGGTTTCAGCTCGTTGTTCTTGGCGGCCGTGATGGGCAGCGTGGACGGCTTCGCCAACGTGGACGGTTTCGTCGCGTCCTTCTTGGCGGCTTGCGGCGGGGGCGGGAGATGCGGCAGGCCTGCGGGCGCGGCGCCGGACTTGTGCAAGAGGTTGTTCAGTCGATCCCGCACCGGGCTCTTCGCGGTGGTGCGCGCCGGCTTTTCCTGGATCAACGGCGGGGGATCCTTGACGCCGGCGGGCTTCGCGTCCGCCGACTGAATCGTCGGCGTTTTGGTCGAGGGCTGGCCTGTCGTCGTCTGTCCCGGCCGCAAAGTGATCGGCCCGGATTGAACGATCGTCGGGCTGGGCGTGGTCCCGACATTGGCGATGCCGGAGGACGTCGACTTTCCGGGGACGATCACGACCGCTCCGCCGCGCGGATGCGTCGCGGGCCGCACCTGCGGGACGATCGGCGCTGGGGCTGCGCCCGGAACCGGGACGGTGCCGACTGTCGGAACCGCGCCCGGCGTCGGGGGGCCGTCCGCCGCTTGTGTGTGGCCCGCCATCTTGGCGCCGTGGACAATCGCCGGACTGACGGTTTGGCCCGCCGGCGCAATGGAACCGGGGTGGAGCGTCACCGGGCGGCCTGGACCCTCTTCCCAAGTGATGATGCGTTCCCGGCAGTCGGTGCAGCCGACGCGGCGCGGGCCGCGGCCGGTCACGCACTGATTGCAAACCGAGCAGTCGCCGACCGAGGCGGCCGTGATCAGCTGCGATCCCGACGCCTGAATGACCGAAGAACCGGCCGGCCTGGCCGAAACCGTCTCGATCAGGTGCGGCGGCGCCGGCACGCCCGGCGGCGGCGTGCGGTTGCGCAGGCCCCAGTGGAAAATCCGCATCGGCAGGGCCCGAACCTGGGTGTTGGCCCCCTGGGAGACCATCATCGGCTGGCCGTCTTCGACGATCGTCAACATCTCCCCGCTGTCGATCACCTGGAGCTGGTGGGCCAGCGCCCCATTCGCCATCCGCCACGACGTGATCACGCGGGAACGCAAGGCTTTGCCGTTCTCATGAACGGTCATGACGCGCTCGGCAGCGGCCGTCTGTGCCGGACTGTTGAACCTCGGGGATTGGCTCCACGCCAGGCCGACCGAGCCCAGCAGCCCGAGCACCAAGGCCCCTCGCCATTTCAGCCACGCCATGGGTGGGTCTCCAAATAAAGCCGTCTGGAACAATCCGGACCGAGTCCGATGGAGACCAGTCCGGTTGCACGCGGCGGACGCTGCCGCCGTCGAATTTCGCTCGCGAGCGCCGCCGCGCGTCGCGCGGCGATTTCCGGCCCGACTTATCCCTACATATCGGCTGTAGCGAGCGTGCGGCTGAATCGGGATTTGCCGAAAAAGCGGGGATGGGAAGAGTTAACAGGCCATGGCAAGGACGGCGGGACGTTTGCTCGGCCTGGATTTGGACAGGGAGGCGCATCACACGCACACACACATGCTGCAGAGTCAAAATGTCCCTCAGGCCAACCCAGAGGGGCATTTGACTGTTTTGCCGTATATGATGGAGTCGCTTTGATTTGTGATTCTCATAGTAGTCAAGTGTTCCCTTCTGTTGTGGGGACCGACCAATGACTGGATCGCTCCATTTTTCACAAACTCGAACCCCCCACCGGTCGCTGTTTTCCGTCCGATTGATTTCCCTTTCCTTGAGGCGAGCGTTTGTGTTCAATAACCCCATCCCAGCCGGGCCTGGACCGCCGACATGAAGATCCTCATCCCCGCCGACCAGATTCAGCAACGCGTCGCGGAGCTGGCCCGGCAGATCGCGCGGGATTACCATGACCGGCCGTTGACGATCGTCGGCGTGCTGACCGGCAGCTTGATTTTCCTGGCCGACCTGGTGCGCCACCTGGACTTGCACCTGCGGATCGGCCTGATCCAGGCGTCGAGCTACCGCGGCGAAACGACGACGCCCGGCGAGCTGACCATCAGCCCCGAACTGCTGCCGGAGCTGCGCGGCCGGCACGTGCTGCTGCTCGACGACATCCTCGACACCGGCCAGACGCTGGTCCGGCTGGTCGAGCGGTTGCAGACCCTGGAAATCGCGTCGCTGCGAACCGGCGTCCTCCTTCGCAAAATAGGCCGCCAGCAGGTCGCCTTCGAGCCGGATTACACCGGCTTCGACATTCCCGACGCGTTCGTGGTAGGGTATGGGCTGGATTACAACGATGAATACCGGCACCTGCCGTACCTGGCGGTGCTGAAGGATGAGTAACTTAACGGTTGTGATCTTGCTTCACCAACCCGAAGCGTCAGCGAGGGATACGGCCGAATCCTCGCTGACGCTTCGGGTTGGTGAAGCGCGGTCCACGGAAGGACGCCATGAAGATTTTCCACATTATTCGGTCGCTCGACGACGCCGCCGTTGCCGCCCGGATCGGGATGCTGACGCGACGCCAGGCGGACATTCGCCACCAAATCTGCTGCATCGGCGTCGATGGGCCCTGGGCGGCGCCGCTCCGGACGGACGGGGCACGGGTCGACTGCCTGCGCTGGACGCGCACCTTCGACACGACCGCCTGGCGGACTCTCCGGCAATTGCTTCCATCGGCCGATCCGGACTTGGTTCACGTCTGGGGCCTGCCGGAATTGCGCGTCCTGGCCCTGGCCGGGGGACGCTGGCTGGCGCAGACCATCGTCAGCAATCCGTTGCCGCACGAGCCGGACGGGGTCGGCCGGCTCGGGCGCTGGCTGCTCCGGCGCGTCCGGCAAGTCACGGCGTCAAGTTTCGCTGAGGCGGCAGCGTGCCGTGCGCTGGGGATCGGCAGCGATCGTTTGGCCGTCGTGCCGCCGGGCGTCGACGCGGTTCCGGCGGCGCAGGCGCAGCGCGCATCGGCCCACACCATCGTGTGTGTCGGCAACCACGACGATGTGGAAGGCTTTCGCGACGCGATCTGGGCGCTCGACATCCTGCGCCTGGTCTTCAACGACGCACGCCTGACGCTCATCGGCGCCAGGCAGTGTGATCGTTTGCACCGGTTCGCATCGGAGACGCAAACCGCCGACCGCGTGCAATACCTGGAGTGGCACGACGGCGTCGCTTTACATCTGGCGCAGGCACATGTCTGCTGGGCCCTCGGCACTGGCGACCGGCACGCGCTCTTACGTGCGATGGCCGCGAGCTGCCCCGTGGTCGCGGCGGATCATCCGGCAACGCGGGAAATGGTCACGGACGGCGCAACAGGTTACCTGACTCCATCGGGCGACAAGGCCCAGCTCTGCAAGCGCACCCGCGCCCTGTTCCGGGACGCCCTGCTGGCGCGGTCGATCGGCGACGCGGCGCGCCGGCACGTGATGAACCATTTCAACGCGGCTGCCTTCGCCAGTCTCTGGGCGGAGCAGTACGCGCGCGCGGCCGCCGCGCTCCGGACCGCGTAGACGTGCTTTCGTCTTACGTGCTGCGACCAACGCGCTGGCGGCGCCGATTTTCCCTTTGCCTTTTCGCAGCCGCTTCCTGACAATCCACAAGAAGAAAGGAGGCGGCGACTGTGCGCGAGGTGCTCACGTTGATCCTGGCGGGCGGCAAAGGCGTTCGACTCGAGCCGCTCACCCGCGATCGCGCCAAGCCGGCCGTCCCCTTCGGCGGGCTGTACCGCATCGTCGACTTTACCCTGTCCAATTTCATCAACAGCGGTTTGCGCCGCGCCCTGGTGCTCACGCAGTACAAGGCCCGCAGCCTCGACCGCCACATCGCCGCCGGCTGGGGTTTCTTGCCGCGCGAGCTGGACGAGTTCATCGAAGTCCTGCCGCCCCAGCAGCGCATCGACGAGCACTGGTACAAGGGCACCGCCGACGCGATCTATCAGAACATCTACACGATCGAGAAATGCGAGCCGAAATACGTGCTCATCCTCGCCGGCGATCACATCTACAAGATGGACTACGGCGACATGATCCGCCGCCACCTGGAGCGCAACGCCGACCTCACCGTCGGCTGCATTCCCGTCCCGGTCAAGGAAGCGCCGTCGTTCGGCGTCATCCAGGTGGATCGCGAGGACCGCATCCTCGGTTTTCAGGAAAAGCCCAAGTCGAACCCGATCACCATCCCCGACGATCCCAGCCAGATCCTGGCGTCGATGGGCATCTACGTGTTCACCGCCCGGCTGATGTACGAGCTCTTGTGCCAGGACGCGACCAAAACCGACAGCGACCACGATTTCGGCAGGAACATCATCCCGGGCTTGATCGGCAGCCAGCGCGTGTTCGTGCACCGCTTCCAGGACAAGAACCGCAAGGCCACGCCGTACTGGCGCGACGTCGGCACGCTCGACGCCTACTACCAGGCCAACATGGACCTGGTGGACGTGGACCCGGTGCTCAACCTGTACGACCGCGACTGGCCGATCCACACCAACCAGCCGCAATTGCCGCCGCCCAAGTTCGTGTTCGAGGAGCCGGGCCCCGGCTCGCGCCGCGGCGAGGCCCACGACAGCATGGTCTGCCAGGGCTGCATCATCTCCGGCGGCCACGTCCGCCGCAGCATCTTGTCGCCCAACGTCCGCATCAACAGCTACGCCCTGGTCGAGAATTCGATCCTGTTCAGCGGCGTCGACGTGGGCCGCCACAGCCGCATCCGCCGGGCCATCATCGACAAGGACGTCAAGATCCCGGAAAAGACGACCGTCGGCTACGACCTGGAGCACGACCGCCGCCGCGGCTTCGCCGTCACGGACAGCGGCATCGTGGTCATCGCCAAGGCCGAGCTGTCGGAAACGTTCGGACCGACCGGTTAGCCTAGAATAACGGCATGTCCTCCCCCAAGAAGAACAACAAATGGCTGTGGGTGTTCGTCGCCCTGTTCGGGCTGGCGCTGTCCGGCGCCGTGATCATGGTGGTTTACAATCTGTGGCAGCAGCTCAAGCCGGAGCAGCTGGAGGCCTACCGCGAACGCTGGGACCGGAACGGGCCGGCCAACTACGTGATGCGCTACACCACCCGCAAGAACAACGACACGACCACCGACGAATACGTGGTGAAGGTGCGGAACCGCAAGGCGTATGAAGCCCTCGTCAACGGCTTGCCGCAACCGCCGGAACAGCTCGGCTACTACGGCATGGAGGCGCTGTTCAACTACATCGAGCGTTTCATGGAACTGGACAGCGAGAAAGGCAAGCCGCGGACGTTCACGAGGTGTGATTGCGACGAGACAACGGGGGCGATCAAGCGGTTCGTGCGCCGCGTCATGGGAAAGAGCGAGCGGTTGGAGATTCTCGTGGAACCGCTCGAAGTGAAGTAGGCGTGTGGCTTGCCGTTTCGCGCTCGCGTTTCCCGTGCGACGCAGGCCGGGTAACGCGAGCGCGAAACGGTAAACAATGAACCAATCATTTCTTCGCGTGCTTCGCCGCGTAGTCCACGAAGATCTGCCAGTCCTCGCGGGTCATCGAATGCTTGCCGGCGCGAATCCAGTAGCCCAGCGCGCCGTCGGTCAGCGTGTCCAGCTTCGGACGCGACTTCGCTTCCAACCCGCCCGCGCCCAGCAAGCGGTACACCGGGTCGGCGGCCCGCAACACTTCGAACTGGCCGTCCGGATTCGCCCACGTGTCTTCCTGGGCGTTCGTGAACAACACCGGCCTCGGCGCGCATAGCGCCACCAGGCAGTGCTGATCGAACGGCAGCTTCTCCGGGGCGTCGTTGAACAGCTTGTAGTTGCCGTTGAACCAGTGCGGGAAGCTGGTGTTGATGCGCTTGATCGACTCGCCGACCGTGCCGCGGCTCGGCGCCGTCCCGCCCATGCCGGCCTGGTGCGGCATCACCACGGCGATGCGCTCGTCCAAGGCGCCCGCGAGCAAGGCCGTCTTTCCCAGCCGCGAATGGCCAACGACGATCATCCGCGCCGCGTCAACTTCCGGCAACGTGACCAGGTAATCGAGGATGCGATGGATGCCCCACGCCCAGGCGGCGATGGTGCCCCACGCTTCCGGGCGCTTTCCCTGATCGAAGGCCGCCTGCACGCCTTCGCGCACATCGGCACGGTCGGGTTCGATGTCGCCGGAGTAGACCGTCGCCAGTGCGAAGCCGCGGTCGATGATGTCTGCCACGGCCCACGTGTCGATCTGGCTGCCGCGACCCCCCTCGGTCGCCCGGTTGTTCTTCACCCCCTTGCGGTTGCCGTACATCCACGAGGTCGGGACGCGGATGCCTGGATGGTCGAGCACCGTGTGATTGCCGGCGAAATTCAGGCCGACGAACACGGGCGCCGGCCCGGAGCGATTGTTCGGGATCACCAGCAAGAGCTGCACCTTGTGCTTGCCGCCGAGCGTGAGCGTGATGTCCCTGAGCGTCGCCTTGCCGCCCAGGGCCTTCGGGTCTTCGTGCTCGACCTTGGCCGTGACCTTCACCGGCGGCGGGAACTCGCCGTACATGTAATGCTGAAACAGCTTCTTCAATTCCGGCCGGCGCTCCTTGGCCCACTGCGCCTTCGTGGCGACGCGCTTGCCGTCAAGCATGACCAGCGGATCGGGCAAGTCCTTGTGGGCCGGGAGTTTGTCGATGGGAGGAAAGTCAACGTGAAGTGTCGAGATCATGACAAGCGCGCCGAACGCGGATAATACATGTCGCACCATGTGACCCTCGCATTGATTCAACCAGTCACAGTTCAATGTAGGCAATCGCCGATCATTGAGCCGGCGAGCTTGCGCGCCGGCTATTGACGATCAGGTTGCCAAAGCGCGTGTCTTGGGTGGCATGCTTTCGCGGCTCCCACGCGACGCGGAGATCTTCTGGATCACCACCGCGAAAGCATGCGGGTGTCGCCGGGGACAGCATGCTTTCGCCGTGATGGTCCAGATAATCCACGTGTGGCGAGGGATCGGCGAAAGCATGCCACCCATGTCACCCTCCAATATCGCGCCCTAACCATCTGACGGTCAATAAATGATCGCGGCAGAGCGCCTCACTCTTGGTACATGGTTACCGTTCGCCGATGCAAAACAGATGCTTGTCGCCGCGGATGAAGATCTGCCCGTTCGACAACGCCGGCGACGCGACCACGCGCTCGCCCAGGTCGTTTTCCGCCAGCAGCTCAAAAACCGCCCCGGCCTTGATCACGCGGATGATCCCTTCGTGAGCCGAGACGTACACGCGGCCGGCGCCGCCGACCGGCGATGCGTAGAACTGATCGCCGAGCCGTTCCTTCCAGTGCTGCTTGCCGGTCCTGGCGTCCAGGCACACCACGAACTGCTTATCAAGCGGCAGGTAGATCAGGCCTTCGTAGAGCAACGGCGATGGCATGAACGCCTTCGCCTTGGTGTTCTTCCACAGCACGTGGCTCTTGGTCAAGTCGCCGGTGGCGCCGTCGAGCTTGATCGCCATCGTGCTCTCACCGGAACAGGCAATGAGCAGCTTGCCGTGCGCGATCGGGCTGGGGATGCACTGGAAATGCGTCCCCGCGACCGACCACAGCTCGCCGCCGCCGGCCGCATCGTAGCCGCGGACGTGGTTGGTGCCGATGGTGACGATCTGCTTGTCGCCGTTGACCTTCACGGCCAGCGGACTCGACCAGTTGACCGAGGTGGGCCGATTCGTCTTCCAGCGGTTGGCCCCGGTCTTCGGATCAACAGCCAGCAAATACGATTGGCTCCAGTGATCGACCTGCACGAGCAACATGTCGTCCACCAGCACCGGCGACGTGCCCATGCCCCAGCGATTTCGGAACGGACCGTATTCCTCAGCCAGCGACCGAATCCAGACCGGCCTGCCGTCGAAGTCGAGCGCCGCCAGTTCGCCCGTGCCGAACAGGACGAAGAGCAGCTTGCCGTCGGTGGCGGGCGTGGGCACGGCCATGCCGCCGGGAGCGAACATGTCGGTCGGGGCGGAGCCGAACAGCTTGGTGTGCCAGAGCAACTTGCCGTCAGCGCGCCGCCAGCAATAGACCTGCAGGCGATCGTTGAGCCGGCCGTCGGAGGCGGTCAGGAAGACGCGATCGTTCCAGACAACCGGAGCGCTGACGCCGGCGCCGGGAACCGAGACCTGCCAGCGGACGTTCTTGTCCCTGGACCATTCGAGGGGCAGGCGCTGCTCAGCGGAAACGCCCTGGTTCGTCGGCCCGCGCCAGCCGGGCCAGTTGTCGGCGGCCACTCCCGCAGTCAGTGTCGTCGCGATCCCCAGGCAAAACAAATGACGCATGATTCTCTCCGCCGGCGAGCGTCGGGGCGTAAGCCCGACGTGTCAGCATCCCACGACGTCTCAGTGTCCGACAGCCCGCAACCACGTCACGTCCACGTCGGGCTTACGCCTCGACGCTCGCCTGCCAGCGCTTACGCCCCGACGCGCGCCCACCAGTCATCGAA
>JAKEET010000164.1 GCA_022616435.1 Gemmataceae bacterium
GGCCTTCCTTCGCCAGGCCTTCCTTCGCCAGGCCTTCCTTCGCCAGGCCTTCCTTCGCCAGGCCTTCCTTCGCCAGGCCTTCCTTCGCCAGGCCTTCCTTGTGCTCCTCAAGGCGCTCCTCGAGCATCGGCAGCGGCCGGGTGCGGATGCCGACCTCGGCGTTGCCCTCAAGCAGCAGCCGGTCTTGATGGAGGGTGATCGACAGGCGATCGCAGCTCCCCTGGAAGCCTTCGCCGGAGATCCGCACGTCGCCCACCGCCCGCAAGGTGCCGATCGGCGCCTGCAGGTCGAGCCGTTCGCACATGATCTTGAAGCGGGCCTTCTGATGGACGATCGCCTGGACGACGGTCTTGCCGTCGACGGTTTCCAGGTGCAGGGCCCAGAGGTTGTCGGTGGGCCCGTCGAACGGCTCGGGGGCGGCCTGGACGAGCTGCGCCAGCCGCTCCGTCATCCGCTTGCGGTCCGCGTCCAGCGTCGCGTGCTCGGCGGCGTTGCTCGGCAACTTCTCCAGGCGGCGCTCGATCTCGCCGATCGTCAGCTTCAGATACTTCATCTCCAGGTCGTTGAGGCGCTGCTGGAACTCATTCGTGGGTTGCCGGTTGGGCGGTTGGTTTGGAATCGGCGGCCGGGTTGAAATCACTGCCGGCGGGGCTGCGGCGGGCTTGGGCGCTTCGAAACCATCGACCGCTCTGGTCGGCGGCGATGGCATCGGCGGCGCGGCCGGCATCGGTGGGGCCACGCCGACAGGCGACGGCATCGGCGGCGCGAACGGCATCGGCGGGGCCGCCGGAGTCCCGGAATCGGCCGCCACCCCGCGGACGGGTGGCGGGGGGATTGGCGCGGCGGGCTTGGCGTCGGTGTTCTTGTTCAGCGCCGGCACTGGCGGCAGCGGCTTGACGGAATCGATAGGCTCCGCCGACTCGACGGGAGGGACCGGCGGCGGGACGGGATCGACCTTTGCCGCTGACCCGAGCGCGACCGGCGGCGGAAGCGGCGCCTCGTTCGCGTTGCCCACCGGGGGCACGGGCGGCGGCGGAACCGACGGCGGCGGAACCGACGGCGGCGCAGCAGAAGCCGGCGGCACGGAAGAAATGGCGGGCAGCGGCGGCAGCGGCGCTTTGTCGTCGGCCTTCGGCTTGCTAGATACGTCTGCCGGCGGCGGCACACTCGGCTCGGTCTCGTTCAGGACCGGCAAGTCGAGCGCCTTGTGCAGCTTGTCGATCGATTGCTTCAGTTTCTTTTCCAGCTCCCCGCTGGAAACGAGCGGCGGCGCCGCGCTCTCCTTGGGAATGGGCGGCAGCATCGGCTCGGCCGGGTCCACCTGGAAGGAGATCGTGCTGTCGCGCACCACGGGGAGCGCGGGCATCGGCGCCGCGCACTTGGCCTGGGCCAGGTCGGCCTGGGCCACATCACCCTGGTGGCGGGTCTTGGCGTCCTTGTTCCAGCGGTCCACCCCGACCACGCCCAGGGTGACCACTGACGCAATGCCGATCATGCCGGCGAGTCGTGCGGTGTCCATGGAATCGCATCCTTGTCGCAGGAGATAGGAAATCCATTGCCGCGTAGTCTAACGCAAGCCGTGCGATCCGTGCAATCCATGGTTGGGGCGGTTCACTGGTTTTTTGAACGCGGAGCGCCGTGGCGGTTGCCGCCGTGGCGGTTGAGCCATTCGAGAAATGCTTGCACCTCCTGGAACCCTTGCACGCGGGCCACTTCCTTGCCCCCGGCGTCGAACACCGCGATCAGCGGACACTCAGTGACCTTGAATTGCTCGAACAGCAGGCCATCCTCCTCGCCGTGCAACAGCACCGGAATCAAGGTCGCGATCGCGTTGCGAACCCGTGGATCGGCGAACGTGGTGCGCTCCATGCGCAGCCACCATTTGCAGCTCGGAAACGCCACGACGAGCAGCATCGGCTGCTTCGTCGTGCGCGCTTCCTGCCGCGCCCCGGCCCAGTGTTTCCGCCAGGCGATGGGCGGTTCCTTCTGCTGAGCCGGCGGTTCGGCGCTCGACGGGCTGCACGAGAAAGCGAGTGCCGCAACAGCGAACCACACGGGACGCTTGGTCGGTTTCATCACGATGTCCCCCCGACAAAACTTTGCAAAAAGTGCTCCAGATTGTAACTATTTCCGCTGCGCAATGCGCCACCAAAGGCAATCGCGCACAATCTTCCTGCCGTATCGCGACCTCCGCGCGCCGGCACGACCGTCTTTTTTTCAATTGCTTCACGCCCCCTTGAACCGGCGCTATAATAGCGTGCACCGGCGGAGGACTGGCCAGGAGGCAGAAGAGGTCAGAGGTCAGAAGTCAGAGGCCAGAGGCCAGAAGTCAGAACGATGAGGCTGCCGTCCAATCCTGCCGGGCTGTTCGCCGAATGGCGATTCGACGCGGAGTTGGCCATCTACGGCAGCCTGCTGGTGATCCTGATCGTCGCCGGCTGCGTGGCCGTGATCCGGGTGCGGCGCTGGCGCCATGAGGACGACGAGGCGCCGCCGGTCGAGGACCTGCTCGGCAACTATCAGGCCCTGGTCGAGCGCGGCGAGCTGGCCCCCGAGGAGTTCGAGCGGATCAAGACGCGACTGGCGAACCAGGCGGCAACGCCAGCCGCTCCCGACACGACCGACGCCCCCGACATGAGAATCCAGGCGGCTCGGGAACCAAGGGACGCGCCGTCGGCCCCAACGGACACCCGGATCCAGGCGCCTCCCTCCGGGCCGTGACAGGCTATCCGAAACAGAGGACCAGCCCCCCAAGCTTTCGCCAGACCAGAATGTCGCCCCCATGACTCGCCTACCGCTTGCGTTGCCTTCGCCGAGGACGTAAAATCTCGTACGGTCAAAATCCAGGAGTCTTCATGACCATGAACACGACGGGAGGCGGCGCCGGCGGCCGTAAGCCACCCACCGGCAGCACCGGCCGCAATCGCAACGCGTTCTGCTCCTTCTGCCGGAAGTCGTATCGCGACGTCGGCCCCCTCGTCGAAGGGCCGGGCGACGTGTACATCTGCGGCGAGTGCATCGAGCTGTGCCAGTCGATCATCGACCAGGAAAAGCGCCGCCGCGGCGTGTCCAAGTCCACGGTCACGCACATTCCCACGCCGCGGTCGATCAAGGACAAGCTCGATCAATACGTGATCGGCCAGAACCGGGCGAAGAAATTCCTGTCGGTCGCCGTCCACAACCACTACAAGCGCCTCAGCCTCGGCGACGAAGGCCACAACGACGTCGACGTGGACAAGAGCAACATCCTGTTGATCGGCCCGACCGGCAGCGGCAAGACCCTGCTGGCGCGCACGCTGGCCCGCATCCTCGACGTGCCGTTCGCCATCGGCGACGCCACCACGCTGACCGAGGCCGGCTACGTCGGCGAGGACGTCGAGAACCTGCTCTTGAAGCTCCTGCACGCCGCCGACTTCGACATCGAGGCGGCCCAGCGCGGCATCGTCTACGTGGACGAGATCGACAAGATCGCCAAGACCAGCCACAACGTCTCCATCACCCGCGACGTGTCCGGCGAAGGCGTCCAGCAGGCCCTGCTCAAGATGCTCGAAGGCACGGTCAGCAACGTCCCGCCGCAGGGCGGCCGCAAGCATCCCGAGCAGCAGTACATCCAGGTCGACACCTCGAACATCCTGTTCATCTGCGGCGGCACGTTTGTCGGGCTCGACAACATCATCGCCCGCCGCGTCGGCAAGAAGACCATCGGCTTCGCGGCCAACCCGCTGGCCCGCGAGCAGAACCTGGGCGAATTGCTGTCGCAGGTGACCAGCGACGACCTGATCGAGTACGGCATGATTCCGGAGTTCGTCGGCCGGCTGCCGGTGATCGCCCCGCTGGACCCGCTCGACGAGGAATCGCTGGTCCGCATCCTGACCGAGCCGAAGAACGCGCTGGTGCGGCAATATCAGAAGCTGTTCGAGATGGAGACGGCCGAGCTGGAGTTCACGCCGCAAGCGTTGCACGCCATCGCCTGCCTGGCCAAGGAGCGCGACACCGGCGCCCGCGGGCTGCGCAGCATCGTCGAGGACGTGATGACCGACGTGATGTTTGAATTGCCGGACATCGAGAGCAAGGGGAAGTTCGTGGTCAACGAGAAGGTGGTGCGCAAGGAGCAGCCCCTGTTCGAGAAGAAGCCGGCGTCGGACAAGAAGAGCGCGTGACGCTCGCGGCTCGCCGTTTCGCGTTCGCCGGATCGTGCGACCGCGAAACGGCAAGCCACACGCTGCACATTCAGATTTCTCCCTAGAGCGCTCGGTAGCCCGCGCAGTTTCCCCATTTCTGCCGTTGCTCCCGGTCGATTCGTGTCCTATCGTTGACTCGGAGAGTTCCCGTCTAGGATCGTTCCCTGAAATCAACGTCCGTTCTCCAACGGCGCAATCACTCTGTCCTGTCCCGGAGGCGCTGGCAAGGTCGCTGTCTTGACATTCGCAGCCGGCGCTGCCCCTCGGCCGGTCGTTCGCGTTGCGCCTGTCCCCCCGTCCGTTGCCTGCGGCAGCCTCAATACGGTGGAGGCTTGGCATGAGTGTGGCTCCCGGGGAGAGTCCGCCAATCCCTGCGTCCGACTTTCGGCTCCTGTTCGAGTCCGCGCCCGGCTTGTACCTGGTGCTGAGCCCCGAGCTGCGCATCGTCGCGGTCAGCGACGCCTATCTGCGCGCCACCATGACGCGCCGCGACGACATCCTCGGCCACGACATCTTCGACGTGTTTCCCGACAATCCCCAAGACCCGGCGGCCAGCGGCGTCCGCAACCTGGGCGCGTCGCTGGAGCGCGTGCTCAGGCACCGCCGTCCGGACACGATGGCCGTGCAGAAGTACGACATGCGCCGCCCGGAGTGCGAAGGCGGCGGCTTCGAGGAGCGGCACTGGAGCCCGATCAACTCGCCGGTGTTCGGCCCCGACGGCGAGTTGCTCTACATCATCCACCGCGTCGAGGACGTGACCGAGCTGGTGCGGCTGCGCGAAGCGGGGACGGAGCAATCGAAGCTGACCGAGGAGCTGCGCGACCGGGCGATCCGCATGGAGGCCGACATCTTCTTGCGGGCGCGGGAGCTGGAGGAGGCCAACAGCCGGCTGCGCCGCGCCAACGCGGAGCTGGCCTACCTCAACGACGAGCTGGCGCATCTGAACGAGCAAGGCCACCGCGCCCACGAGGAGCGCGTGCATTCGGTCGAGGCCCGCAAGGCGGCCGTGCTTGAAGCCAGCCTGGACGCGGTCATTTCCATCGATCACGAGGGGAAGATCATCGACTGGAACCCGGCGGCGGAGAAGATTTTCGGCCATGCCCAGGCCGAGGCCATCGGCAAGGACATGGCGGAGCTGATCCTGCCGGAATGGCTGCGGGCCAACCAGCGCGAGGGCCTGGCGGCCTATCTGGCGACCGGCGAGGGGCGGGCGCTGGACAAGCGCATCGAGATGCCGGCGCTGCGGGCCGACGGCAGCGAGTTCCCGGCCGAGGTGGCGATCACGCGGATTCCCACGGCGGGGGGGCCGCCGATGTTCACGGGGATCATCCGCGACATCACCGAGCGCAAGCACGCGGAGCAGCGGCTGCTGGCGTCGCTGCGGGAGAAGGAAGTGCTGCTCCGCGAGGTCCATCATCGGGTCAAGAACAATCTGCAGGTCATCACCAGCCTGCTCAACCTGCAGGCCGGCTACGTGCAGGACGCGCGCGCCAGCGCCATGTTCCGCGAGAGCCAGAACCGGGTCCGCTGCATGGCCACCATCCACGAGACCCTGTACCGGGCCCACGACCTGGCCCGCATCGACTTCGCCGCCTACGTGCAAAACCTCGGCGCCAACCTGCAGCGCTTCTACGCCGGCTCGAACCCGGCCGTGCAGATCAAGTACCGCCTGGAGCGCCTCTTTCTCAGCATGGACACCGCCATCCCGTGCGGCCTCATCCTCCACGAGCTGGTCTCCAACTGCTGCAAGCACGCCTATCCCGGCGCGCCCGGCAGCGCTCCCGGCGGCGCAGGCGGCGGCGAGGTGGTCATCACCGTCGCCGAGATCGCCGACGGCCGCAATCTCCTGGCGGTGCAGGATTACGGCGTCGGCTTGCCGCCGGAGCTGACGCTCGAGAAGGCCGATTCGCTCGGCCTGCGGCTGGTCCGCGCCCTGACGGGACAGCTCAACGGCGTCATCGAGTTTTCACGAGAGAATCCCGGGACCAACGTGACGCTGTACTTTTCGAATCGCCCCGGCAGCGAAGGAGGCTGACATGCAACCGGTTTCCATTCTCGTCGTCGAGGACGAGAGCATCGTGGCGGAGGACTTGCGCGAACGGCTCACCAAGATGGGGACGACCGTGCTCGGCCCGGTGGCGACCGGCGAGCAGGCCGTCGAGGTCGCGGAGCAGTCGCACCCCGATCTGGTGCTGATGGACATCCGGCTCAAAGGCCGCATGGACGGGGTGGAGGCCGCCGACCAGATCCGCAAGAAGTGCCACATCCCGGTGGTGTACCTGACGGCGCATTCCGACGACCACACGCTCGAACGCGCCAAGCGCTCGCAGCCCGAGGGCTACCTGCTCAAGCCGTTCGAGGAGAGCGACCTGCGCGTTAACATCGAGCTGGCCCTGTCCAAGCACGCGATCGAGGAACAGCTGCGGCAGAGCGAGCAGCGCTACCTGACGACCTTGTCGAGCATCGGCGACGCCGTGATCGCCATCGACAACCGCAGCCGCATCACCTTCATGAACCCGGTGGCCGAGCAGTTGACGCAATGGCGCTGCCAGGAGGCGGCGGGCCGGCCGCTCGACCAGGTCTTCAGGATCCTCAACGAAGCGACCCGGACGCCGGCCGCCAACCCGGTGGCCAGGGCCATGCGCGAGGGCCATCCCGCCGATCTCGACAACGGCACGCTCCTGGTGTCCAAGAACGGCCGGGAGATTCCCATCGACGATTGCGCGGCGCCGATCTTCGACCAGGAGCGGCGGCTGCAGGGCGGCGTGCTCGTGTTCCGCGACGTCACCGAGAAGCGCAACGCCGCCGAGGCGCACCGCAAGGCCCAGGAACACATCCACTGGCTGGAGCGGCTCGACGCCATCGGCCGCTTCGCCGGCGGCATGGCCCACGAGATCAACAACATGCTGACCGTGGTGCTCGGCTGCGGCGAGCTCTTGCTCACCCACCTCAGCCAGGAGCACGCGCTGCGGCCGACGCTCGACGCCATGCTGGCGGTCGGCGACCGCACCGCCGCCCTGACGCGCGAGCTGCTGGCCTTTTCGCGCAAGCAGCACCTGTCGCCGACCCACGTCGATCTCAACCAGGTGCTGCAGCGCCTGGAGATGATGTTCACGCGCCTGCTCGGCGCCCACATCGAAGTCGCGCTGCAGCTCGAGCCGAAGCTCGCGCCCGTGTTCGTCGATCGCCTCCAGTGGGAGCAGCTGCTGGTCAACCTGGCCCTCAACGCCCGCGACGCCATGCCGCAAGGCGGCGTCCTGACCCTCATCACCCGCAACGTCGCGATCGATGACGGCTTCGCCGCCGTGCATCCGGAAGTGACCCCCGGCCCGCACGTGCTCCTGGCGGTGCGCGACAACGGCAGCGGCATGGACGAGGCCACCGTCGCCCACATTTTCGAGCCGTTCTTCACCACCAAGGAGATCGGCAAGGGGACGGGCCTGGGGCTGGCCACGGTCTACGGCACGGTCGCGCAGAGCGGCGGCCACGTCTTCGTGGACAGCGCCCCCGGCAAGGGCACCATCTTCTCCATGTACTTGCCGGTGGCGGCCCAGGCCGTCGCCAGCAAGCCGCCCCCCTCCGGGCCGGCGCTCGCCATCCCCACGGGCAGCGAGACCGTGCTCCTGGCCGAGGATGAAGAGGCGGTCCGCACCTGGATGGCGCTGGCCCTGCGCGACATGGGCTACACCGTGCTGACGGCGACGCGGGCCGACGAGGCCCTGAAGCTGGCGAACGACTACTCCGAGCCGATTCACTTGCTGGTGACCGACGTCATCATGCCGAAGGTGATGGGGCCGCAACTGGCCCGGAGCTTCAGCGAGCTCCGCCCCGAGACGCGCGTGCTGTACATGTCCGGCTACGCCGACGACCAGACCTTCCCCGCCGAGCTGCGCGAAACCAGCGCCTTCCTGCAGAAGCCGTTCACGGTGTCGACCCTGGCGTGGGCGGTGCGGAACGTGCTGGATGAATAGGCGGAGCGCCGTTGGGGCCGTCGTCAGCATGGACGATGTGGCTTGCCGTTTCGCGTTCGCGCGATCCATGGAACGCGACGCGGCAAGCTCCAATCACCTCATCTCGATCAAATCCAGACACCCGCGCGCCAGCCGCCCCGCGGGCCCCGCCTCGAACCATTGCAAGCTCCGCCGCAACTTTTGCCCGGCGCAGTCGATGTCGCCGGCTTCGAGCGCCAGCACGCCGCGCAGGGCCGCGATTTCCGAGAACCGCACCACCTGGATGAACTCGTCGCGCTGCAGTAGCAAGTCGAACGGATAGCGGATGGGCAAGCGGGCGGCGCTGTCGAGCAGGTAGCGGCTCAGGATCGTGGCGATCGCGACGTTCAAGCCGGCGCCGGCCTCGCCCCGCTCGGCCTCGCCCCGCTCGCTCAGCTTGGCCAGGTCGCGGTCCGCCGCGGCGTAGTCGCCGCCGGCCGCCGAGAGATAAACGTGCAGCCAGCGGAAGTCGCTCTGGTCGCCGGGCGCTTCCAGGAGCGCGTCGAGCAGCTCGCGCGCCGCGCGCGTCTGGCCGGTGTGCAGCATCAGGTCCAGCTTGAGCCGCATGCCGTCGCGGCCGATCGAGGCGACGTCGGTTTCCAGCGTGGCCAGCGCCTGTGCGGCCAGGCCGTGACGCAACGCCCCCCTGGCTTTCCCATAGACGTCGAGCTCCTGCGCCCGCAGCGCCAGCTGAGCGTCGCGCACCTGGCGGGCGAGTTGTGGCTCGAGGTTCTCCCAATGCTCGAGCCGCTGCGCCGCCGTTTCGGTCCGGTCGTTCCTCGGGTGCGCTTTCAGTGTCTGAATAAGCGCGCGGACCTGCTCCAGGCTGAGATCGACGTAGCCGATCTCGTGGTACAGGACCGCGAGGCGCTCGTGCGCCGGCGCCAGGTCCGGGTCGAGCCGCGCCGCGTGCCGCAACGCCGCCAACGTCTGGATGCGCCGCAGATGATCGAGCGGCACGAACGCCGGCGCCAAGGCGCGTTCGCGGGTGTGCCGGCGCAGCCGAAGATAGGCCTCGCCGAGATACAGATGCGTTCGGGCTTCGTCGGGGTTGGCGAGCAACGCCCGCCGGGCCGCGCGGATGGCGGCATGGAGCGAGCCTGGCGGGCCGTCGTCGCGCAGACCGACGAAGGTATCGAACACCTGCAGCGCCATGCCGTAGAGCGGCGCATTGCGATCGGCCTGGTGCGATGCCTGACTGCTGGCCAGGCAAGTCCAGCGCAGCACGCTTCCCGGCGAAACCGGGCCCGGGTCCGCGGCGGCCAGGCCGACGATGCTCCCCGCCAGGCCGAAGTCCCAGTCGGCACGCATCCGCCGCAGGTAGAGGGAGCGCTGCGCGTCGAAATGAGCCTGCCAGGCCACGCATTCAACGCGCCCGGGATCGTCGGCCGGCGCCGGCGTGTCGAACGCGTCAAGCCACGACCGCGGCCGCGGCGCGCGCGCCGGTCCGTTCGGCGGCGCCCGCTCGGACGATGCCGGCCGGTAAGTGCGGGCCCAGAGGTCCACGGCCGGCGCCCGGATCGGCGGGCTCGGCCTCGCAAGAACGGTCGCCCCGCCGTGCAAATGCTGAATCGTCCAGGCCGGCGACGAGAACAGCCGGCCGAGCCCGGTGGACAGTCCGCGCTCGTCGGCGCGGTCCACGAGCACGTGCGTGATCGCGTACTTGGCGAGCAGCGTGCGCCAGGCGGCGGCCGCCTCCTTGTCGCCAGCGCCGAACAGCGACCGCCGCAGCGCCGCGAAATCGGCCCGCACGGCCGGCGCGAACAGGTGCGGCCGATCGTCGCAGAAACTCTTCTCGGCCGGACACAGCCAGGCCAGCACGCAAGCCGCGGCCGACGAGGTCGGCAGGCCGCGCGCCTCGGCCGCGACCTTGCCCTCGGAATGCCAATCGGCGAGCTGGCGAGCGGCCGCCGCCAGCGCTGGATCGAGGACCAGGTCCCAGCGCCGCGGCTCGCCGGGGAAAGCGCGGATCCAGCCGGTCCACGCCGCGACGGCGGCGAACGCCAGGAGCGGCACGCTCGCCCACCGCACGAGTGTCGCGGCGCGCGTGCTGCGCGCCGATGCCGCGTCACTCACGGCGCGACGCTCGTACCATTCGTGCAGGTTCAGGGCCGCGATCGGTCCGGCCACGGTCGCGAAGAACGGAATGGCGCCGGTCCGGTACAGGCTCAACCCAAAGAGCAGCGCCCAGATCAGCAGCCGGCCCATGGGAAGTCCATCGCGGCGCAGCACGAACGAAACGACTCCGGCCACAACCAGCCCGGCGTAGGCCCAACGCGGCGGTTGCACGAGTGACGCGTCCGACGCGAGCCATTCCAGCGGCGACGTGAGCGCGTGACGATCCCACGCGGCGTCAAGCCAGTCGCGCTCGATGGTTGGATCGAGCGTCTGGGGAATCGTGAAGACGCGGATGTGATGCGGATTCACGAGCGCCAGGCCCAGTCCGGCAACCGCGACCCAGGCCAGCGAGATGCGTCGCTCCGACGGCACGGCGGACGGCACGACATTGCCCTGCGTTCGCGCCTGGACGAGGCCGCCGAGCCACCACAGCATCACCATGAGCGGCCCGAGCAGGAACCACTCGTCGAGATTGGGCCACAGGACAAAGACGAGCAGCAACGGGACAACTTCGCGCCACGACGCCGGCGCCGGATGGCGTTCCAGCCAGGCGTAGGTAAAGCTCAACAACAGCATCGACACGCACACCGGCCGCAAGAGCGCGTACGGACTCAGGGCCACCAGACTCACGGCCAGCGGCAGCGTTGCGACCCACACCTGCGATCCGCGCCAGCACAAGCGCAGCGTCACCGCCGCCGCGAGCGCGATGAGGAGCGCCTTCACGACGACCAGCGCCATCCCGCCCAGGGCCTGATGCAAGCCAAAGGCCAGCGCGTCGAACAGCCAGCCGTGGTTGACCCAGTACGCGTTCGCCGTGGTGTAAGCGAACGGATCGACGCCGAACGAGTAGCTGCCGTCGAAGAGGGCCCGGCCGGTGGCGAGGCGTTGCCAGACATCGGCGTTCGTCGCGGGAAACGACGCCGCCAGGAACGCGAACAGCACGAGCAGCACCGCCCGCCCGGCGTCGCCTCGCCGGGCGGGGCCCGAAGCTCGCGACGAACCGCTCTGCGAAGGTGAATCCATGGGAAGCGCTCGTTCCTGGATGCACTAATCCTATCACCCGGCGGGTTGGCGTCGCGGACCGGGTCAAGGAAGCGAGGATTCTGATTGTGGCGGCGCCCGAAGCGCGGTAGTCTGCAGCCACGTTCCAGATTCCTGATTTTTTCATCTGCGTTCAACGCTGCCTCGGCACGTTTCATGGTTCGTGGTTGCATCAACGGGTGCGGCGGTTTGACGGCTGAAGTTGACCGGGCCGGTCGGACCCCGGCAAGCCCTGACGCGTGCCGGGGTTCCGCGGGTGGCGAGTTAGCGGTGGCGAGTTAGCGGGTGGAGGCCGTTTGATGGCACGCCACCTCCCGGCGGGCCTTCCGGCGCATTATAATGGCGGTGGTATCGAATGGCTCGGAAGGAACAACCCATGAAACCCGATCAGCCGAATCCGTCTGAACCGTTTCCTCGTCAGACAATTCCGCCGGAACTCGTGGAATGGGCGCGGCAGACGTTTGATGAAGAAGAGTTCCTGGCACAGGTCCGTGAAATCGAGGCGACCGGAGGTCTAAAGCTGGAAGACTTCATCGCCGAAGTCGAAGCGCGAGCGAGGTCCAAGTGAGCCCTGCTGCGCCCCGGCCGACGCCGTATCGGGTAGAGTACTCGGAACGAGTGCGGCAGCGGTTGCTCGCCCTGGCGGGCATCGCCCGGCAGCGGGGCGACGGCGAGGAGTTCCTTTCGGCCTTGAAGGAATTTGACCGACGGTTGCGCATCTACCCCCAATTTGGGGAGCCACTCGTCGACCTCCAGAAGGAAACAGGCCAGGTTTGGATCGGGATCGTGCGGCCTCTCGCCATGCGCTATGGGGTTTTTGACGAACGGCGCCTTGTCATCGCCGCGGCAATTCCGGTGCTTTTACCGAAGTCGAAGCTGGAAGGGAGTGAGTGACGCTCGCACCCGGATTGGCAAAGTAGACATCGGAGCTATTCGAGCCGACCCATTTGCTTCAGAAGCTGGGACGCTCGCGCCGGCTCGCTGCTCGGCTGGCCCGCGAGTTCTGCGCGCGGTAAACTGGCCAGAATGACCGAAGTCACCCGCATCCTGTCCGCCATCGAGCACGGCGAGCCGCACGCCGCCGAACAGCTCTTGCCGCTCGTTTACGACGAGCTGCGCAAGCTTGCGGCGACGCGCTTGGCGAAGGAGAAACCGGGGCAAACTCTGCAAGCGACGGCTCTGGTCCATGAGGCCTACCTTCGGCTCGTGGGCGCGGCGAGCGGCGCGGCGTCAGCCCGCCGTGACCAGCACTGGGACAGCCGCGGACATTTTTTCGCCGCCGCGGCCGAGGCGATGCGCCGCATCCTGGTGGAGGGCGTTCGCCGCCGCCGCAGCCAGAAGCATGGCGGCGGCGGTGAGCGCATCGAGCTGGCCGAGTTGGCCGATCTGGCCGACCTGCCCGACGCCGCCGCGGATCAAATCGACCTTCTCGCCCTGGACGAAGCTTTGGCAAAGCTGGAGGAGCAGCATCCGCAAAAGGCTCAGGTCGTCAAGCTGCGCTTTTTCGCGGGCTGCACTTTGGAAGAGACCGCCGACTGCCTGAACATCTCCCGTGCCACCGTGGAACGACATTGGGCCTACGCCCGTGCCTGGCTGTACGGGCAGTTGAACCAGAGCTGAGAATCTGTGCACAGATTCTTCAAGATTCGGTGAGCACGTTTTCGCGCCAACTACGCATTGCAAGATAGAGGCTGTTTATGAAGGAACCGGTCATGGCCGTTGAGCCAAGCTCGGACACGATCTTCGCACGGGCGATCGAGATTGAGTCGCCACAAGAGCGCGCCGCCTATCTCGAACTGGCCTGTGCCGATCCCGCGGCGCGCCGCGAGCTCGAGAAGCTCGTGAGCGATCACTTCCGGGCAGGCGGATTCCTCGAAAAGCCCGCCCTGGAAGCCGCCACCGCCGCCGAAACCGTTCACGAACGCCCCGGCACGATCATCGGCCCGTACAAGCTCCTGCAACAGATCGGCGAGGGCGGCATGGGCGTCGTCTGGATGGCCGAGCAAACACACCCGGTGCAGCGCAAGGTCGCCCTCAAGGTCATCAAGCCCGGCATGGACAGCCGCCAGGTCATCGCGAGATTCGAAGCCGAACGGCAAGCGCTGGCGATGATGGACCACGTCAACATCGCCAGAGTCTTCGACGGCGGCACCGTAGGTCAGGACTCCGCTCCTGACCGGCCCATTTCCGGTGACCGGCCCATTTCCGGTCAGGAGCGGAGTCCTGACCTACGAATCGGCCGGCCCTACTTCGTCATGGAACTCGTCCACGGCGTGCCGATCACCAAGTACTGCGACGACAATCACCTGACGCCGCGCGAGCGGCTGGAGCTGTTCGTGCCCGTCTGCCAGGCGATTCAGCACGCGCACCAGAAGGGGATCATCCACCGCGACATCAAGCCGTCCAATGTCATGGTCACGCTCTACGACGGCAAGCCGGTGCCCAAGGTCATCGACTTCGGCGTCGCCAAGGCGACCGAGCAGAAGCTGACCGAGCGGACGCTGTTCAC
>JAKEET010000165.1 GCA_022616435.1 Gemmataceae bacterium
ATACCCCAGAGCGAGCCGGGATGCACTCTCTTTCCCTCCTGGGGAATTCTGTCTTCTACTTCTGCAGAACGACCCACAGATTCTTGGGGAGACCCAAAAAAAACAGAGGCCCCACCGTGCGAACACAGCGGAAACCTCTGTCTCGGTGGAGGATGCCGGCTCCAATTGGAACCCTGAAGCCCGCGCGGAATCCGAGCAGCCGCGGGACAAGCATCGAAAAGAATCGTGTGGGGAGTTGAGGGGGGTAAGTCGAGGGGAAGTGGGTTTAGCTCCGGACGCCGGGCAGCGCCGGGGTGTGCGCGTCGTCACTGGTCCCGTTGGCCATCACCCACAGCATGTAGGTGACGCGTTCGCGCAGCGTGTGCTGGCGCGCCTTGAGATAGTCGACGTACGCACGATACGTGTAGAACACCGTGGCCACCGACAAGGCGGCCACACCGCAGATGACGTTGGGCATGGTTGAGATGCTTTCAGATGGGGAGAGCCACGTTTCTGTCCGTTGTCCAAATGTAGCTCACCGATTCCTGCCAGGCAAAATCTGCCGACGCTTTTTTTTTGGCGTGAATCAGCCGCCAACGCCGCTGCACCAACCCGAAGCGTACCGCGAGGGGAGCGGGCGAAACCCCCTCGCTTACGCTTCGGGTTGGTACCGCGGAATCACGCACGGCTATATAGAGCGCATGAACGTGCGAACGGAACAGCCCAAACGATCCGTCTTACGTAGATTGCACTGGGTATGCTCGAACAGACGGAACTGCGCCTGTTGCCCTGGACCTTGGGACCCGCGGGCACGGCGGCGCCGGCGCCGGTGTGGCGGCGCGTCGTTCAATGCACGCTCGGCGTTCCGCTGGGCTGCGTGCGTTGGCTGCACGGCCCCAGCTGGCTCGGCTGCGGCCCGCGGCGGCTGGACGTCTGCGAAACCGAGGACGCCGCGCTCTTGATGACCGTCGAGCACGGCTGGTTCGGCTTCGGCAACTGGCGGGTGTTCGACGCCGAGCGCAGCCGGGTGGGGGGCGTGGTCGGGGCCTATCTGCTCGACGAGCAAGGCATGCGCTTCGCCACGATCTGGCATGACGGCGCCGCGGCGCGAACGATTCGCAAGAACAGCGGCGCCGTCTGCGCTCGCATCGAAGCGCCGCAGGGCGACATGACCGTGATGCGGTTTGCCGACGACGTGCCGATGAACCCGTTCACGCGCATGGTGTTGCTCGGCGCGTGCATCGTGCAGCAGCCCGCGCCGCCGCGCCAGGTTGGTGGTTAACCAACCACGAACCACCAACCACTACGAATCGGGGTGCTTCGCCGGCTCGCCGCGCAGTCCGCGCAGGCCTTCGCTGCCGACGTGGATGACTTGGTCGCCCACTTGCAGATGGAAGAGATCGTCGAGCGGCTGATAGCTGAGGATGCGCACGGCGGCGCCCGGAGTCAGTCCCAGGGCTTGCCAGCGCCGGAGACGTTCGGGATTGTCGTCCTGGGCTTCGCGAATGACGATGTTCTGGCCGGCCTCGAACTCATTGAGCGACAGCAGCTCACGGCGGCGCAGGTCGCCTTGCGCCGACGGGATCAGATGCCCGTGCGGATCTTCCAGCGGCTCGCCCAGGTGCTTGGCCAGCGCCGCTTCCAGCCGCGGCGAGATGGCGTGTTCCAGGGCGTCCGCCTCGGCGTCGACTTCGCTCCAATCGAGTCCCAGCACTTGCGTCAGAAATAATTCCACCAGGCGATGCCGGCGGATCACGCGCCGCGCCGCCGCGATGCCCTGCTCGGTGAGCTGAGCGCCGCGGCGGGCCTCGTAGTGGATCCAGCCCGCTTCCGCCAGCCGCTTGAGCATGCCGGTCACCGACGGCGCCCGCACCCGCAGCCGGGACGCGATGTCCTGCGGCGTCACCGTCTGCTCGGCGCCGCCCAGGGCATGGATCGCCTTCAAGTAGTCCTGCACGGCGGGCGTGAGTTGGCCGCTCATCGGCACCCCGTAAAGACGGTTGAACCACGGATCACACGGATCGACAACGGCCTGGATTTCTTCCGTGATATCCGTGTCATCCGTGGTTGTCGAGGGCGCGGCCCTTGCCGCGGGTCGCAGGGTCCGGTCATTATACGACCCGCTTTCCTCAGCGGAAGAACGCCCACGTCAGCCACAGCGCCAGCCCGAACGCGAACCGCAGCGCCGTCTGCGTGCTGATCCACCACAGGTTGTAGTTGATCATGTCGCCCGCCGCCACCAGGGCCTTGCGCACTTCCTCGTTGACCATCTTGCGCGGGTTGACGTAGCCGAACGTCGCCACCTTGACGACGACCGCCGCCGGCGACCGCAGCCAGAATTCGGCCTGGTCGAAATACTTCTCGATTTCGGCCCGGTCGATCTCGCTGACGACGGTCAAGCCCCACGCCTCGAAGGCCAGCATCGCGGCCCCCACGGGCACGATGTACAACAGCGCCGGCCAGTGCTCGGCCAGATGCCGCACTTCCAGACCCGTCAGCGGGGCGCTCGCCGTCGGCCAGACCAGCCGCGAGGCCGTGAGCTGCACCCCCCACAGCACGAGCATCACGAGCGCCGGCGCCAGCGTCTTCCAGGTGATGAAGATCGTGCGATGCTGCCGGATGAGCTGCAGCAGCCGCGGCCAGCGCCCCGGCCCGGCAAACGCCAGGCGGCCGATCGTTCGATATTGCCGGAAGCGGCGGTACAGGCTGGCGAAGAACATCCACGCAAACAAGAAATCGAGGAAGCGGATCAGGTTGAGATGCCAAAATCCGTCCATTTCCCATTCTTCATTGGCGATGAATGTTCGTAGTCAGTAGTCCGTAGTCAGCATGCGGCATCAGTTGCGCTGGATCCTTGGCAAACCTCGACGTGCGTATCGAGGCAACCTGGCAGTTTGGCACTCAGGGGTCAGAATTCAAGGGTCACCACTCCGCCCCCTCACGGCAATCCGGCGAGCTTGCGAACGATCCATTCGGCCGTCAATAAGCTCAGCAGGATGCCCAGCGTCCACCAGACCAGGGGCGCGTCCTGCCAGACGCGCTGTTCGTGGCGTGTGTCCTTGCGTTCCACCTGGCGTGCCAGGAGATCGGGCAACTGATCGATATCCTCGGCCGTGAACAGCCGGCCCCGTGACTGTTCCGCGAGTGCCCGGAGCAGGTCCCAGTTGGTGGCGGTGTCGATCAGCTCGGGGTCGTCGGGGGGCAGGACGGTGAACCCGTGCCGTGCCGCGGCGTTGTCGCCGGGCGCGTCGGCCAGCTTCGCCCGCAGCTCCGGTATGTCGGGCGCCAGCCGGTAATGCCCCGGCGGCAGTTGGTTGAGCTTGCCGGTCCATTGCTTCGGACGCTGTTCATCCTGGACCAGCGGCACGGTGGCGGCCGGCTCTTCCTTGTCGCCTTCCGTCCGCAGCAGTTTCATGCGCGCCGTCGCCGCGGCAATCGAAGGCGCGCCTTCGCCGAGGCGGACCGCGATCTCCACCTCCTGATCGTGACGGTAGATGGGCGCCCGGGCGCCGAAGCGGACGAAGCGATTCCCCTCCGGCAGCCAGGGATCGCCGGCAGCCCAGCGCATGAGCTGCCCCCAGAAGCGATGATGATACAGGTCGCCGACGCGGTAGCGCCAGCGCCAGGTGCTGTCGATGCCGACGTAGAGCACCTTGCCGAATCCGTAGGGTTGCTGCAGCACCAGGCCGGCCGGATCGGTCGCGGCGTCCTTCGGCTTCGGCAGCGCTGGACTGTCGGCGCGTGCCAGCGTTTGGGCGCCCGGCTTGGCCACGCCCGCCACGCCCCAGAAGTGCCGCGGCATTTCCAGCCAGCGCTCGCGGCTGCTGTCAACATCCTTGTCGATCTGGAAGAACGGCGTCTGGGCGCCGGCGTCCAGGACGGCGAACGCGAAGCCGTCCTTGGGCTGCAGGATGCTCGGTTGCGTCAGCGGCAGCAGCTTGATGAGCGGATCGGCTGCGAGCGAATCGGGCGCGGCGCCGGCGAAGTAGGCCATCGGCATGTGCCGTTTGCCGGCGCTGATGACCAGGGTGCCGCCGCGGTCGGCGACGTAGCGCTCCAGCCGGACGCGGTCCATGGCCGGCAGTTGCTCGGGCGCGACGTCGCCGACGACAATGCAGTCGTACGACCACAACGGATCCTCCACGGCGCCCTCCGTCCGCGGAAGTTGACGCCGGGCGTAGCCGAGCTTGTCCAGCTTGGCGTCGTTCTCGGTCCCGAGGCGCGGCGGGTTGAACACGACCTGGTCGAGCGTCAGGTCCCGGTCGCGGCCGAGCGCGCTGGCGAGGTAGTGGTATTCCCAGCGCGGCTCGTCGTCGACGATGAGGATGCGGGCCTTCTCGGGCGCCACGCGGATCACCGTCGCGAGGCGATTGTTGTCCGTCGTGGTTTCACGGATCGTGCCATCGCGGGCCGCGACGCGAATCTCCAGGCGTTGCGCGCCGACTTCATCGAGCTTGATCGGGAATGAGGCGGTGTAGACTCGGTTGCTGCCGTCGTGGGCAATCGTCTTCTGCTGTTTCTTGAAGCTGCCGCTCCCCGTTAGCTCGACCATGATGTCCTGGGCCGGCAATCCAGCGGCGCGCAACTTCGCCTCGACGGTGGCGTCGGCGTCTTTGAAGACTTGCCTGGGGGCTTGCACGTCCATGACGGCGAGATCGACGGGCGGCTGTTTCGAGCCGATGGCCACGGGGAAGATCGGAATCTGTCGGCGTGCCAGCTCCTGCGCTTGTTCCAGGGGCGGCGGGCCCTGGTTGTGCCGGCCGTCGGTGACGACCACAACGCCGAGCAGCTTGCCGGTTTGCTGGGCGGCCGGTTGCAAGCCGCGCTGGAGCGGCAGGTTCAAGTCGGTGCTCGCCGGCGGTTCGGACTTGTCGGCCGAGCGGAATAGCGCGGCCACGGACGATGCCGCGGCGTCGGCCACCGCTTGGTGAAAACCCACGAGCTCGACGTGGTGCTGAGCCTTCAACCGTCCCAGCACTTGCAACTCGTCGTCGTCCAGCAACCGCCGGGCGATGTCCTTGCGCGACAGTTGATCGACCGTCTTGGCGACGGCGTCCAGTCCAGGTTCCCGCGGCGGAGTCTGTTGATCGGCCGCTTGCAGCCAGCGCTCGAGCTGGGTGTCGGAGGCGAGCCGCAGCGCCTTGGCCAGGAGCAGCTTCTCGGGCCAGGTTTGCTGCGGATCGGCCAGGTTCATGCTGCCGGACAGATCGACCGCCACCAGCACCCGGCTCGGACTGTCCTCGTGTTCGACGCGGGCGATGGTCGGCTGCAGCCCGGCCAGTCCCCAGAGCAGCAGCAGCCCCAGGCCACGGAGAGACAAGAGCAACGCCGCGGCGCCGCGCGGGACAAGCTTGATCTCATATCGGTACAGGCTGGCGATGAGCAGCAGCGGCCCGAGCAAGAGCGCGATCAGCGCGGCAGCCTGGGCGGCGTCGCCCCAGCCGCTCCAGCGCGGCGCCAGGAGCAGGAAACTGCCGTCGTTGAACAGCGGAATGCGCAGCACTAGCTTCGCCCTCGGGCCAGCGCCATGCGCCGGGTCAGCCACAATTCGCCGCACATGAGCGCCATGACGCCGATCAGGAAAACCCACCACACCTCCTGCGTTTGATCCGCGCCTGCGTCCTCCGGGAGCTGCTCCTGGTCGAGATCCGGGTCGAGATAGCGCAGCGGCAACGACTCGGCGACTCGGCGGCGCTCCTCATCGGTCGCGGGCGTCAGATCGGATTCACGCGAGTCCGCGTGGACGACGACGGGCCAACGCGGCCCGCTAGCCACTTGCACCTGATAAACGCCCGGCGGTCCCGGAGCGCCCCAATCGAACGGCCACGCCGCCGCCGTCCGTGTTGCCGCTTTGCCGTCCGGCTTGAGCAGCATGATCGACACCGGCGTCGCCCAGGGGTCGCGCGTCGCAGGCTGTATCCGCAAAGGCTGGCCGGGAACAAGATTGAACGCGCCGCTCCGGACATCGGCGAGCGCGAACATGATCTCGTGGGCAAGGACCGGAAACTCCCACGTCTTGGGCAGATGGCCGTCCCACGTGTGGTCCATCGGAAGCGTGCTGAGGAGCACGCGTCCCTGGCCGTACGCGCGCTCGATCAGCCAGAGCTCGTCGTTGGCAAACAGCGCCACCGGGACGCCGCGGCCGTGCGTTTCGGCCGTCGCCTTCCACCAGCGTGTGTAGCCGGCGTGGCCGAGCGTGCACTGGGGCTCTTCGCGAAACAGCTCCAGGGCGGGATGCAGGAATCGTTTCACGTCGAGCGTCACGGCGCGATCGCTCTTCGCCATCTCGATGCGTTCAAGCCGGGCCGGCAACAGCCCCTGGCCGTCGCGGTAGAGGTGTGCGTTGTAGAAGGCCGGGTCGGCGCGGGGACCGAGGAAGATGAACAGCCCGCCGCCGTCTTCGACATACCGCGTCAGACCGGCAAGCTGCGGCGCGGTCAAGCGCGGCACATCGGCCAGCACGACGACCCGCGGCGGCGCATGTGCCTTGGCCAGCATGCTGTCAGGGTCGAGGTCGTGGTGTGACGCCACGCGCGGCACGATGAACGACACCTTGGTCTTGTCGGCCGGATCGGCGAACGCCTTCATCAGGTAGAACGTCGCGCTCCGAGCTGAAACCTGCTTGTCGCCGTCGATCAGCAGCACCGGAAGCTCCTGGACCACTTCGATGGCCAGGTCCTGGCGATTGTCGGCCGGCAGCATGTCGGCGCCGTCGGCCGGTTCGAGCGCGACGCTCACGAGATGCATTCCCGTGGCGGCGAAGCGGTGATCGAACGTGATCGGAGCGCGGCCGGACTTGCCGTCGAACCGTTTCGGCAATGCGACATCGATGCTCGACTCGCCGACCGTGGCCCGAAGGCTCTTCACCTGAGGAGCGTCGTGGTTCTGCCAATGCAGAGCCGTGGTGAACCGCAGCCGTTGGCCGGCGCCGATGAGCGTGCGCGTCGCCTGCAAGGGCCCAAGCCGCATGCCGGGGCCGGCGCGGTCGTTGCCGAGCGTGACCGCCCACACGCGCGGGGCGGCGAAGCGCGGATCGTCGGTGAGTGCGGTCGATTCAGTCTGCCAGCTCCGGCCGAGGGCTTGCCACTGCGTCACCGTCGCCGGATCGGCCCAGCCGAGCTTCTGGCGGTCGGCGATCACGATGATGTCGCGGCGGCCGGCCTGGCCGTGGTCGCGGAGCAGGTTCCAGGCGTCGGACACCGAACGCGGCCAGTCGGCGTTGCCGGCCGGCCGCGACAGCTGGTCGAGCATCTCCCGGACCAGGGCGGTGTCGGCCGTCAGCTCGCCGACGACCGGTTGCGGCGGCTTGGCGGCCAGCAGCAGGGCGACGCGGTCGCCGGCGTGGGCTTGCTTCAGCCAGTTGTCGCACCAGGCACGCGCTTGTTGCCAGGGCGACGGCGCCGTGCCGTCGGTTTGTTCCATGCTGTAGGAGCCGTCGAGCACGAGCACGGTGTCGCGCGGCGGCCTCGACCAGCCTGCCACGAGCAGCCCGCTGACATAGGGCGCCGCGAACGCGAGCACCAGAATCGCGATCAGGCCCATGCGCAGGGCCATGAGGATGATGTCCTCGATCATGAAGCGCCGGCGTTTAGCAGGGCTGACGAGCAGGAACTGCATGGCTCCCCAATCGACGACATCGTGCCGCCGCCGATTGAGGAAATGGATGATCGGCGGGATGGCTAAGGCGGCCATGCCGGCGAACAAGGCCAAGTTCAGGAAGCCGATGTTCATGTTCGTTTAGCCCCGGTTCGCAGAACCGGGGCGGCAGGATCCCGCACCTGGGATGTATCCATTGCCGGCGACAGGTCCGCCCCGGTTCTTCGAACCGGGGCTAAACTAACGCGCCAGGCGCTTCGCCAAGTAATGCCCCAGCGCCCGGTCCACCGGCTCGTCGGTGCGCAGCAAATGATAATCGATCTGCATGTCGCGGGTCCGGGTCCGCAGCTCCTGGCAGAACGACTGGAAGTTCCGCAGATATTCCTGGCGCAACTGGGCGGCGTCGAGCAGCACCTTGTGGCCGGGCTGTTCGAGGCTGCGGAACTGCGTCATCCGCCGGAACGGGAAGTCGATCTCCTCCGGCGCCAGCACGTGCAAGAGCAGCACGTCGTGACGGCGATGCCGCAGGTTCCGCAGCGCCAGCAGCAAATCCGGAAGCTTGTCGAAGCAATCCGACAGGATCACGATCATCCCCTTGCGGGCGACGCGGTTGGCCAGCTCGTGCCACAAGGGGGCCAGGCCGGTCTCCGCGCCGGGCTGCGTCGCTTCCAAGGTTTGCAGGATGCGCAGCAGTTGTTTCGAGCCGGCGTGCGGCGGCAAGGTCGTGCGCACCTTGTGGTCGTGGACCAAGAGGCCGACGGCGTCGTGCTGGTGCAGCATCAAGTAACTGAGCGAGGCGGCCACCCACGCGGCATATTCGAGCTTGCTGGGCCCGGCGCCGCGAAAGCCCATGCTGCCGGAGGCGTCGAGCAGGATGTGAGCGTGGAGATTGGTCTCCTCCTCGTATTCCTTGATGAACCAGCGGTCGGTCTTGCCGTAGACGCGCCAATCGATGTGTCTGATCTCGTCGCCGGGGTAGTACTGCCGGTGCTCGGCGAACTCGACGCTGAAACCCTTGTACGGACTCTGATGAATGCCGCTCAGAAATCCTTCAACCACGGACCGCGCAACCAGGGACAGCTTGCCGAACTTGGCGAGCGCGGAGGGATCGAAGCGAGTGGTAGTCATTGGTCATTAGTCATTGGTCACTGGTCATTGTCGATGTGACTAATGGCCAACGACGAGTGAGCGACTCTTCATCCGTGTTTCATCTGTGTCGATCTGTGGCGAACACGATTTCACACTCGTGCCGCCGCCTCGGCCAGCGGTTCGGGGATCGTCTCCAGCAGCTTCTTCACGATCGCGTCGGTGGCGATGCCTTCCGCGTCGGCGTGGAACGTCGTCACCAGGCGATGCCGCAGCACCGGCGGCGCCACCGCTTGAATGTCCTTCGTGGTCACGTGGAACCGGCCGGTCAACGCCGCCCGGGCCTTGCCGCCGAGGATCAGGTACTGGCTGGCGCGCGGGCCGGCGCCCCACGACACCCATTCGTCGATGAACTTCGGCGTCCCCGGCTGCCGCGGCCGGGTGGCCCGCACCAGGTCGGCGGCGTAGTGGAACACGTGATCGGCGACCACGACTTGCCGCACCATGGCCTGGGCGTGCAGGATCTTCTCGGCGGTCAGCAGGGTCTGCAATTCGGGGACAGCCGCGCCGGTGGTTTGCTTCATGACCGCCAGCTCCTCGTCGCGGCTCGGATAGGCGACCTGGATGTGGAACATGAAGCGATCGAGCTGGGCCTCCGGCAGCGGATACGTGCCTTCCTGCTCGATCGGGTTTTGCGTGGCCAGCACGAAGAACGGCTCCGGCAGCGGATACGTCTGGGCGCCGGCGGTCACGTGATGTTCTTGCATCGCCTCGAGCAGCGCCGCCTGGGTCTTGGGAGGAGTGCGGTTGATCTCGTCGGCGAGGATCATGTTGGCGAACAGCGGCCCGCGCAGGAACACGAACTGGCGGCGGCCGGTTTCGGGGTCGTCCTGGAGGATGTCGGTGCCGGTGATGTCGGCGGGCATCAGGTCGGGGGTGAACTGGATGCGTTTGAAGGACAGGTGCAGGATGCGGGCCAGCGTGCTGATGAGCAGCGTCTTGGCCAGGCCGGGGACGCCTTCGAGCAGGCAATGGCCCTTGCTCAACAGGGCGATCACGAGCTGCTCGATCACCGCCTGCTGGCCGACGATGACTTTGCCGATTTCGCGCGACATGGTCTCGTACAACGCGGCGATGTCACGGAGCGCGGCGGGATCGGCGGCTTGGGCAGAAAGTGCGGGCATCGGTGCCAGTCCCCATTTTTACAGCGCCAGGGCTGTGCCCATTGTAACCGCGGCGCCGGGTGAAATCAGCCTGCCGACGCGGATTTCCCGACCTATCCGGCACGGCTTGCCCGCAACCCGTGCTGGAAGCTCGGCGTCCGCGGCGAATGGTTCCGCGACGAAGACGGCGTCCGCGTGTTCTGATCAACACCCGGGCGGCGACGCCTTCCGCCTCCCGAAGCAAGCCAAGCAGGACGTGCTCGGTGCCGACGTAGTTGTGATTGAGGTTGCGCGCTTCTTCGCTGGCGTACTGCCACACTTTCTCGGCCTGTGGAGCCTCGAGCAATTTGTCGATCTCGGCAAGGTCGGAATCCGCCTGGATAGCGTTTTCAACCTCGCGTCGAACCTTGCCTGGATCGACGCCGAGATTCCTGAACACGTTGGCGGCCACGCCAGTCTCCCTGACCAGTTCGCAAGTTGTATGACCTTGCGGGCGCGACCGGTAAAGTTCCCGTACATGACGAACTCCCAAGAGTTCGAACGTATCACAACTCCTGAATCCCATGTTGCTCTTGCTCCGGCCGTCGACTGCAGCAGATCAAGAAGCCGATTCGTGACCGTGAGGGCACGCTGCATCGTCGATGGCAATGGCGTGTGGTCCTGAAGTGACGCCGGCGCCGCGCTCGTCGGCAGGCTGCCGGCGACGAGTGCGCGAACCTGGTCGCGAACGTCGGCTAGCTTGATGCCAAGATTGACGAGGATCAGCGCCGCCACGTTATCATTTTCACGCAGCAGACCCAAAAGCAGGTGCTCGGTGCCGACGTAGTTGTGGCCGAGGCCACGAGCTTCCTCGATCGCAAGTTCCACGACTCGCTTCAGGCGCGGCGTTTGCGGCAACTTGCCCATCGCGACAACTTCGGGCCCGGGCTGAACGATTTTCTCCACTTCTGAACGAATCGTTCCAAGATTGATTCCCGAGCTTCGCAGGGCGTAGGCCGCGACGCCGGTTCTTTCTCGGGCCAGACTCAGCAACAGATGCTCCGTGCCAAGGTACTCGTGGTTGTAACGCCACGCCTCTTGACTCGCGAGGTGCATCACTTTGCGGGCACGGTCGGTGAACCTGGAGTACATTGGGTATTCTCGCTGCGAGAGGCTCAGACGAGCTTTGCATCCTTCTCGGTAACACCCTCGATCTGAGGATTACCACCGTCAGCCGCCGAACACCATCCCCGCATACCCCACCACCCGGCTCGGATCGCCGGTCGTGTCGGCGCTCGTGGCGTAGGCGACCCGCTCGGCGTCGTGCAACCGGTCGAGCCGCCGCAGCGTCTCCAGCACGATCGCGGCCGGGATCACGCCGCACATGCTGATGTGCTTTCGGCGGCAGGTTTCATACAGTCCCTCCGGGTCGAGCCGATCCAGGCAACCGAGCGCCTCGTCGTCCAGGAGGCGGGTGGCGGCGTCGGAGGCGAAGTGATTCATGTCGCTGGAGATCAAGAGCAGGGGCGCTTCCGGCAGGGTTCGCAACACGCTCGCCAGGCCCTCGGCAAACTCCCGGCATTCGTCGTAACCGGCGGCGCCCAGCGCGATGCCGACGACCTTGGTCTTCGGCGCCAGCCGCGCCAGGAACGGCAGCTCCACTTCAATGGCGTGCTCCTGGGCATGGGCCGTCGCGTCGAGCGTCAAGCCGGGGATCGCGTCCGCCAGTCGCCGGGCCAGCTCCGGATCGGCGGCCAGCCGGGCGCCGGGGATGTCCCAGTGCCGGCACGGGGCGACGGTCCAGTCCATGCCGTACGGCGTGTGCTTGGGGCCGATGACGATCACCGTGCCCGGAATGATCAACCGGCGAAAGACGGCGCCAGCGACCTTGCCGGAAAACCGCAGCCCGGCGTGCGGGACCATCGCGGCCGGCCACGCGGACCGCGGCTGCTCGGGCCCCAGCGACACGTCCACGAGGGCAAACAGGGCTTGCGGGTCGGCTGGATAGAACCGGTCGGCCATCGCGGCCGGCCGGACGTCGGCGCCGAAGCTGGCGCGCGGACGGTACACGTGCGCGACGCGCGGCTCGGACGTGTCGGCCGCCAGGCTGAACACCGCGGCGCTGGCGGGATCCTTGACCGGCAGCTCCGCGGCGGCGGCACGCAGCGTGCGCTCGGGTTCCTCCTGGGCGTCGAATAACAGGCTGGTCCGTCCGCGCTCCATGATCAAGAGCGCACGGCGGCGCGCATCGACGCCGCGAAGATCGGGGTCGTGGACGGAGCCCTGCAGCGCGGGGTCGTACAGGATCGTCAGCCCGAGCCGGCGCAGGTCGTCGGCGGCGATGTCGCGGCCCGCCAGCAGCTCGCCGAGGCGGCGCGTGGTTTCAAACAGCGAGGCCTGCAGCGCCATGCCGCGGTGCAGATCGATCTTGCTCGACTGCAAACATGTCTCCCCTCTTCCCTGAGTGGGATCGGGCCATGGCAGCGAGACCACCAGACCGTTGACGGTGGCGTCGGGAAGGCCGGGCGCGGCATAGCGGGGCGTGCCGCCCGCCAGCAAGGCCTCCAGGTTGGCACGGCAGAACTCGGCGTAGGCCGCCACTTGCTCGGGCGACAGAAAACGCCAATCGCTCGGCGGCGGTTCGCCACCCAGGGGCGCGCGATCCGACACTCCCTCAAACGTGGTGAGGTGAACGTCATCCTCGCGCCAGCGGCTGGGGTGCAGCCCGGCCTTTTGACAGACGTGATCGAGAAGGGTTTCCGAATCCCAGCCATGCTCGGCGGCGACTCCGGGCAGCAGCAAGCCGCGCTGCTCGCCCCAGCGGATTACGACGCCGTGCTTGCCGCCGGTCACGACGGCGGCCGCTCGCTCGGCGCCGGAGTCGGCGACCCGGCATGGATTGAACAACAGCCACACTTCCACGTCGAGATACGGCAGCTCGGTGGACGACACCGGCGGGAAACGCGGATCTTCAAACACGGTCCGGCGGACCGCATCGGCCAGCAGGCTGCCCAGAGCGGCCGGCTGCGGCTGCAAGCCGCCGCAACAGCCGCGGAGGTGCTTGCCGCGCTTGAGACTCACGAAGGCGCCGGAGACGACCAGACCGGCGATCTCGCCGGTTAGCGGCGTCGTCGCTTGCCCGCCCACGGCGTCCCAGATCATTTGCGAGGCGGCGCGCAGGATCTCTTGACGTTGCTGTTCGGAGAGCGCCAGGGACTCAGGATGTTGTGCGGTCATGAGTCGCGGTCGCCATCGATGGTCAGCGTGCGCTAACCGGGTCTTCGTCGTCGCATTAGCTTCTGATGATCAGTACATCGGGCGCAATCACGAGCGAACCGGCCGGGGCAGCCGTGAGCGGTACATCTCCAGGTCGCCGACGCGGACCTGCGCCGGCTCGGCCGGCCACAATCCCGGGACCTTCGTGCGGCAGCCGGGACACGAGCCGTCGGGCGTCAACCGGTATGACCGCACCAGGTAGCCAAAGCGTTCGATCACGACCTCCCGGCACGACGGGCAGCGCGTGTTCTCCCAGTCGCCGACCTGGCCGGGGCGATTGCCGGCATACACGAACCGCAGCCCTTCCTCGCGGCCGATCTCGGC
>JAKEET010000166.1 GCA_022616435.1 Gemmataceae bacterium
CATGGAGATGCTGGCCGCCTCCAAGTACGTCCAAGGCAAATGGGAAACCGACGGCGACGGCTACCGCCTCGTCCGCAACGGCAACCCCGTCGCCGAGCCGAGCCCGCCCCCGCCGTTCAACTCAGGCATCGCGCGAAAAGGACCGGGAACAGGTCCGCAACCACCCGCATCGAACTTCAGTTTGTGGCTGACCGTAGCCTCCATCATCGCGATCCTCGTGCTCGTCGTCGCCATTGCTTGGCGACACCGGCGCAATTCCGCGAAACCGTCGAATTGACACATCAAAGCGCCGCCTTGCGTCCCACCTTGCTCTGCTCGATGCACGCCCCAGCCGTGGGCAGCATCTTGTGCGGCGAGCAGCGATTGTCCGGGTTGAACGCCAGCCGCAGCCGCAGCATCATCGCCAGGTCGTCGGGGCCGAACAGCTTCGGCATGAAGTCGATCTTCTCGACGCCGATGCCGTGCTCGCCGGTGACGCTGCCGCCCACGCGGATGCATTCCTCCAGGATTTCGTGGCTCGCGGCCAGGACGCGCTTCACCTGGCCGGCGTCGCGTTCATCGAACAGCAGGATCGGGTGGACGTTGCCGTCGCCGGCGTGGAAGACATTGGCGATGCGCAGGTCGTGCTTGGCCCCGACGTTCTGGATGAACCGCAGGATGTGCGGCAGCTTGGTCCGCGGCACGACGCCGTCCTGCGTGCAGTAGCTCGGCGCCAGCCGGCCGACGGCGCCGAACGCCTGCTTGCGGCTCTTCCACAAGAGCAGCCGCTCGGCCTCGGTGTTGGCGCGGCGAACTTCGCGGGCGTTGTTCCTCTTGGCAATGGCGATGATGCGCTCCGCGTCGGCGTCCAGCCCAGCCTCCAGGCCGTCCACTTCCATGATCAGCACCGCCCCGGCGTCGAGCGGAAACCCGAACTTGAAGGCCGCCTCCACCGCTTGCAGGATCAACTGATCCAGCATCTCCAGGGCGCCCGGAATGATGCCGGCGCCGATGATGTCGCTGATGCTGTTGGTGGCGTCGTCCACGGTCTCGAACACGCCCAGGAGCGTGCGGTAGGCCACCGGGTTCCGCGTGATCCGCACCCACACCTTCGACACGATGCCGAAGGTCCCCTCCGCCCCGACGATGACGCCGGTCAAATCATATCCCGGCGTGTCCTCCACCGGCCCGCCGCATTGCACCACCCGGCCGTCGGGCAGCACCAGCTCGACGCCGAGCACGTGGTTGACCGTGACGCCGTACTTGAGGGTGTGCGGCCCGCCGGAGTTGGTGGCGACGTTGCCGCCGATGGTGCAGGCCCCCTGGCTGGACGGGTCGGGGGCGAAATGCCAGCCCTGCGGCTTCAGATGGTTGGTGAGCCAGAGGTTGACGACGCCCGGCTCGACCACGGCGTAGCGGTCGCGGGTGTTGACTTCGAGGATCCGTTTCATCCGCGTGAGCGCGATCATGACGCCGCCGCCGACCGGCAGGCAGCCCCCCGCCAGGCTGGTCCCGGCGCCGCGCGGCAGGAACGGCACGTTGAACTGATTGCAAGCTTTGACAATGTCCGCGATCTGTTCGGTCGTGGTCGGGAACACGACCACGTCGGGCTTGTTCTTCTCGATGGTGAAGCCGTCGCACTCGTAGACGAGCAGATCGCTGGGCGAGGCGAGGACGTTGGCGGCGCCGGCGATGGCGCGGAGGCGCTCGACGAGGGGGGTGGTGGACGGGGGTGTTGCGGTGGTGGGCATGGGATCAGGCAGTCGCGTAGCGATCGATGGGCACTTCGAGGGTTCGTCCCGCCGGGGTCGTGCCGCGGCCAATTTCGGCCACACGGCGCAGAATCGACGCGTCGAAGTAGCGGGCGCCGCAGGAGTCGCAAACGCCGACGGATCGTGCGGGTCGTCGTCTTGCAGCACCGTTTCAATGTAAGCGAAACGAGCGCCGACGGATAGCCGAGTGTCGCAAGGAGCTGGCTCAAACAAAGAATGTTTGAGACCGAAACAGATCGGTAGCGCCGCGCCGCAAACCTCGGTGCATTCGAGGCTTGAGGTTGCAACGTGCCGCAGGTATCATGCAACCATGAGTTCCGCCGCGAAGCCCCAAGAAGCTCTGCGTTCTCGCTGCCGGTCGGGACTTCCTTGGTCGTGGTGTTTGTGCTCAGCAAGGATCGAGACGGAAACACCATCGATCAAGATAAGTGGGTTGACCAAGTGCTGACAACGCTAGGCCAAGCGTTTCGCGGCGGCACGGCGTACCCGCGGGGTCGTGGTGTTTGGCGCGACGATGAGCGCGGCGGAACACTCATCCGAGAAGATCCCGTCGTGGTCTTCTCCTACGCGGCCGACGAAGAGATCACGACGGCGGCCTTGACCGCGCTCTATCAAACTCTCAGCCGCATGGGTCGCGAGACTCGGCAAGGGGAGGTCGGCGTTGTCATCGACGGCAAGTATTACGGAATCACTGAGTATTCCCCGGAGTAACCATGCTGACTCCCGAAGAAATTCAACGGGCATTGCACGCCAGCCGAGTCGTTCCTCTGGATGTCGCCATTCCTCATGGACCTTTGGGACTGGAACAAAACGGAAATCCTGAGAGTCGCATTCAACTCAAAACCCAAGGGCTCGAAGACTCGCCCTGGGGCTTGATGCTGACTTCTGATCGCTGATCTCTGACCTCCTTGCCTCAATCCCGCACCCGAATCTTCATCTCATCCGAGTTCCCCTTCAGCTCCGGCGCGTACATGGCGTAGGCACGCGTCGGCAAGGCGCTGAACTGGCCGGGAATCTCGGCGCGCATCCGGTCCTGCACGCATCCGGTCCTGCACGCATCCGGTCCTGCACGCATCCGGTCCTGCACGCATCCGGTCCTGCAGGGAATAGTGTACAATAGATCATATTGATTGTGCCAAGACGACACCCGAGGCGCAACGAATATTATGAGAAAATGGCATAACCCATGTGATAGCAATATCTTGATTCGTTGCGCCTCGAAACGCACGAGGCGCAATCCATCCTGGGAGGTACGATGATGTCCTTACAAGCACCCCTGCGCGGCGACGATTTGCTGACGGCGGAGAACCGGAACGCCACCATCCCGTGGCTGTGGGAAGGCATGCTGGCGGCGGGCAACATCACTCTGCTCACGAGCGTCTGGGCGGCGGCCGGTGCCGGCGTTGGCGCAATCCAAGTGACGTGCCGTGGTAAGTGCGTCGGACGAGCCGGAAACGAATAACAGAAGCAGACGCAGTGCAACAAGGAGAGAGCTACCCATGCTGGAAGCGCTTTTCTGGCTTGCGATGTGCAAGGCGACCGTTTCCTTTGAACGGCTCCCAATTGAGAATCGGCCATCCGTCAGGATGATCGAGTCCTTGCTGGCCAGCCGCGCCGTTGGCAACATGACTTTTACGGTGCGGTTTACTTCCGCGACATATCATGTTGGATGGCATCAGAGCGTCGTCGTGGATGTGGATTGCCAGTTCGACGACCGAGGCGTGTCACGCGTCAACACCATGACAATTCGCATCAGGCACAACAACGAGACCGAGTCGTTCTTGCCATTGCGCAAACGGAAATGATAAGCGCAGTCCGTATTCAAATAAAGAGCCCCAGGGCTCGAAGACTCGCCCTGGGGCTTGATGCTGACTTCCGACTTCCCTGCCTCAATCCTGCACCCGAACTTCATCTCATCCGAATTCCCCTTCAGCTCCGGCGCGTACATGGCGAATGCTATGCCACCAGCCGCTTGCTTTCGAGGAGTTTCCAACAAAGGTCTCGCATCGCCTCGATTTCCTTGGCCGTTTCACGCCGAGCCTTGTCCGGCGGCAGTACGTCGACGAGATCGCTGAGCTGCACGCCATGACTCATGATGCGATCGGCCGCTTTGCTGCGCAGTTGTCGGCGGACAAATAATCCGTTGTCGGCGTGAAAAAACAGCCGAACCGCTCCGTGTGAATCGATGACACCCCGCGCCAGCGAATCGAGTACGCCGAGACAGACGAAAGCAAACAGCGCCAACCGTCGCGAGCGCGGCATGCGCGATTCCGCTAGGAGCTCATCCAATTGAATCCGTTGCTTCATGACGATTCTCAATGGGCAAAGAACTTCACCCCAGCGACCTGCCCGGAGGCATGTTCGAAATAGTGAACTTCGCCGATATTGCCTTGCTTGATTACTTTCTGCCAACGGCCCGGCAATAAGGTGCGGAGGTACCGCAGCACTTCGGCATTCCGAACCGGGTACTTGAGCGCATCGCCCTTGATGGGCTTCCAATTCTCGGGCACGGAATCGGAAGCCGCAACATTCGGGTACAAATGCAAAGGCATGTTCGCCCCGCAATGCATGCTAACAATAGTGTAGGCCTACGGCCAGCGCAAACAAAACCCCAGGGCTCGAAGAATCGCCCTGGGGCTTGTTTCTGACTTTTGACTTCCGACCTCCTGGCCTCAATCCTGCACCCGAATCTTAATCTCATCCGAATTCCCCTTCAGTTCCGGCGCGTACATGGCGTACGCCCGCGTCGGCAACGCGCTGAACTGCCCGGGGATCTCGGCTCGCATCCTATAGGAGATCGAGTGCTTGCCGCGCGGCAACACTCTTGCGAAGAACGCGATCTTCTCGTCACGCACTTCCATGTACGCCCCCATGCCGGTGTAGGTGTAACCACTCCGCACCGCCACGGATTCAAAGCCGGCGGCCTTCGGGTCCTCGAAGATCAGGTACTCGTAATCGTTCTTGCTGTCGATCTCGAGCTCGATCTCGATCAGGTCGCCCGACTTCACCGTGGCCAGGTTCTCCAGCTCGGTCCGCTTGTACTTGTCGATCTTTTGATCCAGAACCTGGCCTTTGGCGCCGGAGGTCTTGATCTTCTCGTCGACGCGGTCGAGCCGGTAGTACTTGCGGTTGACCTTCACCTCCAGGCCGGCCTTGGTGATGAAGTCTTCCAGCGTGAAGTTGGTCTGGTAGGCGTTCCAGTAGACCGGGCCGGAGCCGCGGCGCTTGATCTCCAGCGTGTGCTTGCCGGCGCTGATCCGGTCGCCTTCCAGAACCAGCTTGTTGTCGAAGGTGAACAAGTTCTGCTGGTTGATCTGCACCTCCTTGTGCTTCTTGCCGTCGAGCCAGACCTCGACCGTCATGTCCGGCCGATCTTCGCCGCTGGCCTTCAGGTAGTCGGCCATGGCCTCGATGCACAGGGCCGTGTCGCGGGTGCTGTTCCAGTAGGTGGAGTGCTTGCGGTTGTTCAACAGGTATTTGACCAGGCCGGCCGCCTTCTCGTCGCGCGGGCTGGTGGCGGCGAGCAGCTTCAGATAGTAGGCGTCGGCCTCGATCTCGGCGCCCCACCAGTGCCACCACGGCGTGTCGGGCGGCAGCCGCAGGTAGGCGGTCTGGTTCTCGGCGTCCTGGACCACGAACTGCTCGATGTTCCGCAGGATCATCGCCAGCTTTTCCTGGTCCTGCTGCTTGTGCAGCGCCAGGCCGAACTGGGCCTTGGCGTACACCGACAGGTGATTGCGGTCGCGGTACAAGTAGCCGCGCATCTCCTGGTTGTCGATCTTGGAATCGACCAGGACCATGTAGGCGAAGGCGTCCATGTTGCCGGCGTGCTCCTTCCAGGGGAAGGTGCGCGTCGGGAAGTTGCGGAGCTTGAGCGTCTCCTGATCCTGGTAGTTCTTGAGCCAGTCGAGACCGCGGGTGATCATCTGGGCGGGCACGGCCACGTCGTTCTGCTGGGCGATCTGCAGGCCGTGGACGACGACCGCGGTGGTGTGCGGCCACGAGCGTTCGCCGTAGCCGGAGAACCAGCCCCAGCCGCCGTCGGAGAGCTGCATCGACGCCAGGGCGGCGATGCCGGCGTTGACCATTTCCTTGACCTCGGCCTCGTTGAAGACCGGGTTGCGCTTGAAGCGCTTCCATTGCTTGATGCGTTCCTTGTCGTCGCCGATCTCCGCGGCATTGAGGTTGACCTGATGCTTCTCCACCTCCTTGAGGTCGATGTTCATGCGTTGCAGGATGCGCTGCGTGATCACCGTCGGCAGGAAGCGGTTGAGCGTCTGCTCGGTGCAGCCGTACGGGTAATCGACCATGTAGGGCAGGGCATCGACCATGGCGCCGGCGAGCGTCGGCGAGTAGCGGACTTCAAGGCGCGACTGCTCGATGCGGCGCTCGGAGGGCACGGTGAAGACCGCGCTCGACATGTCCTTGTCGGGCCGGATGACGCCGGTGAACGATTCCATCTTGAGCATGCCGTGGACGTAGCACGGGAAGCGCATCTCCATGGCGTCGGAATCGTCATCGCTGATGGCCTTCATGCGGACGATGGCTTCGCCCTCGTTGACGACCTTGACGCGCCAATCGACGCGTTGTTCGCCGCCGGCCTTGATGTTGATCTCGCGGATGAGCGGGTCCTGCGCGGCCAGGGTGCCGCCGTCCATCTCGAGATGGACGCGAACCTTCTTGTCGCCTTTCAGGTAGTTGTGGACGTTCGCGGACAGCACGACTTCGTCCTTTTGCGTGAAGAACCGCGGGGCCTGCAGGCGCACGATCAGGTCCTTCTTGGTCGTGACCAGGGCTTCGCCCTGCCCCACCTTGGTGCCGTGGCCCAGCGCCCAGACGCGGACCTTCCAGCCGGTGAGCTGCTCGGGCATGGTGAGGTTGACCTCGGCCCGGCCGTTCTTGTCGGTGGTCAACGACGCGTTCCAGTAGGCGGTGTCGGCGAAATTTTTCCGGACCGTTGGCTCCGGGCCGGCGCCGGGATCGCCGCCTTGCTTGGCTTGCTGCTCGAAATCGGCGTTGCGGTCCTGCCGCAGGCCGGCGCCATTCTTCGCCATCCCGTCGGCAGCCGCCATCGGCCCAGCGGCGGGCGCCATGGCCCTCTGAGCGGCGAACTCGCGGCGGTTTTCACCCAAGCCGCCGCCGCGGCCGCTGAAGCCGCCCAGAAGGCCTTCTTGCGGCATGCCCTTGGCCATTTCCATTTCCTCGATCACCATCTCGCCGAAGATGCCGAGGTTGGCCATGCCGATCTCGTTGCGGCGCAGCAACTGATGGAAGTAGTGCACCAGGCTCGATTCGGTCTGCGGACTGTGGTGCCGCCGCCATTTCCAGAAGAACTCCTTGATCTCCGGCACGTTCGAGCCGCCGGAGATGTACTCGACCGACTTGTCGTAGATGCTGACCACGGTCGAGCCGATGAACGGCTTGCCGCTCCAATCGGTCAGCTGGACCTTGACCGTGGCCTTCTGGCCCGGCTTGTATTCCTGCTGCGACGGCTCGACGGCGACGTTGAGCACGCGCTTTTCGGGCGGCACGATGATCTCGCGCATCTCGCTGTGCACGCGGCCGCCGTGGATGGTGACCGCCTCGACGAAGATGTTGGGCATGTCGCGCTGGACAATGTCGAGCTCCTGCTCCGTCGATTTGCCGTCCAGGCGAATGACCTGCGGCTTCTGGTAGACGCCGCTGGGCCGGGCGAACAAGAGGATGGTGCCGTTGTCCTGATCGGTGTTGATCATCAGCTTGACCTTGTCGCCGGGCTGGTACTCACGCTTGTCGGCGACGATCTCGATGTCGTTGAAGCGGAAGTTGCGCCCGGTGAAGGCGTCGCCGCGGACCATGAACAGGTAACCGCCCTCGATGGTGTGCTTTTTGGCGTCGGTCACCTTGTAGCTCAAACGATACTGCCCGGCCTTGGCGGCCTTGACCTGCTGGCGGGCCTTGCCTTCCACGTCGGTGTCGAGCTTCCAGGTTTCCACGGCTTTCTCGACCGGCTGGTTCTTGTCGTCGTAGCTGATGGCGTAGAGCGTCAGCTCGCCCTTGCCTTCGACCGGTTTCTGATCAAGCGTCTGGGCGTTGAAGTAGGCGATCACGGTGTCGCCGGCGCGGAAGTGGCCGCGGTTGAGCCAGGCGTGGACCTGGAACGGCTTGCGGGCCACGAGCACGTCGCCCGCGCCGACGATGGTGCGCCGCGATTGATCGGTGACCTCGGCGGTGATCGAATACTTGTGATCCTGGTTGCCGTGCAATTCCTTGGCGACGGCAGTGTCGATCTCGACCTTGACGATGCCGTCGGGGCCGATGTCCACTTCCTGCTCGGCGATCATCTCCGGCCGCTCCGGCTGGCGATGCCACCACCACGGCATCGGCCGGAAGCAGCCCCAGTCATGGAAGCCGGGGTACCACGGGAAGTCGGGCGAGAACCACCAGTAGCCGCGGCCGTACATCCAGTCCCAGTCGCCGCGCGGATACCAGCGGGCGGTGTGCTCCTGGCGCATGATCTTGTACTTGACCTTGGCGTTCACCACGGGGGCGCCGAAGTAGTACTTGGCGTGGATGGTCGCCTCGATTTTCTCGCCGAGGCGGACCGGCTCCTTGGGCGCTTCAACGGTCACTTCGAACTCGGGCTTCTTGTATTCCTCGACGCGGAAGCTGGCGCGCCCGATGGGCTGATTCGGATTCTGGAGAACCTGCACGCCGTAGACGCCGAGGGTGGCGCTCTTGGGGATCAGGTACTCGCCGCTGATGCCGCCGTACTCGTCGGCGGTCAGCGACTTCTCATAGACCTTCTCGGCCTTGGGGCTGTGGATGCGGACGATGAACGTCTTGCCGGCGAAGGCCGAGGTGTTCGGCTCGTCGTACTTGGCGTGCTCGATCCACATCTTGAAGTTCGCGGTCTGCTCGGGACGATAGACCGGGCGATCGGTGATCGTGAAGACCTTCGTCTGGTTGTATTCCGGGTCGTAGCGCCGGCTGTACCAGACGCCGGTGAAGCCCAGGTACGCGAAGCGATCCTCCTGGGAGTTCCTGGCCGCCTTGGCGGTGATCAGCCACTGGTAGCGATTGGGCTGCTGGGCCGCGCCGGTGATCACCTGGCCGTCGTTGTCGGCCGTCGTGTTGAATTGCAGCGTATCGACGCGGAACTGGTTGACGTTGGGCTTCACCTGCTCCTGCTTCCAGCCGAAGAAATCGAGCTGGGCGCCGGAGACCGGCGTGCCGGTGGCTGCGTCGGCGACGTAGTAGAACACCTGGCCGTCGAGCTGTTTCTTGAGGATGATGGTGTCGGTGTTCCAGATGATGATGCGGCTGACGTTGCCGCCCGCCATGGTGGCGCTGACCAGATAGGCGCCGGCCTTCGACATCGGCGTCGTCACCGTGACGCGGGCGTCCACGTGCCCCGGCCGCGGCTTCACGTCCAGGTCCCAGGTCGCGACTTTCTCGCCCAGGTACTGGTTCTGGTTCAGCTCGACCAGCCGATGGCCGATGTTGCCGATCTGGATCTGGCTGTAATCGATGCGGCCTGGGTTGGCCTTGAGGTAGGCCTTCACGTCGTCGAGGAGCTTGCCGACCTTGATGGCGTGGGCCTCGAAGGACACCTTGTTGCCGTTGCGGAAGCGATACTCGACGTTCGCCTTCGTGCCGGCGGCCTGCATGTTGTTCGGCTCGAACCGGCCCCAGTTCTTGACGATCTGGTCGAGCCGCTGCTGCCGGTAGCCGTTGGCGCCGGCGCCGTAGGTGTCGATGAACTTCTTCCACATGTCGGCGGCGCGGACGTATTGCCGGCGATCCTCGAATTCCTGGGCGAGGTTGCCGTACGAGCCTTCGGCCTGGCTGCTGCGGCCGCGGGCGATGATGCGCTCGAACACCTTGATGTAGTTGAACTCGTCGGGGATCGCGAAGCGCTTGATGCCGGTGGCCAGGCGGGCGATGGTCTCGGTGTCCTTCAAGGTGTGCAGGGCGTAGGTGCCCGTTTTCTGATCCTGGTCCTGCTCTTCGCCGCGCGGGAAGCGGAAGCCGAATTGCGCCATCGTCTGCACGCCGAGCTCCTGCTTGTAGAAGTTGGCGAACCACAGGTCGGCCTCGTTGAGCCGGTTGGGATCCAGCTCGGTGGCGTGCATCAGCGCCCAGCGCCAGCGCTGGCCGTCGCTGGCCGCGGTTTCGTAGCTCTTGGGCAGGTGATGGTACACGGGATTGCCGTCGGCATCGACCGGGGCGCCGGTGTGGTTGCCGCCGAAGCCGCGTCGATAGATGTAGCCTTCTTCATAATCGGGGAGCTTCGACAGGTCGGTGAGGTATTGCAACCGCCACGGCTCGTGGTTGCCGGCGTACATCAGGTGCCGGGCGAACTGCATGTAGAAACCGGCGGCCGCGAGCTTGTCGTTTTCATTGGCCATCAGCTGGTGAGCTTCGTCCAGCAATTGCAGGGCGCGGGCGCGATCGCGGAGCATGGTGTTGACGTACCGGGCCCCGCCGCGCTTGGTGCCGCGGTGGAATTTGCCGGCCACGATGAAGCCGTGATGATCGGGCTGGTTGGCGTAGCTGTCGGCGGCCGCGGCCAGGAGCCGCCAGTTCTTGGCGTGAACCTTGATGACCGACTCGCGGAAATCGTCGGCTTCGTCGATGCGGCCCAGCCTCCGCAGGGCATCGACCGCGAGCTGCAGGTCCTTGCCGACCTGCATGGGGTCGTTCTTGGGGTCGAGGCACAGCTTCTTGAGGCCCTCGAAAGCGTCCTTGAAGTTCCCCGCCTGGAAGGTCTTCGTCCACAGGTCGCGTTGTTTCTGATTGTCCGGCGACCCGCCGGCGACGAGCCACACGCCGCCCAGCGCCAGCACGGCCGCGACCAACGCCAGTCTCGCCTTGGCCAGTTTCGTCTTGCTCTTCAACATGACTGCTCCTTCGCCCGACGTGAATGTTTTCCGAGTCGTCTTCAGACTTCCGAAGGCTTCAATTAGCCTTGTACAGTCTCGCTGCACCAACCCTCGCTGCACCAACCCTCGCTGCACCAACCCTCGCTGCACCAACCCGAAGCGTAAGCGAGGGGTTCGGTTTCTCCCCTCGCTTACGCTTCGGGTTGGTGCGGAAAGGCTTCGAAAGTCTCGGTAGACAGAATCAGCGCACCCGCTTCTCTCCCAATCGCCGTAAAAGACGGGGCACTCCCCCGCGGAGATTGGCTCGCCGCGGGAAGTTTCTTCGCGATTGCCACCAGGTTCCTGGGTCGATTTGCAGGGTGCGGGTATCCTACGCTGGACGGGGCGGGGCTTCAACGTGATTTGCGGCTCGAGGCCGGAACCGGCATGGCCATATGGTCCATAGGACGGGAGGTCGAGCCTGCGCGTGGCGGCGATCCTGTCCCAGTCTTGAAGGTGTTCGGCAACCGCGAGGGCCGCAACATCACATCGGCCGGCGTCGGGCAGCGGCCATGGTCGTGCGGTTCTTGCGGCGGTAGGCCACCAGCAGCGGGATGCCGCCGGCGAGTGCGAGTGCCAGGCCGGCGGGCGCGGGGGCGCTCTGAACGGGCGGGCCCTGCACAATGTAGTCCTGATGCTCGAGACTGGTCAGAGCAATCAGGTTCGGCTCAAGCGGCCCGTCTCCGGTCAATGCGTCGAGCCACGCCTGGGCTTGATTGAGCGTGGTGCTATTGGCGGCAACGAAGAAGTTCCCCTGCCGGATGTCGAACTCATAAAGATCACGAGTTTCGTTGATGATTTCCCAGACGGCGATCTGGAACGCGGCTGCCTTCATGTTGCTGGTGCCGATCAAGTCAAAACTGTTCGCCCAGAGCTCCCGAAGGTAATTCGCCCGCGTGGCGCCCATGGCGTTGCCGGGCGTCGGCGCTTGGTCCAGCTCGGCCACGTCGAAGGTGACGGTCTCCTTCTTCTTGATGGCCTGATTGATGTCGATGCAGAAGGTCTGCAGGTTGCCCGTCAACTCGCCGCTGGCATCGGTAAAGTTGTAGACGCCGGCCCACCCTGACTCGGTATTGCCGTTGGCGGTGATGGTCACGACCTGGCCGGGATTCACGTCAGAAAAGGTGGCGACGACGTATCCCGCACGGGCGGGGACGGCGGCAAAGCCCACCGCGAGGCACGCGATGATCGCCCGGACCACGCCCCGGGAAGAAATCGAGGTCCACTTGAATTTGTTGTGGGGATCAGGCGGGATCATGATGGAAGCCTGCCTTATCGGTAAAGAAAGTATGAGCCTTGAGGGGAGATAGCATCTTTCGTGCCGCATCCACGGAGCGCCGGACGATTGGAACCTATTCCATTGCCGATAAGGAGTTTGAGTACGAACTTTCGTTGGAAAGCGCGGGTCGGGCCGATTGCGGGGCAGCCTTACTGGTGTCAACCTCGATTTACAGCTCGGCCAGGATGGCGGCGCGTGAGAGCCGCAAAGAGCCGCAAGTGTCAACTATCCCGCGAGGTTCTCCGCGCGTTCAGAGTTCCTTGATCCAGCCCTCACGCCACGTCCTGAACGGTACAGTTCGAGGTAGCGCAGGTGCATCTGATCCTCGGAGAACATGGTGGCCGCGCGGACCTTGCCGCATTGCCCCAGCTGCCGGCGCAACGGGGCATCCGACGCCAGCCGGCAAATCCGCTCCGCCAGCGCGGCATCGTCGCCGGCGGCGGCCAGGAAGCCGGTGCGGCCGTCCTCGATGATCTCGGCCAGGCCGCCGACGCGCGTGCTGACCACGGGCAGCTCCGCCGCCATCGCCTCGATCACCGTCAATGGGATGCCTTCGCTGATGCTCGTCAGCAAGAACAGGTCGGCGGCCCGAAGCAAACGCGCCACGTCGTTGCGAAGTCCCAGCAGGCGAACATGATCGGCCAGCCGATGGCGGTCGATCGATTCTTCAATCTTGCCGCGCTCCGGACCTTCGCCGACCAGCACCAGGCGGGCGGCCGGCAGGTCGCGGCGAACCCGGTGCATGGTGCGCACTGCCGTGGCGTGGTCCTTGAGGTGATCGAGTCGCGCCACTTGGAAGATGACGAAATCGTCGGGGCCCATGCCCAGCTCCCGGCGGATCAGGTCGCGGTCGTGGCAGCCGTTGGCGAACACGGCGGTGTCGATGCCGTTGTAGATCACGCCGACCCGCCGCTGGGGAATGCCTTCGTTGCGGATCAGGGCCCGGCGCACGGCCTCGCCGACGCCGACGACGCGATCGCGCCGCTCCAGCAGGATGCGGTTGGCGATGATGCGCTTGCGGCGCGGATAATCGGGGAAGGTCCGGCCATGCTCGGTGAAGATGATCGCGGGGCGGCGCCACAGCAGCCGCGCCGCGACGCTGTAGAAAAACGGACCATACTGATGGGCATGGACGACGTGCACGCGCTCACGCCGCCAGAACCGGCCGAGCCTCCATGCGCAACCCGGGTCGAAGCCGGGTTTGCGGTCCAGCACCTCGACGGTGAAGCCTTCCTTGCGAAGCTCTTCGCCCAGCACTCCCAGCTCGTCGAGGCATGCGAAGACGAACCGGCACTTGTCCCGCAGCTTTCGAGCCAGACGGACGACCAGCATCTCGGCGCCGCCGACATTCAGCGAATGCAATACGTGGCAGACTGTCAAGGGCGTCGCGCCGCCGTTCGAAAACGAAGTCAAACGCTGCAACATCGCGGGCACCTTCTTCAACTCTCAGGCGAGCAAACTCGAACCGCAGAGTCCGCAGAGGAACGCAGAGAGTATGGCTTCGCGCTTCTCTCTGCGTTCCTCGGCGGACTCTCCGGTTACAGACTGTACGTCGAAACCGCTGGCCGACGCGGACGCATGTAGCGGTCGGCCCACCGGGCCAGCACCAGAATGCTCCACAAGACGCTGCCGTGGCGGCCGAAGCCGCGCTGGTGAGCCTGGTAGAGCTTGTGAACCGCCGTCCGATCCACCAGGCCGTGAATGCTGGACGCCGGCTCGAGCACGGCATCGTGAAACATGTCGCGGAGAGGACCGCGCAGCCAGGCGTCAATGGGAATCTCGAAGCCTTGCTTGGGGCGCTCGAGTATGTCCGGCGGGAGTTCAGCGCGGTACGCTTGCTTGAACAGCCACTTGGTTTCGCCGCCGCGGACCTTCAGGTGCGACGGAATCCGGGCGGTCAGTTCCAGCAGCTCGTGATCGAGCAACGGCGGCCGCGCCTCCAGGCCATGAGCCATGCTGGCGCGATCCACTTTCACCAGGTAGTCGTCCGGCAACAGGACATCGACGTCGGCGGCGATCATCCCCGCCAACGTGTCGCCGGGCGGCGCCGCGGCGAACGCGGCCTCGACGCGCCGCTCGGGCGACCAGCCGTTCAGACCGGCGGCGACATCGGGGGCCAACAGTTGCCGCCGCAGGGGCAGCCGGCACCAGGACAGGGTGTTGGCATATGCCGCCCCGGCGTCGAGGGCCAAGTTCGTCAACGCCGTGCGGGCCCGCAAAGGCCGCGGCAGCCAATCGGTCTTGGGCCAAACCTGAGCCATGGGCGCGATGGCCCAGCGCCGCAGCCAGCGCGGCAGCCAGCCGCGCACGGCCGCTTCCTTCAAGTCGTGGGCATAGCGGGCGTAGCCGCCGAAGGCCTCATCGCCGCCGTCGCCCGACAGCACGACCTTGACATGACGGCTGGCCAGCTTCGACACCAGGTACGTCGGAATCGCCGAGGAATCCGCGAAGGGTTCGTCGTAATAGTGGGTCAGCTCGTCGAGGATGGCGGCGGCGTCGGGTGTGACAATCTCCTCGACGTGCCGCGTTCCGTAGCGCTGGGCCACGAGCCGGGCAAACGGCAGCTCGCTGAACGCCGCTTCGGCGAAGCCCATGGAAAAAGTCTGCAAGGGCCCTTGCGTCAAGCCCGCGCTGGCGGCGACGATCACGCTCGAATCCACCCCGCCGCTCAGGAAGGCGCCGACCGGTACGTCGGCGATCATGTGCAGCCGCACCGTCTCGTCGATCTTGGCGCGGATCGCCTCCTGCCATTCTTGCTGAGTCGGCTTGGCATCCGGCGCCATCCGCAACCGCCAGTAGCGCCGCGGCGCTTGATCCAACCGATCGGCCCGCGCGACCAGCGTGTGGGCCGGCGGCAGCTTTTCCATTTGCTCGAAGATGGTCGTCTGCCCCGGCACCATGCCGAAGGTGAGATAGTCCTCCAGCGCGGCCGGCCGCAGCCGCGGCCGAACGCCGGGATACGCGAGGATCGCCTTCAGCTCCGAGCCGAACAGCAGTTTGTCGGCGTCGCGATACACGTACAGCGGCTTGATGCCCAGTCGGTCCCGGGCCAACAGCAGCCGTCGCTCGCGGCGATCCCACAGGGCGAAGGCGAACATGCCGCGCAGCCGCTCGACGAGGCGCTCGCCCTCTTCCTCATAGAGGTGCACGAGGACCTCGGTGTCGCTGCGCGTGCGGAAACGATGTCCGCGGGCTTCCAGGTCGGACCGCAGCTGCTGGAAGTTGTAGATCTCGCCGTTGAAGACCACCTGGATCGATCCGTCCTCGTTGGCGATCGGCTGGTCGCCGCCGGCCAGGTCGATGATCGACAGACGCCGGTGTACGAGGCCGATGCCCGGCTCGGACCAGAACCCTGCCGCGTCGGGACCGCGATGGGCGATGCGATCTCCCATGGCGCGCAGAATGTCGCCGGGAACCGGTCGGGCCGCATCGGCGAACAGGACTCCGGCAATGCCGCACATGCATCACACCGTGGGTTGGGGTTCCAGCTGATTCAACGCTGGCTCGTCGAGCTGCACCTCGATCGGCGCGCCCCGGCGGTAGCGCACGACCTTGGCCGGGACGCCGACCGCGATCGCATAGTCCGGGATCGGCTTGGTCACGACCGAGCCCGCGCCGATCACGCAATGCGCCCCGACGTCCGCCATGACCACCGCGCGGTCGCCGATCCAGGTATCCGTGCCGATCGTGACGCGCGGCCAGACCCCCGGCTGCTCGCGGATCGGCACATCGAGCCGGTCGATGCCGTGCTGGGCCGAGCCGTTCATGATCGAGACATGCGAGCCGAGCAGCACGTCGTCTTCGAGAGTCACGTCGCCCAGGCAGCACAGGGCGCCGACGTAGACGTGGCGTCCGACGGCAGCGGTGGGATGGGAGAAAATGGCGCCGAAGCTGATCCAGGATCCGGGGGCACAGCGCGCCAGCACTACGCGGTAGAACGCGCGCCGCAAGTATGCGCCGAGCGTTCCTGGAATGAGGCTGAAGGCTTGCGACCACCCTGGGAAAGTACGTTGGCTGCCGAACAGCAGACACAGGGAGAAATAGCCCAGCAACGCCGGGGTTACCGCCGCGAAGGCAAGACAGTCGGCAACCAGCTTAGCGACCTGCTTCAACATCCGTAATCACCCGACCTCGTTGGTAGCAACCGGCATGCCAGTGAGGAGAGAGGCGCATTTCGGGATCACGGCGCAGCGGGGGCTCAGGAAACAAGACTGGCAAGCGTGGCACGTTGGCAGCTGGGAGAGCAAGCGTCGGAGGCGAGCATCTACACGTGCTCGCAACAAAATCCAACGTGCCAGCGACTTGCGCCGACGCCTGCGGGCGGTCGGTCTTCAGCGCCGGATTGGAAAGCACGTCATTCCGAAGGGGCGCCCCGAGGCCGAAAAGCGCTGAAGCTGTTGCTGCGCTGAGGGTTGAGCGAAAAGCACGGTCAACCTCGTCGTGCATTCCGTGGCAAGTTGGCGTTCTGGCATCATGCCAGATCCGAGTGACTGCGGCAGCTCAACGGGCCCAAAGGTCGTGCGCACACATGGGATAGGCCACGAAACGTCGTTGGCGCGCAAAAAAACGTTGACAGTGGGGTTGCTCTCGTAGGGTTTTTAGCCTAAGCTTCCGGCGATCACGATAGGGAGGTTTGCCGTCCCCAGCGCCCACATCCCGTATTGGCAAGCGCCCTCGTGTCCGTTCCCGTCTGATGATTCCCGTGACCCGTCTGATGGCAGGGTGATGCTGCGTGGGTTCCATACCCTCGTGGTCGGAACCACGCCCCGTTCAGCACCAACGTTGATTCCCGAATCTCAACCGTGATATGCGGCGGCGTACGCCGTGTTCACATCGCACGACCAAGGAGCGGAACATGGTCTGGTTTCCTGGACTGCGCCATTTGCTTGGCCACTCGAAGACTCGCGGCTTGAAACGGCGCGCGCCGCTGCATCTGGAGGAGCTCGAAGCACGCTATGTGCCGGCCTTCACGAGATTGGCCCTTGATTTCGACACCCCAAGCTCGCCGACGGCGCCGGGATTCACCAAGGTCGCCGCGCCGTACTATTCCGCCGCGCGCGGCTTCGGCTTCAAGAACACCGGCACCGTGACCGCCATCGATCGCGGATTCGGGGACCCGTTGACGCGCGACTTTCACCAGGGCCGGGCCGAGACGTTCAACGCCAAGATGGCCAAAGGGACGTACCTCGTGACGGTCTACACGGGCGACGCGCTGATGGCGCGCAAGGCGTTGCGGATCAACGCCGAGGGCGTCTATGCGACGACCGTGCCGGCGACTGCCGCCGGCCAGTTCGCGGTTTCGACGTTCATCGTCAACCTCAGCGACAAACAGCTGAACCTCAGGTTCGCGGGCAGCGCGAAGGCGAAGTTCGCCCTCGACGCCATCACCATCGTCCCGTGGGCGCCGTCGTCGGCGAACGCCGGCGCGGACATCGCCATCAACGAGGGCTCGACGCATCAGTTCCAGGGATCGGGCTCGGGAGCAGGTCCGCTGTCGTACGATTGGGACTTTGGCGACGGCGCCACCGCGTCCGGCACGGCGACGCCGACCAAGACCTACGACGACCAGGGAACCTTCACCGTCACCTTGACTGTGACCGACGCCAACGGCGTCCGAACCAGCGATAGCGCCGTGGTCACCGTCAACAACGTCGCGCCGACGGCCACGATCGGCAACAGCGGTGCGGTGGACGAGGGCGGCAATGCCACCGTTTGGCTGTCGAATGCCGCCGATGCATCGGCGGCGGATGCCGCCGCCGGGTTCAAGTACAGCTTTGATTTCGACAACGACGGCACGTTCGACATCACCGACAGCACGAGCTCGTCCGCGACGGTCCCCGCGGCGCTCCTGGCCGACGGATCAGGCGTCGCCACGGTACGCGCATGCATCATCGACAAGGACGGCGGCTACACCGATTACACCACGGCCATTTCCGTCGACAACGTCGCGCCGACGGCGACGATCGGCAACAGCGGCGCGGTCAACGAGGGCGGCACGGCCACCGTGTCATTGTCGAATCCCACCGATACGTCGGCGGCGGACATGGCCGCCGGCTTCAAGTACAGCTTTGACTTCGACAACAACGGCCAGTTCGAGGTCACGAACAGCGCCGGCTCGTCGGCGACGGTGCCGGCCTCGTTCCTTGCCGACGGACCGGGCGCCCGGACGGTGCGGGCACGCATCATCGACAAGGACGGGGGCTATACCGACTACACCACGTCCATTGCCATCAACAACGTTGCGCCGACCGCCACGATCGGCAACAGCGGCCCGGTCAACGAGGGCGGCACGGCCACCGTGTCGTTGTCGAATCCTGCCGACGTATCGGCCGACATCGCTGCCGGCTTCAAGTACAGCTTCGATTTCGACAACAACGGCTCGTTCGAGGTGACGAACAGCTCCAGCTCGTCGGCGACGGTGCCGGCCTCGTTCCTTGCCGACGGGCCGGGCGCCCGGACCATACGCGCGCGCATCATTGACAAGGACGGCGGCTTCAAAGACTACACGACGTCCATCACCATCAACAACGTGGCCCCCACCGCGTCGTTCACCGCCACGGTTTCCAGCACGAACGACAAGACCGTGAACTTTGCCTCGTCGGTCTCCGATCCGGGGACGGCCGACACCTTCACCTACGCCTGGGATTTCGGCGACGGCGCGACCGGCGCCGCGGCGTCACCGGCTCACGCTTACGCCCAGTACGGCACGTACACCGTCCAACTGACGGTCACCGACAAGGACGGCGCCAGCGTCACCGTCTCCAAGAGCGTCGACGTGCCAGCCCCATCGCCGTCGGTGATCAACGTCTCGACCGAGGCGGCCCTGCGGAACGCCGTCAACAATCTGCGGTCGAACCAAACGATCGTGATGGCCGCGGGCACCTACAACTTGACCGACACCCTGTACATCCCGCAAGGCATCGCCAACGTGACGGTCCGCGGGGCGACGGGTGATTCCGGCGACGTGGTGGTCGCCGGCGCCGGCATGTCCGGGTCGATCCGTTTCGGTTTCTGGGTGGGGAACACGCAGAACATCACCTTCGCGGACTTCACCCTGAAGAACATCAAGGAGCACGGCATCATCCTCAACGCCGGCGCCGAAGCCCCGGTGTTCCGCAACCTGCACGTCGTGGACATCGGCGATCAATTCCTGAAGGCGAACCCCGACGGCAGCGGCGGCGGCGTCGACAACGGCCTCGTCGAGTTCTGCGTCCTGGAGTACAGCACGGTCGCCCCCGACAGCTACACCAACGGCGTCGACGTCCACGGCGGCGCCAACTGGGTCATCCGCCACAACGTGTTCCGCAACTTCCGCAGCGCCGGACTGACCGGGCCGGTGCTGCTGATCTGGAATCACAGCCGCGATACGATCGTGGAGAACAACACCTTCATCAACAATGTCCGCGACATCGCCTTCGGCCTGGACGCCGCCACCGCCGACGACCATTCGGGCGGCATCATCCGCAACAACTTCATCGCCCGCAGCGCCGGCGTCGGCGGCGACGTCGCCATCGGCGTCTGGAATTCGCCGAACACCAAGGTCCTGCACAACACGGTCTTGCTCAACGGCAACTATCCCAACGCCGTCGAATACCGGTTCGCCAACACCACCGGCGTTTCGATCCGCAACAACCTCACCGACGCGGCCATTGTCTCCCGGGACGGCGCTACCGGGACCGTGGCCAACAACTACACCGCCGCCCAGGCTGCCTGGTTCGTGAATCCCGGCGCCGGCGACCTGCACCTCAAAGCGACGGCCACGGCCGCGATCAACAAGGTCACCACGCTAGCCGACGCGGCCGAGGATTTTGACGGCGACACCCGGCCGGGCGGGACCACCGCGGACTACGGCGCCGATGAGTACATCGGCGCGCCGGCCGACACGACCGCGCCCACCGTGTCGATCACCGCGCCGGCGAACAATGCCACCGTGTCGGCGACGGTGAGCATCACGGCGGACGCGAGCGACGACGTCGGCGTGATCGGCGTGCAGTTCCTGCTGGACGGACAGGCGGTCGGATCGGAAGACACGACGGCGCCCTACTCGTTCTCGTGGAACACCACCGGCGTTGCCAACGGCAGTTACACCCTGGCGGCGCGAGCCCGCGACGCCGCCGGCAACGTCACGACCTCGGCCGGCGTCACCGTCACCGTGAACAATGCGGATACGGCTGCTCCGAGCGTGAGCATGACCAGTCCGTCGAACGGCGCCACGGTATCGGGCAGCGTGAACCTGGCCGCCAATGCCTCGGACAATGTGGGGGTCGTCGGCGTGCAATTCCTGGTGAACGGACAGGCGGTCGGATCGGAAGACACCGCGGCGCCCTACTCGCTCTCCTGGAACACCA
>JAKEET010000026.1 GCA_022616435.1 Gemmataceae bacterium
CACGTCGGGTCGTGGGATGCGGACACGTCGGGTCGTGGGATGCGGACACGTCGGGTCGTGGGATGCGGACACGTCGGGTCGTGGGATGCGGACACGTCGGGCTTACGCCACGACGCTCGCCTGGTGCGACGGCGGGCTTCCATGTATGACCATCTACTGCTGGCATGGTCAACATCCCGCGACTGGGCATGGTTCAAAGTCGAGCTCCTGAAGGCAACAGTGAATGTGTGTGTGTGTGTGTGTGTGTGTGTAGGCGGTGCAATGCAATCTATCAAGTCCCTTCTCCGTAAGGGTTGTGGAAACGATTTGATTGCAGCGCAATCAAAACTCATGCACGAGCCTGTAACCCTGGGAGGGGTGGGTGTGGCAAGTCGCTGATTCCGATAGACTTACGACTCAGTGGCTTTGTGACATTAACCTTCCATGCCCATCTACTCCATCCCACCCGACGTTTCGACGCGATTGGCGGGGATGCCTTGAATCTGCCCGATGCGGATCTGGGCCGATTCGGCGTAGCGGGTGCCGGGGAATGCCTGGATGACCCGGCGCAGGAGCGCTTCGGCTTCGCGCGGTTTGCCGCGTTTCGTCATGTTGTCGGCCAGCGCCAGGTACACGCTGGCCAGGCGGTCTGCCAGGGTGTCGGCCGCCGCTTGGAGCCATTCCGGGTTGCCGCGGATGGTCTGCACCAGTTCCAATGCCTCGGCCCCCTCGGCGAGGTCGCCGTAGCTGGCCAGCAAGATCTCGCAACGGTCCAGGCACGGGATAATGTCCTTGGTCCTGTAGAAGTCGCGGGCCTGGGCCATCAGCTCGGCGGCGCGGCGGTTGCGCTGCTGCTGGCGGAGCTCGTTGTTCTGGGCCAGCTTCGTCAGCATGTCGGCGGCTTCGCGCGCCGCCGGCGAACCGGGAAACGTCGACAGCGTTTCGGTCAGCGCCAGCACCGCCTCGGTCGATTTGCCGCCAGCGACCAAGGCCTTTGCCTTCGTGAGCCGTTCCTGGGCCTTGGCCTCGATCGCCGCGGCCAGCTTCTGGGCGTTGCCGTGGATGGCCTTGCCGCTGCTGTCGTCGAGGATGCTCTTGACGGCGGTGAGGGCGCGGGCGTAGTCGCCGCTGTCGAACGCCTTTCGCGCCAGGTCGTAGTGCTGCCTCATCCAATCCGGCGTCGCGACCTGGGCGGCATGGCGCTCTAGCAGCTCGTGGAACGCGTCGGCGTCCAGGTAACCCTCTTTCATGTGCAGGATCTTGCGGGCCGGCCCGGCGATCACCAGCGTGGGAAAGTACTGGATCCGCAGGTCGTCGACCAGCTTGGGATCGCGGTTGCGATCGATCTTCAACGCCACGAACTTCTGGTTCATCAAGCCGACGACGCGCGGGTCGCGAAACGTCGTCGCGTCGAGCTTGTCGCAGAAGAAGCAGGGCTTCATGGTGAAGTCGATGACGATGGGCAAGCCGCGCTTTTCGGATTCGAGCAGCGCCTGGTTGTAATCGGTTCGCCACTCGATGTACGCGCCCGGCGCCGCCTCTTGCGCGGCGACAGGGCCCGCGCTGGCCGCGAGCATCCAGGCCAGAGCGGCAACCGGCAGCATCCACGGACGGCGTCGGCTGGACATGACGGCAATCCTTTAGCTAGCGCCGCGAATCCCTGGTCAAGCTTCCTGCCTGACGCTGGCCCTTGGGGTCGGCTGGAGAGCTGACCTACTTGGCCCTGGGGTGCGCCTTCTGGTAATGTTCCTGCAATCGTCCCGTACTCACATGCGTGTAAATCTGCGTGGTCGCCAGGCTGCGATGGCCCAGCAATTCCTGGACGCTGCGGATGTCGGCGCCGCGATCCAGCAAGTGGGTCGCGAAGCTGTGCCGCAAGCTGTGCGGGCTGGCGGCGGCGTCGAGTCCCGTCCGCGCCAGGTGCTTCGCCAGCAGCCGGCCGACGCTCCGCGAGGTCAGCCGCGTACCGTTCTTGTTCAAGAACACTGCGTCCTTGTGCCTGCCCGCCGGCGTCTTGCGCAATTGGTGCAGCAGCTCCTCACGGGCCGCCAGCCACGCTTGCAGCGCCTCCATGGCTTGGGCGCCGAAGAAGACGAGCCGTTCGCGCTTGCCCTTGCCGCGCACCGTGGCCACGCCTTCCGCCAGGTCCACGTCCGCGAGGTTGAGCCCGGTCAGCTCGCTGACGCGCAAGCCGGCCGAGTACAGCGCCTCGAGAATCGCCCGATCGCGGCGGCCCAAGAGCGTCTCCGCCGGCGGCGCGGCCAGCAACTTGGCGAGCGCGTCCTCCGGCAGGAAGTGCGGCAGCTTCTTGTCCTGCCGCGGCCCGCGAAGTCCTTGCGCCGGGTTCGCGGCCAGCACGCCGCGGCGGCACAGGAACCGGAACCACGACCGCACCGCCGCCAACCGCCGGGCGATGGTCGTTTTCGCATAGCCCCGCTCGTGCAGCCACACGAGCCACGCCCGCACGTGGCGGCTGGTGACGCGCGCCAGGTCGGGATTCGCGCTGCCCAGTTGCGTCTGCAAGAATTCCTTCGCCTGCGTCAGGTCCTCGCGGTACGACTTGACCGTCAGCTCGGACGCCTGCTTTTCCAGGGCCAAGAACCGCAAGAAATCGGCCAACGCTTCGTCCATGCCGTGTCCTACGGTTAGATGCGCGAGCGCGGCGCCGCCGGTTCGACCGCCTCTTCCTGCGGAGCGCTCTCGGCCTGCTCCCGCGCCTTCTTGGTCAATACCAGCGCGTCGAACCAGGTCAGGCTGAGCTCCGGATCGGCCGCCAGGTCGCGGATCGCGTCGATCAGGTGCGTCCGGCTGGCGTCGTCGTAAACGAACACGAACCGTTCGTCTCCCTTGATCAGAGCGAGCACGTTGACTTCGTTCGCCAAGGACCACCTCCCGATGCGCGCTGCGGCCGGACTTTGCCGGGGGCACTCTGCTTCCATATCGTCCGGGCGTCACCGCAGACTTGTTGTCCGCCCGCGCAAGTTGCAGAAGGAAAGGCGAACACCATCGACACCTTCCGACCAGTTTGCCCAGGTTTCAGCGGCGGTTGCGGCCAGACAAGATGGGCAGCGCGAACTCCCTGGCGCGATCGGCCGGCGCCCGGCAAGTGAAACTTGCGCCGACGCGCTCGAGCGCCAGACTTTAGTCTTCTTGCAGGATTGCCTGGATTCGTTCGAGCGCCGCCGCGGGCGCCAGGCCGCGCACCAGGAACTTCTTGTCGCGGCTGGTGGGACCTGCGATCAATTCCACCTGCGAACGCCTGAGCCCGAGCGCGGCGCACAAGACGCCGGCAATGGCGTCATTCGCCTTGCCCTTCTCCGGCGGCGCGGCCACGGCCACCTTCAGCGCGCCCTGGTGCTCGCCCACCACGGCGTTGCGCCGCGCTCCCGGCTGCGCCCGCACGGCGACGACGCTCCCTTCGGCATGGGCGGCGATCTCGATCACGGCGTCAATCCCTCGAACAGCACGCTGCCCAGACGCACCATGGTGGCCCCTTCCTCCACGGCGACCTCGAAGTCGTTGCTCATGCCCATCGACAGGTGTGGGAGGTCGTGAGGCGGTCCCAGCTCGCGGCGCAGCTCGTCGCGCAGCCGCCACAAGGCGGCGAACACCGGCCGGCATTCCTCCGGTGGTTGCAGCGGGGCCATCGTCATCAGCCCGTGGACGCGGACATTGCGGAGCGCGCGCACGGCGGCCGTCAGCCCGGCCACCTCCGCCGGGGCGAAGCCGTGCTTGCTCGCCTCGCCGCCGGCGTTGACTTCGAACAACACATCGACATGGCGTTGCTGCTTGGCCGCTTCCTGCTCCAGGGCCTGCAAGAGCCGTTCGCTGTCCACGGAGTGGATCATCCGCGCCACCGGCAACGTCCGCTCAATCTTGTTGCGCTGCAAGTGTCCGATGAGATGCCAGTGAATCGAAGCGGGCAAGGCCGCCGCTTTGCGCCACAGCTCCTGCGGCCGATTCTCACCAAGATGGAGCAACCCCAGCTCGGGCAGCAACGCGGCGACGTCCACCGACACGGTCTTGGTGACCGCGACCAGCGTCACGTCGCCGCGCGAGCGGCCGGCGCGGGCACAGGCCGCGCTCAGTCGTGCTTCGACCTCGGCATGCCGGTCGCGCAACAGGTTCAACATGGATGGTCGGTCCACTGTCGGCGATCCCCTGGATGCATGCAGTGAATACAAAGGATACTATAGCCCCGCGCGGGTGGCGGCGGCTGGCGCGAACGGAGATGCAATCATGGCGGATGTGCAGGCCTTTCGAGCGTATCGCTACGATCTTGGCCGCGTCGGCAATCTCAGCGACGTGGTCGCCCCGCCGTACGACGTGATCGACGCTTCGCTGCAGGAAGCGCTGTACGACCGCAGTCCGCACAACGTCGTCCGCCTGATCTTGAACCGCGAGACGGCCAGCGATTCCGAGACGGACAACCGCTACACGCGGGCCGCCCAGACCCTGCGCGACTGGCAGCAGGACGGCGTGCTCGTGCAGGATTCGGCCCGGTCGCTGTACGTCTACCACCAGGACTTCGAGGTGGAAGGCCGCCGCTACACCCGCAAGGGCTTCATGGCCCGCGTCCGCCTGGAACCATTCGGGGCGGGCCGGATCTATCCGCATGAGGAAACCCTCGCCGGCCCCAAGGCCGACCGGCTCAAGCTGTTCCGCGCCGCCGCGATGAACCTCAGCCAGATCTTCGGGCTGTACCCGGACGAAGACGGCGCCGCCACGGCCACGCTCGACGCCGCGGTCGGCCGGGCCTTGCCGATCCAGGCCGTGGACCACCTCGGCGTGGTCAGCAAGCTGTGGCAGGTCACGAATCAGCAGGCCCTCAGCGCCATCTCGGGCTTGATGGGACCCAAGCCGATCTTCATCGCCGACGGCCATCACCGTTACGAAACGGCGCTCAAGTATCTCGACGAGAAACGCCAGGCCGGGGAAGCGACCGACCCGAATCACCCCGCCAACTTCGTGCTGATGATGCTGGTGAGCATGCACGATCCGGGGTTGGTGATCCTGCCGACGCACCGGCTTGTTTCAGGCATCGGCGACATCCGCGCCGACGGCCTCACGTCGATTCTGGCGGAATCGTTTGACCTGGAAACAGTCGGCGTGGGGCCCGATGCGTCGCGGACTGCCTGGGAGATGATCGAAGCCGATGGTTCGCAGGAACTGCTCGGTTTCGGAACGGTCGCCGACGGCGTGTGGCAGCTCGGCCGCTTCCGCGCCAAGGAATTGATGGCGCGCCTGGCCGCGGACCACAGCGCGGCGTGGCGCAGTCTGGGCGTGGCGATCTTGCAGCGCGTCGTGCTCGATCAGGCGCTGCCCCAGGCTGGCGGTCAGCCCCAACGCGGTCAACCCCAGTGCGCCTACGTGCATCTGCTGCGCGAAGTCAACGACGCGTTCGCCGCCAAGCAGTGCCAGCTCGCCGTGCTCGTTCCGCCGGCAACCATGGACCACGTCGCGCAGATCGCCGGCAACCTGGAGAAGATGCCGCCCAAATCGACGTACTTCTATCCCAAACTGCTCAGCGGGCTGGTGTTCCATTCGCTGAAGGCGAATTAGTCATTAGTCACTGGTCATTGGTCATTGGTCATTGATGAAATCCGTCTTTTGCTGACCAGTGACCAATGACAAACCAATGACTAATGACTAATGACCAATGACTAGCGACACGAACGCCGGCAACATGTCGGGGTCGAACTGCCTGCCGGCCTCGGACCGCATGATGTCGAGCGCGGCCTTCGGCGACAGGGCGGCGCGATAGGCGCGCGAGCTGGTCAGGGCGTCGAAACAATCGGCCAGCGTGATCACCCGCGCGAGATAGGGAATGTCGGCGCCGCGCAGGCCGTCCGGGTAGCCGTTGCCGTCGAACCGCTCGTGATGATGGCGGATCGCTGCCAGCACCTCCTGGCTGCGGATGATCGGCGCCAGGATGCGCTCGCCGATCACCGGGTGGTCGCGCACGTTCGAGTATTCCTCCGGCGACAGGGCGGTCGGTTTGTTGAGGATCCCTTCGGCGAGGCCGACCTTGCCGATGTCGTGCAGCTTGGCGGCGAGGCTCAGGCGTTTGAGGCGGCGCGGGCTGAGGCCCAGCCGCTGGCCCAGGCGGGCGGAGTAATCGCGCACGCGCAGCGAATGGCCGGAGGTGTACCGGTCGCGCGCTTCGAGCGTGCGGACCAGGCAGTCGATTGCCGAGAAAAAAGTGCGCCTGAGCTCGCGTCGTTGACGGTCGAGGCTCTGCTCGAGGCGCCGGCGGTTCTTCTCCTTTTCGCGCCGATGCAAGTACGACCGCATCGTGCTGGTCAGGGCGTGGTGGAATTCGTCGAAGTTGATGGGCTTCAGGAAATAGTGCTGGGCGCCGGCAACCAGGCATTGGGACAGGGCGTCGTCATCCTGGCCGGCGGTGATGACGATGATTGACGTGTCGGGCCAGCGTTTCTGAATTTCCTGCACGAGCCAGACGCCGCCGCGGCCCGGCATGCGCAAGTCGGTGACGACAATCGGCGTCGGCTGCCGTTCGAGCAGCGCCACCGCTTCCTCGGCGCTGGCGGCCGCCTGGCAGTCGAAGTTCCACGAGCGCGCCGCCCGCATCAGCACGTCGAGCGCGTACGGCTCGTCATCGACCAGGGTCACCCTTCTCCGGTCCGACGGATGCACGGTGTGCACGGGATCCCCTTCGGTGCCAATCGATGGTGGCGAATTCATGAGGGAGTAGGAGGAATATAACGGCATCGCCGGCGCCATGCAAGAGTCTAGGTCTTGTGAAGTTTTCCGCGTCGTGCCGTGTGTGGCGACTTTGCCGCTTGTAGGGGATGTGGCGACGAGGCAGGTTGCACAAGCCATCGAGAACACGGAGTCACGCCTCGTTCCGCCGCTCCGCACGGGCCACTTCGACGTACGGCTTGCGGTATAGCCACCACAGCAGCGCCAGGGCCGCCGCCAGGAACACGCCGCAGACGTACGGGGCCCACGTCAGCAAGGGAGCGGGTTCCAGGTATCTCTTGATGGGCACGCTCAAGAGCAGCGCCCCGTTGTACAGCAGATGGAAGAACATCGCCGGCAGCACGCTGCGGCCGCGCACCGTCAACAGTCCCAGCACCACCCCCAGGAAGAACGCCGGCAGGAACTGGAAAACGTTCATGTGAAAGAGGGCGAACAGAAAACTGCAGAGAAAGATCGCGGTCCGCGGCCGAAAGCGCTTCTGCAGCCCCGTCAGCAAAAAGCCGCGAAACACCAGCTCCTCGCACACCGCCGGCAACAACGCGAACGCGACGAAGTACGGCAGCACGTCGCCGGAGCTCAGGCTGTCGCCTTCGATCAAGGCGCGCAGCGATTGCACGAGCGGCTGGCGGTCTTCGAGCAGCTTGCTGAGATTTTCAAACGTCGAGAAGACGGTCACGGCGAGCCCGGCGATCGGCGGCAACAAGAGCACGGCCAGCACCGCCGCCAGCAGGAGTTCGCGGCCGGTGGGGACGCGCAGGGCCAGGCTGGCGCGCGGTTCGGTGTTCAGCACCAGCGTCATGAACAGCACCGGGGCCGCCACGAACGCCACGAGATCGATGCTCGCGTACACGGTGACCGACAGGTGATGGCCCATGCCCATCGCCAGCCAGCGGAGCGCCAGGATGATGCCGAAGCCGAAGAACGCTTGACCCGTGGTCGTCGTCGGCTCCTTGTCGCGCAGCAGGTGCCGCAGCCACAGGCGCACATCGACGCGCTCGGCTTCGCGGAACAAGACCTCCTCGCGCTGGAATTGCTCGATCGCCCAGCGCAGCGCCAGCCAACTGTAGAGCGCGATCGGCGCCAGGACGGGAATGAAATACAGCCACGGAACCTGGTCGAGCGCCGACGCGGTCATCAAGCGTTGCATCAACAGGGCCACGCCGGTGACCGGCACGAGACTGTAGAAGGGATTCAATTCGACGCCGGGCGCGAGTGTCAGGAAGATCAGCGGCATCGTCACCAGGAACAGCGGCATCAGGTAATGTTGACCTTCCTTCGAGCTGCGCGCGTAGGCGCCGATCGCCAGGCTGACGGCGCTGAACAGCGCCGACAAGGGGAGCGACAGGACCACGCACCACCAGAGCGCGGCCAGCGGCAGCGCGCCCTGGGGCATGAGCTCGCCGCTGAATTGCCAGGTGGTCATGCCCATGCTGACCAGGTTCAAGAGCGCCGAGGCGGCGCTGAACACCCAGATGGTCAAGAACTTGCCGACCACGATCTCGGCGCGGCCCGCCGGCGTGATCAGCAGCGTCTCCATGGTGCCGCGCTCTTTCTCGCCGGCGCACAGGTCGACCGCCGGATACAACGCCCCCGCCAGCGACCACATCACCAGCATGAACGGGAACATGCGCACGACCAGGTCGACGATGGTCTCCGGTCGTTGCAGGGGAACTTGCGGCTCCTGGATGTCAAACGGATCGATGACGTCGGGATTCAAACCTTTGCGGAGCAAGCGGACCTGGCGGAGCTCGTTCTTCCAGCTCTCCAAGAGGGGCCGCAGCCGTTGCGTCGCTTGCTTTGAATAATCGTCGTTGGGCCGCGACAGAAGCTGCAAAGCAGGGCGGGACGGCGACCCGGCAATCGTCGAGCCGGCGAGCTGAGCGAAGAATTCTCGGGGCGCGCGCAGGATGACGTCGACCCGGCGCTGCGCCAGCGCCTCGGTGTCGGCCGGCGGCAGCCAGGCGATCTTGAGCCTGGCCTGCGCCATGCGCACGTTGGACTCGGCGGCGGGCAGGGCGGCATCGAAGGTCGTGAACTGGCCGTCGCGGAGCAGCAGTGGATAATCGAGGCGATGGTGGCCGGCTTGCGCGAGGGCCGCCGCCGCGATCCAGGCGTCCGAGGAGATCGGCGTCGCGGCCAGCCAGGCCAGCCCGGGCACGGGGCTGAGACCAGCGGAATCCGGGTCCCGCACCGGGAAATCGCGCGAATCGTCGAGGGCGACGATGCCGATCGTGCTGGGGCGTTGCGCGAACCCGAACGCGAACTGCAACACCACGAAGCCGAGGACCGGGTAGAGCAGCAGCGGCAGCACGGCGATCATGAACAGGGTGCGGCGGTCGCGGAGCTGATCGCGCAGGTCGCGCAGCCAAATCAGGCGGATGATCGACCAGCGCATGTCATTTCAGCCCGCGGCCGCCCCACATCTCTTCTTCGGCGAACGGATGGGCCGGACCGCTCGGCTTGGGCTTGGGAAGCGCCTTGAGAATCGCCTCCGCCAGGATCAGGTCGTGACGGGCCGTGATCTTGATGTTGGTGGCGGCGCCCTCGACCACGTGGACCGGATGCCCGGCGGCTTCCACGAGCTGCGCGTCATCGGTGATGTCCCTGCCCAGCTTGGCCCGCTGGGCGTAGGCCTCGACCAGCCAAGCGCGGCGAAACACCTGCGGCGTCTGCGCCAGCCACAGCCCCTTCCGTGCCACCGTGGCTTGCACCTGGCGCTGGTCGTTGACTTGCTTGACCGTATCGGCGACGGGCAGCGCCAAGAGCGCCGCCCCGGTTTTCTCGGCCTGGGCGAAGACGCCGGCGATCAAGCCCTCGGTGATGCACGGCCGCACCGCGTCGTGGACGGCGATGAAATCCACCTCGGGCTTGACCAGCTCCAGCGCGTTGGCGATGGACTCGAAGCGCTCGGCCCCGCCGTTGGCGATCTGCACGTTCATGAACGCCAGGTTGGCGCCGAAGCGGCGCCGGAACATCTCCTGATCGTCCGGCGCGATCACGATGATGCACTGGGCCACTTCCGGCCGATTGACGAATTGCTCCACCGCGCGCAGCCACACGGCGCGGCCGTCGAGATTGACAAACGGCTTCTTTTCCTTGTCCTTGAAGCGCGCCGATTTTCCGGCGGCGGGCAGGATGACGGCGAAGCTGGCCATGGAACGACTCCAGCGGAACTGGCGCGGCAAACTCGGATGCCGCAGTCGCTGGGACTATCCTATGGCGCGGCCGGTCCAGGCCGCCAGCTTTTGCCGCACGGTTTCGGTTTGCGTCAGCAGCACGCGCAGCAGGTCTTCGCTGATCCGCAACTCGGATTCAATGGCATCGACCCACCGGGTGATGTCCGTAGCCTTGTTCGCCAGTCCCGCATGCCGATCGGCGTGCTCCTGCAGGAGCGCAGGATAGGCGGATGCGCGTTCGGATGGCGCGGCATTCGCGGGCAGAGCGGCGGCCTTCGCCAGGCTCTGCTGCACGCCTTCCAACGATTCGGCGAAGCGGTTGAGGAGGTCTTCCCAGTCTTCCGGAAGCGGGGTATCGGGCATGGCCTTGTCTCCTTTGTGCAGCTTGCCAGGGTCCGTGCCGAGAAATGGCGGGCGGCTTGTACTCGAAAGCGCGGCCGGACGCCAGCGCAGTTTGCAAGAATCGCGAATTGCTCTTGCGTTCGCCGAACGAGCGGCTATATTCCGCGGTCCAATCGAAGGCTGAGAGTTTGGGAAAAAAGGGGACAGGCACCGGCCTCGTCTCCCGAATTGCTGAGTTTGTCGAGGGCTGACCGGTGCCAGTCCCCTTTTTTCACAAAGGCTGAGCAGTGGGGGTCGGCCTTCAGCGCATCCATCCGCCCGACGTCAACGGAGGTCAGCCGTGTTCGTCGCTTGTTCCACGCTGTGCTTCGCGCGCCATCCCCTGGATCGAGCCTTGCGGATCATCAACGAGCTCGAATTCAGCAAAGTCGATATCGCGATCCACGAGCAAGGATCGTATCTGAAGCCGTCCGAGGTGCTCGACGACTTGCAGCTCGCGATGTTGCGCATCCGCATCGGTCCGAGCCTGAGCCCGGCCGCCTTCGACATCGAGATCGAAACGCCGACGGCCGATGAGTACGTCAGCCAGCTGCGGGCCATTTGCCGGCTGGCGCGGCAGTCGGCCGTGTCGATCTTGACGATCCCGGCCGCCTCCAACCGCTCGAGCTTCGACTTGGAGATCCTGCGGCTGCGGGAGCTGGTACATCTCGTCGAAACGGAAGGGTTGATCCTGACCGTGGCCACGCGCGCCGGCACGTTGACCGAAACGCCGGCCCTGGCGGTTGAATTATGCGAACGCGTGCCGGGCTTGGGATTGACCCTGGACCCGAGCCACTTCATCAACGGCCCGCACCAAGGCGCCCCGTTCGACGAGGTGTTTCCGTACGTGCGGCACGTTCACCTGCGCGACACCGGCCGCGCTGCCGGCAAGTTCCAGGTGCGCGTCGGCCAGGGCGAGGTCGAGTACGGCCGCATCATTTCGCAGCTCGAGCGCTGCCGCTACGATCGTTTGCTGACGGTGGCCATCCACGACGTCGCCGACGCGCCGTTCGTGATGGAATCGGAAGTGCGGAAGTTGAAGTATTTGCTGGAGAGCCTGGTGTGACAGTCTCGCTTTGATCCTAACGGGTTTCCAACGAGAACACCGGATTGCCACGCTTGTCGGTTGCCTTGGACAAGTGAAAGGAAGCATCGAACACGCCTGATTTCAACCAGCCGCCCGGCTTTCGGACCGGCTGATAGCCCTTGGCGCCGCGGCGGAAGATGTCGAAGTCGCAGCGCTCGCCGCGGCCATCGACCAGCCAATACTCCGCGATGCTCGCTCGCCAGTACAGGGTCATCAGGTCGGCCATGTCCTTTTTCACCGAGCTCGTGCTGACGACTTCGAGCACCATGTCCGGCGTTCCTTCGAGCTCGACGAAACCGTCTTCTTCGCCTTCAATGAGCAAGACGCGCCGTGTATCGAACGATTCGTCCGACACGTAAACGCCATCTGGTTTCGATGTCAGCTCCGCCTCACTGTGACTTAGCAGCACGCCGTCGGGGAAGTAGGTTCCGCCGAGCCGCTTGGCGAGCCCGGTCAACACATACGCGAATTCGTTCTTCACCTGATTGTGGGAGAACACCTGCTCTTTGCTCATGTCCACCCACTTTTCTCCCCGGAGATAGCAGACGCGCGCTTTCTCGGGAAACTCCTCGGAGCGGGCCCAGCGACGAAAGGAATCGTGGTCCGTCACCCACTCCGGGATTGAAACCGATTCGCGATCCACCACGAAGGTGTTCATGCCGGCTCTCCGCGGCGCAGTTGATAGGCCTTGATCTTGCGGTCGAGCGTCGAGCGCTCGATGGCCAGGATGCTCGCCGCCTGGCTTTTGTTCCAGTCGGTGTGTTCCAGCGTCTTGAGGATGTGGCGTTTTTCCAGCTCTTCCAGGCTGATCGGTTGGAAGCGATCGGACACGGTCAGGGGCGCCGGACCGCCCAGCTCCAGCGACGACAGCCAGATGTCGGCGGCGTCGAGCAACGGGCCCTGGCCGAGGGCCACGGCGCGCTCGACGACGTTGCGCAGCTCGCGGACGTTGCCGGGCCAATGATACTGGGCCATCTTCTGCATGGCGGCCGGCGTGAAGCCGCGGATCTTGCGTCCCGTCTCGCGGACGAAGCGCTTGAGGAAGTGCTCCGCCAGCACGGGGATGTCGTCGGCCCGGTCGCGCAACGGCGGCACCCGCATCTCGATCACCTGCAACCGGAAGAACAGATCGCGGCGAAACTTCCCTTCCTGGAGCGCCTGTTCCAGCGGTTGATTGGTGGCCGCCACCACGCGGACGTCCACCTTGATCGGTGTGCTGCCGCCGACGCGCTCGAACGGGTGTCCTTCGAGGATGCGCAGCAGTTTCGCCTGCGTGTTGACCGCCATCTCGCCGATCTCGTCGAGAAAGATCGTGCCGTGGTGGGCAGCCTCGAACTTGCCGATCTTCTTCTCGGTGGCGCCGGTGAACGCCCCCTTTTCGTGGCCGAATAGCTCGCTTTCGAGCAGCGTTTCGGTGATGGCGGCGCAGTTGAGGCACACGAACGGTCCGGTCTTGCGCGGACTGGAATAATGGATGGCCCGCGCCACCAGCTCCTTGCCCACGCCCGATTCGCCGCGAATCAGCACCGTGGCGTTGGTCGGCGCCACGCGGGCAATCTGCTCCTCCAGGGCGTCGATGGCCTGGCTGGCGCCGACCAACTCGCTTTCGACGCGCAACTGGTCGCGCAGCACCTGGTTCTCTTGCGTCAGCGATTCGCGCTGCTGGAGCTGCGTGCTGACGATGCCGAGCTGCTTGGCGACGGCGACCGTGAACTCCAGGTCCTCGCCGCTGAGCGCCTTGTGCGGGTCGGTGCAGTACAGGTGGATGAGCCCCAGCACCTTGTTGTTGAACAGCACCGGAGCGCAGATCAAGCTCGTGGCCCCCAGGTCGGTGATGCTTTCGCGTTGCCGCAGGTAGCGGTCCCGGGCCACGTCCTCGGCCAGGATCGCCTCGCGGCTGGCCCGGACTTCGTTGCTCACGAACTCCGACACCGGCGAGTAGCTGCGAATGCTCGGATCGCGATGCCGGTGGGCGGTCACCTCCAGGTCGCGGCCTTCCTTGAGCGTGAGGATGGCGCCGACCTCGGCCGGCACTGCTTCGAGCAGGCCGTCGAGCACGACGTGGATCAGGTCCTCGTACGTCGTGGCCGAGCCCATGTCGAGGGCGAGGCGGTAGAGCAGGGCGAGGTCGCGGCTCAGGCTGCGGCGCAGCAGCTCGCCGTCCTTGGGGGCCGGCGTCTGTTCGCTCACCTCCACGTCGGCGGGCATCGGCGTCAAGAACCGGGTCTGGCCGAGGCGCTTCTTGATCGACAGCGATTCCGACGACGACGACGGCACCGGCAGCGACGGCAGCTCGTCGAGCCGATCGACGTAGACCAGCGCAGTGCGGCCCAGTTGAATCTGATCGCCGGAGACCAGCTCCCATTCGGCTTCGAGGGGCTTGCTGTTGACGCGGGTGCCGTTGAGACTCTTGAGGTCGCGGACACGCCACTTGTTGTCGGCGAAGCTCAGCTCGGCGTGCTCGCGGCTGCACAGCTCATCTTTGAGGACGATGCGGTTGGTGTTGGCGCGGCCCATGGTGAAGCGTTGGCCGGCCTGGAGTGGGAAGACATCGCCATAGCCGTCGTCACGACGCAATACGAGGTAAGGACCGGAACCGGGAGCGACCATGAAGCGGCCCGCCATGAAACCGGAGGATGCCCCTCAATGTACCGGGCAAGTCGCTGGCTGGGAAGGGAGAAACGAAGCGCCTGGCGGGCGCGGCCAGCACCGGCGCCGGGCTGCGTCAGCAACGCTCATTTGCGTCGGCTCTTGCCTGGGTTGCCGCTGCCCGAACGCGGCGCCGCGAAGCTGCGCCCGGGACTGCCGCGCGACGGCGCGGACACGCGCGGCGGGCTGACCCGCGGCGCCGGACTGGAGCTGCGCGGCGCGGGCCGTGGCGCTGCCCGGGGCGCTGCCCGGGGCGCCGACGGCGCGCTCCGCGGCGGATTGAAACTCCGCGGCGCCGGCGACGAAAATTTCGCCCGCGGCGCCGGCGCCTTCGCCTTGGGGGCGGGATTACTGAATTTCGGGCCGGTATTGATGCGCGGCGCCGGCGATGAGGACTTCACCTTCGGCGCCGCGTTCACCTTGGGCAATGCGGGCGCCTGGTTGCTTCGAGCCGGAGAGCGGAAATTGACGCTCGACTTCGCCTTCGGCGGCGTGTTGACCTTCGGCGCGCTATTGATCTTCGGCGCGTTGAACTTCGGCTGCGGCTGCGCCTTGTTCTGCTGGATCCGCGGCAGCGGCGACGGATCGAGGTTGCGCGGTTTGTTGATCACGGGCGCCTTGGGCGCACCCGCCTTGGGCTTCACCGGCGGAGTGGTGTCGATCACCCGCGGCGTGATTCCTTTCTTGGCCGCATACGGGTTCGTGCCCTTGGGCACGTTGTTCCCCGCCGCCGGATTGCTCTTCGCCGGCTTGCCTTTCGGCAAATTGCCCTTCGGTGTGGCGAACGTCGGCCCGGCCGGGCCCTTGCGATCGTTGTCGCTTCCCGGCCGCGCCAGCTTGGCGTCCGACTTCTTCTTGGACCCCACGTCGTTGCCCCGCGCCCCCGGCCCCGTCGGCGCCGCCGTCTTGGGCCGCACGGTCTCGGTTCCGCGGACCAGCGGCGGCAGCTTGAACGTTTCCTTCGCCCTGGGCGCCGTCCGGGTCACGCCGCTCACCTTCTTGGCGGCTGCCAGCTTGGCGCGCGCCTGGGCAATGGTCTGCGTCCGGGCGCTGGCGGCCTTCTGCACCGCCGCTTGCGGGGCCGTCAGCTTGACCAGATTCACGTTCTTGTTGACCGCCTTGGCCTGCTTCAACGACGCCACCACGCGCGGCTGATTGTTCGCCAACCCTTTGTTTTTCGCGAAGTTCCGTTGCTCGGCCCACGTCCGCGGTGGACCGTGGCGGCGGCCGTCGTGGCGGTCGCGATACAGCTCGCGCTGCCGCCCGTGCCAGTCGTGATCATGACGATGGTGATGCCAGCGGTGATGCGCGAACAGCGAATGATAGCGGCCGTGCCCGTCGAACCAGGGCCGGTAGCCCAGACCATGGTACCGCGGCCCGTAATAGTTCCCGAAGTGGAAATGGAAGAACCCATGGTGCGTGAAGCACGAGTCAAAGAACAAGCCAAGGCTGACCACGTGCGACGGCCGCCAGTACCAACCGGGCGTGTGCCAGTACGGCCGATCGAAGTGCACCGGCGCGAACAACAGGCCGCGGTCTTCCCAGGGATAATCGGAATAACCGTCGCAGAAAAGATAGCCGTTCGGCGTCCAGATGTAGCGAGCGGCGACCCACACGCGGTCGGCACGCAGCGGCGACCAGTAACCCGGCCGCCAGACCCATTGCGGCTCACGATACAGCCACGTGCCTGGAACCCAGAAGGTGTCATCGCTGGCCGCCGGGACACTTGGCTCGACCTGCAGCGGCGCCGGCGGCTCCGGCGTGTACTGTAGCTCGTCTTGCTGCTCGGCTGCCCAGAACCCCGGCACCCAGCGCCAACCTTCCTCGGTCTCAACCCATGAGCCGGGAACCCACTGCCGGCCTACCGGAACATTCCGATAGCCGCCGGACACCCACAGAAACTCATTCTGTTCCGGGTCCCACGCCCAGTAGCCGGGGACATACTGCATATTCTCGCCTTCCGGCCGTTCCTCCGGCGGTTCCTCGGGAATGGGCGCCGGCGGCTGCTTGGGAATCGCCTGCCCCGGCTCGGGTCGGATGCCGTCGGGCTGGGCAAACGCCTCGTGAACCGGGCCGCGCGTGCGGATTTCGATGCCATCGGGGATGGCATCGTCATCATCGTCAAAATCCTGGGCCGGCGCCGTGCCGAGAAAAGCGAGCAGGAAGAGACTTCCGCCTCCCGTGGCGAATCGGAGGAAGGCTTTCATGTGGGTGGGACCTCGCTGTGGCAGCAGGTTCTACGTTCATTATTGGGGTGGGAGGTACGTTATTACAACGCGCTGGCTGGGGAAACTTGCGCCGCGTGCATCAGAGCCGGCCACACCTGACACCTGATCTGCATGGTTCAATCCCGGGTAGCAATCCGCTTGCGATGGCGCGCAAATCAATCGTCGTCGCAACTGACAACTGATCAAGGAGTTAATAGATTGCATTGCACACACACACACACACACACACACACACAAGCTGGTAGCGGTTGCCCACCCGTTTTGACCAGGCCGCAACGTAAGGGAATGGAATTCTGGAACATCCTGTCGCCACAGGAATTACGGCTGCCGATCGTGCCAGACCAGCGACGCCGCGTCGAACACCGGCCCGTCCACGCAGGCACGCCGGTAATCCCAGCCGCCCGGCGTCTTGACCGGCGTGGCGCAGCTGAAGCAGATCCCGACACCGCAGGCCATCGGCGTTTCCAGCGATAAATGGCACGGCAACCGGCGACGTCCGGCAAGACTCGCCAGCGCTTGGAGCATCGGCTCGGGTCCGCAGCCGAACACGTGATCGGCATCCGGTTGCCGATCGAACAGGTCGGTCACGTAGCCGTGAAAACCGAGCGAGCCGTCATTACTGGCAAGGTGGACGACGGCGCCGGCGTGGCGAAAATCATCGACCCCTGCCGCCAGGTTTGCGGAGCGGACACCGTAATACAGCGAGACGCGTTCGGCGCGACGCCTGGCCGCCTGCCCGCCGTAGCCGCGCGTGCCGAGCAGCTCGCGGACGTGGGCCAAGAACGGCGTCTGGCCGATGCCGCCGGCGATGAGCGCAACCTGGCGATCGCCGGCCGGCTCCGGAAACCCGTTGCCCAGCGGCCCCCACACGTCGACCGACCTGCCCGGCCGAAGATGCGTCATCAAGGTCGTGACCTTGCCGACCACGAGATACACGATGTCCAGCCCCATCGGATTTCCGGAGTCATCGAGCGCCGTATCGTACAGGGCAAACGGCCGGCCCAGCAGCGGATCGCTGGTGTGCGGCAAGCGCAACATCACGAACTGCCCGGGCCGGATGGCGCGCGCGATGGCGGCGGCTTCGAGGCGGATGAGGTAGGTGTGATGGGCGAGGGCGTAGTTGGCGAGAACCGGGGCGGTGGTCTGGAAGAAGGGGGAGGGCATGAAGGAATTGTAAGTCGGTGGAGCATTAGTGGTGCGAGTTTGTGAAAAAATGGGGACAGGCACCGTCCTCGTCTCCCAATTTCCAAACGTTTTTCGAGGAACGGCCGGAGCCAGTCCCCATTTTTTCACAAACTCGGAGTGGAGTTCTCTTGGAAAAAAAAGCATGAATGCACTTGCATTGGCGAAAGCTTTCGCTACACTGGCCAGATAGCGAAAGGTTTCGCTAGTCACCCACGAGCGAAAGCGAGGCATGGCGATGCGCGAGCTGGGTTCTTCTCAGCCGACGGCGGTCGAGTTGGAGATACTGCGGATTCTCTGGGAGCTGGGGCCCAGCCCGGTGCGCGCCATTCACGCCCGCCTCGCCGAGGCGAAGGGAACGAACTACTCCACCACCGTCAAGATGCTCTCCGTGATGCTCAGCAAGGGCCTGGTCAAGCGCGACGAGCAGGCGACGCCGCATGTCTATCGCGCGGCGCTGAGTCGCGACCGCGCCGCCAGAAAGCTTCTCAGCGAGCTGATTGACAAGGTGTACGACGGCTCAGCCATGAGCCTGGTGCTCCAGGCCCTCGCCGGCGGCAAAGCGTCGCCGGAGGAAATTGAGGAAGCTCGCAAGCTACTGGACAGGATGGAGGACAAGTCATGAACTCGCTCCTGGAGTTTTCCTGGCGGTCGGCAGAGCCCTTCATCGAGCGCTTGGGGTGGGTGCTGGTGCACTCGCTGTGGCAGTTTGCTCTCGCAGCGCTCTTGGCCGGCATGGTTGCTCGAGCATTGCGGCGGCGTTCGGCGCCGCTGCGTTACGGCGTGCTGGTTTCCGCCCTGGGTTTGGTGGCGGCCGCTCCCGTCATCACCTGGTCTCTTCAACCTGGGGATGGGGCGCGCCGTGCCGCGTCGGCCTCGGTGGAAGAGCCGGACCTTGCCAGCCGGCCGGGCCCGGCGTTGGTCCCGGCCGAAGGCAACGCCGTTGTGCCGGACGATGCCGGACGAACGAATCCGGGCCCGGCGCTGGGCGCCGGTTCGGCGAAATTGGGCGAACCGGGATCGCCTCTTCAACCGGAGGCAGAACGTGCGGCGGCGTGGTCGGATCAGGTCAGGATGGCCTTGAAGCCGTGGCTTGCTTGGATCGTGGCGTTCTGGATCGTTGGCGTGCTTGTGTGCTCGCTGCGCCCGCTCCTGGGTTGGCACACGCTCCGGCGCTTGCGGCGCGTCGGCGTGTCGCCGGCGCCGGACGACGTCTTGGCCGCGTTGCGGCGCGTATCCGAGCGGCTGGGCCTGCGCCGCGCGGTGCGCATCATGCAGTCATCCCTGGCGCACGTGCCGGTGCTGGTCGGATATCTGCGGCCGGTGATTCTGCTGCCGCTCAGCCTGGCGACGTGCATGCCCCCGGCGCAGTTGGAAGCGGTCCTGGCACACGAGCTGGCCCATGTGCGCCGGCATGACTTTGTGATCAACCTGTTGCAAACCCTGGTCGAGACGATCTTCTTCTATCATCCGGCGGTGTGGTGGCTGTCGCGGCGGATTCGCGTCGAGCGCGAACACTGCTGTGACGATTTCGTCGTGCGGCTCTTCGACAACCGCGTCGAGTATGGCCGGGCCCTGGTGGCCGTCGAACAGTTGCGCGGCCAGCGACTGGTGCTGGCCCTCGGCGCTAGCGACGGCGGCTTGCTGTCCCGCGTGCGTCGTATCGTGAGTGTCGGCGGCGACCGCGGTTCTGCTTCGTTGGTTGACCGCTGGCCCGCGGCGCTGCTCGGTCTCGCGTGCCTTGGCGCGGCGCTGGCGCTGTCGATCGGCTGGAGCCTCGCGGCCAAGGACAATCCGGAGACCAAAGAGGGCGCCAGTCCATCGGCAACGCTGCCGAACGGCGCCAAGGTGGAGCTGCTGGGCATCTCGTTTCACCAGTGGCAACGCGACGACTGGTGGCGCCCCGATGGTACGCCCCTTGGCCACGATCCGCGCGATTCCAGTCTGAAACAGGTCCAATTCAGCTCGATCAACGCCGGAGCCGCGCAGGGTGAGTGCCGGGAGTTCGCGGTGCGCGTGACAGGTCTGCCGATACAAGAGAGTTTTCTCGCTTACCAGTTCTGTTATGAGCCCTACGACTCATCACCGTCGCGAGCGGTCATTTATCAGCCAAGTGAATTCGTCGTCACGGAATTGCCGCCCTACAAGCAACGCAACGTGCGAACCGTGACCTTGCGGATCGGCATGGACGAATCGCCCGAACCGATTGAGCGCTCGTTCGGACTGGATTGCAAGAAGAGGGGCCTGCCGCCGGCCGCCGAAGCGCAGCGCCAGGCGGACGACCTGGTCCAGCCGCTCCGCGTCGAGAACGTCAACGGCCAGGCGCAACTGCTGCTCAAGGTCGTGCGTCGCGGCAAGGGTCCGGTCGTAGTCGAGTGGGTTCCGACCGCGATCGACAAGGCAGGAAAGCGTCACGACTCGATCCAGGCCGGCGGTCGCCCCGGCTTCTTCGCCTACCTGTATCCCGTCGCGCCCGAACAGATCGACCGTTTCGAGTATCGGCTGAAGTTGTATCGGCACTGGGTGACGTTTGAGAACGTATCGCTCCAGCCCGGCGCGAAGACGAGCGTGAAGGTCCAAGTCGAATCGCTGCCGCCGGAGCCGGCCAAGTTGCGAATACGCAACGCCGACGGCGCGCCGGCACAGTTCAACAACGTCGTAAAAGCGCACGTTGGATTTCCCAAGGCATCGCCCGCGGGCTGGGTGGAATCGCCGACGCGCGAGGGGCTCTTGCCGCTTGACAAGCTGCCTGCCGGCACGCATTGGTTGCTGGCGGCCGGGGACGCGGAAAATCGAACGTTGTTTCAGGTGAAGCTTCCGGCCGATCAGGCGATCCTGGAACGGCGTCTCGGCGCCATTCGAGGCTGGACACGCAAGAACATCGAAATCAAGCCGACGGTCGAAATCGACGCCCAGGGCGGCATGGTCATCGTCGTCGAGATTCAAAACCGAACCGACGAAGCGCTTCAGGTCTCGGAAGAAGACGTGCAACTGACGAGCGAGCTGCGGGGCGAACCGGTGCGCGGCCTGTCGCCGCGCTGGCATTCCGGGACGTTTGCGCAAGTCAAGATCGAGGCCGGTCGATCCGAGCGGCTGCGGTTGAACTGGGGGGATTGGGTCCGCCGCGGGGTATGGTCGTCGCGCAATCATGAGCCGATGGCCGAGCCGGGATTCCCGCCTGCCGAGCCAGGCAAGATCTGGGTGCGCGTGTGGCTGGGGAATCACGGCGCTCTGCCGACCTCGGTCACCGACCCCACGTTGGTTCTCGCTCAGCCGGAAAGGAAGGCGCCGGCGCAACCCGCGCCCATGCCCGCATACATTCTGCCGGATCATCTCAACGTCATGGCGGTCGGCTTTGAACCCGACGGCAAGTCGCTGGTCAGTGTCGCGACCGAACATGATGTGGCCATTCGCACGTGGGATCTGGGTCCAAGGAAGTTGAAACACGAAATCAAGCTGGCCGACGTCAAGCACGCCAATTCGTTTCTCGACGGCCACATGTTGCTATCCGCGGACCGCAAGCGGCTCGTTGCGATCATGGAGAATGAAGTCGGGATCTGGGAGACGGCGACGGGAAAGCTCGTCAAGAAGCTGTCGTTGCCGATCGACCGGATGCAGGGATTCACCGTTCCCGGTCGAGGATTCATCCGCGGCCTGACCGCCACGCCTGATTTTTCATTGATCGCGTGCGGCTATACGCCGGGCGGTCTTGCGCACGATGCCTATGCCGTGGTTTGGGACGTCGTCTCCGGCAAGGTCGTGCAAACAGTGCAGCACGCGGATGCTCTTCAGTCCACGTGCGTTGCCTTGTCAAACGACGGCAAATGGCTCGCCACGGGCACGCAACAGGCGGGCACGTGCGTGTGGGATGTGAGCAGCGGCAAACGGCTGTTGGTTTTGCCCAACGCCAATCCCGGCGTCCAGCATCCCGATCCCAAAGTCTCGGACATCGCCGCCAATCAGATACTCTGCCTCGCCTTCGCGTCCGACGGCAAGCAACTGGCCATCGGCGACCTGTTGGGCGTCAAGTTGCTCGACGCCAAGACCGGCAAAGAGTTCCAGCGCATCGCGGCGCCGTTCCGCTTCGGCCGATCGGGGCTGGTGTTCTCCAAGAACGGTCAACTGCTGGCGCGGGTCGCCACGGACAAGGTCGTGCCGATCTGGTCGGCGCGGACGGGCAAGCTGCTCGCCGAGCTGCCCACCGAGGCGCACGGCGGTTCATTCTCCGATGACGGCCGGTGGTTCGCCGTCGGCTTCACCGATGCCAAGAACGGAGTAGCGGTCTGGCGATTGAGTGTCGGGGCTGCAGATGGCAATGCCAAGCCGTCCGCGCAACAGCAAGCCGCAAAGAATCTGTTCGACTTGATGGACGCTCTGCGCCGTTACCATGATGATCCGCGGCATGGCCGCCTGCCTCCCCCTGTCATCATGGGCAAGGATGGCGAAGGCAAGATTCCCCATAGCTGGCGCGTCGAAATCCTCCCCTACCTGGGCCAGCAAGCTCTTTACAACGAGTACCGCTTCGACGAACCCTGGGACAGTCAAGGCAACCGGCGGCTGCTGGCGCGGATGCCCGTCGTGTTTCGAGCGCCGCTTGACCAACGCGATTCGACGCACGCTTCCTACTTTGCGGTCGTGACGCCGGGCCTCAAGCCGCGGGCAGACGATTCGGCCGGCTCCGACGCCGTCGGGGCGTTGGCGATCCCCAACTATCATCATGGCACCGTCTTCTCCGACCCGGCTGGCCAGCGCTTGCAGCACATCCCCGACGGCACGAGCAACGTGGTGGCGCTGGTCGAAGCCAGGCGCGACATTCCCTGGACGCAGCCCGTGGACGTTCCCTATGTCGCCGACAAGCCTTTGCCCAAGCTCGGCGGGTGGTTCACCCAAGGTTGGCATGCGGCCTTCGCGGATGGAAAGGTGAAGCTGCTGGCTTCCGACAACGATGACATCACGGTCCGCCGCTTGTTCACCATCGGTGACGGCCACAACGTTCGACCGAAGTTCATCGCGTTGCCCCCGGGAGCAACCGCGCCGCCCAAGGGGCTCGAATTCCTCGAAGCATATCCCAAGCTACACGGTCTGTCTCTCGGCATGACCGAGCAGCAATTCCTGGAGATGGCCGGGAAAGAGAAATTGGCCCCGCGGAAAACGACCGGCGGCGGCGGTACCCAGTACCACATCGGGACCGGCGACGGCCACACCGTGATCGTGATGTTCCGGGATGGTGAACCCCGATGCACCGGCATCCAGCGTGTCCGTGGCGAAGATCTTCCCGAGCGGGGCGGCGGCGCTGAGCCCTCCGCCGAAGACATTCTCTCGCGCAAAGTGTCGCTGACAGCGAAGGCAATGCCGCTAAAGGTCGCTCTGAATGCACTGGCCCGCGCGGCGAAAGTCGAGTTGCAGCTCGATGCCATGGCGCTCAAGCAGGTCGGCCTGGACATCGAGAAGCCCGTCACGGCGACCATCAAGAACGAACCATTGAGCGACGCGCTCGGAAGAGTGATCGACTGGGAAGCGCACCTCGGCGCCTTTCGCGAGCTGCGCGGCGGCAAGCTGGTCATCACCACGCTCCAGACCCGTCAAGCGGAGATCAAGCGCCAGCTGCCGGAATGGCTCAAAGCTCATTACAACCGCAGCCTGGTCGCGAATCTGGATGACGGCGGCGACGTGGTCACGATCACCGCCGGCCAGGCCATGACTGACGAGCTGCTTGGCAAGCTCAAGACGTTGCCCAAGCTGCGCGAGCTGCACGTCGAGAGCACCAACCAGATCACGCCGGCGGGATTGCAGCATCTCGCCGAGCTGCCATCGTTGCACAAGCTCACGCTTTACAGTTTGCGTCACAACGGCAACGGCCTCGGCGACGCGGCCATTCAAGCCGTGGCCGGGCTCAAGTCGCTCGAGGAACTCCATGTCAGCGAATGCGGGACCACCGACGCCGGCGTCCGGCTGCTGGAAGCCATGCCCTGGCTGACGCATCTCGGCATTCGCCAGGAAGGCCGCCTGACCGACGCGGCCATCGGCTCGATCGCGAAGCTCAAGCGACTCAAGCACCTGAGCCTCACAAGTTACGTCGGCAGCACCGAGCTTGGCTGGATGAAGTTCTCGCGGGATGCCCTCCGGCCGCTCGCGGAGCTGCGCGACCTGGAGCATTTGCACGTGGTGGGCCAGGACATCGCGGCGGATACCCTGCAATTCCCAAAACTCCTGTCGCTGAGCCTCGGAGGCGCCGGCGTGGACGACGCCTGTGCGGCCCGCATCGCGGCCTGCCGCCGACTGCAGTCCCTGGAATTGATGTACACGAACATCACCGATGACGGCCTGAGCAAGTTTGCCGGCCTACCCGAACTCAAACGGCTCGATCTGAACAGTCATGTCGTGACCGACGCCGGCATTGAGCATCTCAAGAAATCGCCCACGATGCGGCACGTCTCGCTGCGCGCCTCGCGCTTGACCGACGAATCGCTGCGCCATCTCGCCGCGATTCCGACCCTGATCCGCCTCGACCTGCACGGCAGCGGCCAGCCCGGCGCCATCGTCGGCAAGCGCTTCACGATGGCCGGCGTCGAGCGGCTCAAGGCGCTTCCCAACCTGCGCACGCTCTGGCTGTCGAACGTCCACTCCGACGGCGGCTTCCTCGGCCTGAAGGAACTGACCCAGCTTCGCGGGCTGACCCTGTCCATGACCAATATCAGCGAACTGGAAGTCGAGGCGCTCCACGAGGCACTCCCGGACACACGGATCAGCGCGATGTCGGGCGGCGGCAGTTTGCGCCTGCCGCGAAAGAACCGCTTCGAAAAAACCGCACCCCAGAAGCTCGTCCCCAAGAATCAACCCTAGCGTGTAGGTTCGACCTGGCGGCCTGGACCTGGCGGCGGCTTTCGCCGATGTGCTGGGGACGCGGCACTCCGTCATTCGTCAAGGCATGGCGTTGCCGGCGCCCTCCGTGGCCGGCCCCGCCGGCGGGTCGAGCAGCTCGATCGCGCGTTCGACCTGGCCGCGCTCGCCGATCAGGATGGCGATGTCGTCGGCCTTCAGGCGAAAATCGGGGCCCGGATTCAGGAACAGCTCGCTGCCGCGGCGCGCGGCGAGCAGCGTCGCCCCGGTCGCGGTGCGCAGGTTCAGCTCGCCCAGGGTGCGGTCGTGGACGGGCGAGCGCTGCCGGAGCCAGCACGACTTGATGTCCAGCTTCTCGAGGATGTTGGCGTGGGGCAAGACAACCCGCATGGGGGAGACCTTGGTGTCGCGCAACACTTCATACTGTTCCCGGCGCACGCGCTCGATGAGGTCGCGGATCAGGTTGGGCGGCAAGTCGTACTCGCGCAGCACCTGCGCGAAGATTTCCACGGACGTTTCGAATTCCTCGGGAATGATGACGTTGGCGCCGAGCAGCCGCAGCTCCTGGACCTCGGACAGGTAGCGGGTGCGGACGATGATGTGAATGCTCGGATTGATGCGCCGCGCCACCTCGACCGCGCGGCGCGTGCTGGCCGGGTCGGAGATGGCCACCACGAGCTGGCGGGACGTGTTGAGGCCGACGTGCTTGAGGACGGCGGGACGCGTGCAGTCTCCGTAATAGACCGGCTCGCCGCGCTTCCGCGCCTGACGCACCGTCTCGGGGTTCAGCTCCAGCACCACGTAGTCGATGTCCACGGCCTGGAGCACCCGTGCGAGGTTGCGGCCATTCAACCCGTAGCCGACGATGACGACGTGGCCGCGGGCCGTGACTTTCTGCTCGGACATTTCCGCCGCCCAGCGGCCGACCCGCCAACGGCGCGGGATGGGGAGAGTGGCAATCGCGTCGGCAACGCGCGGGCCCAGCGCGATCAAGAGCGGCGTGAGCGTGATCGTCAAGACCGCGGCGGCAAGGAACGTCTGGTGCTGCGTGTGATCGACCAGCCCGAGCGCCAACCCGCGGTGGGCGAGGATGAAGGAAAACTCGCCGATCTGGGCCAGGGTCACGCCGGTCAGCACGGCGATCCGCAGCGGGTAGCCGGCGAGCAGCGTGGGCAGGCCGCCGGCAGCGAACTTCAAAACCACGAGGGCCAGCACCGTGACCAGCACGAGCGCCAGGTTGGCGATCAGGAATTGGACGTCCAGGAGCATCCCCACCGAAATGAAGAACAGGCAGGAAAGGGTGTCGCGAAACGGCAGCACCTCGGCCAGCGTCTGCGTGGCGTACTCCGACTCCGAGAGCGCCAGCCCCGCCAGGAAGGCGCCCACGGCCAACGACCAGCCCATCGACGCGGTCAGGGCAGCGCTGCCCAGGCACAGCAGCACGAGCACCATGAGGAACAGCTCGCGGTTGTGCGTGCGGACGACTTGAAAGAGCAGATGCGGCACCAGGTAGCGGCCGACGACCAGCAGCAGCGCGACGACGAGCGTTCCCAATCCCAGCGCGCGCCACAGCGACGGCTCGGCGTCGCCCCCCTCCGCAAGGAGGGGCAGGATCACCATGCACACGACGACCAGCAGGTCCTGGAACAGCAGCACTGCCGCGGCGACGTTCCCGTGCGGGGAAGCCATTTCGCCGCGATCGGACAGCAGCTTGAAGACGACCGCCGTGCTCGACATGGCCAGCAGCAGTCCGACAAACACGGCCGGGCGAAGGTCGCCAAAATACCCTACGGTCAAACCCGCGCCGATGGCCACGCACAACGACACCTGCGGCAGGCCGACGCGGGCCATCAATCGTCCCATGCCCACCAGGCGCGGCAGCGAGAATTCCAGCCCGACGGCGAACAGCAAGACCACCACGCCGATCTCGGCCAACGTTTCGACGCGTTCGGTCTCGTGGATGAGGCTGAGGCCGTATGGCCCGATCAAGACGCCCGCGACCAGCAGGCCGACGACCGACGGCACCCGGATCCGTTGAAACACGAACACCACCCCTGCCGCCACCGCGAACACGATCAGCAGGTCCCGCAAGAAGTCGAACGGTTCCATGATCGGATCCCTGCATGAGCGTGCGAGTCGGAAGTCAGAAGTCGGAAGTCAGAGGTCGGAAGTCGGACTTCACGCGGGCGTCATGGCCTTGGCCTGCGGATTGGCGAGTGCGTCGAACTTGAGAAGCTGATCCTTGCTGCCCATGGCGATGAGCGTGTCGCCGGCTTCGAGCGACACGTCGTCTTCGGGGCTGAAGATCATCTTTCCGGAGGACTTCTTGATCGCGACGACGATCACTTTCAGGCTCGCGCGCAGGTCGCAGTCCCCGATGGAGCGGCCGACCAGGGGGCTGTCCGGGGTCAGGCGGGTCTCCTCGATTTGCACTTCGAGAAACTCGGTCCCGGTCGCCAGTTCGATGAAGTCCATGACCGCGGGCCGCAGCATGGCCTGGGCGACGCGGGCGCCGCCGATCTGGTAGGGCGAGACGACGCGGTTGGCGCCGGCCCGCAGCAGCTTCTGCTCGGACTCGGCGTTCTCCACGCGGGCCACGATGAACAGCTTGGGATTGAGCAGGCGGGCGCTCATGGTCGTGAACATGTTGTCGGCGTCGCTGGCCATGACCGTCACCAGGCCGCGGGCCCGTTCGATCCCGGCTCGGCGGAGCACCTCGTCGGACGTGGCGTCGCCGGCGATCGGAATCCCGTGGCTGACGACGAAGTCCACGAGCACCTCGGCGCGCGCGTCGATGATGACGAACGGCACGCGCTCCTTGCTGAATTCCAGACACACGAGGCGGCCGACGCGGCCGTAGCCGCACACGACGATGTGGTTCTTGCGCTTGGCGAGTTCTTGTTCCATTTGCTGTTTACCCCAAAGGGCCCGGAATTCACCGCTCACCACCTGGCGGGCGAATTCGGAGAACACGAATGCAAACGTAAAAACGCCGCTGAGGATGAGGAACAGCGTGAACACCCTGCCGGGGCGCGACAGCTCGTGCGTTTCGCCGTAACCGATGGTGGACAGCGTGATGATGGTCATGTACAGGCCGTCGAAGAGATCGTAGTTCTCTTCGATCAGCCAGTAGCCAAGCGTCCCGCCGACGATCAAGCCGACGGGAAAGCAGATCTGCTGCAAGGTACGGCGTGACATCAAACTCTCACTGCTCGGCGTGCGGCACGAACGGAAACAGGCGCCGGCGAGCCGCGGCGTCGAGCGGACTGCCGTACTCGCAGCCCTCGAACGCTTCGGCACATTCGACGCGGCCGCCGTGCTCCGGGCCGTACTGCCGCGCCAGCACGTCGCGGAAGCGATCGGCCTGCTGCCGCAAGCGCGCGCGAATCTGTCCTTCGAGCCAGGCCCGCCGGTTCCGCGCGCCAGCGGGCACCTCGTGTGCGACGCCGGCATTATAGGGCAGCCACTCGAAAAACTGCGACACGTGGCAGCAGAGCATGCTGACGATCTGGTCGAGCACCGGCCCGACGTCGACGGCGACGTCGGCCTGCAGCGGATACGGCTTCTGGAAATGGTCCGGCAGGTAGGCGATCACCGGGTTTCGCGCGAGGTGCCGGACGCCGGGAACGACCGCCGGCACCGTGACCATGTAGGCGGCGTCTTGCACGAGCTGGCTGGTGTAGCGATGGTCCGGATGGTAATCGTTGAGGCGATGGGTGAGGACGAGGTCAGGGTCGAAGGTGCGGATCAGGCGGATGACCTGGGCGCGGTTGTCGAGGGTGGGGAGCAGCTCGCCGTCGTGGTTGGGGAACACCTGGTACTCGGCGCCGATGACGGCGCCGGCCGCGGCCGCTTCGGCGCTGCGGCGGCGGGCCAGCTCCGGGCCCGCGATCTGATGGTGGCCGGCGTCGCCGTTGGTCAAGCTCACCATGCGAACGACGTGGCCGTGGGCGCGATAGAGCGCCGCCGTGCCGCCGGCCGCGTAGTCGGCGTCGTCGGGATGGGCGCCGATGATCAACAGGCGCAAGGGACGATCGGGCATGGTCGGTTGTCCCCATCTGCCGCTGGCGGCTTAGCGTTCGGGAAAGGACTGGGCGAACGCCAAGCCGCCAGCGGCGTCGGTCAGGCGCTGCTGCGCTTCCAAATACCTGTCGCGCGTCTTGCGCACCACGTCGTCGGGCAACGGCGGCGGCGGACTGTTCTTGTCCCAGCCGGAGGTTTCCAGCCAATCGCGCACGAACTGCTTGTCGAACGACGGCGGATTGGCGCCGGGACGATAACGGTCCGCCGGCCAGAAGCGCGAGCTGTCCGGCGTCAGCACTTCGTCGATCAGGATCAGCTCGCCGCCGGGGAGCCGGCCCCACTCGAACTTCGTGTCGGCGAGGATGATGCCCCGGCCGCGGGCGTGGTCGCCGGCCTGGCGGTAGATCGCGATGCTTCGTCGCCGCAAGTCTTCCGCTAACTCCTGGCCGGTGACTTCGACCATGCGTTCGAACGAGATATTCTCGTCGTGGCCGGATTCCGCCTTGGTCGCCGGCGTGAAGATCGGCTCGGGCAGCGGTTCGGCCTCGCGCAGGCCGCCGGGCAGGCGAATTCCGCAGACGGTCCCGTGCTGACGATATTCCTTCCAGCCCGACCCCGCCAGGTAGCCGCGCACGACACACTCGATCGGCACGACCGCGGCCTTGCGGACCAGCATGGTGCGGCCGTGGAGCGCCTCGGCCTGGGCGGCGAACGGCGGGCCCATGTCGTCGAGGTCGGTGCTGAGCAGATGGTTGGGGACGCGCAGGAAGGCGAGCCAGAACAGCGTCATGCCGGTGAGGATCCGCCCCTTGTCGGGAATGCCGGTCGGCAACACCCAGTCGAACGCACTGATGCGGTCGGTGGCGACGATGACCAGACGATCCCCGAGGTCGTACACGTCGCGCACCTTGCCGCGGCGGCACGGGAAAACGTCGATGCGACTTTCCAGCAGCGGCGCGGAAGTTCGATTGTTGTCTTGGAAATCGCGCATGGTTGGGTCGGGGGCATTCTATAGGGTATCCCCGAACTCGACACGTGGCCCCGGACCTGTCATGGCTTGGCTCCAGCTGACACACCTTTGGGTCGAAGACGCGGCGCAGGGGATGGCCGTGCTGGTGCTCGATGGGCCTGGCAAACGCAACTATCTCGACGCAGCCATCCTTGAAAACATCGAGCGGGCGCTGTCGGCCATCGAGGCGGAGCCACGGTTCAACGTCTGCGTGATCCGGTCGAAGAAGGGGGGCAGTTTCTGTCACGGCGTCAGCGCGGCGACTTTTGCAGGCCTGCCTTCCCCGGCCGAATGGGAGGCGTTTCTTCAGCAGGGATTGGGCTTGTGCGACCGCCTGCGGCAATCGCGCATTCCGACGGTGGCACTGATCGCGGGCGGCTGCTGGGGGGCCGGACTGGAGTTGGCCCTGGCGTGCCGCTGGCGCGTGGCGCTCGACACGCCGACGACGCAGCTTGGCTTCACGGAGCTCGATTGGGGGCTGATGCCGAGCTGGGGAGGGATCGAACAGGTTTTGCAGCTCGCGGGGTTGCAGCGCAGCCTGCACGTGTTGCTCGGCGGCAAGAAACTGTCGGCGCGGGAGGCGCTCGCCTGGGGCCTGGTGGACGAGGTGATCGAGAATGACGCGGAGATGCCGCCGGCCTTGCTCCACGACGCCGGTCGGCGCGATCAATCCGTGCGGCCGCGGCGCACCTGGCGGCGCTGGCTGACGGAATCGGTCGCGTGGGGGCGGCGTGCGGTGCTGCGCGGCGCCGAACGCGTGCTGCGCCGCCGCTTGCCGGACGACATGCCGGCGCCGTGGGAAATCCTCGGCGCCATCCGCGCCTACTACGAGCGCGGGCCCGATGCAGTCCGGCAGCACGTCCGGGCCGCCCTGCCCCGTCTGGCGGCCGGCCCGGCGTGCGGCAACCTCTTGCGGCTGCAACTGCTGCGCGACGCTCACACCGGCGGAGAGGCGATCTTCCAACGTCCCCGGCATGTCGCCATTCTCGGCGCCACGCCGCTGGCGCTGCACCTGGCGGCACAGGCGGCACTCAAGGGTTGTCACGTCGTTCTCCGCGAAAAGGATGAAATGACCCTGGGTGTGGCGACGCTGCGGATTGTGCAAACCATGCAGCAAGACCTGGCCCGCGGCACGATGTCCCAGGAACAATTCACGAGCAACATCAACCGCATCCGGCCCACGATATCGTGGAAGGGGTTTGATGCGGCCGAGCTGGTCATTGACGCCACGGCGGGCGGACTCGCGGCCGACGACAACGTGGTGCGCGACCTCGAGGAGCATGTTTCCTCCGAGGCAGTGATCGCGGCGGTGCAACCTTGGCGCGAGCTGGCCGAGTGGCAACGGACTGTGCGGCAGCCCCAACGGGTGGTCGGCCTGCACTTTCCAGCGCCGGTCGGCCGGGCGCCGCTCGTGGAAGTCCTGGCGACGCCGGCGACGAATGACGCCGCCAAGCGCTGTGCCCAGGCCTTCGCCGCGATGGCAGGCAAGGTGGCGGTGGTGGCGCAGGAAGCGACGGGCGGCTTGATCTCCCGCGTCCTCGCGGCTGGTTTCAGCGAAACGCTGCATCTGCTGGCGGAAGGATTGCTCCCCGAGCGGGTCGAGCAGGCCATGCAACGCTTCGGCATGGTGTATACGCCGTTGGAGCATCTGGACCTCATGGGACTTGATGAGTTCGCGCTCAGCGCACGGCGGCTGGAGGCGGTGCTGGGCGAGGCGGTTGCCGACCATCCCATCGTCCGGCACATGATCGAGCAGCGCTGGCTCGGCATGAAGACGGGGACTGGCTTCTACAGGCATCAGGGCAAGTCCAAGAACGTCAACGCCTCCCTGGGACGATGGCTGCGGCGCTCGTTTTCGCCCCGGATCGAGCCGTCGTCCGCCGCGGAACAGAGGAAGCTTGTGCAAGACCGCGTCGTTGGCCGCATGGTGAATGAGGCGTTTCGCTGCCTCGACGAGGGCGTGGTTGCGGGCGCGGAGCAGGTGGATCTGGCGCTGATGCTTGCCGGCTGGGCGCCGCACCGGGGCGGGCCGTGCCGGTACGCGGAGCAGCAAGGGCATGCAGTGGTCGTGGCGCTGCTGGAAGGGCAGGCGCGGCAGCATGGCGAGCGGTTCGCGCCCTGCCCTGGCTTGCGCCGTTTCGCGCCGTGACAAATCGGGACAGGCAGCGGCAGGGCGCCAAAGTCTCCAACGTTGCTCGTCAGAGTTGGCCAGTGCCAGTCTCCAATGTTCACGCCGGGGGAGCGGTTCCTGAGCCGAATTCCGTCGATTCCTCTCGACGGCGCCAAGGGTTCGCTTATAATTGCCGTAGCATTGTCAAGACTCGCTCTGAGTTGGACTAGCCGTAGCACGTCAGAACGCGGTGAACTGTCCGGTCCATGACGACATTAGGTCAAGGCAACTCGCGGGACGTGCCGCAACCATCGTCTGGAGCGACGCCTCGGAAACATGGGAATGCGTTCGCGGCTCGGCGCTGATCCCGGGAGCGCGCGGCCGTATTCCGCATCAAGCAGCCGGCCTTGCCGCGCGATCTGATCGAGGCCACGCAGGGGCAGGAAACAACCCCCCTCCTGTCGACCGGTGGTCTCGATCTTTTTTTGTCCTAGACTGACCTCCCGAATCCCGTGATGTCTTCAGGAGAATCGCGTCATGACCACCCCCGAGCAACGCCTGCAAGAGTTGAAGATCGTGCTGCCGCCGCCGCCCAAGCCCGTGGCCAAGTACAAGCCGACCGTGCAGGTCGCCAACCTGCTCTTTGTTTCCGGGCATGGACCGGCGAAGCTGGACGGCCAGACGCTGATCCTCGGCAAGGTCGGCGCCAAGGTCAGCTTGGAGCAGGGCAAGGAATCGGCCCGGCTGGTCGGCATCAACATCCTGAGCACGGTCCGCAACGCGCTCGGCTCGCTCAATCGAGTGAAGCGCCTGGTGAAAACGCTCGGCATGGTCAACGCGGCGCCCGACTTCCTGGAACATCCGATGGTGATCAACGGCTTCTCCGAATTGATGGCCCAGGTGTTCGGCGACGACGCGGGCGTCGGCTCGCGCAGCGCTGTCGGCATGGGCTCGCTGCCGGGCGATATCCCGGTCGAAGTGGAGTGTATGTTCGAGGTGGAGTAGGGGTTTGTGAAATTGGGCGTGGGGCGACCATGGGCGGGTGGGTTCCGAAGACTCCACCCACCCTACAGCTACTACAGCTACGGCGACACGCCAACCAGATGTTCGGCCAACGCTTCGGCGCCGTGCCGCCGCGGCACCAGCACCGCGCCCGCGGACGCAGGCCGGTCGACGTCGTCGTGATCCGGCGTCGCCAACACGACGGTCAATCCGGGATGGTCACGGCCCAAACGCGTGCAAGTGTCGCGAGCGTGGTCGCGCGGCAATTCACCGTCGATCACCACGGCCGTGGGGGCCAGCGATCCGACAAGCTGGCACGCTTCGTTGCCGGAGGCAGCCAGGTGAACATCCCAGCCGCGGCGGCGAAAGTAGCGGCTGCAGCGCACCGCGTATACTGAATCGGCGTATAGTATCAGGAGACGAGGTCGTCGATCCATGACTTGAACCTTCCTTTCCATCGCTCGACGTGGTCGAACACGTTACCGGGTTTCAACTTAGACGCTACCCATTCAATCGTACGACACGTTCATGAAGCCGGGCGTTCGGGCTCGCGAAAATTCATTGAAGTTTTTGCCGCTTTGCCGTGCTTTTCGCGTCGGCTTTTCGTAATCCTACGGGGTCAAGGCAAGCGCCTGATTCCCGCCTATCGGTCAGTTTCTCCTTGCCGGCCGGCGCCCGGCGACTTATAAGAGAGTTTTTCCCACCTCGCGGAGGACAGCGTTCGCATGGCCAAGAAACCACCACGCCGGCGTGCCAACCGTGTCACCCGTGTCACCCGCTTCGCCCGCACGAAACCTGCCCCTGTCGCGGTGCAACACGAACGCACCAGTCCAACCCTCCTCAAGCAGGCGATCCACGCCGGCGGCGGCGTTCTGCGGCTGGCGCCGACCTGGGTGCCGCGCTCGTTTCTGACGCCCGGCCGCCGCTTGAAACTGCACACGGCCGACCTGTACGCCTACGGCGCCCATCGCGGCGGCATCGACGAACGCTGGTTCGCCTCGACCACGCCGGCCGCCAACGAAGGGGCCGCCTGGGATGAAGGCCTCAGCTATGTCGTTCACGACGGCAAGAAGGCGTTCACCCTCCGCGAAGGGATCCAGTTCGGCGGGGCCAACCTTGTCGGCCCGGACATCTGGGACAAGTACCGGCGCTGGCCGGTCTACAGCAAGTTCTTCGATAACTTCGGGCCCATTCCCCATCACATGCATCAGAACAACGCCCAGGCCGCGCTGGTGGGCCAGCAGGGTAAACCAGAGTCGTACTATTTTCCACCCCAGCTCAATCCCACGGGCAACAACTTTCCGTACACGTTTTTCGGCCTGGAGCCCGGCACAACGAAACAGGACATTCGCCGCTGCCTCGAACGCTGGAACCAGGGCGACAACGGCATCCTCAACTACAGCAAGGCCTATCGCCTCCAGCCCGGCACCGGCTGGCTGGTGCCGCCGTGCATCCTGCACGCTCCCGGCTCGCTCGTCACCTACGAGCCGCAATGGGGCTCGGACGTGTTCGGCATGTATCAATCGATGGTCGAAGGCCGTTATGTGCCGTGGGAATTGCTGGTAAAGGACGTGCCGCCGCAGTACCACAAAGACCTGGATTACCTGATCGATCAGCTCGATTGGGAAGCCAACGTCAACCCGCGCTTCAAGGACAGTCACTACCTGGAGCCGATCGCAGCCGAAGGCGGTCCGGAGAAGGGCTACGTCGATCGCTGGGTTGTCTACGGCAAGATCGGCGGCGAGGAGTTGTTCACGGCCAAGGAGCTCACCGTGCAGCCGGGGGTGAAGATCACGATCAAGGACCGCGGCGCCTACGGACTGATCGCGGTGCAGGGGAGCGGCTGGATCGACAAGCACCGCCTGCACACGCCGGCGATGATTCGCTTCACCGACCTGACCGAGGACGAAGTCTTCGTGACGTATGAAGCGGCCCGCGACGGCGTGGTGTTCGACAACACCGGGACCGAGCCACTGGTGACGCTCCGCTACTTCGGACCGGGAACAAACCCGCAGGCGCCGCTGGTGGGGGATTACAGGCGGAATGGAGTGAAATAGCTCTACGCCCCGGGATGAGCGCAGCGACTCCCCGGGGGTAGCATTTTCTCGTCAACAGGTGACTGTCCAATGCCAAACATCTTCCCCAAACTCCACAACGCCACCTGGCCCGGCGTGGTCGGCAAGGGCTCGCCCGACGCCGAGCCAACCATCGATCTCGATACGATGATCGACTTGACCGCCAGGGCCGAGGTCAACGGCGTCAAGTTCGAAGGCATCGACGTGTTCCTGTTCGCGCCGCACGTGGACATCGATTCCACCGAGGACGACTTGAAACGTCTCGCCGACAAGGTGCGGGCCAGGAACCTGGTCATCGGCTCCGTGGTGGCCCCGGTTTGGGGCGGCACCGGCGGCGGCGCGGCCATGGGCGGCGACACCGACCGGCTGGCGTTCCTGCACCAGGTGCGCAAGGGCTGCCGCATCGCCAAGACGCTGCGCGAGCTGGGCGTGCGGCCCTACGGCATCGTCCGCATCGATTCGGCCGGCGGACCCGGGGATTGGGCCAAGGATCCGGAAGGCAACCAGAAAAAGATCGCCGCGACTTTCCGCGAAGCTTGCGACATCGCCAAGGACTTCGGCGAACGCCTCGCCGCGGAAGGCGAAATCTGCTGGGGCGGCATGCATAGCTGGAAACGCATGCTGCAGCTTATCGAACTGACGGATCGCCCCGGCCTGCTCGGCTTCCAGGCCGACATGGCCCATACGCTGCTCTACACGCTCGGCTACAACGCGCCGGAAGATCGCATCGTTCCGGAGAACTTCAACTGGGAGCCGGCCGTCCTGGACAAGGCGCTGGCGACCCTGACCGCGGCGCTGCGGCCGTGGACCATCGACTTCCACATCGCCCAGAACGACGCCACCGTCAAAGGCTCCGGCTCGCACGACAAGACCGGCCGGCACTGCTTGCCGACCGATCCCAACGGCAAGTTGAAGATCGCGCACCACGCCGGCTTCTGGCTGCGCGACAGCTACGGCAATGTCACCAAGAGGATCAAGCACGTTTGCTGGGACGGCTGCATGTTCCCCAACGAGACAATGATGAAACCCGAGACCTGGAACAGCATCCTGGCCGCGATGATCGCCGTGCGCGACGCCCATGGGTGGAGTGAATAGGTCGATCGCCGCTCGCGGCTGGACGGCGCGAGCGCTAAGCCGCAAGCGGCAATTGCGTAGTCATGAAGAAACTCTCCATCGGCAGCTGGGCCTTTCTTTTCAACCAGGACCAGCCGGCGACCGATTTCCACGGGCTGGTCCACGACATCGCCAATCTGGGCTACGAAGGCGTCGAGCTCGGCGGTTTCGCGCCGCATCCCAATCCTCACTCGCACGACACCAAAGAAAAGCGACAGCACCTCGCAGCCATGGTCCGCGATCATGGGCTGGAATTCTCGGCGCTAGCGGCGGACCTGTGGTCGCAAAAGCTGGTGAGCGTTGACGATCATCGCCCCTGGCTGGCCGCGGCTGAGAAAAACCTGGCGTTCGCCCAGGACCTGGGCATCACGACGATGCGCATCGACACGGCCGAGCCGGTCGCGGCGATCCGCGGCTTGAATCTCGACCCGCGGCTGATGATGGATCGCGCCGTGCAGGCGTTTGCGGCGTGCGCCAAGCGGGCCGCGGACTGCGGGATCACGATCTGCTGGGAGTTTGAGCCGGGGTTTCCGCTGAACAAGCCGTCGGAGATTCTCGAAGTTGTCCAGCGCGTGCGTGACGCCGGCGGCGTTCCCAATTTCGGCGTGCTGTTCGACACCTGCCATGCCCACATGTGCGCCGCGGTTGGCGCGAATCAAACCGGTGAGCGCGAGATGTTGCCGGGCGGGGCGCTCGAACTGCTCCAGCGACTGCAGGGGAAGATCAACCACGTCCACTTCATCGACTCTGACGGCTCGCTGAACGAGCATCATACGAGCACGCGCATCCCCCTCGGCGCCGGCGTTCTGAGATTCGATCAGCTCATGCCCGCGCTGCTGGCGAGCGGCGTCCCCAACGACTGGTGGTGCGTCGATCTGTGCTTCTGGCCCAACGCGTGGGAGGCGGCGGGGGAATGCCGGCGCTTCCTGGACCGGCTGCGCCGAAAGTACGCGGCGTGAATGGGCGGCGGCTTTGCTGTACAATGCCCGCAGTCGAACAATGGTCAATCGAGGTTTGCCATGGCGACCGGCGTATTGGCGAAGCGATCAAGAAGTCTGGCGGAAGTGCTCCACCGCCTCGGCGACATTCCCGTGGAACGCATCCGCCTGCCCATCGGCAGCGCGACCGAGGCGGATGTGATCCGGCTTCTCGACGGCGACGACAAACACATCTGCGAGTTGATCGACGGCGTCCTGGTGGAGAAAGACATGGGCTGGCGCGAGTCCGTCATCGCGGTGCAATGTGGTCGGCATATCGCAAATTACTTGGACGAACACGACCTTGGAATTGTCTTCGGCACCGATGGGCCGGTGCGACTCAGGCGCGGCCGCATTCGCTTTCCGGACACCGGTTTCGTTTCCTGGGACCGAATTACCGATGACGATTATCTCGAACATCCGATTCTCGACGCCGTGCCGAACCTGACGATCGAGGTCATCAGCAAAGGCAACACCCCGCGCGAAATGGCATTGAAGCTGCGCGATTACTTTCGAGCGGGCGTTCAACTGGTCTGGTACATCTACCCCAAGACGGAAACCGCGCTGGCGTACACGTCGCCGACGGCGAAAAAAGAGATCCTCATCGACGGCAGCCTGGACGGCGGCAAAGTGCTGCCCGGCTTTTCCTTGCCGTTGAGAAAGCTACTCGCGCTCCCCCGCCGCCGTGGCAACGGCCGGCAGCGCGGCAATGGTTCGAGATGATCGCATGACCTCGCGCAGCTTGCTTGCCCTGGGCGTCCTTGTCCTGCCGGGATTCAACGTCCGCTCTCAAGAAACCGACAAGGCGTTTGCCGGCCGCATCCTCCCCCTTGTCAAGTCCCATCGCGGCCAGGTTGCCGTCGCGGTCAAGCATCTCGATTCCGGCGAATCCTTCCATCACGACGCCGACCAGGCGATGCCGACCGCCAGCCTCATCAAGTTCATGGTGATGCTCGAAGTCTACCAGCAAGTACGCGAGGGCAAGCTCAAGCTGAGCGATCTCGTCGTGCTGCGCAAGGAAGACATGGTGCCCGGCTCCGGCATCCTCACGTACCATTTCAGCGACGGCGCCACGTTCCCGCTCCGCGACGCCGTGCGCCTGATGATTGTCTACTCCGACAACACCGCCACCAACCTGGTGCTCGACAAGATCGGCATCGCCTCGACCGGCCAGCGCATGGCCGAATGGGGCTGCCCGAACACCAGGATCCACGCCAAGGTGTTCAAGGGAAGCACGACGTCCATCGATCCGGAGCGGACCAAGAAGTTCGGCCTCGGCTCGACGACGGCCCGCGAGACCGTGCTGCTCCTGGAGAAATTGCACCAGGGCAAGCTGGTCAGTCCGGAAGCGTGCAAGGAGATGATCGCCCATCTCAAGAAGTGCGACGACAAGTCGAAGCTGAAGCGCTTCCTGCCCGAGAAGATCGCAGTGGCCCACAAGACCGGCTCCGTCAGCGACGTGAAGACCGACGCGGGCATCCTGTACTTGCCGGGCGGGCCGGTCGCCGTGTGCGTGCTGACGGCGAAGAACGAGGACAAGCGTTTCCGCGACGACAACGCCGCCAGCGTGCTGATCGGCAAGATCGCGAAGGAGGTTCACGACCACTTCGCCAAGAAAGCGCCGACGAAGTGACGCATGTACCCATCAAGAGCGCAGTTTTCTGGCCAGCAACGCCGTCGCGATTCCAAAGGCGACGAATACTCCCAGCGGCAGCAGCACGTTGACGTCCGCCAGGTCGCTCCAGGCGAGACCCTCGTCGATGACTCGGCGGCCCACGGTGGCAAAAAGGTATTGGTACACGAACGTTCCCGGCACGATGCCGATCGCAGTGGCGAGCACATAGTCGCGCCAGCGGATGCTCGTGAATCCACAGCCGAAGTTGATGCCGTTGAACGGAAACAGCGGCACCAGCCGAATGATCAACAAGCTGACGAAACCGTGGTCGCGGAGCCGTTGATCGAGAGCCTGCAACCGCCCGCCCAGGAGTTGATCGACGAAGTCGCGGCCGAGCGCCTTGGCCAGCAAGAACGCCAGCGTGGCCCCGATGGTGGCGCCGATCCACGTGTACAGTGTGCCTTCCCAGACGCCGAACAGGACGGCGCCGACGAAGCTCATCAGCACGCCGGGCACCAGCAGCACCGTGCCGGCGACGTAGGTCAGCACGTACAGGAGCCTGGCGAGGCCTGGATCGATGCCTTGCAAGAGGCGGTTGATGTTCTGGATCGCATTCTTGACCTCGCTCTGGTGGAAGATGAGAACGTAGATCGCTGGGACGAGAATGATGATCAGCAGCGTCAACTTCAGAATTGCTTTGGCTCGCGCACCGGACACGCCGCACCTGATCAAGAGGAAAGTGCCTTCCACCGCATTCTATCAGCATCGCCAATCAGCGGACCTGTCAAGGCTGCGGCTTGGAATCGGGCACGATGCTGTCGGGTGAGATCGAGCGATTGGTCAGGATTCCCGGAACGGTGCGCGGCGGCGGCGGCAGTTCCCTGGCGCGGTCGCGCTCCGGCCGGCGCGACAGGATGACGCGATCCGGCGTCGTGGCCGGCGGCCGCTGGGCATACGCCGGCCGATTGGTGATCTCCGGCGGCACGATCGGAGGCATTGGTTCGACGGCGGCCAAGACGACGGGCGCCGGGCTGACGATCCTGCCTTCGACGGGCCTTTGGCCGACGAACAACGGATCGCGCGGCAATTCGCCGGAGCCGGAGAGGCTCTCGCATCCCGCCAGCGCCATGGGCGCCAGGATCACGCAAGAACGCCAGGTTCGCCAAATTATCCGCGTCATGACGAATCAGCCCATAATGCGCAATGGCGCATTTCCATACATCGAATCGTGACGCGCTCGGGCTGAAGTGGAATTTTCGTCGGTGAGGATCACTCGCGGATTTGGCCGTTTCCCCAGACGACGTACTTGTAGCTGCACAGCTCGTGCAGGCCGCACGGGCCGCGGGCATGGAACTTGTCGGTGCTGATGCCGATCTCGGCGCCGAGCCCGAACTCATAGCCGTCGTTGAAACGTGTGCTGGCGTTGACCAGCACGGCCGAGGAATCCACCGCCGCCGTGAAACGCTGGGCCGTGGCCAGGTCATTGGTCACGATCGTTTCGGTGTGCTGCGATCCATAGCGCGTGATGTGTTCGATCGCGTCGTCGAGATCGCGGACCACCTTGACCGATATGATCAAGTCGAGAAACTCGGCCGCATGGTCCGCTTCGGTGGCCTGCCGCGCGTCCGGCACGAGGCGGCACGTTTCCGGACAGCCGCGCAGCTCGACCCCGTTGGCCCGCAACGTCGCGGCGGCTTTCGGCAGGAACGCCGCGGCGACGTCGCGATGCACCAGCAGGCTTTCGGCGGCGTTGCACACCCCCGGCCGCTGGCACTTGGCGTTCACCAGGATGCGCTCGGCCATCTCCAGATCGGCGGCGCGATCGACAACGACGTGGCAGTTGCCTTGATAGTGCTTCAAGACCGGCATCGTCGCCTCGCCGGCCACGCGCCGGATGAGGCCCTCGCCGCCGCGCGGGATGGCCAGGTCAATCCATTGGTTCAGCTTCAACAACTCGCCGACCGCCTCGCGATCGGCGGTCGTCACCAGTTGAACGGCGTCGGCCGGCAACTCGCAGGCCCGCAGGCTGTCCTGAAGGATGGCGTGCAAGGCGGTGTTCGAGCCGAGCGCCTCTTTGCCGCCGCGCAAGATCACGGCGTTGCCGCTCTTGACGCACAGGCCGGCCGCGTCGATCGTGACGTTCGGCCGCGATTCGTAGATGAAGAAGATGACGCCGAGCGGCACGCCGATTTTCAGGACTTGCAGGCCGTTGGGCCGGACGTTGCTGTCGAGGACTTTGCCCACAGGGTCTGGAAGGGCCGCGATCGCGCGGAGGCCGGCGGCGGCGGCGCCGATGCGCTCGGGCGTCAGCCGCAAGCGATCGGCCTGGGCGGCGTTGAGCTGATGCTGTTCCGCGGCCGCCAGGTCTTGGCGGTTCGCTGTCACGATCTCCGCGGCACGCGTCTCGAGCGCCTGGGCGGCGTGGGCGAGCCAGCGGTTCTTCCGTTCGCCGAGCGCGGTCGCCAGGATTCGGGACGCGGCCCGGGCGCGGCGGCCGAGATCATCGCAATAGGTGGACAGGTTCATGGTGCGGAAGCGTCGGATGTTCGGGGCGCGGGCTCTGGTTGCACAGGTTGCGGCGGTATGGGCTTGGGCGGCGCGGGCTTCGTCAGTTTCGGATCGACTTCCGTTGCCGCGACGCGCTCCAGCTCTTCCAATTGGAACGCGACCAGCGGCGGCGTGTTGTCCGCGAGCTGGAAGTCCTTGGGTAATTGTAAGCGAAGCGGCTCCAGATTGCGCCCTCGGCCGAAGGTGCCCTTGGTCAAATCGATGTAGGCCAGCACCGGCGGCGGCTCATCGCCGGTTGGACCGATCAGCCGCAGCGCCACCTTGCCCTGGCGTTCATCGGCGAAGCGCGGCCGCCACGGGAACTGCGCCGGACACAAGAAATGGACGGCGACGTCGCGCAGCTCATACAGTCGTTTCTTCGGCGTCACCTTGCAGCGGAACACCACGTGCGGCGGCGTCACCTGCACGGCGTGGCCTTCCAGCTCGTTGACCAGGGTCGCCTGGTCCTTGACCACCGGATCGCCGTTCTCGTCCGGCAAGACGGTGAAGGCGTACGGTTGCGTGGTGATCGCCACGGCGCGGTCGAGGACGCCCTTGGGTCCACGGACCAGCACGCTGGCCGGCTCGATCTTGATCTGGGTGATGCGCGCCTCGCCGGTATACTCCAGCTTCACCGGCAAGCTTCGCTCGCTGAGTCGATGCACGGTGAGCGGAATGGCCCGCGTCGCCTCGACCAGCTCCGCCGTGACGCCGGGCGGCACAACCACATGACCCGGCTCGACGCGGACCACGTCGCTGAACGACGCGTCCTGCTGGCGGCCATCGGCGATGGCGTAGTCGATGGTCACTTTGACCTGGCCGCGCTGCAGCTTGCGGCGCAGCTCGCGGATGCGCGACGTCGAACCGAAGAACGAGGCGGTGACCCGCGGCGTGCCGGGAATTTCCAGAGCGTACTGGTCGCGGTGCCCGGCGGCGAGTTGAACCTGCACGGGAATCTGCACCTGGTCGATGTTTTCCCTGGCCCGGCTGTGCAGGTACAGCCAGACGATGAACGCCAGGCACAGGGCGATCAGGCCTTCCAGGGCGACGTGCCGGTAGTACGGCGTGGGCCACCAGGATTGGAGCCAGTATTGCGACATACGAGTCCTTGGCTTGCTGTTCAATACTTCCGAGTCGAAGCGGAGGTCACACGAACGCTAAGCCGCAAGCGGCCGTGTCAAGCCGCAAGCGGCATGGACGCTTGCTTCGCCGGCGCGGCGCACAGCAGCGCCACCAGGCGGCGGGCCAGGTTTCCACGCGGCACCGGCTCGAAGCGGCCGCCGCAGGCCAGCGAGATGCGGCCGGTTTCCTCGCTGATCACCATCACGATGGCGTCGGTCTCTTCGCTCAGGCACAGCGCCGCCCGATGCCGCATGCCGAAGCGCTGCAGGATGCGGGCGTCGGCGAGGTGGTCATAGTTGCGCATCGGCAGCTGACAGCCGGCGGCCACGACGCGGCCTTTCACCAGGATAATGGCGCCATCGTGCAGCGGGCTGCGCGGCGTGAACACCGTGCGGATGAGCGGAGCCGACAGCTTGCCGTCGATCGCCTGACCGGTCTCGATGTAGGGGGCCAGGCTGACCTCGCGTTGAATGACAATCAGGGCGCCGATGCCGTCGCGCGACAACGCCTCGGCAGCGTCGGCCAGGGGATCGGCCACCGCGTGCCGCGTCGGGACCCAACCCTGCCAGAGCTTCGTTCGGCCGAGCATCATCAACCCGCGGCGCAGCTCGGGCTGGAAGAGGACGGCCAGGATCAAGAGCAGCGCGAACAAGAGATAATCGAGCACCGTTCCCAGCTCGGTCAGGTCGAGGCTGGCGACGATGACCTGGGCCAGGAGAAACAGGGCGACGACCACCAGCCCCAGGCCGCGGCCGATCGTCGAGCCGGTGCCGGTGCGGTGCAGGAAGCGCAGCAAGGCAAACACGACCAGCGCCAGGATGCCGATCTGGACGAGATCGCGCGTCCCCACCGATTCATAGAGCTGGGCCAGGCGCTGCAGCAATGAAACCCCCTCAACCCCTTCCCTGCTGACGGGAGAGGGGAGAAGAATGTCAGATCAACAATCGCTCCTTCGCTTCCGCCAGTGCGGCCAGCATGAGCACGGCGTCGCGGGTGGCGGCCACGTCGTGCACGCGCAACACTTGCACCGCCTGCTTCATGACGGCGTGACAGGCGACCGCCACGGAGCCGGCCGCGCTGTCGTGCACGCTGCGGCCGGTGATCTTGCCGATGAAACCCTTGCGCGACACCCCGAGGCAGATCGGCCGGCCGAGCCGTTGCAAGTCGAGCAGGCGCACCAGCAATTCCAGGTTGTGGGCAGAGCTTTTACCAAAACCAATCCCTGGATCCAACACCAGATTGTCCTGGGCCACGCCCGTCGCGATCACGGCGCGGCGGCGCTCGTCGAGCCAGCGCGCCACGTCGTCCATCACGTTGTCGTAGCGCGGATCCTGCTGCATTGTCTGCGGCGTCCCTTGCATGTGCATCAGGATCACGCCCGCCTGAAATTGCCTGGCGACGTCGCTCATGTCCAGATCGGCCAGCGCCGTGACGTCATTGATCACGTGGGCGCCCGCCGCCAGGCATTGGCGGGCCACCTCGGCCTTCGACGTGTCAATCGAGAGTGGGACCGGCGTCGCCTTGACCAGCGCCGTCACCACCGGCAGCACGCGCCGCAATTCTTCGTCCACCGGCACGGGCGTGGATCCCGGCCGCGTCGATTCGCCGCCGATGTCGAGCAGGTCGGCGCCCTGCCGCACCAGGTCCAGGGCATGGGCGACGGCGGCGTCCGTCTGCAGAAACCGGCCGCCGTCGGAAAAGCTGTCCGGCGTGACGTTGACGATGCCCATGACCAGCGGGCGTGAGCCGATGACGAGCACGTGGTCGCGAATGTGCCAGGAATGCATGGTTCAATTGTAAACGGCCAGCAGGGATGTCTGCCCGCGAAAACAGGCTACCACTTTTCCATCATCGACACGATTTGCACCGCCAGGCGGTCCACGAGCTGCTTCTCGGCCGTGGTGATCGAGCCGCCCAGCTCCGGGATAAAATGCGTCGTCGGCTGCACGAGGATCGTCTGCGGGTTCCTGGAATGCCGCAGGTTCTGCGGGCTGTAGGGATCGCGGCCGTCCTGGCCCGCGAAGAGCGGGTCACGGTCATCGCGGCGCTGCTTGGCCTCATCCCGTGACAGGAACTCGCCCAGGTGGCCCGGCCGCAAGTCGCGCCATTGCAGCTCCACCGCCAGATACACTTCCGAATCGCGGACCTCGCCGAGCTGGTTCTGGTTGACCAACTGCTTGCGGCGATTGATGATCTTGCCGGTCAGTTCGGTGTCGGCCTCCTCGCGGCAGTTCACGACTTTGTAGGGCGTCTTGGCTTCGATTTCGCGGACCACGGCGCGGGTAACATCAAACTCCAGGCCGCGGCGGAACGACACGTTCTGGAAGATGGGCACATACACGGTGCGGATGCTGTCGTCGTAGGTCGGGACCGTCGTGTAGCCCAGAAGATTGACGTGCCCGCCGGAAGCGCAGCCGGCGAGCGAGCCGGCCAGGAGGCCGGCGATCACTCTTCGGATGACGTGCTGCGGGAGCACGATGAACCTCCCAACAAGTGGTGTGACGACTTCAGTGGGATAGGTGGCATGCTGTCGCCGATCCCTCGCCACACGTGAACCATCTGGACCATCACGGCGACAGCATGTTCGGCCGTCAATTGCTCCCGGGTCCAAAGCTCGGCGGCAACAGCCGCGGCGTCGGGGGCACACTGCTCGGCGCGATGGGCAACGGCGCCGGCGGTTCCAGGGTGGGCTGCGACGGCGCGGGCGCTGCCGGCGCCAGAGTCGGCGGCGGCAATTCCGTCGGCGGATTGAACTGCTGGGGCGCCGGCGGCGGCGCCAGGCGCCGTGGATTCTGCAGCGGCGGCGGCGGCCGCTCGGGCGGCTGGGGCGGCGCCGGCGGCGTGAAGGCGTTGGGCGTCTGCTCGGTCACGGGCTCGCGCTGGGCGGCGGTGAAGTTCTGGCCCTTCTCCGCCAGGCCGCGCAAATCGTGCATCCGTTCTTCGGACTTCTTCGCCGCGTCGGTGTTCGGATAGCGGCGGCGGACCAGCTCGTAGTAGAAGTACGCCGAGCCCGGATGGCCGGTGCGCCGATAGAACTCGGCGATCTTGTAATCGCGGTCGGCCTGCTGCAGGTGGATGCTGCCGAGCTGGCGGGCCAGCCAGTCGCGGTCCTTGGTCCATTCCGGATACGCGCTCTGGTAGCGGTCGATCAGCTTGCGCGATTCCTCGACGGGCCGCGTGTCGTACGCCGCGCCGCCGTTCATCACCTGCTTGCAGATGATCGCCTGCTTGATCGCCTTGGGGGCCAGCGGGCTGTTCGGGTGGTTCTCGTAAACCTGGCTGTAGTAGTAATCGGCGTCGCGGTAATCCTCGCGGTAGAACTTCACGGTCGCCAGATAGAACAGGGCCTGCTCGCCGATGCTCGGACCGCCGTCCACCGTGCGGATCGAGCCGCGGATGTCGTTGAGGCCCACTTCCTCCAGAAGCTGCAGGGCATGGCCTTCCATGTCAAATAGCGGCTTGTCCTTCGAGAAGTGAATGAACGACGACGGCATCGTGAACCAGCGCTTGCCCTCGCGCTGTTCTTCGTAGGCCTGCATCTCGCGCCGCGTGTTGTCGAGCCAGTAATTGGCGATATCGAACAGCCGGCGATTGGCTTGCTCCACGTACTGGCCGTTGACGCGGAATTCCTTGACGTACTTGCGGAACGTCCCTTCGGCCGCCCGGTAGTTGTTCTGCAGCCGCTGGCATTCCGCCTCGTAATACAGCGCCTCGTCGATCAGATTGAGCGGCGCCTTCTTGGCGGCGGCGACTCTGTGGAACGCCGTCTCGGCGTTGCGGTAGTCTTTCGCCTGGAGCAGCCGCTTGGCGGCGGCCAGCTCCTGCTCCAGGACGCCGTCGGCGACCGCTTCGCGTTCGAGCCCCAGGCCGCGCATCACGAAGCTGTCGCGCCGCGCGGCCGGCGTCGCGGCCGGCGTCGCGTCGGCCACCGTGTCCTTCTTCTTCCACGGAAGCCAGTCCCACCCCGACGCCGTCGCGCAACCGGTCAAGAGACACACCAGCCACGGACAAGCCCAGAGGAGCCTGCCCGGCATCGGTCGCGTTCGGCGTTCGTCCTTGGTCACGGCCCAACTCCCCAAATAAGGCAGCCGACGCGGACGGCGTCCTTGCCACGTCAGCTTCGTCGTCGCCGAGCACCCGCTAGCGCCGCGAGTTTGCGGACGAGGACTATACCGCGGCAGGTAGGCGGGTCAAGATCGGATTCGGAGGCGGACTTGCGAGCGGTTTTCGAGTTTGCATTGGTCACGCAGTCTCCATATCGTCACCATTGTCCGCGGCTATCCGGCCGTGCGTGATTGCGCTGCACCAACCCGAAGCGTAAGCGAGGGAAGCGGGCGAAAGCCCTCGCTCACGCTTCGGGTTGGTGCAGCGGAATCCAGTCGCAAACAGAACACCCCTCGAGGAGAAACCGATGCGCATGTTCACGCTGTCGATCATCTGCGTCGCGCTGGTTGCCCCAGGGCGCCTGGCCGCACAATTCGGCGATCTGGGCAAGAAGGACAGAGTCCTTACCGTCATCGGCGTCGGCACGGTCAAGCACAAACCGGAGGGCGCGAAGGTCGCGTTCGCCGTCCGCGCATCCGACAACGCGTTCGCCACCGCCTGGAAGGACAACCAGACGCAGACGGACAAGCTGCAAGGGGCTCTGGAGCGCTTGAAGCTGACCGGGGTACAGATCAAGATCGCGCCGCCGGAGGTGACCCAGAACGACCTGGCCAACCCCGCGGTCGTGCTTCAGCCGATGCCGATGGCGGTCGGGGCCCTACCCTTCAACGTGACGCGCTCGTTTCAAGTAGTCGTGACCGACAAGGATTTCCCGGAACTCCACAAGAAAGTGCTCAAGGTCATGGAAACGGCGCTGACGCACGGCGCCAACGCGCCGGCGACGCCCGGCAACCACAATGCCTGGATCGGCGGCGGCTTTCCCAACAACATGTCGATCACACGCGTCGAGTTCTTCAGCCGCCACGACGCCGACCCGCGGCAAAAGGCCTACCGGATGGCGGTCGAAGCGGCCGTGATGAACGCCCGGGCCGCCGCTGTCGGCGCTGGAGTGGAAAAGCTGGGCGAGATCGTTTCGATCCGGGAACATCAGGATCCGAACCTGGGCG
>JAKEET010000167.1 GCA_022616435.1 Gemmataceae bacterium
CGGAAGCGGACCCACCGCAGCGGATCGTCGAGCAATTTGTGGACGACCCGGATGTGCTCCTTCGTGCCGACGCGGCCCAGCACCAGCGCGGCGGTCCCACGCCGCGCCGGCAGCGGATCGGTCAGCGCCGCCGGCAGCGCCGGGTCGAGGCCCGGCTCACGAGCGCTCAAGATCGTCAGGGCGTTGATGACTTCCTCTTCGACGGTTTCGTCGTCGGCAAACGGGACGTAGCCCAGCAAGACGCGGATCGCGTTGGCAGGCGGTGGGTCCTTGAGCGACGGCCGGGCCAGATGATGCACCACGGCGATCGGCAGGGCCGGGCCGGGGCCCTTGCGGATCTCGTCGATGCACAGGCGGACGCGGCGGGCCACTTCGGCGTCGCCCGACGTTTCCGCCTCCTTCAAGAAGGCCAGCGCCGGCGTGCCTTCCTTGACGAGCTGCCGCGAAGCCTCGTCGCGCACCCGGAACTTCGCGTGGCCCAGCTCGCGGATCAGACGCCGCAGCCGGTTCTGGTCGTCGTCGCTCAGCGTCCGCCGTTGCAAGAACTCGAGCAGGGCCGGCTGTTCGCGGCGAAGCTGCTGCTGCTTGATCATCTCGTCGTCCTGGGCCGCGGTGTCGCGGATGATCTGCGGCAAGCGCTTGCCGGCAAGAGCCAGCGCGGCGCGCTCGCGGACTTTCGGGTCGGGATCGGCCAGGAACTTGCGGACGGTGTGACGCTGATCGGCGTCGGCCCGGCGGCCCAGCACATACACAGCGGCGCCGCGCACCGGCGGGAATGGATCGTGCAATGCCGCCAGCAACCGGGCATCCACCTTGCCGGCCCGCACCGCGAGCTGACTGAGGCACGCCAGCACTTCTTCCTCCACCCATTCGTCGGGCGCCGACGGCAAGTAGGCCAGCAACGTCTCGATCGCGCCCGGCGCTTGCCGGTGCGCCAGCAGCCGGGCTGCGGCGACCGGCAGCTCCGGCCCCATCGCCTCGATGGCCTTGATCAGGTTCTCTGCCCGGCGCGTCACTTCCAGCGGAGCTTTGGCAACGACCCCCTTCAGATATGGCAGCGCCAGGTGGCCGCGCATCAGGAGTTGCTTGTCGGCGGCATCGCGCTCCTTGAACGTGCCGCTGCCAAGCTGCTCGACCAGCCTGGCAAGCTCGCGCTTGTCGTCCGCGCGCTGCGAGCGCAGCCGCAGGAATTCCCGCAGGCCGGCGTCCGTGGTGGGAATCTTCGCGGCCTGAAGGACCTGTTCATCAAGAGTCGCGGTCGTTTCACCCGTCCCTGGGAGCGCGAGCAAGAGGATCGATCCGATCAATCCTCCAAGGGCGGCAAACCGACGCATGGATCGCTCCGCACATGCCGTTCTGGAGGAGAAAGCAGTCCTTTCAGGATAAACGGTTCTTGGGCAGAAGCCTAATGAAAAGCGCCCGCGCCAAACTGGCCGCGACAGGCGCGGTTGGCGCAACCGCTACCCGCGGCATGACCGGCTCTCGAACCGCGTCGGCCCGAGGAATCCCGCAGCCAGGATGGGGCTACTATTGCGACACCTGCGTAGGATGAGTAAACTGTTCTTGCGAGGGAAAGATAGGTAATCTAAGATAACAGCTCGGCGGAGGGTTGAAGGCTCTTCGGACAGCCGTCGAGAGAATCAAACCAGGTAACGGCGGCCTGGGACACTTTCCAAGGAGGATTGGGGGACTGCAACGAGCGTTGTTCAACGCAAAGGCACGCGGTTATGCGCAGAGTGGTCGTTACCGGCCTGGGCGTGGTGGCCCCCAACGGCATTGGAAAGGACGCCTTCTGGTCTGCTTGCCTCAATGGCACGAGCGGCGTCGGCCCGATTCGTTCGTTCGACGCCTCCAACCATCCCGTCAAGATCGCGGCCGAGGTTTCGGAGTTCGACGTCACGCCGTTCGTCCCCTTCAGCCAACGCAAAGCCGTGAAGATCATGAGCCGGGCCATGCGGTTCGCCGTCGGCGCCGCCGGTCTGGGCTTGCGCGATGCCGGACTCGAAGCGGATCACGACAATCCCGAGCGCGTCGGCGTCGTCATGGGGACCGGGTTGGTCCCCGTGGACCTGCCCGAACTGTCGCCCGCGCTGTACGAATCCTGCGACGACCACGGCCAGCTGCAAATCACCCGCCTCGGGGAACGCGGCGCCAGCGCCCTGTTTCCGCTGTGGATCTTGAAATACCTGCCGAACATGGTGGCCGCCCACGTCTCGATGGCCTTCAACGCCCAGGGCCCCAACAGCACCATCACGACCGCGTGCACCGCCGGAACCCAGGCCGTGGGCGAGGCCTTCCGCTTGATCGCCCGCGACGACGCCGACATCGTCCTCGCCGGCGGCGCCGACAGCCGCATCGATCCGTTGATGCTGCTGGCCTACAACGCCCTCGGCGCGTTGAGCCCATCGACGCGGGCGCCGGCGGAAGTGTCGCGGCCGTTCGACGGCCGCCGCGATGGTTTTGTCCTCGGCGAAGGCGCCGGCGTGCTGGTTCTGGAAGAGCTGGAGCGGGCCAAGAAGCGCGGGGCGACGATCTATGCTGAAGTGCTGGGCCTGGGCAGCAGCTTCGACGCCTACGCCGTCACCAAGCCCGATCCGGAAGCCAAGGGGGCCGCCCGCGCCATCCGCGAGGCCCTCCGCGAAGCCCGCGTCGATCCCCAGGACGTCGATTACATCAACGCCCACGGCACCAGCACGCGGCTCAACGACGCCATGGAAACGCTGGCGGTCAAGCGCGTCTTCGGCGACGGCGCCAAGGCCTTGCCGCTGTCGTCCATCAAATCGATGGTTGGGCACCTGATCGGCGCCGCCGGCGCCGTGGAAGCCGTGGCCTTGGCGATGACGCTGGCCACCAATTCCCTGCCTCCCACCATCAATCAGACCGAGCCCGACCCCGACTGCGACCTCGACTACGTCCCCAATACCGCGCGTGAGATGCCCGCCCGCGTCGCCGTCTCCACCAGCTTCGGCTTCGGCGGCCAGAACGCAGCGCTGGTGATGAGGCAGTTCCGCGGGTAAGCATCGTCGACGAAGCGGCTCGCTTCGTCGGGGGCATGACTGCGTCCAATCTGCGTTATTTGGCGACGAAGCGAGCCGCTCGTCTACGTGTCGTAAGTCGAGTAGCGGCGACTGGATTTGAACCAGTGACACGCGGCTTATGAAGCCGCTGCTCTAACCGGGCTGAGCTACGCCGCCATGTCCCAATCGTTCAAAGTCGATTTTAGGGTGCACGTTCGCCAGGAACAAGATGGTTGCGGCGGGATATGATGTCCATGCCCAGCAACCATCGGGCGAGGCCTGCCATGCAACGTCTTACTCTCAGCCTCCTCCTACTGCTTGGCCTCCAGGTCGTCGCTGCTGAGCCAATCCCGATTGAACTGACATTCCGCGACAAGGCTACCGGGCAGTCTGTCCCCTGCCGCGTGCATCTCAAGGATGCCGCCGGCAAGCCAGTGCGGGCGCCCGGCCAGCCGTTCTGGTTTGATCACTTCGTCTGCCCCGGTTCGGTTCAGCTTTCCCTGGAACCGGGTAAGTACACGATCGAGATCGAACGCGGACCCGAGTATGGCCGCATTGCCGATTCCGTCGAGATCAAAGCGAACGGCAAGCGTCGGTTGACCTACGAGCTCCAGCGACAAGTCGATCTGACCAGGGAGGGCTGGTGGTCCGGTGAATTGCACGTGCACCGGCCCGTCGAAGCCGTCGCGTTGTTGATGCGCGCGGAGGACCTCCACGTCGCCCCGGTGATCACCTGGTGGAACAAGCAGAATCTCTGGGCCCAGAAGAAGCTGCCGGAAAAGGCGCTGGTGCGCTTCGAGGACAACCGCTTCTACCACGTCATGGCCGGCGAGGACGAGCGTGAGGGCGGCGCCCTGCTGTTCTTCAACCTGGCCAAACCGCTGGCCATCACCGCGGCCGCCCGCGAGTATCCGTCGCCCATGAAGTTTGTGGAGGCCGCCCGTTTGCTGAACGAGGATGTCTGGATCGATATCGAAAAGCCGTTCTGGTGGGACGTGGCCCTGTGGCTGGCGAGCGGGCGGATGAACTCGATCGGCATCGCCAACAATCACATGTGCCGCGACCGCATGTACGAAAGCGAAGCCTGGGGCAAGCCGCGTCTTTCTGAACGATTGCCCGCGCCGCTGGGCAACGGGTTCTGGACGCAGGAGATTTACTATCATGTGCTCAACGCCGGCTTGCGGGTTCCACCGTCCGCCGGCAGTGCCTCGGGCGTGTTGCCCAACCCCGTCGGCTACAACCGCGTCTATGTTCATCTCGGCCCCGAGCTCACGTATGAGACATGGTGGCAGGGCCTTCGTGCCGGACGATCCTTCGTGACCAACGGACCGTTGCTGCGTGTTCGCGCCAACGACAAGTTGCCGGGCCACGTGTTCACTGGCGAACAGGAAGTCCAGGTGCGCCTCAAGGCGTCGCTCACCAGCACCGATCCGATTCGGTACGTTGAGATCATCAAGAATGGTCAAGTGGAGCGGAAGGTCCGTGTCGACGAATTGGCCGGGACCGGTTCTCTGGGTAGCCTGAGCTTCCGCGAGAGCGGCTGGTTCCTGGTGCGCGCCATCGCCGACAACACGAAGACGTTCCGGTTCGCATCGACGGCGCCGTTCCATGTCGAGGTGGGCGCCAACCAGCGGATCAGCAAGGCTTCGGCTCAGTTCTTTCTGGATTGGACGCGTGAACGCATGGCCCGCATCAAGCTGGCTGATCCTGCGCAGCGGCAAGAAGTTCTACAACACCATCTTCGGGCCGAGAAATTCTGGCAGGACCGAGTGGCCAAGGCGAACGCGGAGTAGGAGCGCGCATCGTCGTCGGCCGGCCCTACACCCGAATGAAATACTCTGCCGACGCCACGATGGCGACAATGATCTCTTCGTCGCGCATGCCTTGGCGCAGCTTGCCGAGGAAAAACGCCAGACCGGTCTGGTCCGGCTGGCGGCCGAGAAATTGCAGATACCAGCTCCGGACGAGGTGTGCCTGCGCCGGCGTGGCGTTCAGGATGTCCGCGGCCACGCTTTGACGCGAGCTGCCCCCGGCCAGCGACGCCTGCACGCCGCCGGCTTCCGCCGGGGTGATCGGCCGGCCGATGACGTCTTGGTAGACCGCCGCGGCCCAGCCCTGGTTGGTCCCGCCGCCGCGCTTGCGGAAATACTCGAGCGAGCCAAGAAGGGTGGCCCGCAGCTCTTCGATGGTGCCGCCGGCGTTCAGCTGGTTCAAATAGAAACGCACTCCCGCGGGACTGGCCGTCCGGCCCAGCAACGCCACGAACGTCTGCTGGATGACGCGGACGCGGTATTCCCGGCTCGCCAGGATTCGCTCTAGGACCAGGCGCCGCTTCCGGACCGGATTGCCGGGCCCGTTCAAGATCCGCTCCGCCAGCCGGCGCTCGCGCGGACCGACCTCGCGGCCCAAGAGGTCCCGATAGACCTTCGCGATCCACTGCTGGTTCTGGTTGCCCACGGCTGTGGTCGCGACGGCGCTGTCGTTGCCCGGCTGCGGATCGTTGGTGGCGCTGTCCACGACGGCGGTGTTGACGAAGCTCCCCGGGGTCGGGGCGAACACGGCGATGCTGAACGTCGCGGCCGCGCCCGCATCCAGCGTCGCGATCGTGTTGGTGATCTGGTTGCCGTTGTTGGCGAGCGTGAACGCCGGGCCGGAGGTCTGGCCCTGGGAGACGAAGGCGGTCAGCGCGGGCAAGAGATCGCTGAGCACGACGTTGTCCGCGTTGCTGGGGCCCGCGTTGGTCACGGTCACCGTGTAGGTGATCACGCCGTTGACGGCGCTGCGGACGGGGCCGGCCTTGGTCACTTGCAGGTCCGCCTGGCGCACCACCGTGGTGCTCTCGGTCGCCGAGTCGTCGCCGGTGTTGATCAGCGTCTCGTTGGCCGCGGCGACCGTCGCCGTATCGCTGATGACGGCCCCCTCCGCGGCGCTCGCTCCCGCCGTGAGCACCACGGTCAAGGCGGCGCTGGCGCCGGCGGCCAGGTCGCCCACCGACCACGTGCCGTCCGGCGCGGCGGTCGGCGTGAAGGTTCCCTGGCTGGGCGTCACGGACTCGACCGTCACGCCCGAAGGCAAGGTCAGGTCTTCGCTGATGTCGATGCCTGACGCGTCCGACGGCCCGGCGTTGGTCACCGTGATGACGTACGTCAGGTTGCCCGTGCCGGCGCCGGCCCCGACCGGATCGACCGATTCGGTCTTGGTCACGATCAGGTCGATCGCGCGGGTCACGGTCGTGCTTTCCGAAGCCGCATCGTCGCCGGTGTTGATGAGCGTCTCGCCGGCCCCGATGCCGCTCACCGTGGCCGTGTTGGAAACGATCGCGCCGTCGGCGACGCTTGCGGCGGCGGTCAACAGCACCGTCAACGTGGCGCTGGCGCCGCTTGCCAGGTCGCCGACGTTCCAGGTTCCATCCGGCGCGGTCGTGGTCACGAACGAACCCTGGCTCGGCGTGATCGACTCGACGGTGGCGCCCGCCGGCAGCGTCAGGTCCTCACCGAGCGTCACGCCCGACGCGTCCGACGGGCCGTTGTTGGTCACCATGATCGTGTACGTCAGGTTGCCCGTGCCCGAGCCGGCGATCACCGGGTCGATGGACTCGGTCTTGGTGACGACCACGTCCACCTCGCGCTCGACCGTGGTGGATTCCGTCGCCGAATCGTCGCCGGTGTTGATCAGCGTCTCGCCCGCGCCCAGGCCGGTCACCGTGGCCGTATTGGAAACCACCGCGCCGTCGGCAACGCTCGACGCCGCGGTCAGCACGACGGTCAACGTGGCGCTGATGCCGCTCGCGAGTGGGCCGACGTTCCATGTGCCGTCGGGTCCCGTGGTGTTCACGAAGGTCCCCTGGCTGGGCATGACCGATTCCACCGTCACGCCCGCCGGCAACGTCAGGTCCTCGCTGACGGTCGCCGCGGTCACGTCCGACGGGCCGTTGTTGGTCACCATGATCGTGTACGTCAGGTTGCCCGCGCCCGAGCCGGCGACGACCGGGTCGCTCGACGCGATCTTCGTGACGACCAGGTCGGCCTCGATGGCGATGGTCACCGTGACGCTGCCGGTGGCCGTCAGGCCGCCGCCGTCGTCGAAGGTGTAGCCGATCGGCGCCGGGCCGGCCGGCGTCGAGGCCGCGGTCGCGTACGTGATCTGCTGCAACACGCTGTTGACCACGGCTCCAGTGGCGTTGGCGTTGAACGTGATGGTCAGCGTGCCGCCGGCGTTCGTGAACGTGCCGACCACGGTCGCGCCGATGAGGACGTCGCTGCCCGCGAACGACAGCGTGCCGCTGCCGGCGAAGACATCGGCCGCGTTGGCGCCCCCCTGGCGCTCGAGCGTCAAGGTCGAGCCGTCGAAGTTGTCGGCCGGCGTCAGCTCAGGATCGCCGATCGTGGCGTCACCGTCGAGAACCACCGCCGCGCCCCCAGCGACCGCGGTCGGCGTACCGTCCAGTCCGGCGAAGCTCGGCGCGTCGTTCTGGGCGTGGATGGTGATCGTCACCGGTTGCATCGTGCCGTCCACGGTCAAGGCGTTGAACGTATCGGTCAACGTGGCGGCGCCGAGCAGCGCCTGCACCGCCGCGTTGGTGTCCTCGAGCGTGTAGGTCCACACGCCGGCCGCGTCCACCTCGTACGTGCCGTAGCCATTGACCGACGCCGTCCCGGCCGGCGTCACCGTCCAGAGATCGTTCGGGTTATCGACATCGGTCGAATCAAGGTTCCCGGTGTCGGTCGGCACGCCCGGCGTGCCGTTGTTGACGCCCCCCGCCTCGGTCACGTCGCCGCTGGTGTCGCCGGTGATGATCGCCGGGTCGTTGACCGGAGTGATGGTCACGTCGACGTTCGCGGTCTCGGTCACGCCGCCGGAGGTCACCGTGTA
>JAKEET010000168.1 GCA_022616435.1 Gemmataceae bacterium
CCACGGACTGCGCCAAACATCTTTGCGGGCTCGATCCCCGATCCGTCTCCAGATCGACGACTGCGGTTGGCGCCATCCCGAAAGGACGGTGGACGATTGCAAGGCCAAGAACGATAAGATCGACTCGGAGAAGATCGCCAATCTGCTCCGCGGCGGCACCCTGCCGCAAGCCTACGTCTATCCGCACGGCCTGCGTGAGACCCGCGACCTGTTGCGGCGGCGCATGTTCCTGGTGCACCAGCGCGCCGAGTTGATCACCCACATCCAGACCACCAACGCCCAGTGGCGCCGTAAATCGACTTCATGTACAGCGCATGGCCCAGGACGAAGGTGAGCTGTTCGCGGGCGCACAGGTCGGCGACCCAGTACCAGGCGAACATGCACTCGGCGGCGATGACGAGCCCTTGGCGGTAGGGCGCCAGCGCCTCGAGGAGGGCGGCCGGTTCGCTGGGGACGTCCTTGTGCAACACCTTCTTGCCGGCCTGGTCGAGGACGCACAGGTAAAGCGTTCTGGCGTGCAGATCGATGCCGCAGTAGAATTGGTGGGCGTCGGGTTGGGACTTGAAGAAACGCATCATGGTTCTCCATGGGCATGGGTCCGGGCGCTGGAGCCCGCATCGTGGTGGGAAGGCGTCGACTTCCTGAAAATCCCACGCTGGGACAGCGCCTCGGCGCTCGTCCCTTGTACCCTTGGGACAGGCGCCCAGCCCATCCCAGTGACCATGAAGAGTATCCAAAAGTTGCACCTGACTGCGGCGGCGGGGGCCGCGCGCGGCGCGAAGGTTGCATGGATTCTTTCGGCCGGCATCCCGCATCCTCTCGATAGGAGAACACCATGACAGAATCGGCAACCCCCCGAATCGTTACCCGTGATGAGTGGGAACGGGCCCGTGCGGAACTGCTAGTCCGAGAGAAGGCGCACACTCGCGCCGAGGACGCACTTGCCGCCGCTCGCAGGCGCCTGCCGATGACTCCGATGGACCCGGCAACTGTCATTGGCCCCAACGGCTCCTCCCCTCTGCACGAGGTGTTCGAAGGCCGGCGGATGTTGATCGTATATCACTTCATGTGGAGCAAAGGCGCGCCTCACCACAAGCAGTGTGAGGGATGCACGCACAGTCAGACGGCGATGAACTCCGCTGTCCGTGCCTACCTTGCCGAGCGCGACGTGAACTACGCCGTCTTCAGCAGCGGCCCGTGGAACGAGATTGTCGCCTACCGAGACTTCATGGGCTGGACGACGGCGTGGTACTCGACCGCCAACTCTGGAGCTGCGCTGGCGACCCGCAACGGCGGTGACCTCCGCTGCTACTTGAGGATCAATGAACAGGTCTTCCAGACGTATGAAACGAAATGGCGGGGGATCGAGGCCATGCTTCCCACTCTGCAGTTGCTCGATCTCACCCCGTACGGCCGGCAGGAGACGTGGGAGGACTCGCCTACCGGCTGGCCGCAGGACGAGGCTGGGTCGTGGTGGCGTCGTGACGGCCGACCCGTTGCTCAGTGGACACGTACCGACGCAGCGGTCGAATAGAAGCAAGTTGCTGCGCTCCGGCCGAACCTCTTTATGGCCTCCAAAGTCAAGAGTCCGCAATAGGGTGTCAATAACCGGTCACCGTGCGGCCGGCCAATCCAAGCGTGCCCCAGCACGAAGGCGACCTCGGCGGCAGGAGCGAGCATGCGGCAGCCACGTTTTCCTGTGCTATGGTTTTTCGCCGTCACGTATGTGCTGACCGCCGTAGGCCAAGGTGTAAACATTTACGTGATGCATCGGCTCTCGGCCGGGACGGCCCCCGGCACGCCGATCGAAGACAGTCCGGTGTTGGCGTGGAGGCCCTATGGTTTCTACGTCACGAATGTGGGGCCAAGTCTCGTCGGCCTGCTCATGACCCTTTGGCTGTACGGCCTGCCGGGTGCGCGGCGGCTCGCCGTTCAACTCGCCCCTTGGTCGGTCGGGCGGACGTGGCCGGTTCTGGTAGTCTGCCTGTTCCTCCCGCTCCTTGGTGTCGTCCTTCCGTTCACCATCCTGGGCGCTCTCGATGGGTCTGATCCCCCAGACTCGTCGTCGCTATCCGCGTACGTCTACGGCGCGATCGTTCGTGGTGGCTTGATCGGGCCGGGGATGTGCGAGGAACTTGGCTGGCGCGGGTTTGCCCTGCCTCATCTCCAGCGGCACTATGCCGCGCTCGTGAGTAGCCTCATCATCGGAGTGGCATGGGCGCTCTGGCATTGGCCCAACTATTTTATCGCGTCCATTCATCCGCATCCGTTATGGGCATTCGCCGCAGCCATCCCCATGGGCATGGCCGCCTCTGTCCTGTATACTTGGGTCTATAATTCGACCGGAGGAAGTCTCTTCGCCGTCGTCGTGCTGCACGGAGCGACCGTTTCTACTCCGAGCATCCCCGCCTCTGCTGGCTCCGCCGCAGTGATTGTCCCGTTACTCTACGTGATCATTGCGATCGGACTGGTCTGGCGATACGGTGCCATGAACTTGTCCTGGCGTGAAAGGGTCGTCGCAGAATCAGGGGCTGGGCAGACACCGGCCGCATCAGCGCTTCCGTGACGTGCAGGTCACTCGGCGGCCGGTGCTGCTGAGCTGGGTCGACTATGAAGCCGTGCTGCCGAGAGAAAAATCATTCGTTCGGCGGCAGAAGGCAAAGGCTGTTCGACTGGACCTAAGTTCGGCGCTCGTCTATAGCCTTCCCGCTGGGCCTTGATCAACGGCAACTCGACTTCGAGTCGCGATGGTTGCGGGTCCGTCCCGCTCCCCGTTGCCGAGTATTGCGACCGTCATACTCCCAAATTCTCGGCGTGCCCACGTCCGGCTGATCCCCGGTCGTGAATGGCGCCGCGGACCGGTTGGCTGCCGGTCCGTGGCGAGCCATTGGTCACGCAGCTTGTCGCGCTCCGCGGTCGGAGGATGGGCAACGCTCATGGCGAATCTCCAGGCCATGGACTGCTTGCGCCCGTTATGAGCGGCTTTGCCGATCTGTCAATCCTCCGGCGAGAGTGCGACCCATGAGCCGTCACTTCCCCCGCACCGTCACCCACATCGGCGACGCCCACGCCAGGTTGCCGTCGGTTTGCTCGATGCGCGCGTAGTAGTAATGGCTCTTGCCGGCTTCCGGCTCCGGGTCCGTCCACGACAGCTTCACCTCGCGCTCCATCGGCTTGGCCACGTGGACGTACTTGCCGCTCCGGACGATGCTCACCTTCGAGATCGGCGCGGTGCCGAGCACGCGGACGTCGAACGTCGGGGCGGCGGCGCTGTCGAAGATGTCGCCCATGATCTGCTTGCCCGAGCGAAACTCGACGATGATGTTGTCGGTCGCGGCGTACGAGTGGCGGCGCTTGAAGGCGTCGATGATCCCTTGCCGCGAGATGTCGTCGGTCAGCACCACGGCGTAGCTCATGTGCGTCGAGATGTGGTCGCTACTCGCCTGGAAGCCGAGCTTGTAGCCCTTGTCGAGCGCGTTCCAGATGAAGCCGCGCGGCTCGTAGCCGCCGATGTTCGTCTCCTTGGTGGCCGAGCGCGGGGCGCCGAAGTGCTCGTAGTTGTGGCGGTGCCCCTGGTACACCTCGACCACCGGCTCGACGAGCGGGTCGTTGTCGCGCCAGTCGGTCCCCATGCCGGTGCCCGAGGTGTGCGACGAGCAGATCGAGCCGAAGTGCCTCAGATACTTGTACAGGATCTGCGTGTCCGGCGTGTTCACCTCGTTGTCGCGTTTGCCGAGCTTGCCGCGCGGCAACGGCCGGATGCCGCGCTTCGGCATGATCACGTTGCGGTGCCCGTCGGGATAGACGACGCTGCGCTCGTAGCTCTGCACGGCGACGAAGTGCGGCGGGTTGTGCATCAGGTCGGCGAACTTCTGGATTTGCCACCAGGAGTACTCGTCGTGATGGCCATTGTCGTGGTCGGCGTTGCCCATCCAGTCCATCATGCCGGCGTCGAGGGCGTAGCGCCAGCTGTCTTCGAGCAGGCCGTCGCCGTCGCGGTGGGCGGTGTACTCGGTGTGGCGATGGAACTCGCCGCGGTAGAGGCGCAGCTGCTTGCCCTGGTGCTCGAAGCGATAGGCGCGCATGCGGGCCACGTCGGCCGCCTCGTTGGGATGCACCGGCTTCATCTTCGTCTCGGGCGTCGGCGGATCGGGAAGCAGGGCGGCCCGCTGCGTGGGCCCGCTGCCCACCAGCATGGTCGCGAACAGGTCGTTGCGCTTGCGGTCTTGCTGCTTGGTGCGGCCATCGCCGGAATAGACGGCGAGCAAGCCCTGGCCGGCCGGGGCGAGGGCCGGGCGGTTGTCCATCAGGTTGTCGGACTGGCCGAGGCGGCGCGGCGCGGACCAGTCGTTGCCGTCGTGGCGGGTCGCGAAGCTGTTCCACACCTCGCCGGCGCCCAGCGGCTTGGGATGATGGCGATAGGTGAGCCAGACGTTGCCGGCGCCGTCCACGCCCAGCCGCGGCACGCTGCGATTGTTGGCGGTGCGCTCGGCGATGGCCTTCTGCAAGTCGCCGGCCGGCTGCATGACCTTGCCGTCAACGAGGCACTTCACGCGGATGGTCCGATTGATGTAGAGAGCGAAGCCGGGGTTCTCGTCGAAGCCGATCTTGCGGAACATGTTGGTGGAGAAATCCTTGCCCCACTGCTCGTCGCCTTCCTCGTAGGCGATCCAGACGCGATCCTGCGGATCGACGACGATGTGGGGGCGGGCTTCGAAGCGGGCGGAGGAGGCGATGTTAACCGTTTTGCTTCCTGCGGCGGCGATCTCGACGACGCGCACGTCATAGCTGCCGTTGGAATACACGTCGAAAGCGACAAACACTCTGCCTCTGGAATCGGGGACCATCGTGGGATTCCAATGGTTGACGCCGTCGCCGGTCAGCTCGATTTCGCCCTTGCTCGGGAGGATCTTGAGCGACTTGTTGTCCCGTTCCTCCAGCGCGCAGTCCAACTCATGCGCATAGATTCCGAAATGTCCCTTGCGCCATGACTGCCACGCCACCCACACGCGGCCGTTCATGCCCGCGGCGGAAACCGCATTGAAATCGGCGCCCGGATTCGTCGTCAGCCGCACGCGGTCCGACCACAGCGCCTTGCCTCCAGCATTCGTGGGCGGTGCGAACACGCGGTGGTGGATCTCCCAGTTGCCGTTGACGTTCTGACTCCAGGTGACATGGACTTTCCCCTGGGAGACCGACACCGCCGGCCGCCACACATCCAGCCCCGGCTCGGTGACGTCGATCGGCGCGCTCCATTCCTTGCCGTCGAACTTCTTGAGCCGCACCCGGTCGCCGTTCCCCTCGGGGACGAGGTCCTCGAAGTTTCCCGCCAGGACGCGCTCGGCGACATACGGCTTGCCCTTGCGGTATTCGCAGTACGCCAACCAGAGCGTGCCGTCGGGGGCCTTCGCCATCACCGGGTAATCGTTTTCCACATCGCCGCCTGTCAGACGAAACGCGCCTTCCTCGCGCTCGACCGCCGCCTGGCCGTCGAGATACAGCCGTCGCGCGTCGAGCGGCAGGTCGCCGAGGATAAAGTCGAACGCGCCTTGCTTGGTCGTCACGGTGACCTTGGCGGTCGCAGGCGCATTGAAGGTGATGCGAACCATGGGCCGGGTGATGGCGTCGCCTTTCTTTTTCTTCTTCTTGGGAGTCGCCACGGAGCGGACGTTGAACTTGTTCCCTTCGACCGACGCCTTCGGGTGGCCTTCGACGATATCGACGGCCAGGACCTTGCCGGCGGAGATCGCGACCTCGCCGTCCCAGGCGGTGGCCTGTTTGTCCTTGAGGCCCAGCGTGATGAGCACGCCCGCGAGGTCGCTGGGCATGGCCACCGGCGCGGCTTGCGGACCGGCCGGCGCCTGGCTCAGGGCCTTGCGGTCCCATTGCGTGGACCAGAGCGCGGCGCCCAGAACAATGATCGCGGCGACGGCGGAAAGGCCGAGGCGGAGAGGAAGCTTCTTCATGGCAATGACTCGCAGAAAGGAAGGCGAACGAGAAAGCCGGGCGCCGAATTGTCGCCTTTCGCTCCGCGAAAGGGCGGACTTTCGCGGAGCGAAAGGCGACCATCTGTCGAACGGCGGCCATTCTATGCGGGGTGAGAAGCGAAGGGAAATGTTTTCCGGCGCGAATCCGGCGTTCAGGCTTGCTGCACCCAGCCGAGCATCGCGTGGCTGTCGTCGCCGGCCGGTTCAGCGCCGAGAAGCAATCGCGGTACACCGGAAGGCGCCGCCGCCAGAGCCGTGGCGTCGCCGAGCAGGAAATCGAAGCGGCCCTGCGGCGGCGCGTCGTCGGTCGGCAACTCGGCGCCCACCAAGCCCGGTCCGGCCGCGCGATCCGCCGGCGCGGTCGCCGTCAGAACGCATCCCAGGAAGCTCGGAAAGCGTTGCGACGCCAGCGCCCAGCGCGGCCATTGATGGGGCTGCTCCACGCGGCCAAGAACGAACAGGCCGAAGCGGTCGGCGCTCTTCCACAAGTCCATGCCCTCGTCGCGTGCCGGAACCAGCACCAGGTTGACGCCGCCGTCGTGCCAGCGGCGGGCATCGTCCTCGGTGAAGGATTCGGCACAGACCCCCTTGAGCCGGCACGGCTTGCCGTTGACGCGCAGGCCGGCGGGCGTGAGCTGCACCGTGCGGATGCCGTGCCGCAGCTGGATTCGTTCACGAAGTTCGCCGTCCTGCCAGAGTTCGAGCGGGCCGTCGTACAACAGCGGTGTCTTCGGCGCCCACCAGCTCGGCTCGGGAATCAGCACGCGCAAGAGGATGTGATCGCTCCGCGCCAGCTCCCGATAGGGGTACGCGATTTCCACGGTGCTCGCGTACGGCGACCGCGGACCGGTCAATCGGCCTTTGATCTCGGTCGTGGGCGTGATGCACTCGGCCCGCACGATGACGCGCAGCTCCGCATCGGCCGGGTCGGCGCGGTGGGTGGCCACGTAAGCGTCGAGGATGCGGTTGGACATCGAAGTTCATCCACAGATTACACCGATTCCACAGATTTGAATCGCAGGCTCTCTTCAATCTGTGAAAATCCGTGAAATCTGTGGATCGATTGAGTTCACACGATCAGCATCGCGTCGCCGTAGCTGAAGAAGCGATAGCGCTCCGCAATCGCGGCGGCGTAGGCTCGTTCCAGCAATTCTACGCCGGCAAACGCGGCCACCAACAAGAGCAGCGTGGTTCGCGGCAAATGGAAGTTCGTGATCAGCCCGTCCACGACGCGGAAAGCATACGGCGCGTAGATGAACAGGCTCGTGTCGCCGCGCCAGGGATGCAACGCGCCGTCCTGGGTCGCCGTCTGGGCCGCCGTTTCCAGCACGCGAACCGCCGTGGTGCCGACGGCAATCACTCGGCCGCCGCGACCCTTGCATTGATGGAGGGCGTGGACCGTCGCCTCCGGCAGCTCGCCCCACTCGGCATGCATCGCATGCCGGCGGTAATCGTCGGCATCGATGGGTCGAAACGTCCCCAGCCCGACGTGCAGGGTGACGAACGCCCGCTCGATGCCGCGTTCGCTCAGGGCTTCGAACAGGCCGGGGGTGAAATGGAGGCCCGCGGTCGGCGCTGCGACGGCGCCCGGATGCTCCGCAAAGATCGTTTGATAACGGTGGCGGTCCTCGGGGCGATCATGCCCTTTGCGGATGTACGGCGGCAACGGCACATGTCCGAACCGATCCATCAGCGAACCCGGAGATTCATGTTGCGACGGTCGGACACGCCAGCGTCCTTCGGGAAGCCGCTGCTCCAGCGTCAGGAACAGGTAACCATGCTTATCATCCGCCGCGCTGGGCGAAACCTCGATGATCTCCCCTTCCGTCAGCCGGCCGCGGGTCTGGCAGAGCATCTCCCAGGCGCCGTCATCCAGCGGTTTCAGGAAGAGTCCCTCCCACTTGCCGCCGGTGGCCTGCCGGCGGCCCAGCAGCCGGGCGGGAAGCACGCGGGTGTCATTGAGGATCAGGAGATCGCCGGGCGACAAGAGTTGGGGCAGATCGCGGAAGCGGAAGTGTCCGAGGGCTTGCCGTGCTCGATCGACCACCAGCAGCCGGGCAGCATCGCGCGGCTCGACCGGATCCTGCGCGATCAGCTCCGGCGGCAGATGATAGTCGATGGGAAACGCGGACATGGATGATGTCAAGATTCAGCCGATGTTGGCACATCAAATAAACCATAATAGCTCAGAAGACTTCCTTCGGACAACCTTCGGATACCGCGTCCTGCAAAAACAGGCTGCTGTCGAACACGTTGGAGTCGTACCCCGGTTGGGGTATGGCGCTTCACCCACCCACCTAACCCACCTACCGAAGCAATTCCTGTTCGATCCGGTCCAGCACGTCGCGCACCCGCAGCGGCCGCTTGCCGAACGGCAGGTGGGCGTCCTCGTCCTTCCAGCCGCGGACTTTCTTCTCGGCGGCGACGGCGGTGCTGTGGTTGCGGTTGCCGAAGTAGTGGCCGATCTCGGTAAAGGTGGCCGCGGTGTGCTTGCGGGCCAGGTAGACGGCCAGCATGCGCGGGTGGCTGACCATCCAGCCGCGCTTGCCCGATTGCAGGCTGCCGGCGTTCAGGCCCAGGACGCCGCAGACGACGCGATCGACATCCACGAGCTGCACCAGCCGCACCGAGTGGCGCACGACGTTGGCGATGGCCTCGCGCGCCAGCTCGACATTGATCGGGCGGCCGGTCGCCTTGGCGAGATGCCGGATGCTGTGGACGGCGCCTTCCAGCTCGCGGACGTTGCCTCGCAGCTGGCTCGCCAGGCATTCCAGCACGCCCGGGGGCAACGCGTCGGCGCCGGCGCACTTGCCGCGCAAGATCGCCAGCCGCGTGTCGGGATCGGGATAGGCCAGGTCCCACACGGCGCCCCCCATGAGCCGGTCGATCAGCTCCGGGGCCAATTCGTCGGCCAGGCGCGGATGGCCGTCGCAGGTCACGGCCACGGGCCGGCCGTCGCGCTCCAGCGCGTCCAGCGTGTACAGGAACTCTTCCTGGGTCGCCTTCTTCTTGGCCAGGAAGTGGATATCGTCCATCAAGAGCGCGTCGGCGTCGCGAAACTGCTTGCGGAAACCGCCGAGCTTCCCCAGCCGCATCGCCTGCACGAAGCGATGCGTGAACTCCTCGGCGGTGACGAAGACGACGCGCCAGTCGCCATGGGCGTGGCGCAATCCGCAATAGACGCCTTCGAGCAGATGCGACTTGCCGCTGCCGACCGGGCCGTGCAGCACCAGCGGGTTGGGCCCCTGCCCCGGCGCCTCGACCACGTGCCGGGCGGCGGCCAGGGCCACGCGGTTGCAGGCCCCCTCCGCGAAGTCGCTGAGCTTGCGCCAGCGGCGGGCGCGAAGCTGCGGCGCCGCCGTGAACCCGCCCGGCCGGTCGGGCCGGCGGTCGGTCTGCCCGTCGGATGGATCGGGCGGCGTCTGCGCGGGCTGGATCTCGAGTTGCAGCAGCCCCATCGCGCCGGCTTCGCGCTGGCGCGCGGCCTGGAAAAGTTCCGGATCAATGGCAAAGGTGACGTCGGGAGCGGCGCCGACGATCTCGGCAGCCGCGGCGGCCACGTCGGCCGTGAAGGTTTTTTGCAGCCACTCCTGGAAGAACCGGTTGGGCACCCCCACGTGCACGTGGCCGGGTTCCAGGCGGAAGGTCGTCTTGGCGCGAAACCATAAGTCGTAGCGTGGCGCCCCAATCCGTTGGCACAATGCGTGTCCCAACGCAGCTACGACGTCGTCCGTCGTCGTCAAGTTATACTCCCTTGGCGCACCGTACTCCAACGGCGCGGGCAGGCGCTTGGTCGCCGGAGAGACATCGGCGGCGCTTGCCGGCATCCGCCGGCCGCACCGATCGCACTCGGAGAAGCAACATTCTAGGTCAGCGCGCCGCCGATGCAATCTTCTTTTTCGCGCGCGCGGGAAGTCACGAGCGACGCGGCGAACGCAACCGCTGGAATCGGCGTGGTTTGCCATGGCCAAACGATTACGCGTGCCGAGGATTTTTTTCCCGGCGGCGTGGAAAACGTGTCGATGGTCCGTCCAGCAGCTGGGAACGCGCCGCAGCTGTCGGGATGATGTTGGAGTGAACCGCGGAGGACGCGGAGACCGCAGAGAGACGGCAGAGAAACAATCGACGGCTTTTTTTCTTGCATCCGGCGCGGCGGGTCACGATATTCAACACCTCCGTCCTTGTGGAGATTCCTCATGCGCGCACCATCGTGGATCGTTGTTGTCGGATCGCTGGCGGCGTTCGCCGGGGCATTTGTGTGCGCGCAGGACACTCCCGAGACAGGCGTCATGACGACTGCGGCAGGCACCGGCAAGAAGGGCTATACCGGCGACGACGGTCAAGCAAACAAGGCGCTGCTCGATCAGCCGTTCCATTGCGAGATCGACGACCGCGGCAACCTGTACGTCGCCGAGGCCGGCAATCATTGCATTCGCAAGGTGAATCTCAAGTCGGGCACGATCACGACCGTCGCCGGGACCGGCAAGAAGGGCTACACCGGCGACGGCGGCCCGGCCGTCAAGGCGACCTTCAACGAACCCTACTCCGTGGTCGCGGACAGGGACGGCAACCTGTACATCAGCGACCGGCTCAACGCGGTGATTCGCAAGGTGGACGGCACGACGGGCGTCGCGACCACCGTCGCCGGCAACGGCAAGAAGGGCTACGCCGGCGACGGCGGGCCGGGCCGCGACGCCCAGCTGCGGGAGCCGAACGACGCGGTCCTTGACGGCAAGGGCGGATTGCTGATCGCCGACGTGTCCGATTGGCGGATTCGCCGGCTCGATTTGAAGACCGGCATCATCACCACCTTCGCCGGCGCCGGCAAGATGCCGATCAAGTTCCGAGCGAAGATCGACCGCGCCAAGACGGGAGACGGCGGACCGGCGGCGAAGGCGATCGTCGTCGGCGCCCGGGCGGTGTGCGTGGACGGCAAAGGGAACACATACATCTGCGAACGCGAAGGCAGCGCCGTCCGCAAGGTTGATGCTCAAGGAATCATCACGACCATCGCCGGCACCGGCGAATGGGGCTATTCGGGCGACGGCGGCGCTGCCAAGCAGGCCGTCTTCGCCGGACCGAAGGGTATTCGCTGCGACGACGCCGGCAACATCTACGTCGTCGATTGCGAGAACCACTGCATTCGCAAGATCGACGCCAAGACCAACATCGTGACCACGGTCGCCGGCGGCCGCAAGGGTCCAGGCGGCGACGGCGGCCCGGCGAACCAAGCCGGCATGGACCGGCCGCACGGCTGCTTCATTGATCCGCGCGGCATCCTGTACATCGCGGACACGAACAACCATCGGGTGCGGATGGTTTCGCTTACCAAGTGAGCACATGATGACCACCACCTGGAACGACTTGAGCCGCGATGCGCTGCTTGCCGCGCGCGAATTGTTGCAACGCCGACTACCGGCCGGATCTGTCGTTCGCAAGGGCCGATGTGATAAAATTGTTGAAGGAAGCCGTGTTCATTCTGAAGTTCTTCGAGGTGTCGTATGAGAACGTCTCCGCCGAGCCGCCAAGCATGCATCGATACCATCAAGTGCTGATGGACGTGGAAGCGGAGCTTCTCGACAAGCATCGCCTCAATGTCTGGCTAATCCCTACCTTGCCGGAATAGAAAGCCTGTGTGCTGCTGAGCTAAGTTTTTCGTCCACCGGAGGCGTTGCACCGTGGAATGGCTGATGCCGTGGCACTCTGTCGCTGACGATGCCGCTCAAGTCGCCGGCATGGAGCTGGAGTTGGCCCGCGAATTGTCCGCCGAGCACGAGCTATACGGGCTGCCGGTGCGCACGCTCGCTCGCCGGCAGGACTGCGACGACGTGTTGTTCGCCATCGAGGACGGCACCGGGCGGGTCGCGGTAAGCAGCATCAGCCGCGCCTATTACGCGGCCTATTGTGCTGTTGCGCATCGGATGGTCGAGCAGTCCGTTAAGTTCCCACAAGGATGGGACAATCCTGCCCACGATCAAGTCGCACGATGGATTGCTGGCAACAGGTCATGGCCCGCCCAAGACCGTCGTCGGCTGGCTCAGGCGATGCAGCGTTTACGCAAGGCCCGGGAGGACGCGGATTACCGACCGCGCATTTCTCTGGCAAAGAGCGACGTGATAAGATCGCTGAACGAAGCTGGTGTAATCTTCCGCCTTTTGGGGTGAGCGATGAAAGCACACAAAGCGAGCAAGAAAACCAAGATCTTGGAGCTGGTGGGTCGACACTTGCGCCGGGTGGATCTCGACGGCATCAAGCTGGACATCCTGAATGGAGAAATCGAGAAACGCGGTGACACGTGGCACATCCGCGTTCGCGCTTCGGCTCAGCCGCCTAGCATGTACCCCTTGTATGAGGTCCTAGCTAGTAGATATCGAGACAGAACTAAGCGAAAAGCACCACTTTAATGTGTGGCTCATCCCAACCGTGCCGGACTGACCGTTCCCGTACTCCAGGAGAATCTGCATGCGGATCACAACGATGTCGTTGATCGTCTTGATGGGCGCCGCGCTGTCCCTTCACGCCAAGGACGACTACAAACTCGGCCCCGATTCGATGATCCAGCCCGGCGTCCCGCAGGGGAAGGTCGAGAAGTTCCACTGGAAGAGCGACGTCTTCGCCGGCACCGAACGCGATTGCTGGATTTACGTCCCCGCCCAGTACGACAAGGACAAGCCGGCGGCGGTCATGGTGTTCCAGGACGGCGGCAACTACCAGGACCTCCAGAAGGATTTCCGCGTGCCCATCGTGCTCGACAACCTCATCCACAAGAAAGACATCCCGGTCATGATCGGCGTCTTCATCAACCCCGGCGTGTTCCCCGACAAGCTCGTGAAAGGCAAGAAGGGTCAAAAGGCCCCGGCCAGCAACCGCAGCTTCGAGTACGACACCCTCTCCGATCAGTACGCCCGCTTCCTCGAAAAGGAAATCCTCTCCGAGGTCGGCAAAAAGTACAACCTCCGCCAGGACGCGGCCGGGCGCGGCATCGGCGGCATCTCGTCAGGCGGCATCTGCGCGTTCACCGTCGCCTGGGAACGGCCGGACCTGTTCAGCAAGGTGTTGAGCCACGTCGGCAGCTTCACGAACATCCGCGGCGGCGATCGCTATCCGGGCATGATCCGCAAGACGCCGAAGAAGCCGATCAGCGTGTTCCTGCAGGCCGGGGCCAACGATCTGGACAACGAGCACGGCAACTGGCCGCTCGGCAACCTGCAGATGGCGAAGGCCCTGGCGTACAAGAAGTACGATTATCGGTTCGAGTACGGCGACGGCGCCCACAACGGCAAGCACGGCGGGGCGCTCTTGCCCGAATCGTTGCGCTGGCTGTGGCGCGGCGAGGTCAAGAAGGACTGACAGGTTTGCGGATCGTTCAGAGTTGGTGAACAAATGGGGGACTGGCTCCGGACGTCCTTCAAGGTTTGAAAGTGAAGACGAGGCCGGCGCCGGTCCCCCATTTGTTCACAAACTCTCAGTTCTCCTCCTCATCATTGTTGTCGAACAGACCGCCCATCCCGCCCTCGTCGTCGTCGTCCTTCGGCTTGTTCTTGGCCTCTTCTTCCTTCCGCTTCTTGTTCTCCTCCGCTTCCTTGCGGCGGCGCTGGATTTCTTCCTCGCTCATTTTCGGCTTCGATTCTTGTTTGGGGGCCACGCGCTGGCCTTTGGCCGGCGACCATTCCTTGTCCTCTTCTTCGGGAATCATGCCGCCTTCGGGCTTGATGGGGACCTTCTTGCGGGCGACGCGTTTGCCGGTCCCCTCCTTCTCGACCCATTCACGCTGCTCGTAGCGGCGCGGCTGGCCTTCCTGGGCCTCGCGAATGTTCTTCGACAGCAGGTTGGTCAGCCCGTCATCCGTGCCGATGCCGCCTTTCTTGTCGATCATCTCGCCCAGGGCGCTGGACGGGGTCGGCAGGCCGCTCTGGGTGTAGGCGGTGTCGAGCTTGCTGCCCGGATCGTCGCCGCGCTTGGTGTTGAGCGGACCCATGAAGATGTTGGCCGGCGACCAGCAAATCGCCTTGGCCGCGTCGTTGAGGGCCGTGCCGAAATCTCCCCGGCGCTGGGCGGGGGGCAGAGCGACCTCGTCGAGAAACCACGACGGGGCCGTGTGCTCGCCAAACTTCAGCAGCTTTTCCAGCTTGTCCTTCGACCGGGTGCTCAGGGCGTCGTTGATGTCCTTGAGGATCTTGTTCCACGGGTACACGTGGTGCGCCGTGAGCGCGTCGCCGACTTCGTCGGTCCCCTTGAGCGTGCTCGGCTTCTTGGGCCGCTTGCCCTCGTACAGTCCGGTCGAAGGGTTATAGCCGCCGACCTTGCCGCCCGACGATGGCGATTCCTCGTCCTCGTCCTCGTCGTCGTCCACGACGCCGGCGCCGGTGTCGGTCGATGTCGTCGATGGGACCGACGGCGGGGCGTCCAGATCGATGCCCTGCTTGCCGGCTTCGCGCAGGGCCGATTGCAGCAGCTCTTCCGCCTCCTGGAGGAGCGCGGCCGCCTTCTCCGGCTCCTTCTTGCGCAGGGCGACGCCGGCCTCACTCGCCTTGAGCACGGCGTCCTTCACGGTCGGGGCGATCGTCGTGCGCTGCAGCTTCGGCACGACGCCCTTGAGCTTCGCGACCAGGCCCTTTTGCTGGGTCTCCAGTTGCTTCTCATCCAGGGCTGTCTTCTCGGGCTCGGCGTCCTCCGGCTCCGCGCCGCCGATGTTGATCGCCTTGGGCATGCAATTGTTGTTGCGGGCCGCGATCTGCACCCCCTTGGCCAGCGACGTGTGCGGGCTCCCCTTCGGCGTGACGTTCAGCTCGCCTTCCGGCGACATCTCCATCAGGCCGCCGGCCTTGCCTTTCTTCTTCGCCGTCTTCAGGACGCCGTCCTTTTCGTCTTTCGGAATCGCCTTGGTGTCCATGAGCAGGACCGGCTTGCCGTTGGGGCCTTGCTCGCAGTAGAAAAAATGCAGCTTGAGGCCCGGTCGCGACTTCATCTTGTTGAAGGCGGATCTCACGTCCATGGCTGTTCCCTCTGGGTGGAGTGGATGAAAAATGATGACCAATAGCTTAACGCGGCAGGACCGCCGAGGCAATCAGGTGTTTCCAATACTCAAGACGTGTCCTCTCCCGATCGAACAGGGCCGCGGAGGTGGTTTCGTTGGCGCCGCTTGGTTCAGAACGCCTTCAGGATCGCGGCAATCTCCTGCTTTTCCTCGATGGCCCGGAGATACGGCGTCAGCACGCGGATCGTCAACTTCTTCTCCAGCTCCGGCCAGCCGCGGATGTCGGAGCTCATCGGATTGCCGTTCATCTTCAGCGCCCACGCCAGCGCCTCCTCGGGATCGACGTCGACCGCCTTCAGGCGGGCGGACAGGCTGGGATGATCGCCGAAGAGCCCCGGCCTCTCCCACAGCGCGTCGCGCATGGCCCGCTTCCATTCCTTCTTGGTGGCGGCCCGAACGTTCGAAACCTGCTCGCTGAACGCCTGCACGGTGTAGCTGCGGGTGCGGGCCAAGGACTGCAGGAGGTCGTCCATGCTCGCCCCTTCGATGTGCGGGGTCACGTGCACGCAGAACAGCCCGATGGCGATGTCGCGCTCGCCCGCTTGCCGCTTGCCGGCCTGGTCGGCCGCGTACTCCCAGCGGCGGCTGGCCGCCGCGAACACGGCGTCGAAAAGAAATTGATAGACGAACACGAACCAGACGAACGGGTGCAGGTAGCCGTACGGGTGCGCCATGAAATAGGCGCGGGTGATCGCCATCATCTGCCGGGTGCGAAGCATGTCGCGGAGCGTGGCGGTGTCGCCGCTTTCGATGTGGCACAGCTCATGGGCCATGATGGCCCCGACCACGTCGCGGGGGAACGACGCCACCGTCAAGGCGCCGATCAGCAGCACCTGCCGGCCTTTTTTCGTCTGGTACACGGCGGCGTCGGTCAACGGCGACAGCCGGATCTCATCGGCGACCGGCAAGCGGCAGCGCTGGGCGACCTCGTCCATCAGCTCGTACAGCGGCGGCGCCTCGTCGCGCGACACTTTCAAGTCCATGATCCACTCCGGCTCCGGATGCCACGTGAAGAAGTAGTACATCGGCGCCAGGAACCAGCAAAACAGCAGGAAGCAGAAAATGCCCACGATCCAGAACGCGATGGGCCAGGCGACCGACTCGTACGCGCCGACGCACGCGGCCACGATCAAGCCGACCGCCAGCCCGAGCTGCAAGAGCGCCAGGAACGCGATGAACGGGGTGTAGCAAGCATAGAAGAACTTGAGCCAGCGACGCATGGCAGCCCCTCGTCGTTGTTCGCGCGTGTTGTTCGGGCAATCAAATTGGTACGTGGGTTTTAGGAGTGGAGAGCCGGATTTCAAGTTGCAGTTTCGTTTAGCCCCGGTTCGAAGAACCGGGGCGGACATGATTCCGCGCGTGGGATTCAACCGGTTGCCGCCGCCTGACCGCCCCGGTTCTTCGAACCAGGGCGAAACAAATGCCGTCGCGGCCGCATCGTTCACGACTTCCGCATCCCCGCCAGCAGCCGCTCGAGCGGTTCCTGGCTGACGGTGATCCAGCCGTACTGCGGCTGATTCAGGTCCAGGATGACCCACACGACCATGCACACCAGCGCGACGAAGCCGACCACGCCGACGACGGGATACCGGTCCGACGCCCCTTGTTGCCGGCCGAGCAGCACCATCGACAGCAGCGCCGCCACGAACAGCACGACGACGACGCTGGCCGGCAAGCGATCGCGCACCGCCGCCAGCCGTGCCGCGGTATTACTGGTGACGCCGTTGAAGGTGTTGATCAGCGGCACCGTGACCGGCGTGCCGGAGTCCACGGCTTCCCGCACCAGGCCCTGCATCGCCGCGTGCATCTGGTCGATCCGATCGAACGCCTGTTGAATCTCCACGTTGCTGAGGCGCGGTTTGGCGAGCGCCAGGCGATGTTCGACGTACCCGCGGAGCACGCCCTCCAGCTTTTCGCTCACCGGGCCCTTGACCAGGTTGACGCACGTCAGGAAGTCGCCGATGGCGTTGCTGTCGGTCACGACCATGATCCGGCGCTGGTCGTGCTTGCCCAGCGACATCGAAAAGGTGAACGCCAGCATCAGGCCGAGCAGGGCCAGGGACGCTTCGGCGCCCTTGCCCGCCGCTTCGCCGTCCGCCTCTTTCTGACGACGCCCCATCCAGGCGCCGCCGGCCCACGCCGCCAGCATCGCCACCAGCAGCGCCGCCGCGGTCGCCCACGCGTCCACTTGGGTCAGGATGTAGCTCACATTCGGCTCCGGTCATTAGTCATTCGTCCGTCGTCAGTAGCAGGACCGAATGCAAATTTGGGAGGACACGGAGGACCGCGGACTAATGACTAATGACTAATGACTAGTTCATGCCGACAGCCGCAAGAGCGCCTCCGCCGTTTCATGCTCCCGAACGTACTTCAGCAGCCGGTCCCAGGCTTCCGCGTTGGGCGGCACGTCGCCGCCGGCCCGATCCAGGTCGTCCAGCAAGTCACCGGCCGATGCGTACTCGCCCTCCGCCAGACGCTGAATCACGCCGTGCAGCGCGCCGGGGAGCGGCTTGGTCTTCGCCCCCTTCCGGACGCCGTCGGGCAGGCACCAACCCGCGGCGACGCGGCCGAGGGCTTGCAGATCATCCTCGGGCGCCATGGGCTCGGATTGCATTCCGGCCAGCCAGGCCGGCTCGCCGACGCCGCAGATCTTGACGATGCCTTCGCCGGTCAGCACCAGGGCGCCGTCATCGAGGCGGCCATGAACGAGCCCGGCCTTGTGCACCGTCGCCAGCCCGAGCGCCGCTTGCGTGATCAGCCGGAAGCACACGCCCGGCGCCGCCGCCAACGGCGGCCAGTCGCTCGCCGGCAATCCCGTCAGCCAGTCCAGGAGCGCCGCCGGCCGGCCCGACAGGTCCAGCACCTCGTAGGCGCCGGCCACGTGCGGATCGTTCAGTTGTGCTTGGGTGAAGCCGCGGCGAAACTCGTCGGCGTGACCGGCGTCGTGCATCGCCTCCACGGCCAGATGCCGCAGCACCGCTTCGCGGCCGCGGCGCGGATCGAACACGCGATAGACGATTTCATGGGCCGACGCCCGCAGCCGATCGATCACCCGCAGCGGGCCGAGCATCAGGCCCGCGACGTTCTCCGACTCGATCAGCGCCAGTTGATAGAGCGTGACCGCGCCGCTGGCCAGCAGCACCTGCCGCAGCGAGCGGCGTTGCCGGCGCGCTTCCACCAACAGCGCCGTCAGCGTTTCGTCGTCGATGAGCTGCAGCGCGCGCAGCGTTTCGCCCAGCTTCCGATCGCCGCCGTCGAGCGGTTCGGTGATCGACAGGATATCGCGATTGGTCGGGACGATAGCGTCGCCGTCGTCCACCATCATCTCGGCGCTGACCTCGACGGGGCCGTCGGCGTCGGCGGCCATCCCGGCAGTCGCCATCGCGGGAATGCCGGCCAGTTGCCGCAGCTTGTGCCGGTACCACTGCCGCATCTCGACCAGGTGCTGGTCCAGCTCGTCGCGCTCCTGGGCCACTTCCTGCTGCTGCCGCCCCAGGGTCTCGGCCTGCTGGGCCAGGCGCTGGGCTGCGGCGTCGATGTCGCGGACTTGCTCGGCCATCTCGGCGTGACGGCGTTCGAGCTTGGTTTCGCCGCGGGCCAGCTGCCGCTTCAGCTCGGCGATCTGGCTCTGCCAGTCGATGAGCTCCTGCTTGAACGCCACCAGGGCGAGGCGATGCTCGTCCTGCCCGCGGCGCAGGGCTTGCTCCTGCTGGGTCAGCGCTTGCACGTCGGCGTGCAGCTTGCCGCGCAGCTCTTCCAGCTCTTCCTGGCTCTGACGCACGTAGCCGTGGATCTCGGTGACGTGGTCGCGGAGCTGATCGCGCGCGTGCGTGACCCGGTCGAGCGCCGCGCCGGCCCGCAGCTCGGCGTCGGGCAGAAGCTGCACGAGCCGCTTCGCCTCATGGCGCAGCGCGTCGAACTCGGCCCGGGCCTGGGCCGCCTCGTCCTGCTTCTGCTGCCAGGCGCGCTGATTGTCCGCTTGCTGCTGGTCGAGCGCCTGCCGCTGCTCCGCCAGGCCGCGGCCCAGCTCCTGCAACTGCCGCTCCTGGCCGCTCTGCTTCGCCTCGGCTTCCACCAGTACCGCCTGACGCCGCTCCAGGTCCGCGGCCCGCTCCTCCAGTTCCGTTCGCCTGGCCTCGACCTCGGCCAGCGCCGCCTGATGCACCTGGTCGAGCTGGGCGCGCTGACCCTCGTACGACCCGGCCTTGGTCCGGCAGTCCTCGATCTGCTCGTTGAGGAGCCGTTGCCGGGCGGCCAGCTCGTCGGCACGGCGCCGCAATAGTTCCTGAAGCGCCTCGCGGGCCTGCTCGGCCTGCGCCTGGGCCAGCGTCCGTTCGCGCAGGGCCTGCCGTTCGGCGTCCACACGCTGCTGCGCCTCCGCGAGCTGCCGCAACCGGCCTTCGAGCACGCCTTCTTGATCCGCCAGCGCCGCCTGCCGCTCCTCCAGTTGCGCCACCTGCTGCCGCAGCCGGTTCTCATCGTCGGCCACTCGCTGCCGCGCTTGCTTCATTTGCTCGATCGCGGCGTCGAGCGTGGCGCTGCGCTCGGCGAGCTGCTGACGTTCCTGGTCGCGGAGCTTGTCTTCGTTGTCCAGCTCGGCCTTGTGCTTCAACAGCGCCTGGGTCTGCTGTTCGAGCTCGGCGTCGACCGCTTCCTGACGCGCCCGCTGTTCATCGAGCTGCTGCTCCTGCCGGCGGACGTCGTCGCGGAGACGTTCCAGCCGGGTCCGCAAGGCCGCCAGCGTGGCCTGCTGGCCTTCCAGCAGGGCCGACCGCTGCGCGAACTGGGCCGCGGCCGCATCGTGCTCCTGCTTCTGCCGCGTCAACCGCTCGTGTTCGTCGGTCAACTGGGCCCGGAACGCATCGAGCTCCGCCGCCTCGGTCTCCAACTCGTGACTGTCTTGCTGCAACTGCCGCAGTTGCTCGTCCAGCTCGGCCGCCTTGGCCTGCACGTCGTGCTCGCGCCGCTCCACCTCGCCCTGCCGGCGGTCCAGGCGGAGCACGTCGGCCTCATACTGGCTGAGCTTGGCGGTGAGCTCGCGCTGGGCGGCCGCCGCCTGTTCCTCCTGGGCGTGCAGCTCGGTCTGCCGCCGCGCCAGCTCGCCTTCGGTTTCCGCCTGCCGTTCGTCGAAGCGCCGCCGCTCCTGCTCCAGCCGTTGCGTCTCGGCAGCGACCTCCAGCGCCCGCCGCTCCACATCGGCCAGCCGCTGGGCCTGCTCGGCGCGCTCGCGGGCCCGCTCTTGCGTCTCGGCGTCGAGCTGGCGCTTGCGGTCCTGGACCTTGGCGGCCGCCTTGTCCACCGCCTCTTGCAGCCCCGCCAGCCGATCGCGGCGCTCCTGGTAACGGTCGTAAAGCTGCTTGCGAATCTCGGCCAGCTCCTGCCGCTGCGTGGCGAGCTGTTGCCGTTCCTGCTCCATCTCGGCGAGCTTCGCATCGCGATCGCTGGAGGGCGGTGACGTTTCTGATCGCGCGACCGGTGCCGACTTGTCTGACTTGTCGGGCATGGCCGCCGCCTTGTCGATCTCGCGCTGAATCTCGGTGCGGCGCTCGTACCAGTAGGTCTTCTCGCGCTCCAGCTCGGCGGCCTGTTCCTCCAGTTGCTGGCGCTGTTCTTGCAGCGCCTGTTGTTCGCGTTCGCGCTCGGCGGCGAAGGCGGCGCGTTCCTCCTGCAGGCTCACCACCTGGGCCCGGAAGGCTTGCAGTTGCTTTTGCAGCTCCTGCTTCGCCTCCGCAGGCGCGGCGCGCGGCGCGGCGAGCGGCGCGGCGTCAGCCCGCCGTGTCGTCGGGGGTTCAGTCAACTTCCGGGATGCCGCCGCCTTCGGGGATTCGTTGGACGCGTCGCCGCTCGCCGTGATGTGCACGAAGATGTCCGTCGCGCCCAGGGTGATGCGGTCGCCGTCGGCGAGGTCGGCGTTCGTGGCGGTGTCGCCGTTGACGAGCAGGAGCTGCGTCGGGGCCAGCTTGCGAAGCCGGGCGCCGCCGGGCTGACGGGCAATGAGGCAGATGACCGGAGGCAGGTCCGTGCCGGAAACGCGCAGATCGCAACCGGGTACGGCGCCGATCAGGAAATCGACATGGTCGAGCGCGTAGCGGGCGCTGCGGCCCGCGCCGCGGCGCACCTCCAGGTGCACCTCGGGCAACGCGGCAGAGACGGCGGTCATGTGAACTACCTGCGCAGGGGTGGTTCCTTCCACCCGCGCCGCCGAGCGGCGCGTGCGTAGATTGGACCCAATTCGTTGATATTTTTGAAGATCAGTTTGCCGCGGACGGGTCGGGACGGATTGGATTCGACAGCGGATTGTGTGTTCTAATGTACATGTGTGACGCCGAAGTCGCGCTCCACGACCGGGCGCCGTCTGGCCCCGGTTTGCAGAACCGGGGCGGACAGCGGCGCGTGGGCTACCCGATCGTCAGCACCACCCGGAATCGAGCCTTGCCGCTCATCATGCGGTCATACGCCTCCGCGACGCGCTCCAGCGGATACGTTTCGTTCATCGGCCGCACGCCGGTCCGGATGCTGAACGCGAGCGTGTCCTGCGAGTCGATCGAGGTCCCGGAGTACCACCCCTTGATCGAGCGGCAACCCATGATCATCCCCAGGGGCGACACCTGCATCGACTCGGCGGCCCCGACGATCAGCAGAGTGCCGTCAATCGCCAGGCCGCCCTGCACGGCGCTCATCGCCGCGCCGCTGGTCGCGGTCGCCAGGATGACCTTGGCGCCGCCGAGCTTGAGAAGTTCCGCCGCCGCGTCCTGGGCTTGGCTGTCGATGTAGACCGACGCGCCCAGCTGGCGGGCCAGCGCCTCCTTGTCCTTGCCGCGGGCGATGCCGACCGTGTGAAAGCCCATCTTCGCGGCGTACTGGATCCCGAGGTGGCCCAGGCCGCCAAGCCCGAGCACGGCAACCACGTCGCCCGGCCGGGCGCCGCTGTTGCGCAGGGCGTTGAACGTGGTCAGCCCGGCGCATAAGAGCGGGGCCGCCTCGACCGGCGGAAACTCGGCCGGCATCAGGGCGACGGCGCTGGCCGGGGCGATCAGGCACTCGCCGTAGCCGCCGTCATAGCTGACCCCGGTGATCTGGCCGCGCACGCAGGCGAAGAACTGCCCGCGCCGGCACGGCTCGCAATACCCGCAATAGCCGCCGCTCCAGCCGACGCCAACCTTCTGGCCCGGCTGCCATCCCGCCACGCCGGGGCCGACCGCGTCGATCACGCCGGCGACCTCATGGCCGGGCACCCGCGGGTACTGAATTCCCGGGAAGGTCCCCTCTTTGGTGAACGAATCGCTGTGGCAAATGCCGCAGGCATGCACCTTGATCCGCACGGTCCCCGCGGTTGGTTCCGGGACCGGCCGTTCGACGATCTCGAAAGGGCCATTCGGACGGGAGACCTGCGCCACACGCATCATCGCCATGGTTCATCCTCCATCGGCCGCCAGGGCCGGCGGCCGCCCCCCTTCCTTGCCGCAGCCTTCATCATACGCTGATGAATGGACGGGACAACGAGACCGCCGCCGGTCTCCGTTCGCCGTACTGTCGCCTTTCGCTCCGCGAAAGGCCGCACTTTCGCGGAGCGAAAGGCGACGTGAGACACTACTCCACTGTCGATTGCCGGCCGCTGACCCCTGACTCCTGACCCCTGATTCCTAGAATGTTGGGACGCCTTTCTCGGTGGAGGCACCATGCCGCAGATTTTTCATCGCAGCATGAATGTCGTGTCCCGCGTCAGCATTCTCGGGGCCGTGTTCCTCCTGGCAGGGATCGCGTGGGCATGGGGCCGATGGGTCCGCTCCGACTACATGACCGGCGTCGGCAACGTCCGCGTGCAACCGATCGAGTTCAGCCATCGCCATCACGTCTCGGGACTGGGAATTGATTGCCGGTATTGCCACACCGCCGTCGAGGAGGGGCCGTTCGCCGGGCTGCCGCCGACGCGGACGTGCATGAATTGCCACTCGCAGATCTTCGCCTACAGCCCGATGCTGGCGCGCGTCCGCGACAGCTACCGCACGGGCGAACCCATCCGCTGGCAGCGCGTCCACAACCTCGCCGACTTCGCCTACTTCGACCACAGCATTCACGTGGCCAAGGGGATCGGCTGCTCGACCTGTCATGGCCGGGTCGATCACATGCCGCTCACCTGGCAAACGGCGACGCTGCACATGGAGTGGTGTTTGGAATGCCACCGCCAGCCCGAGCGCTTCGTTCGGCCTCGCGACGAAATCTATAACATGGCCTGGCGGTCGCCGCCGGACCAGATCGAACAAGGCCTGGAATTGCTGAAGCGTTACCACGTTCCGCGCGGCGGCAAGCTGACGGATTGCTCGACGTGTCACCGGTAACGCTCCCTCGCTCCAGCGCGACAGGGGAGAGGGGTTGGCGACCAAGACTCTCCCCTCTCCCCATCGGACAGGGGGAGAGGGGTTGGGGGTGAGGGGGTAACATGTCCGAGGCGGCTGAACACCTGGGACTGGCGCGGCAACGTCTGCGGGAGCTCCACGGCCCGGAGTACTGGCGCAGCCTCGATGAGCTGGCGCAGAACGACGAGTTCCAGGCCCTCGTCGAGCGCGAATTCCCCAGCTGGGCTGCGGTCTGGGATGAGGTGCACAGCCGCCGGCAATTCCTCAAGCTCATGGCCGCCTCGTTCGCCCTGGCCGGCTTGAGCGGTTGCGGGCAGGCCCCGCGCGAAGAGATCGTCCCCTACGTTCGGCAACCCGAAGGGGTTGTCCCCGGCCGGCCGCTCTACTACGCCACGGCGATGCCGCTGTCCGGCTACGCCACCGGCGGGCTGCTCGTGAAGAGCCTCCTTGGCCGGCCGATCAAGGTCGAGGGCAATCCGAGCCATCCCGGCAGCCCGGCCGCCGCGGACGCGCCGGCGGCCGCAGCCTTCGGGCCGTCGGACCTCTTCGCCCAGGCCTCGGTGTTGACGCTGTACGATCCGGACCGCGCTCAGGCGGCGACCCATCTCGGCCAGATCCGCTCGTGGGAACAGTTTCAGCAGGCGCTCAGCGCCCGGCTGCAAGCGCTGCCGCGGGACGGCGACGGCCTGTGCGTGTTGACCGAGACGGTCACCTCGCCGACGCTGGTCGCGCAGCTGGAGGCCTTGCGGCGGCGTTATCCGGCGGCGCGGTGGTACGTCCATGAGCCGGTCTCGCGCGACAACGCCCGCGCCGGCGCGATCGCCGCCTTCGGCCGGCCGCTGGAGCCGCGCTATCACTTCGAGCGTGCCGATGTCGTGCTCGCGCTGGAGGCCGATTTCCTCAATCGCGGCGCCGGCCGCCTCCGTTCCACGCGCGACTTCATGGCCCGGCGCGGGCCGGCGGCGCGGGTCGCGGGCACGATGAACCGGTTATATGCCATCGAAAGCATGCCGACCGGAACCGGCGCCCGCGCCGACCATCGTCTGCCGCTGCGCTCGTCGCAGATCGAAAGTTTCGCCGCCGCGGTGGCGGCCCGTCTAGGCGTCAACGTCGCGGGCGCCAGCACCGACGTGGGCGTGCGGCCGGAGTGGATCGCAGCGCTCGCCGACGACCTGGCCCGGCATCGCGGCCGCGGCGTCGTCCTTGCCGGGGAAAACCAGCCGCCGCTGGTGCACGCCTTGGCTCATGCGCTGAACATGTCGCTGGGCAACATTGGTCAGACAGTTCGACTGCTCGCGCCGATCGAGGCGCGGCCGGAGCAGCCGGCAGCGCTGGCCGACCTGACCGACCGTCTCGAACGCCGCGAAGTGCGCGTGCTGGTCATCCTCGGCGGCAACCCGGTCTACACGGCGCCGGCGGACGTCCCCTTCGAAGCGGCCGTCGCCCATGCCGGCCTCGCCGTGCACGTGAGTCCGTATCGGGACGAGACCGCGGCCAATTGCCACTGGCACATCCCGGAAAGCCATTACCTGGAGACGTGGGGCGACGTCCGCGCCTTTGACGGCACGGTGTCATTGATTCAGCCGCTGATCGCGCCCTTGTACATCAGCCGCAGCATTCTCGAAGTGCTCGCCGCCCTGACTGCCTCCCACGAGGGCAGCGGACATGAGCTGGTGCGAACGTACTGGCAACAACGCGGCTTGCCCCGCCAGGATTCGGCCGGCTTCGAACGGGCCTGGCGGCGGGCGCTTCACGACGGCTTCATCGAGGGCGCCGAGTCGGTTGAAGAACGGGCCGCGCTGCAAGCCAACTGGGCCGCCGCGCCGGGCGCGCCGGCGTCGAGCGGTTCCGATCAAAGCCTGGAGGTCCTGCTGCAGCCCGACCCGACGGTCTATGACGGCCGGTTCGCCAACAACGGCTGGCTGCAGGAACTTCCGAAGCCGCTCTCAAAACTCACCTGGGACAACGCCGCCTATCTCAGCCCCGCGACCGCGGTTCGCCTCGGTTTGGCCTCGGCCGTCGAGCAAGCCGAACGGGCGAACGGGCTGGAGATCGAGCTCATCCATCAAGGACGACGCCTGAGCGCGCCCGTGTGGGTGCAACCCGGTCACGCCGACGGTTCGATCACGCTGGACCTGGGTTACGGCCGCAGCCGGGCCGGACGGGTCGGCAATCGCCTGGGCGTCAACGCGTACGCGCTGCGACCGGCGGCTGCCCCCTGGCATCTGGGAGGCGTGGCCGTCCGCGCCACCGGTCGGCGCCGGCAGCTCGCGACCACCCAGACGCATCACCTCATGGAAAACCGTGACCTCGTCCGTCACGGCACGGTGCAGTCGCCGCCGCACGGTCCCGAGGCCGGCCACGCATCGCGGCGGATGTCGCTGTATCCCGAGTACCGCTACGAGGGCAACAAGTGGGGCATGACGATCGATCTCAGCGCGTGCACCGGGTGCGGCGCGTGCGTCGTCGCCTGTCAGGCGGAGAACAACATCCCCGTGGTCGGCAAGGACGAAGTGCTCCGCGGCCGGGAAATGCACTGGCTGCGCGTGGACAGCTACTACCATGGCGAGCCGGCCGCTCCGCAGACCTTCTTCCAGCCGGTGCCGTGCATGCACTGCGAGAACGCGCCGTGCGAGATTGTGTGCCCGGTGATGGCGACCGTGCACAGCAGCGACGGCCTCAACGACATGGTCTACAACCGCTGCGTCGGCACGCGCTACTGCTCGAACAACTGCCCGTACAAGGTGCGCCGGTTCAACTTCCTGCAGTACTCCGACTTCGAAACGCCGAGCCTGCAGCTGCTGCGCAACCCCGACGTGACGGTCCGCAGCCGGGGCGTGATGGAGAAATGCACGTACTGCGTGCAGCGCATCCGCACGGTCCAGATCGACGCCGCCCGCGACGGCGACCGCCGCATCCGCGACGGCGAAGTGCAGACCGCCTGTCAGTCGGCCTGTCCGGCCCGGGCCATCGTCTTCGGCGACCTCAACGACAGGGACGCGCAAGGCCGGCCGCTCAGCAAGGTCGCCCAGATGCAGGACGATCCGCTCAACTACGGCTTGCTGCAGGACCTCAACACGAGGCCGCGGACGACGTACCTGCCGGCGATTTCGAACCCGAACCCGGCGCTGCCGGCGGAATGGAGAACGACCTGATTCTGGAATGCCATGGATCCCGCTTCCCCCACTGCCGCCGGCGCCTCCCCCGTCATCGAACCGGGCCATTCTTTCGGCACGGTCACGGACAAGATCAGCGCCATCGTGCAGGGCCAGCCGACGTCGCGGCGCTGGTATCTCGGCTTCTTCGCGACGTTCTTCTTCGTGATGGTGCTGTTTTACACCATCGCGAACTTGCTCATGGTCGGCGTCGGCATCTGGGGCATCAATATCCCCGTGGCCTGGGGCTTCGACATCGTCAACTTCGTCTGGTGGATCGGCATCGGCCACGCCGGCACGCTCATCTCGGCGATCTTGCTCTTGCTGCGGCAATCGTGGCGGACGAGCATCAACCGCTTCGCCGAAGCGATGACGCTGTTCGCGGTGGCGTGCGCCGGCCTGTACCCGCTGTTCCACATGGGCCGGCCGTGGTTCTTCTACTGGCTGGTGCCCTATCCGAACACCATGGACCTGTTCCCGCAATATCGCAGCCCGCTGGTGTGGGACGTGTTCGCGGTCTCGACCTATCTGCTCGTGTCGCTGATGTTCTGGTTCATCGGCCTGATCCCCGACCTGGCCACGCTGCGCGACCGCTCGCAGAGCCGGGTCGGCCGGGTGGTGTACGGCTTCTTCGCGATGGGCTGGCGCGGGTCGGCGCGGCACTGGCATCGTTATGAAACCGCCTACCTGCTCATGGCGGGCCTGGCGACGCCGCTGGTCGTGTCCGTGCACACGGTGGTGAGCTTCGATTTCGCGGTGGCCACGCTGCCCGGCTGGCATGCGACCATTTTTCCGCCGTACTTCGTGGCGGGGGCCCTGTTCTCGGGCTTCGCGATGGTGCTGACCCTGGCGATCCCGATCCGCGCCATGTACGGCCTGCAGGACATGATCACGACCCGGCACCTGCAGAACATGGCAAAAATCCTGCTCGCGACCGGGCTGATCGTCGCCTACGGATACCTGATGGAGTTCTTCATGGCCTGGTACAGCGGCAATCGCCTCGAACAGTACACGACCTTCAACCGTCTGCACGGGCCGTACCGCGTCCTGTACTGGGCGCTGATCGTGTGCAACGTGGTGATCCCGCAGGTGCTCTGGTTCAAGCGGGCGCGGTCGAGCGTGCCGCTGCTGTTCGTGGTGGCCATGGTCGTCAATGTCGGCATGTGGCTGGAGCGGTTCATCATCGTCGTGGTGAGCCTGCACCGCGATTTCCTGCCGTCGTCCTGGGGCATGTATTATCCGACGATATTTGACTGGTCGATGTTCCTGGGGACGATCGGCTTGTTCCTGTGCTTGTTGTTGCTGTTCGTGCGTTTTCTGCCGATGATCTCGATCTTCGAAATGCGCACGATGCTCCCGGAGGCTCATGTGCAGGCCAATGAGCATAGCGCGCCGACGCCGTGACCGGCGCGCCAGTTTAGCCCCGGTTCGCAGAACGGGGCAGGCGTGTCCATGCCAGTGGAACACGCCATCGCGCGGGATACAGTCCGCCCCGTTTCTTCGAAACGGGGCTAAACAACGGAAAGGCGGCCACATGGCGGACCGATCGGCGATGTACGGTTTGCTGGCCGAGTTTGAACGCGCCGACCAGCTTGTGGCGGCGGCGCAGCAGGTGCGCGCAGCCGGTTTCACGCGAACCGATGCCTTTTCGCCCTTCCCGATTGAAGGACTCGCAGAGGCGCTGGGGGCGCGGCACACGCGTTTGCCGCTGGTGGTGCTGATCGGCGGCCTGATCGGCTGCGTCGGCGGTTATCTGTTGCAGTACGTGCCGTCGGCGATTGATTACCCGCTCAACGTCGGCGGCCGGCCCTTGCACAGCTGGCCGGCGTTCATCCCCGTGACGTTCGAGCTGACCATCCTGTGCGCGGCGCTGGCGGCGGTCCTTGGCATGCTGGCGTTGAACGGTCTGCCGATGCCGTACCACCCGGTGTTTCACGTGCCGCGTTTCGCACTCGCCACGCGCGATCGCTTCTTCCTGTGTGTCGAGGCAAGCGATCCGCGGTTCGACTGGCGCGGCACGAAGGACTTTCTCCAGAGTCTGGGGGCGCGGGAAGTGACGGACGTTCCACGATAGCGATCGGCAACGCTTGAGCAGGCGCAGCCATGATGATGCAACCTACCTCTGCCGCCACTCGTCACGCCGCGGTCATCGTCGTGACGCTGCTGGCCCTCGCCGGCTGCCGGCAACAGATGGCGGTGCAGCCGAGCGTACGGCCGTTGCGTCCCACGCCGTTCTTCAAGGATGGAACCTCGGCGCTCACGCCCGTCGCCGGCACGGTGGCGCGCGGGCAACTGCGCGACGACGAGCACCTGCACGAAGGCCGGCTCGACCGCCGCAAAGTCCTGGCTCAGGCCGCCGGCGCCGTGGCCGCTTCCAACCCGTTGGCGACGCCGTTCACGGGCGGCCCGGCACTGACGGCAAGCATGTTCGTTGAGTCCGCGACTCCCCACGTCGCCGAGTTTCCCCATCCGATCACGCGCGACATCCTGGAGCGCGGCCGCGTGCAGTACGGCATCTTCTGCGCGGTCTGCCACGACGCCGTCGGCACGGGTCAGGGCATGATCGTGCGCCGCGGTTACACGCGCCCGCCGTCGTTCCATATTCCACGGCTGCGCCAGGCACGGGTTGGACATTTTTTCGAAGTGATCACCAAGGGCCACGGCGCCATGCCCGACTACGCGTCGCAGATCAACGTGGATGATCGCTGGGCCATCATCGCTTATGTGCGGGCCCTGCAGCGCAGCCAAAGCGCGGCGCTGGCGGATGTGCCGGCCGACGCCCGCCCGCAGCTCACCGCCAAGGAGGAGACGCGATGACTTCACCGGCTCGTGAGCACTGGCCGGAGGCGCCGGACCTGCAGCGCCGCCTCGCGATCGGGGCGGGCGTCGGCGCCGCGCTGTGCGCGCTCGGGGCGTTGCTCGATGTGACCTGGTTCTTCCGCGCCTATCTGGTCGCTTACCTGTTCTGGTTCGGCATCGCCCTGGGCAGTCTGGCGATCCTGTTGATTCACAACCTCACCGGCGGACAGTGGGGGACCATGCTGCGCCGGGTCTTCGAAGGGGCGACGGCGACGCTTCCCTTGTTCGCGCTCCTGTTTATCCCGATCGCGCTCGGCGTCCATCACCTTTATCCATGGACCGACCACGAGCACCACGATGCCGTGCTCGCGGAGAAGGCGGTGTACCTCAACGTGCCGTTCTTCCTGGCTCGCGCCGCCTTGTACTTCGTCGTGTGGCTGGCCGTGGCGCTCGCCCTGTTGCGGTGGTCGCACGCGCAGGAGGACGCCGCCGACCCGGTCCTGACGCGGCGCATGCAGCTCATCAGCGGCCCGGGCCTGGCGGCGTACGGATTGGGAATCACCTTCGCGGCCGTCGACTGGGTCATGTCGCTGGAGCCCCACTGGTTCTCGAGCATCTTCGGCTTCATCGTCGCCGCGGGGCAGGGGCTGACGGCGCTGGCGTTCGGCATTCTGGCGCTGGGCTGGCTGGCGCGGCGTCCGCCGCTCGCCGAGATCGTGACGCCGGACGTATGGCACGACCTCGGCAATCTGCTCCTGGCGTTTGTCATGGTGTGGACGTACGTGTCGTTCTCGCAATACCTGCTCATCTGGTCGGGAAACCTGCCGGAGGAGATCACCTGGTACGAACACCGCTCCCATGGAGGCTGGGGTGTCCTCGGCGGGCTGCTGATCGTGTGCAACTTCGCGCTGCCGTTTCTCGCCCTCTTGATGCGCGGCGTGAAGAGACATCCGCGGCGGCTCTCTCAGGTCGCGGCGGCGGTCGTCGTGTTCGGCGCGGTCCACCAGATCTGGCTGATCGTGCCGTCGTTCGGGAGCGCCCATTCGGAACAGGGTTCCCAACCATGGAGCGACCATCCGCTCGTCTGGTCCTGGCTGATCGCGGCGGCCCTGGCGGCCGTTGGGGGACTTTGGGGGTGGGTGTTCGTGCGCCGGCTGGCGGCGTGGCCGCTGGTTCCGCGGCCTGAACCCGCGATCGTGGGAGAACCGCATCATGCTTGAAGGGCAACACACGCCTGAGCAAGAGTCTCGAATCGCCGCCGAGCATGAAGCGAGCGAGCATGAGACGAGCGACGTCAACATCCGCGCCATTCTGTGGTTCTTGGCGGCGCTGGCGCTCGGCGGGCTGGTGATTCAGGTGGCCATGTGGTGGCTGAAAGAGGCGCTGGTCGCGCGCGAAAAGGCCGCCAGCCCGCCGCCGCCGGCCATCGTGGAGCGCGAGGGTCTGCAGCTGCCGCGCGACGTCGGCAAGCTGCCGTCGCCGCGGCTGGAAGCCGACGACCGCCGCGAGCTCGCCGAGCTGCGCGCGTACGAGAAACGAACGCTCACGTCGTACGACTGGGTGGATCGCGAGCGCGGCGTGGTTCGCATCCCGATCGATAGGGCGATGCAACTCATCCTCGACGAGGGCGGCCTGCCGGCGCGGCAACCCCCGGCGCAACGACCCAAGGGGGCCAGGTCAAAAGAGGGGCGACAATGATCCGCTGTGCGACGGCCCTGACGCTGCTTTTCCTGGCGCCCGTGATCGGCAGCGCGCAAATGAACCTGCGGACGGCACGGCGCGAGGTGGCCTTCGAGCAGCGGCCCGGCGCTGCCGTGCCGCTGGACGTCCGCCTGCGCGACGAATCGGGGCGCGAGGTTCGTCTGGGCGATTACTTCGGCGACAAGCCCGTCGTGCTGCTGTTCGCGTACTACCGCTGCCCCGGCCTGTGTTCGCTCGCGCTAAACGGTCTCGCCGACTGTCTGCGCGAGCTGCCGCCAACGCCTGGCCAGGACTTCGTTGTCTTGACGATCAGCTTCGATCCCGGCGACTCCGCGGAGCTGGCGGCAGCGAAGCGACAGGCGTACCTGGAGCAATATGGGCGTCCAGGCGCCGATCAGGGCTGGCACTTTCTGACAAGCGCCGAGCGCGAAGTGGGCCGTCTCGCCGACGCCGTCGGCTTCCGCTACGCCTACGATCCCCAGACCGGCGAATACGCCCACGCCAGCGGACTGGTCGTTCTGACTCCCGAAGGCAAGGTGTCGCGCTACCTGTTCGGAGTCAACTATCCGCCGCGCGACCTGCGGCTCGCGCTCGTGGAAGCTTCGGAAGGCAAGATCGGCACCGCCGTCGATCAAGTGCTGTTGTTCTGCCTGAGCTACGACCCGGTCACCGGCAAATACCGTCTCGCGGCCCTCACGGCAGTGCGCGCGGCGGCCGTGCTGACCGTCATCGTTCTGGGATTCGTCGTGGCACGGAGCATCATGCGCGAACGCCGCAGGCGGTTGCGGGCGGCGACATCGAGCCCGCTGACACGATCAGCCGCCGATGAACGGAGCTCCTCCGCTCATGTTTGAATCTGTGTTCGATCTGTGTTTCATCGGTGGCTGACGAACGACTCCGAGGCATTCATGGAAGCGGATTTCGAGCTCTTTCCGGCGCAGGCCTCGACGATCGCTCCCCTGGTGGACGGCGTCTTCTGGGAGCTGACGGCGGTCACGGCCTTCTTCACCGTGCTGATCGCCGTGATGATCATGGTTTTCGCGATCAAGTACCGCCGCCGCTCGCAAGAGCTGCCGCGCCGCATCGAGGGCTCGCTGCGGCTGGAGCTGTTCTGGACCATCGTGCCGCTGGTGATCGTGATGTACCTGTTCTACCATTCGACCAGCGTCTACTTCACGATGATCACGCCGCCGGCCGACGCCATGGATGTGTACGTCGTGGGCCGGCAGTGGATGTGGGCGATGCAGCACACCGGCGGCCAGCGCGAGATCAACACGCTCCACGTGCCGGTGGGCCGGCCCGTCAAGCTCACCATGACCTCCCAGGACGTGATCCACAGCTTCTTTGTGCCGGCGTTCCGCATCAAGCAAGACGTGTTGCCGGGGCGCTATACGACGCTGTGGTTCCAGGCGACGCGGACGGGGAAGTTCCACCTCTTCTGCACCGAGTACTGCGGCACCAACCATTCGACCATGCGCGGCACGGTGCACGTCATGGAGCCGCGCGATTTCGAACTCTGGCAGGAAAGCCAGGCGGACGGCTCGCTCGCCGCGGAAGGGCGCAAGCTGTTCCTGAAGCTGCAGTGCGTCGTCTGTCACAGCGCCGATGCGCGGGCGCGCGGTCCGGTGCTCGAAGAGCTGTACCGCAAGGACGTGCCGCTGGAAGCAGGGCTTCGGGCGACCGCCGACGACAACTACCTGCGCGAATCGATCCTGAATCCGCGGGCCAAGATCGTGGCGGGATATCAACCGATCATGCCGCCGTACGAAGGTGAAGTGACCGAGGAGCAAGTGATCCAGCTCGTGGCGTATCTGAAGACGCTAGGGCGCGGCCAGACGCCGCTGCGTGTCGAGGCGACCCAGCCGCCCGCGGCCTATCGCGCGCCCGAACCGCCGAAATGACGTACCGGCAACGTAGGTCCGGCGAGCCGAGCCGAAATAGGTCAGGCCAGGAGATCAGCGGATGAGCACGGTTCTCACCCCAGAAGCTGCCGAACCGAAGCCGGACGCCGTCCGGCCGCGCGAACACTACCTCAACGTTCGCTTCGGCATTGCCTCCTGGCTGCTGACGGTCGATCACAAGCGGATCGCCATCCTCTACGTCGTCGGCATCACCCTGATGTTCTTCGTGGGCGGCGCGGCGGCGACCATCGTCCGCGTCGAGCTCATGACGCCGGCGGGCGACCTGGTCAGTCGCGACGATTACAACAAGCTGTTCACCGCGCACGGCATCATCATGGTGTTCTTCTATCTCATCCCGGCCATCCCCGCCGTGCTGGGCAATTTCGTGCTGCCGATGATGCTCGGCGCGAGGGACCTCGCCTTCCCCAAGCTCAACCTCTTGAGTTGGTACATCTACGTCGCCGGCGGCGTGTTCACGATCGTGGCGCTCTTGGCCGGAGGCATCGACACCGGCTGGACGTTCTACACGCCGTACAGCAGCGCCGACTCGCACACCCACGTCATCGTCACCGCGCTGGGCATCCTCATCGTCGGCTTCTCGTCGATCCTGACCGGGCTGAACTTCGTCGTCACCATTCACACCATGCGCGCGCCGGGACTGACGTGGTTTCGCCTGCCGCTGTTTGTGTGGTCCTCATACGCGACCAGCCTGATCATCCTCCTCGGCACGCCGGTGCTGGCCATCACCGTGGTCCTGCTCGCCGTGGAACGCATCTGGGGCGTCGGCATCTTCGACCCGGCCATCGGCGGCGACCCCCTCCTCTTCCAGCATCTGTTCTGGTTCTACTCGCACCCGGCTGTATACATCATGGTCTTGCCGGCGATGGGCGTCGTCAGCGAGCTCGTCGCCGCCTTCTCGCGCAAGAATGTCTTCGGCTACCATTTCATCGCCTTCGCGAGCATCGCCATCGCCGTGCTCGGCTTCCTGGTGTGGGGGCACCACATGTTCGTCGCCGGCATCTCGCCGTACGCGAGTTTGATTTTCTCATTGATCAGCTTCCTGGTGGCGATTCCGTCGGCGATCAAGGTGTTCAACTGGACGGCGACGCTCTACCAGGGCTCGGTGTCGTGGCAAACGCCGATGCTCTACGCCCTTGGCTTCATCGGCCTGTTCACGATCGGCGGCCTGACGGGTCTGTTTCTGGCGGCGCTGGCGGTCGACCTGCACGTCTCCGACACGTATTTCATCGTCGCCCACTTCCATTACATCATGGTCGGCGGCACCGTCATGGCCTACATGGGCGGGCTGCACTACTGGTGGCCGAAAATGACCGGCAAGATGTACCCCGAATGGTGGGGACGCTTCTCCGCGATCCTGATCTTCTTCGGCTTCAATCTGACGTTCTTCCCGCAGTTCGTGCTCGGCTACCAGGGCATGCCGCGGCGCTACCACGAATACGTCGCGGAGTTCCAGATCTTGAACGTGATGTCCACCGCGGGCGCGTCGATCCTCGCGGTCGGTTACGTGGTGCCGCTGATCTACCTCTTGTGGTCGCTGGGCTACGCCAAGGACGCCGGTCCGAACCCCTGGGGCGCGACCGGCCTGGAATGGCAGACGCCGTCGCCGCCGCCCACGGACAACTTCGCGAAGACGCCGGTCGTTGTGAATCCGCCGTATACCTTCACCGCGAAGGAGGCCGAAGTTGTCGGCTGAAAGCGTCCATCATGATGCTCATCACGATGCTGCTCATCACGATGCCGTCGAAGGGCAGGCCGCGGCTCCCCGTTCGCCGCAGGCGGGGCATTCGGGCGCCCACCACCCCGCGCTGGCTCACCATTTCGACAGCCTCGAGCAGCAACAGGAAGCCCAGTCGCTGGGGATGTGGATTTTCCTGGCCTCGGAGCTGCTGTTCTTCGGCGGGCTGTTCACGGTGTACACCGTGGCCCGCTGGGCATATCCCGAGGCCTTCGCGTTTGCCAGCGGGCATCTCGTCCTTTGGCTGGGAACGCTCAACACCGTCGTGCTCTTGACCAGCAGCCTGACGATGGCCCTCGCGGTCCGCGCATCGCAAACGTGCGAGTTGCGGAGCTTGCGGGGCTATCTCGTGCTGACGATCGTTCTGGGCGTGGTGTTTCTCGGGATCAAGATGACCGAATACTACCTGGACTACCGCGAGCACCTCATTCCCGGCCCGATGTTCTCGCTGGCCGGTCATGAGCTGCCCGACCCGCTGCCGGGCGGGACCCGCGAGTTCACGCGCCACGTCGAATTGTACTTCTGGATTTACTTCACGATGACCGGCCTGCACGCGCTGCACATGATCATCGGCATCGGCGTCCTGGGAGTGCTGCTGATCCTGGCGCGTGGCGGCCGGTACACGACGGGCTACTTCGCTCCGATCGAAATCGCCGGCCTGTACTGGCATTTCGTGGACATCGTGTGGATCTTCCTGTTTCCGCTCTTGTACTTGATCCACCATGGAGGGGCCGCATGATCGCGCACGCGACGCCCGTGAAGACGTATTGCCTGATCTTCGGGGGCCTGCTGCTGCTGACGGGCCTCACGGTGGCGGCGAGCCTGGCGCCGCTCGGCGGCCTGCACACGCTGGTCGCGCTCGCCATCGCCTCCGCCAAGGCCGCCCTGGTGCTCCTCTACTTCATGCACCTGGCCGACTCCTCACGGCTCACGTGGGTCGTGGCCCTCAGCGGCCTGCTGTGGCTGGCGATCCTGATCATTCTGACGATGTCGGACTACTTGACGCGCGAATGGTGGCGCGTCACGGATGGGTAAGACACTCAACAAATTTCCCTTGTCGACATCGACTAGGACGTTGCTTGGGCGAGAGGTTTCGTACGGCATGAACTACTCACCAACGCCATTCGTGGCTGGACGCCTGCCGGATTCGTTCACGAACACGACGTCGCGAGGCTCCAGATTCAGACGCCGCATCACCCACGCGTGCGTCCGGTCGGAATCGACGAGATATGGACGATAGTGTGCAGCCACCGTGCGCGTCGCCGCGTCGCCCCGCGCGTCTCCGGTGATCACCAGCGGTCCTGGCAATATGTCGCTGACCGCATGAATGCAGTTGGTGGCAACGTTCGGCCGGAACCGCCGATCGAGCATCTTGTACGCGATCGCGCCGCTTTCCAGACGTTCCTTTTGCTGAAGGGCGCGGTCGTACACTTGCTTGTTGATTTCAAACGGTCCTCGCGCCGTGGTGCGCAACCCTCGCGCCTGCGCCCAGGCCAGGCTTTCCGACAGCGTGAAATTGCGGCCTGCCACCGGTCCTTGCAAGATCCTGATCGAACCGTTCGCCGGCAGCCAGCTGATGGTTGCCGTTTCCGACGTTTCATCCGGACCGCCGTTCGGCGAACCCTCCGCCGCATTGATTCTCAGGAATGTGGCAAAGGTATGCGACTGCGGCGCTTGGTTGTTCGAGTTCTGCGACGCAAAGAAGACTACGTAAAAGCGCTCTTCCGACCGCGCCGCCGGGATGGACGCCAAGCAACATACCAACGTCAAGATGGCTTTTCTCATGGCAAGCGCCTCAAGAGAACAGGCGCCGGTTCACACCTCAACAACATGTCGCAAACGAGATGCCGCGATGCGCGGTTCTTCGGGGCGAGCTGATGTGTGCCATTTCTGGCGTGAATCGATGTGATTCGGCAGCGGGCTGCCCGTCAACGAGAAGAGGAAGTAGCGCCGGGAGCCGCCAATCAATATCCTCGGCAGGAGTCGAATTCTCCCGAAAGACTGGACACCCGTAGCCTTGTTGGCTACTCGAAGTCGCCGCGGTCAATGTGACGTCAATGTGACTGAAGCGCGCACGATCCGACCGCTTAAGCATCGACAATACTCACTTTCAAATAGCTGGTGTATACTCAGCAGTATGTCCGAGGTCACGCGCATCTTGTCGGCATTCGAGCAAGGCGACCCGACCGCGGCCGAACAACTGCTGCCGCTGGTCTACGACGAATTGCGCCAGCTAGCGGCCCAAAGGATGGCGCACGAGACGCCGGGGCAGACGATTCAACCCACCGCCCTGGTCCACGAGGCTTACCTGCGGCTGGTCGGCGCGGAGGAGGGGCAACACTGGGACAGCCGAGGCCACTTCTTCGCGGCCGCGGCCGAGGCGATGCGCCGCATCCTCGTCGATAACGCTCGCCGCAAGAACGCCGTCAAGCGCGGCGGCGGCGTCCGGCGCGTGCCCCTGGAAGAGTTCCACCGCGTGGCCGAATCGCCAGAGGACTTGCTGGACCTGGACGACACCTTGACCCGGTTCGCCGCGGAGGAGCCGGACAAGGCCCGCCTGGTTCAACTGCGTTTCTTCGCCGGCCTATCCACGCCGGACGCCGCCGCTGCCCTCGGCATTTCCGTCGCCACCGCCGAGCGCTGGTGGACGTACGCCCGCACCTGGCTTTACAGCGAACTTGCAGGGCGATGAAGCAACCCCTTCCGATCCGTGAGGGGGATCGGCGCGGATTTTCGCATTGAAGGTGATGGGAGTGAATGCGCAGAGCCCGAACCTGGACGACCAATCGCCGGCGGAAGTCGTTTTCTTTGCCGCCTTGGAACGCGCCACGCCTGCGGAGCGCGCCGCGTACCTTGATGAAGCCTGTGCCGGCAACGAAGCGTTGCGCCGCCGGGTCGAGGCGCTGCTCGCCGCGCACCCGGAGGTCGGGCAATTCTTGGAGCGCCCGGTCGCGGGTGCCGAGGGCGTGGCAGCGCTGGGCGGCGTGGATGACGCCGCGACTGACGCTGTGGTGGACCTCTCCTTCCTCGCCCCACCCGCCGAGCCTGGATCGCTGGGCCGGTTGGACCATTACGAGATCCTCGAAGTCGTCGGCCGGGGCGGCATGGGCGTCGTCCTGCGCGCCCGCGACACGAAGCTGCTGCGCGTCGTCGCCATCAAGGTGCTGGCGGCGCCGCTGGCCGCGTCCGGCGCCGCCCGCCGGCGCTTCGTCCGCGAGGCCCGCGCCGCCGCCGCCGTCCGCGACGACCACGTGGTCGCCATCCACGCCGTCGAGGACCAGGGCGCGGCGCCCTACCTCGTGATGGAGTTCATCCACGGCTGTACCCTGGAGGCCCTCATTCGCCGCGGCGGGCCGCTGGAGGTCAAGGAAATCCTGCGCATCGGCATGCAGGTCGCCAGCGGTCTGGCGGCGGCGCACAAGCAGGGGCTGATCCACCGCGACGTCAAACCGGCCAACATTCTGCTGGAGAACAGCGTCCAGCGCGTCAAGCTGACCGACTTCGGCCTGGCCCGCGCCGCCGACGACGCCAGCCTGTCGCAGTCGGGCCTCATCGCCGGCACGCCGCTGTACATGGCCCCCGAACAGGCGGCCAGCGCGCCGATCGACCAACGCGCCGACCTGTTCAGCTTGGGCAGCGTGCTCTACGCGCTGTGCACCGGCCACGCGCCGTTCCGGGCCGATACGCCCCTGGCGGTGCTGAAGCGCGTTTCCCTCGATGCGCCCCGCCCTGTCCGCGAGGTGAACCCGGACATTCCCGACTGGCTGCAAACCATCATCGACCGACTGCACGCCAAGGACCCGGCCGGCCGCTTCCAGACCGCGGACGAGGTCGCCGAACTGCTCGGCCGGCGCCTGGGTCAGTTGCAGCGTCCGGACTCGGTTTGGCACGATTCCAAATTGCCCAGTCAGCAGGCGCGTTGGGAACGTGCCCCACAGGTCGCCGCCGCCCTGCTTCTTCTCGGGGTTGCGGTGCTGGGAGTAAGCATCGCTTCCTGGTTCCTGCAGCGGCCGGACGATACCGGACCGGGCGAGGCGAAGGCGCCGGGCGGGTCGAACGGCTCCGGGCAAGAAGGCCCGCCGCCGCAGCCTGGGCAGCCCTCGACCCTCAAAAAGTGGGCGACGTGGGCGACGCTCTCCAGCCCGCTCGACGCCCTGCAGCCAGACCTGATGGATATTCCGGAGTATGCGCCGGCGGAGGTGCTCGCCGTGCTGGGCGAGACGCCGCGCTGGCGACTCCCCGAGCGCGCCAATAGCCACTGGATGGCCCACAGCAACGACGGGCAGTTGCTCGCCGTCCCGTGCGACAAGGACATCGTGGTGTTTGAGGCCGCGACCGGAACCTGGCTGCGCACGCTGACCGGGCATACCAGCCCGGCATATCGCCCCGCCTTCAGCCCCGACGGCAAACGCCTGGCTTCCGGCTCTGAGAACGGCGGCCTCCGCGTCTGGGACGTGACCACCGCGCAGGAGGTGATGTCACTCATCGACACTGGGCAGCCGGTGTGGGACGTGGCTTACGACGCCGAGGGACAACGACTGGCCAGCTCCGACGCCGCGGGGATGATCAAGGTGTGGGACGCGCAAGGCAAGCAGATCGCGAGCTTCGCGGGTCACGCCCAGGGGGTGAACCAGATCGCCTTCAGCCCCGACGGCAAACGACTGGCCACCGCGTCGCTCGACGGCGCCTGCAAAATCTGGGACCCGGATAACTGGAAGGAGATCCGCGCCCTCTCGGCGAACGGCAAGACCTTCGCCGCCGTGGCCTGGAGTCGCGACGGCAAATTGCTGGCCGCCGGCGATGACGCCCAGGTGGTCGTCTGGAACGCCGATAGCTACGAGGTGCTCCACGCCTTGCAGACTCCGGGCAAGGCCCTGGTGGCGTTCAGCGCGGACGGGAGCACCCTCTTGACCGCCCGGCACGACTGCCTCAAGGGTCAGCAACACGCCTTTACGCGCTGGGACGTGAAGACGGGGACCGTGCAAGCAACCTGTAAACAGCTCACCTTCGGCAGCATTGCCTTTTATCACCTCAGCGCGGACGGCAGGACCGTCTATCTCACCCACCACCAGCCCGACAATCCTCACGTCCAGGCCCTCGACGCCGAGACGGGCTTGGTACAGTTTATGCCCAGCGGCCACCTCAGCTCGGTGCATTGCATCGCGTTCAGTCCTGACGGCCGCACCCTCGCCACCGGCAGCCACGACCACACCGTCCGGCTCTGGGACCTGTCGGAGTGGAAGGCTGGTGAGACCCAGCCCCCGAGCCGCGTGATGCGGAGTCACACCAACGCTGTCGGGTCGCTCGCCTTCAGCCCGGACGGGACCCTCCTGGCCACGGCGAGCGCCCCGGGCGGCGCCCTCTTGGTGTGGGACACGGCCACGCTCCGCAAGGTCCTCGACCTGGACGGTCACTCACCCGAGTGGTCGCTCGTGACGTTCTCCCCGGACGGCGCCACGTTGGCCGCCGGCGGTGACGGCCGGGTGAACCTGTGGGACGTTCGGACGGGGAAGAGAGACGAGTCGCCGGTCTGGAACGACGGACGGGTTCGGCTGGTGGCCTTCAGCCCCGATGGCCGGCTGCTGGCAGCCGGCGATACACGGACCATTCAGGTGATCGACCAGATGGCCAACCGGCGGCTGCACACCTTCCGCGGGGAGAGGGCGTTCACCAACCTGAAGTTCAGCTCGGACGGCGGGATCCTGGCCGCCACCACGGCTGGGCTTCGCCCGCAGCTGCGGCTGTGGGATGTCGCGACCGGGGAGGAGCAGGCGGCTCGGGACGGGCCCGGTATCGGCGGCACTGGACTGTCCTTCCACCCCGGCGGGCGACTCGTGGCCACCACGGCCGTGTTGGACCCCAACGTCCGCCTCTGGGACGTCGCGCCGTCCAGCGAGGAGGTCCGAACCTTCGACCTTCGTGGCAACAAGGCCTTTTGCGTGGACTTCAGCCCGGAGGGTCGCTACCTGGCCGCGGGCCTGGCGGATGGCACGGTCGCGATCTGGCGGCTAGCTGACGTTCCGGACGCCGTGGATGGCGGCAACAAGGCGGCGCAGCCCGGACCGAGGCCAACCAGGCCGGTGGAACTGAGGCCGAGCCGCACGCTGCTGAAGCACGCCGGCGGAGTGCGCTCCCTGGCCTGCTCGCCGGACGGGCAAGTCCTGGCATCGGGCGGACTCGACCGGCACATCTTCCTCTGGGACACAAAGACCTGGCAGACGCGCGGCCCCTTGGAAGGACACGCCCATCACGTGGCGGAACTGGCCTTCTCTCCGGACAGCAGGCGACTGGCCTCGGTGACGAGCGGCAGGGATGTCTGCTCGATCCGGCTGTGGGACGCGGCGACTGGCCGACCGGCCGGGATCGTGGGCGGTCCTTCTTTAGGCATGTGGGCCGTCACCTTTTCACCCGACGGCAAGACACTAGCCTGCGGCGGCTTTGACAAGGAGCTGCGCCTGTTCGACGCAGCGACGGGGACCAAGCGACTGGCCATCCCCAACCTCGCCACGACCCACCTGCGCACACTGTCGTTCTCCGCGGACGGAGCGCGAATCGCCACCGGCGGCAGCGGTCCGACGCGCCTGTGGGAGACCGCCACCGGCAAGGAAATCACCACGACGGCACAACTGCCCCAGGACCTGTGTCCGACGTTGCTGCCCGACGGAAGGGGTTTGGCCGGCTGGATCTGGAAGGAAGGCCGCGCGACGATTTGCGACCTGCCCTCGGGAAAGGTGCGGGCGTCGTGGCGGGCCCATCCGTGGCTCATCCATGGCCTGGCCATGTCGCGCGACGGTCGATTCCTCGCCACCATCGGGGAAGAAGGTGTCGCCCGCGTCTGGTCCACGGCCGACCAGACGGAAGTGGCGACCTTGCGCGGACACCGGGGGACGATCCACGCGGCGGTCTTCGCCCCCGACGGATCCTGGCTGGCCACGGGCGGCCACGTTGATCATTGCGTCCGCGTCTGGGACCTGCCCGACGTGTGCCGGGTACGGTAGTGAGAGCCGGCAATCGGCCCAGGACTGCCAGAGGCGCCACGCCCAGGTCCGCACGGAGCAACCCTTCCGCCGGACGCTCCCAGGGGCGCACGACCTCGTAACCGAACTCCATGCCACGTCTGGGCGCGGCGCGTAGCGGATCACGCCATTCCGCTTATGTTCGCGTGCGCCGTTTCGGGGCGCAGCAGGATGACGACCGGGCCGTCCCGGCCCATGTCTTTGAAGGTAGCGTCAAATGTCATCGCCATGAGGAGATGATAGGCGCGCACTTCTTTCTTGCGATTCCGTGAGGGGGTTTGAGCGCCGATTCCGCATTGAGGTCAACGGCGATGATCAACACGGCCGGTGAGGTCGGCTCGTTGCCCTTGTGCCGCGGACCACCGTGCGGCGCTTGGGTGTCCCGGCCGGAGACCGGCCAACCAGCGGCGAGGAGGACAAACATGGCGGACAATCTACTAAGGCCGATGCTGACGAAGCTGCTGGCCAGCAAGGGCGAGAAGAAGTTCTTCTTCGCCTACGGGGCCGGCAAGCGCAAGGACGGCAAGGGCGACGGCGAGTTGGCCGTCCGCCGCAAGCGGTTCAAGAAGCAGGAGGTCGGCGGCGAACTGGTCGAGAGCAAGCAGGTGTTCGAGGGCATCTGCTGGGTCGGCAAGGGAGAGGCCGACGCCGAGACGATCTACTTCCAGGCCAAGGGCAAGAAGCTCTCCCCCATGATCGTCGCCAAGATGGCCCTGACCGCCAAGCGCACGGCCGGTCGCCAGTACGACTTCCAGCTCCCGTCGCCGGACGAGGAGGCTCGGGCCGGCAATCTGGAGGACCAGACGGACGCTAACGGCGCTCCCGGCGAGGAACTCGACGTGCCGGAGCCGCTCATCGTCGACGCCGCGGGGGTTGTCCCGCCCCCGCCTCCCGACGGCGCGGTGGCCTTCAAGGCCCGGCTCCAAGCCCTGATGCCGCGCGTCCTCGAAGCCCGGAAGTCCAACCCGGCCATCGCCGGCGATCTGCAGCGCCGCCTCACCGAGGCCACCGCACTCGCCGGCCAGAAGGACTTCGTCCAGGCCGGCGCCCTGTTGAACCGGGTGGAGCAGCTCCTTGAAGACATGACTGCGGCGGCCTCGTCCGGGGCGGCGGTGGTGCAGCGCTTCAACGCCCTCACCAGCAGCCTCAAGGCCGCCCTGGCCGCCAAGGGGCCTGACCTGGCCCGCATCCAAGCGTTGGCCGCCGCGGTTGGCGGACTGCTGAAGAACAAGGACTACGCGCAGGCGTCGAAGGTGCTCGACGAATTGGCGCCGCTGCTCGCCGCCGGCGCGACGCCGGAGGACGACGCGCAGCCGGCGCTGGCCGAAGCCGAAGCGGACCGCGCCCCTGTTTCCAACGTGGTCCTCACCCAGGCGCGGCTGGCGTGGGACGCGGCCCGAACGAAGATTCAAGTCGATCTGCAGAAGCTGGAACAGGCGATCCTCGACGCCGCCGCGGGCCAGTCCGAGTACGACCCCGACGCGGTCGCCATCGGCGCCCGCAGGCTCCACGGCATTCTCGATGAGCTCGACGCACGCTTGATCGACAAGCTCGACGAGGCCCTCAACGCCCAGGTCCCGGACGAGCGCCAGCGCCGCCAGCAGGAGGCGGCTCGGCTGGTGAAGAGGCACCTCGGCTTCGTCAACGGCGACCCGCTGATGGCGCTGGTCGACGACAACGGCTTCGCCCCGGTGGCGGTGCGCAAGACCGCCGCCACGGCCCTGACCACGCTCGCCTCCAAACTCTAACCGGAGATCCCCATGACCGATAAGCAGAAGGCCCTGCTCGCGCAGCTCGGCATCAGCAAGGGCAAGCTCAGCCGGCAGCAGAAGCACCGCTTCAAGAACTTCGAGGCCCGGCGCCAGGCGATCCTGGATGCGATCGACCGGATTCCGGACAACAAACGGACCGGCCTCCGCGACAAGGTGAAATCCGCGGACGGCAGGGCCAAGAAGGGGGAGTTCAAGGAGGCCTACGAGTTTCTGGAGAAGGCCGAGAGCAAGGCGCGGGCGGAGGCCAACGGCTACGCCGACACCTTCACCGCGACAGAGGTCAAGGACCAGGTCGACTCGATCGTCGTCGGCGCCCGGGAGGCGGAAATGCGCCTCTTGGCTGTCGATTCCCACTACCAGGCGCTGATCGCCGAGATCAAAACAACGCAGAAGGCGTCCTCGTTCGCCACCCTGGAGGAGGCGGCCCTCTACCTCAAGGACTTTCCCGCCGTCGAGCAGGATCTGCGGGACAAGCATGCCAAGATCCGGCGCGAGCTGGCCAACGCCTGCAACCTCATCCAAGAAATCGATCTGGCCGGCGCCTTGTCCCCCCTGAGAGTGCAGCTGCGGGTCGTCAGGGACAGCGACCCGAAACTCGCCGCCCAGCTGACCGCGAAGCTGGCAAAGCTCCCGCTCCGCCTGGTCGGCACAGGCACGATCCCCCCGATTGCCTACGAGATCCATACCTCGTACAACACGCAGGTGGCCGCGGTCGAGGCCGCGCTGCGCGACGTCAAGGACCTGGGCAAGTGGCAGGTCCGCGACGCCGGGCCGGGGCCGGCCAACCCCAGGCTCCTCAAGGCGATCGCGAAGTTCCAGGCCCAGCAGGACCAGCGGGTCGCTGAAGTCGAGAAACGGCTGGAGCAGGCGCAGAAGGCTGACGCGGGCCAGTTGGCCGTCACGAAGCAACGGCCGCCCCAGGCGGCTCCCCCGGACACCTTCAAAGTCAGCGACTTCGTGGCGGCGCTCCCACTCCCGAAGACCCTCAAGAACGTGGCGCCCGACGTCGCCAAGAAACTCATTGCCCAAGCGGAAAATCTCATCGACTTCCAGCTCGACCAGCTGATCGCCGGGGAGCCGGACGGCGACGAGCTGTTCGACCTGGCGCTGAAGACGCCCGCGCAACTGCAGGCCGAGCTGGCCAAGTCGCTGGGCATCGACCCCGGGTCGCCGAGTTGCGGCGCCGACGAGAAGGCGCTGCTGGACGGCATGGCTCAGGCGATCGCGGCCAAGGTGCAGGCGAAGCACCCGAACAAGGCGAATGCCGCGCAGACGACCTTCACGGACAAGTTCGGCGAGACGAGCACGGCGCCGCAGGACTTCACCCTCGGCGGCGCGACCTTCGGCCAGCCCAAATACCTCTCCTCGGGCGGCCTCGGCCACGTCCTGCGCTACGAGGACCAGAAAAACCCCGGCCAGTTCGTCGTGCTCAAAACGCTCAAGAATCTCAAACAGCGGGAGGACATGGTCCACGAGCTGCGAATGCACCGCCAGGCGTCGGGCGCCGGGCACCCGAACGTCGTCGGCTTCAAGGGCGTGGTCTTCGACGCCAACGGCGTGCCCTACCTGGCCATGGAGAACGCCGCCGGCGGCTCGGTCGAGGACCTGGGCCAGGCGGTGGGCGGGGCCGCCGCCGCCGGGGCGCTGACCGAGGAGGCGCGCCATGTCTTCACGCAACACATGCTGCGCCAAGCAGTCACGGGGCTGGCCCACGTCCAGGCCACCAACCTGGTACACCGCGACATTAAACCCGAGAACTACCTCCTGAGCGAGGACGGCGCCGTTAAGGTCGCCGACTTCGGGTCGGCCCGGGCCGGGGACGCCCAGGGGAACACCGTCGGCAGCCCGTTGGGGACCACGGAGGTTTTTGCCGCACCGGACCACTTCATGGGGGGCGCCGTCACCGGCAAGGCCGACACCTATAGCCTCGGCGCCATGATGGCGGCCTTCGCCGGCCCCCACCAGGGCATCGCGGAAATCCTTCAGCGCGGCGGCAAGGCTTTCCGCAGTCCCGCCTCGGCGACCGCCTTCGACCGCCTGCGCAACGCCATGCTGGACGACAATCCGGACAAGCGGCCGACGCTGGAGGCGGTCCAGCGGGCGGTCTACTTCACCGACGCGGAGGAGAATTACGATCCAGACAAGGTTCAAGCCCTGGTCACCGCCACGATGGCCTACGCCCGGAACCTCCCCAAGGCGGGGCGCGAGGCCCAGGAGAAGCTCCTGGTAACTCGCGGCAAGATCGTCAACGAGGAGCGGAAAAAGGCGAAGGCAACCACCCCCGCCGAAGTCCTGAAGTGCAACGAGGACCTCGCCAAGCTGCGCGCGGAGGAGGACAGGCACCGAAAGGACCTCCACGTCGTCCTCAACGACGAGGCCCCGCAGAAGCTCAACAAAACCCGCGCCGCCATCGCCCAGGCGAAGCAGGAGAAGGCGGCCGCAACCGACCCCGCCAAGGTCAAGGAGATCGACGCGACCATCGCCCGGCTCACCCAGAAGGAGGACAGGTACCAGAAGCTCATCAACAAGTCCCCGATAAAGCCCTTTGTCGAGGCGCTGGAGAAGGCGTCCGCGGATCTGGAGAAGGGCGGCGAGGACGAGCACGTGGACCCCAAGACCCTCAAGTTCGCGGACGCTTTCAAGAAGGCGATGGCGGCCATCGACAGCCCCTACGTCGAGTCGGAGATCCTCGAGGAGCTGGTCAGCGTTGACGAGGCCCAGGACCCGAGTGAGAAGAGGTTGCTGATTTTGAGGGCGCTCCGCGTCCTGGACGGATTCGCCCGATGGAATGCCGCCAGCCGCAAGGGCCTCCTCGCCGGCCCCGCTTCAATCAACCGCCAGCAGGCCGAGAAGGACTACGCCGACCGGTTCAAGGAGCTAGTGGACGAGTCGACGACGACCCGCAAAGCCCTCGTCGAGCTGAGCAAGGTCCTGAACGACCTCGACAACGCGCTAGCGAAGGAAACCGCGGCCAGCAAGAACGGGTCGGTCACCGGCGCCGACTATGGCTCCCTCGGGCCGGCGCTCAGCCAGGCGCTGGGTCAGACCGCATTCGCGCAGGATCCGTTATTCAAGCAATGCCTGAACCTGTTCCTCTTCCTCGACCCGGTGCTTCCCACCGAAGACAAGGTGGAGGCCCTGAGCGAAGCCCGGAAGATCGCCGGGGAGGCGCAAGCGTCCCTGGCCGCGACTCAACAAGATCTCAAAATCAAGACCCAGAACATGGCGACGCGCAAGCAGAAGGAGGCCGGCGTGCAGGCGGCGCTGGCCAAGGCCCAGGCGGCCGCCGAGCTGGCGCTCAAGGAGAGCGAGGTGTCGACCGTGTACCGCAAGTTGCAGGGGCAGCTGCGGGCGGCGCTCCAGTCCATCGCCGACGCCCAACGACAATAGTCCTAGTCGAAGGACTCTGACCAATCGTGGCCCCCACCGTCAGCGGAGGGCTGCAAGGAGAAACAACAAGTGAGAACTCAGGACAACGCGAGAGAACTCACCCGATATCCTCGGCAGGAATCGAACCTGCCCCTCGACCTTCGCAGGGTCGTATGCGCTCCGCCACACCCCGAGGATAGATCGTCAGTAGTCAGTAGTCAGTAGTCAGTGGTCAGTAGTCAGTAGTCAGTGGTCAGCAGCAAATTGCCGCTGCCGTCGCGATTGACTACCTGCTGACCACTGACTACTGACCACTGACTTTTGAGGGTGTCCGGGGGGAATTGAACCCGCCGCCTCGACGGTCACAGCGTCGCATGCCAGCCGACTACACCACGGACACAGTGCTCCGACCAGGATTTGAACCTGGAACCCCGAGTTAGAAGCTCGGGATGATTTCCGTTTCACCATCGAAGCAAACACTGCCCCGGCCAGGAGTCGAACCCGGAACATCTCGTTAGGACCGAGGCATGATTTCCGTTTCACCACCAGGGCTAATGCCCACGGACGGGCCGTGGGAAGCGGAAGGCAAGGGAGTCGAACCCTCATCTCCGGAGGAGAACCGCATTAGCAGAGCGGCCCGGCCAACCGTATCCGGCTACCTTCCGTTGCTGGCTTGGCTATCGTCGGGCGCGCCAGGGAATCGCCGCCACCTGGTATTCGTCCTCGTAACACACTCGGCCTGGGTTGGCGTGTCTGGACGAGCTCGGCAATGAACCCGTGTTCGCGGAGCAGCAGCACCAATTCCCAGAGCCGCTGGATCATGTCGCGATGCTTCGCCCGAAACCAGAACACCGCGTGCGGATGCTTTCGAAGCTTCGGCACGGGCAAATGTCGATTGAACCACTGGCACACGCGCTTGGCCCGCTTGGAGGCGCGGGGATCGCAGGTCGCCGAGTCGGCCATTTCCGCCGCCGCATGAAAGACGCCCAGAGGCGTCCGGGTGCCGGTGATGAGCCGGCTGGTTCGGAAGCGGACGAACCAGTGCATGTTGCATCACCTCCAGTGGACCGCCGGGGAGTTGAACCCCGATTTCCTGGGTGCAAACCAGGTGTCGTACCAAGTTGGACCAGCAGCCCAATGTCAAAAGTCAGGAGTCAGGGATCAGGTGTCAGGGATCAGGTGTCAGGGATCAGGTGTCAGAGGATCAGGAGTCAGCAGGTGTCGTCCGCTTCCTGATTCACCATTCCTGACCGCTGCTCCAGTAGCCGAGGTGGGAGTCGAACCCACAAACATCACCAGGCTCTCGACCTGGTCGCTTTACCAAGTTTGCGTACTCGGCTGTTGATCCAGAGGTCAGAAGTCAGGGGTCGGAAGTCAGACTTCTGACCTCTGACTTCCGACTTCCGACTTCCGACTTCCGACTTCTGAAGTTGCGGAGGTGGGATTCGAACCCACGTGGTACGGCTTATGAGACCGTGCTGGCGACCAGGCTCCAGTCCACTCCGCAGTATGGTTTAGGCGCCGCGAGCCGAGCGGCGCCTTCGGTCCGGCTCGGCCGGTCCGGCTCGGCTCGCCGGACCTACTCCAGTACTCCCGGCAGGACTCGAACCTGCGATGTGCTCTGTGTGAGAGAGCCGCCGTTGCCGCTGGGCCACGGGAGTATTCATTTTCGATTTTCGATTGACGATTTTCGATTTGTTTGCACGGCAGCCATCGTTGCCAGCCGACAATCGACAATCCAAAATCGACAATCAGTAGTCTCGGCTGGATTTGAACCAGCGATCTCCACCATGTCAGGGTGGCGAGCACTCCGCTGCTCCACGAGACTGTTTCGAAGCCCTTGCTCGCGCTTCGGGCTCGTAGTCCAGACGGGACGAGTCGAACGTCCCTGAACCCGCGTATCAGACGGGGGCCTGGCCGCTAGGCTACGTCTGGAAAGCGCCCTGTACGGGAATTGAACCCGTCTCACCTGATCGACAGTCAGGCCGCCACGCCAGCTGCGTCACAGGGCTTCGAGCAAGAACGGAAGGATTCGAACCCTCTCCGCCGGCTTTGGAGACCGACTGCTCTCCCAGGAGCACGTTCTTGTACAAGCTGTCCCGGTAGGATTCGAACCTACAGCCTTCCCGTTAACAGCGGGCCGCACCACCGTTGTGCTACAGGACAGTTTTCAGGGGACAGAGGTCAGAAGTCAGAGGTCGGAAGTCAGAGGTCCGAAGTCAGAGGTCCGAAGTCAGAGGTCGGCACA
>JAKEET010000169.1 GCA_022616435.1 Gemmataceae bacterium
AGCTTGCTCGCGGCGGACGTGTCGCGGCGCCGACAGCATACCGTCCGCGGCGAGCAAGCTCGCCGGCTAAATGATCTCGGCACGTGTGGGTTGATCGCGCTAGTGGCGACTAGACTAAACTAACAACATGGCGACTCATCGCCCATTTCGGCCGCTGCCGTTGCTCGGCAATCCCCACGTGCAGACCGTGCTCGGCAACCTGCTGTCGTGGACCGGGAACCGCCACGCGGCGACCGTGCGGACCGTGCCGCTGCCCGACGGCGACGCGCTGGCGATCCATGACAGTTGCCCGCCGGTCTGGCAGCGCGGCGGGCCGATCGCGGCGCTGGTGCACGGACTCGCGGGCTGCCATCGTTCGGGGTACATGCGGCGGATCGACAACCGGCTGACCGCGGCCGGGGTTCGCGTCGTCCGGATCGATCTGCGCGGCGCCGGCGCGGGCATGAAGCTGGCGCGGCGGTTCTACAACGCGGCTTGCTCGCCCGACGTTCGCGCCGTCATCGAAGCGCTGCACCGCGACAGTCCGGCGTCGCGCATCGCGCTCTTGGGCTTCTCGCTGGGCGGCAATGTCGTGCTGCGCCTGGCGGCGGAAGCGGGCGTCGATCCGGTCGGTGGGTTGGCCGCCGTCGTGGCGCTGGCGCCGCCGATCGACCTGGTGCGCTGTTCGGAGCTGATCAGCCGGCAGCCGTTCTACGATCGCTTCTATGTCCGGCAGCTGATCGCCCAGGTGGCGGAGCATGGCCGGCACTTTCCGGACCTGCCGAGCGTGGAATTTCCAGCGCGGGCGACGTTGCGGGACTTTGACGAGGTTTATACCGCCCCGCGCTGGGGCTTCGCCAACGCGCTGGCGTACTACGAGCATGCCTCGGCGACGTCGTTGATTCCCACGATACGCGTGCCGTGCCTGATCTTGACGGCGCGCGACGACCCGTTCGTGGCCGTGACGTCGTTCCTGGAGGCGACGCCGGGGCCGGGCGTGACCATCGACATCACGCTGCACGGCGGGCATCTGGGGTTCCTGGGGGGCGACGGCGCCGGCGGCATCCGCTGGGCGGAATCGCGGGTGATTTCTTGGGCACGATCGCAACTCGGTGATTGCCAAGGGGGCGTGCGCTCTTCATAATGACAGGCGATCCCAACCTTCTGCGAGCTGGCACAATGAAGAACAAATCCTCAACCAAAGAGCCGGCCCGAAAAACACCGAACATCGCCAAGCCCGCGGCGCCCTGGCTCGTGTGGCTCAAACTGGCGGCCCTGGTCGTAGTGCCGGTGGGACTGCTGGTGGGGGCGTCGTATCTCTGGGACTTCCTCTGGCCCAGCGGCGCCGGCGCTCGCGACCGCGAGCGGACGCCGCCGAAGCTGAATGCCGCGACCCCGCCGGGCGAAGCGCCGGCCGGAATGGTCTGGGTCCCCGGCGGCGAGTTCTGGATGGGCGCGAACGAAGACGTGTTTGCCGAGAATGATTCGCCCGACGATCTGTACGGCGACGCCCGCGACGTGCACAAGGTCTATGTGGACGGTTTCTGGATGGACAAGACCGAAGTCACCAACGCCCAGTTCGCCAAGTTCGTGGAGGCCACCGGCTACAAGACCGTGGCCGAGAAGGATCCCGACCCGGAAATGTTCCCGGACGTTCCGAAGGACAAGCTGAAGCCGTTTTCGCTGGTTTTCAGACGGCCCCAGCACGAGCGCGTCGCCCTGTGGGCGCCCGAGGCGTTTCGCCAGTGGTGGGACGTCGGTTACGGCGCGTGCTGGAAACATCCGGAGGGGCCGGCAAGCAACATCCAAGGGAAGGACGATCATCCGGTCGTTCACATCTGCTACGACGACGCCGTGGCTTACTGCAAGTGGGCCGGCAAGCGCCTGCCGACCGAGGCGGAGTGGGAGTTCGCCGCCCGCGGCGGCCTGGATCGCAAGATCTATTGCTGGGGCGACGACCAAAAGCCCAAGGGCAAATGGATGTGCAACGCCTGGCAGGGCAAGTTCCCGAGCGAGAACACCAAGGAAGACGGCTTCGACGGCGTCGCGCCCGTCGCGTCGTATCCGGCCAACGGCTACGGCCTGCACGACATGCCCGGCAATGTCTGGGAATGGTGCGCCGACTGGTACCGGGCCGATTACTACATGGACAGCCCGGCGAAGAATCCGCCGGGGCCCAAGACGGGGTTTCATCCGCGCGAAAAGGGGGCGCCGATGCGGGTCATGCGCGGCGGCTCGTTCCTGTGCTCCGACAACTATTGCAAGCGCTACATCCCCGCCGCCCGCCGCGAGGGCGAGACCAGCAGCTCCGGCAACCACATCGGCTTCCGCTGCGTGAAGGATGCGAAGTGAGTCGAAGAGCAAATGCCATCACGAAACCACGAAAGGACGAAAACACGAAACGCAGATTGATCTGTTTCGTGTTTTCTTCCTTTCGTGCTTTCGTGATTCTGTTGCTTGTGCATTCGAGGTGATTCATGGCCAACGTTCGCGATTTCGGCGCCCGCGGCGACGGCAAGAATGACGACACCACATCGATCGTGCACGCCATTGCCAAGGGCGACGGCCACGTCGTGTTTCCGCGCGGGGACTATGTCATCACGCGGCCGCTGCACGTCGCCCTGGCGATGCACGGCCGGATTGCCGTCGAAGGCGCCGGCGGCACCGCCAGGATCTTGATGAACGGTCCCGGCCCGGCGTTTCACCTGGTCGGCACGCACAGCCGGTCGGCGTTGCCCGATCACGTGCAGGAGCCGGTGTGGCACAAGGAGCGGATGCCGACGATCCGCGGGCTGGAGATCGTCGGCGGCCATCCGCAGGCCGACGGGATTCGCTCGGAAGGGGCCATGCAGCCGACCTTCCAGCACCTGCTGATCCGGCGGGTGCGGCACGGGATTCACCTGGCCAACCGCGACCGCAACGTGCTGGTCAGCGATTGCCACATCTACCACAACGCCGGCATCGGCATCTTCCTCGACCGTGTCAACCTGCATCAGACGAACATCCACGGCAATCACATCAGCTACTGCAAGCAGGGCGGCATCGTCATCACGGCCAGCGAGATCCGCAACCTGCAGATCTGCAGCAACGACATCGAGTACAACCACGACCTCAAGGCCGACGCCTCGGCCGACGTGCTGTTCGATTGCCGCGACGGCACGGTGCGCGAAGGGACGATCACGGGCAACACGATCCAGGCAGTCCGCACTCCGGGCGGCGCCAACGTCCGCTTCCTGGGCGCCAAGGACCATCCCAACGCCGTCGGCCTGTTCGCGATCGCAGGCAACCTGCTCGGCAGCCAGAGCCGGGTGCTCGATCTGCGGGCCTGCCGGGCGGTGGCGGTCACGGGCAACAGCATCTACAGCGGCTATCAGCACGCGCTGTGGGCCGAGGACTGCGAGCATCTCGTCCTCGGCAACAACACCATCGACCACAATCCCGAGTATCGCGGCACGAGCACCGACCAGGTGGTGCTGCGGAACTGCCGGAATGTGAACTGGACCGGCGGCATCATCCAGCACACCCGGCCGGCGACCGACGCGGTGAACGCCAGCATGGAGATCGCGGGATGTCAGAACGTGAGCGTGACCGGGCTGCAGATCGTGGGCGCGCGGGTCCACGGCATCGCGGTGGACAACAGCAGCGTCGTGCGGATCGCCGACTGCACGATCCGCGGCGCGGCGGACGACAAGACGTATCGGGCCGCGCTATCCGTGGCCAAGACCTGTGGACACATGATGGTGACGAACAACATGCTCGGCCGCGGAAGCGACGGAGAATGGTCAATGCCGCGGGAGCTGGGGCAAGCGATTGGAAACGCGATGGTGTAGGGTGTAAGAGGATCATTCCGCCGTCAGCGGCAGCCCCTTGTTCCGCCAGTCCCGGATGCCGCCGTCCATCGACAGCACATTCTTGTAGCCCATCTTCTGCAGGCTGTCGGCGACGAGGGCCGAGCGGTAGCCGCCGCCGCAATAGACGATGATCGGCGTCTCCGGATCGGGGATGCGGGTCTCGATGTCGCGCTCGATCACGCCCTTGCCGAGGTGAATGGCGCCAGGCAGGTGGTCCCTGGCCCATTCGCTCTCTTCACGCACGTCGATCAGCACGAATTCCTGGCGGCGGCCGAGCTTGGCGTTCACTTCATCGACGGTGGTTTCGCGGATGCGCTTTTTGGCGTCGGCGACGATGTGCAGGAAGCGCGGGGAGTGGTGCGCCATGGGAGTCCTCTGCCGCTTGCGGCTTAGCGTTCGCAGAGCGCCAACAGAATGCGAACCGGTCTACGACGGATCAAAGACCACCACGATGCAGGTGACGTTGTCGCGTGAGCCGCGTTCGAGGGCGGTGGCCACCAGGTGTTCGGCCCATTCTTGCGGATCGGGGAAGCGCTGCGGCCCCAGGCGAAGGTCTTCTTCGCTGACGTGATTGGTGAGCCCGTCGCTGGCCAGCAGCAACCGGTCCCCGGCTTCCGGCGTCAACGGCTTCACCTCGGCGCCGTCCAGCAGGTTGGCGCATCCCAGAAACTTGTGCAAGACGTGTTGATACGGGCTGGTGCGGGCCTCCTCGGCCGTTAAGGCCCCGGTCATCACCAGGGCCTGGGCCACGGAATGATCCACCGTGAGCTGCTCGACACGCTGGCCGCGAATCAGGTACGCCCGGCTGTCGCCCAGTCCAGCGATGTAGACCTGGCCGTTCTGATGCAGGGCGCAGACTGCCGTGGTGCCCATGCGCCGGCCGAAGGGTTGGTGCTTGCCGGCATCGACGATGGCGCTGTTGGCCTCGCACAGGGCGTGGTTGACGGCTTCCTCGGCCTTCTCTTGCTTGGCGAGGCGATCGTGAACGACGCGCGGAATGATGTCCACGGCCATGGTGCTGGCGATCTCGCCGCGTTCCTGGCCGCCCATGCCGTCGGCGACCACGAACAGCCGCTGGTCGAGATCGACCACCAGGCGGTCTTCGTTGTTGGGACGGACCCCTTGAGCACTGCGGCTGCCGACGCGCAGCACAAAGTCGGCCATGGGGCGGACTCCACTATCGGCGAGAAAAATCAGCCATGTTCGACAGGCGACGACGTCCGACGACTGCGCCAGCCTGTCTCTATGCCATTGTACCTTGCCGGAGAAGCGCTCATCAGGGCCGAATGATCTCTCCTGCCGGGCCGAAGCGATTTTCGTCAGGAAAATGCGTTCCAGGCGAATAGCATAGAACTACGATTTCTACCAGATTTCGTGAATGGGCGAAACAGAAAAACCAGGCGAGCTGAGAGTTTCATGAATCGCGCCGCGGCCTTTGCGCTGTTGAACGACTACGTGACGGATCCCGGTCTGGTCCGCCACATGCTCGCCGTCGAGGCCGCCATGCGCGCCTATGCCCGGAAGCTCGGCCAGGACGCGGAAACCTGGGGCGTCGTCGGCCTGCTGCACGATTTCGACTACGAACGCTGGCCCGATGCGCCGCACCATCCGCTCGAAGGATCGAAGATCCTCCGCGAGCGCGGCTATCCCGACGAGGTGGTCTACGCGATCCTGTCGCACGCCGGTTACTTGACCGATTATCCCCGCGTGCATCTGCTCGACAAGGCGCTGTACGCCTGCGACGAGCTGGCCGGCCTGATCACCGCCGCGGCGCTGGTGCGGCCGGGCGGCATCACCGATCTGACCGCGGCGAGCGTCAAGAAGAAGATGAAATCGAAGGGCTTCGCCCGCAACGTCAACCGCGACGACATCGCCCGCGCCGCCGCCGACTTCGGCGTGGACCTCACCGAGCACATTCAGTTCGTGATCGACGCCATGAAGCCCCTGGCGCGGGAGCTGGCGCTAGAGAAGGGCCTGGCCACCGACAACCCCGCTAATGCCGGCCACGTTTAGCCCGGGCTAAACGGTCACACCGCCGCCGCCTGTGCCCCTTCCGGACTTTCCAGGGCGCTCAAGAGTTGCTCGACCCGGAACGGCTTGTACAGCACGAAACGCAGCCCTTCTTGGCGGGCCTTCACCAGTGAATGCGTCGGGTCGTAACCGAAGCCGGTCATGAGGATGACGCGCGCGTCGGGTTGCGCTTGCCGCAGAGCGCGATAAACCTCGTGGCCCGTCAAGTCGGGAAGCCGGATGTCGGCGAGCACCGCGTCATACTGGCTGACCTTGGCGAGCGTCTGGGCTTCATTGCCGTCGCGGGCGGTCTCGACGACGCAGCCCATGCGGCCGAGGATGTCGTGGGCGCTGCGGCGCACGCGATCGTCGTTGTCCACCACCAGGACGCGCTTGCCTTTCAGGCGGACGGGCGATTCGGCGCTCTGGAACGCCAGGGGCTTCGCCGCCGGCGCCAGGTCCTCGCCGACCTTCAGGATGCACTGCTTGATCTGCCGGGCGTTGACGATGACCTTCTTGATCTTGTCCGCCATCTCCGGCTCGTGGCCGATCCAGCGGTCGAGGATCGAGGTGGCGGCGGTGAGGATCTCGTCCACCGGCAGGGCCACCTGGCGGCTCACAGCGTCGATCGATTTCGTGGTGGCGGTGCGCTGCTCCGTTTCCAGCAGCTCCAGCGTGTGCAGGGCGCTCGACAACTCGCGGCAAAAGATCTCGGCAAACTGCAAGTCTTCTTCGCCGAAGGCGCCGATCTGCGGACTTTCGACGTTGAAGGTGCCGATGACCCGATCGCCCCACGTCAACGCGATCGTGAGCGAACAGCGGGCGCCGGCCGCCCCTTCGATGTAGTGCGGGTCGTTGGTGGTGTCGGTGCAGACGTAGCTGCGTCCGGTGGCGGCGACGTAGCCGGTGACGCCGTTGGCGTCCACCCTGGCGTACAGCTCGCGGCAGGCGGCCTGGGGAGTCATGCCCTCGGCCAGGAGCGGCACGAGCTTCCTGGTCTCCGGATCGAGCAGGCGGATTTCGATGACGTCGTAGTGCAGCAGATCGTGCGTCAGCTTGCGGATGTTGTGCTTGAGCACGGTCACGCGCTCGCTCATGTCCATGTCGGCCAGCTGGTCGGCGCTCAAGGCCGCCAGCTCGCGGCCGGCCTGCTGCAAGCGATCCAGCTTCTGCTGACGGCTGGCCTCGACGCTGATGTCGCGGCACATGACGATCAGCTCGAGCAGCTTGCCGGCGGCGTCCTTGAGGGGCATCACCCGCAGCTCGAGCGTCTGGTTGTCGCTGCGCTGCAGCCGCGTGGTGACGGACCGGCCCAGCAGTGCGGTGCGCAGCGTCAGGTCGGCATGAACGCCGAGGGCCTCGTCGAAGCGCCGGCTCTTGGCCTGGCCGCCGCACCAGCGTTCGAAGGTCGAGTTGGCCCACAGGATGCTGAAGTCGGGATGGAGCGCGGCGATGCCCTGATCGAGCACTTCGAGGATGGCGTCGGTCTGCAAGAGCGACCAGGTGCGTTGCCAGACCTTGGGGTCGCGGGTCGTGGCGTAGATGCCGTCGAAATGCTCCTTCTGCAGGCGCGACAGCCCCTCCTGGATCGTGCGCACCCGCACGATCTCCCAGGGCTCGCCTTGACCGTCGAGTTGCTGGTTCGGGATCGGATCGGCGCCTTCAAAGACCAGGACTCGGGCAGGAGAAGCCAACGGCAGCACCTCGCACACGTTCTGGAGATGTCACCATTATAAAATGCGCCGGCGACGCCAACAAGGCGATGCGTCGCGGTCAGGAGTCAGGAGTCGGAGTTTGTGAACAATGGGGACTGGCGCCGGCCATCCCTCGACAAACCCTGCGATTGTGGAGACGAGGCCGGCGCCTGTCCCCATTTTTTCACTTCGGCAACGCCTTCAGCAGCGCGCCGGCGGGCACCGTCACCTTGCCGTCCTTCAAGTTTTCGGCGATGGCCCGGTTCGCCTGCTCCTTCAACTGCGGTTCCATCGACTTGACGGCGCCGCGAATCAGGTCCTTGATGTTGGCCGCCAGCTTCTGGCCGCGTTCGCCGGTGAGGATCGGCCCGCCGCGCGCCCGGATGTCCTTGAGATCGATGGCCAGGTCGGTGATCTTGGGCGCCAGGTCGATCTCGTTCTTGATGAGGTTCAGCGTGAAGCCGACGTCGCAGCCGACCGAGACATTCAGGAACACATCCGTGTCGGCGCCCGCGCCGATCAGCATCAGGCCCTTTTGCCAGAGCTGCAGCTCGGCGTCGGCTTGCAGCACCGCGTCGGCCTCGAGCTCCAGGCGGTAGCTCTTGGCGTCGATCGGCTTGAACTGCGTGACCCGGATCTTGATGTCCTTGTGCGGATCGTCGAACTTGATCATGATCTTCTTCCAGGCCCCGTGCGGCAGCACGACCTTGTCGCCGTCCTTGAGGTAGGTGCGCAGGTTCGGCAGCCGCAGCCGCGTCTCGGGCAACGGCGTCGTGGCGCCCCAGCCGTCCTTGTGCTCGAACCGCTTGGGCACCTGCTTGACGACGTGGCCGTGGACGAACTTCGAGAACTCGGCGTAATCGGCGCCGTTCTTGCCGTTCTTCGGGGGAACGTCGTTGGATTTCTTCGCGGGAGGATCGCCGGCGAACGCGATGAGCGGACCGACGAACAGAAGACTGGCCAGTAGAGGCATCGTGCGCATGGGTGCTCCTCGAAAGAGTTGATTTCATTGTACGAGACTTCGAAGGAAATTGCCGGCCGGTTCACATACACCAGCAACGTACGCACCATTCATGCTTGATCCCAGGAAGGACGTCCATGGGCGAGCAGCAGCCTTTCGATGAATCGTGGCGCCGCCTGGCCTTGCGCGGCGACGAGGCGGCGCTGCGCCGGCTGACCGCGGAGATGCTGCCGGCGCTCTACCGGTTCTGCCTGTACCGCGTCGGCCGCAATCAACACCTGTGCGAGGAAGTGGTGCAGGAAACGCTGCTGCGGGCGTTGCGCCAGCTGGAGCGCTACGAACCGGACCGGGCCGAGGGCAACCTGTTCCCGTGGCTGACCGGCCTGGCGCGGAACGAGATTCAGCGCGTGCTCGGCCGCGAAAAGGCGGCCCTGTCGCTGCAAACCTTGTGGGAGCGCATGGATCGCGAGCTGCTGGCCGTGTTCGCCAAGCTGGAATCGGAGCCGCTCTCCGATGAGATGCTGCAGCGGCAGGAGACGTGCGAGCTGGTCAACGCCGCGATGGCCCAGCTGCCGCCGCACTACCGGCAGGCCCTGGAATCGAAGTACGTCAGCGGCGAAAGCGTCCGTACCATCGCCCAGCGCTGGCGCATGACGGAGAAGGCGACCGAATCATTGTTGACCCGCGCCCGCGAAGCCTTCCGCGCCGGTTTCCTGGCCCTGTGCCGCAACCTCGAAGTCGAATTGCAAACCTAGTCCGAACACCATGGCTTGCCGTTTAGCGTTCGCGCCGGCATGCGCAGATTCTCAAGGATACCGCCATGTCCCAACACGATATCGCCGATCAAAACGTGGAACGCCTCCTCGTCGCCGCCTACAGGCCGGAACCGATCGATCCGGCGTTCGTCCTGGAAACCGAGGAGAAGCTCTTGACCGCCGCGCGCACCGAATCAAGCGCCAGGGCGAGTCTGCGAGCCGTGGGGGTCGAACCGGATGCGAATTTGATGCGGATCCGCCGGCGCTTGAGCTGGGCCATGATCGCGGCGACCGTGGCCGCCGTCACCCTGCTCAGTTTCTACGCGCGTCATGAATGGCCGAACCGGCTCAATGTGAAGTCCGAGCCCGAACCCAAGGCGGAGTCGATCCAGCGAGCTGCTTTCCCCACCGGCCTCACCGCCAAGCCGCGCCCCGCCGCCGCTAAGCCGCAAGCGGCGGAGATCGGCGAGACCATCGCCACCAAGCACAACGAGCGCCGCCGCGTCGCCCTCGCCGACGGCTCCATCCTGTATGTCAACGAAAACACCACGCTCACCTCGACCGCGATCCGGCAACTGCGGCTCGACCGGGGCGACATCTATCTCGAAGTCGCCCGGGGACCCATCGGCTTCACCGTGCAAACTCCCAAGCGCCAGGTGATCGCCCTCGGCACCCATTTCCATGTCGCCGTCGACGCCGCCGGCTCGGGCGTTCTCGTCACCCAGGGGACGGTGAAGGTTTCCGACGTGCCCAACGAGGTCACCGCCGGCCAGCAGGTCAAGCCGGGCAGCAAGCAAACGACCGCCGCGCCGCGCGCCTCCCACGTCCTCGATTGGCTCAAGCCCCTGGTCGCCGCCGCCGATGCCGCCCTGGTCCCGAGTTGCCAGCACGAAGGCGGCGCTTTGGTCGCCATCGATCCCAACGGCCAGGAACTCCAGCTCACGCTGCGGAAGTACCACATCGACGTCCACATCGAAGACGGCTTCGCCCGCACCACCATCGACCAGACCTATTTCAACAACACCTGGAGCCGGCTCGAAGGGACCTTCTACTTCCCGCTGCCGCCGGACGCGTCCCTGTCGCGGCTGGCGATGTACGTCCTCGACGGCAAGGAGCAGAAACTGATGGAAGGCGGCATGGCCGAGCGCGACCAGGCCCGCAACGCCTTCGAGACGATCCGCTACGAGCGCCGCGATCCGGCCCTGCTCGAATGGGTGGACGGCAGCACCTTCAAGATGCGCGTGTTCCCGCTGGAGGCGTGGCACGAAAAACGCATCATCCTCAGCTACACGCAACGGCTGTCGCCGTTGTACGGCGTCGCCAGGTACCGCTTCCCCGGCGGCCACAATATGCAGATCGTCCGCGACTGGTCGTTCGCCGCCCACGTCGAGAACGCCAAGAACTGGGACGTGATCGCCGCCAGCCATCCGGAGATGAAGCGGGCCGACACGGACTCGGGCGCCCTCGACCTGCGCACCGCGGCTCAGCTCATCAAGCCGGAACAGGACGTGGTGCTGGAGCTGCGCGAGCGCGAAGCGCCGTCGGACGGCGTCACCTTCGCCACCCATTTGCAAGACGGCCAGCGTTACTTCATGGCCCGCTACCGGCCCAAGCTCGACACCCGGCCGGAGCGGCAGCGCCGCGACTGGATCGTCCTGTTCGAATCGTCGGCGAATCGCGACCCGCTCCTGGCCCGCACGCAGATCGACGTGTTCCGCAACCTGCTGAAGAATGTTGAGTATGATGACACGTTCACCCTGTTGACGGCGAACACGCGCCTTCAACTCGCGAACGCTAAGCCGCAAGCGGCGGTTCCGGCCAACGTCCAGGCCGCGGTCGAGTTCCTGGACAGAACCCACCTCGTCGGCGGCTGCGACCTCGAACAGGCCCTGCGCAAAGCCGTTGAACTGGCGAAGAACGCCAAGAATCCGCACATCGTCCATCTCGGCGCCGGCGTGCCGTCGTTGGGCGAGCCGAAAGACGACGTCCTCGCCAGGCTGCTGCCGGAGGATGTCCGTTACATCGGCGTCGGCGTCGGCAAGAAATGGAACCGCGCCTTCATGAAGATGGCCGCCGACCGCACCGGCGGCTATTTCACGCAGATCAATCCCGATGAGCCGGTCGCCTGGCGCGCCTTCGACCTGCTGGCGACCTTGAACACGCCGCGGTTGCTCGATGTCCGCGTCATCGATCCGGACGAACGCGTCACCTATCTGACCGACGCGGTCACGCTGGCCCAGGGCGAGGAAATCTGCGCCTACACGCGCGGGCCGACCGACAAGTTCGCGATCCCGAAGAAGGTGATCGTCACCGGCCGGCTCGAAGGCAAGCCGTTCCACCGTGAGCTGGAAGTGCGTTCCGATTCGCGCGGCACGGGCTACATCCCGGCGCCGAGCGCCGCCTATTTGCCGCGCACCTGGGCCAAGCTGGAAATCGATCGGTTGCTCGCCGACGGCCAGGACAAGAACCGCGCGGCGATCACCGAGCTGTCGAAGGCGATGTACGTGATGTCGCCCTTCACGTCGTTGCTCGTCCTCGAAAGCGAAGCCGACTACAAGCGCTTCAACATCGACCGCGGCCGCAAGGATCACTGGGCCATGTACGCGTGCCCGGACCGAATCCCGCAGGTGTACGAACCCGACCCGGCCTACCGGCACTGGTGGCGGCACGTCGAGCAGCCCAAGGAAGGCCAGAAGCCGTCCGAAGAACAGGTGCTCGACACGATCCTGGTGCGGCTGCCGCCGCGCTACGTCTTCGCCCCGGGCCGGCAAGTCTATCTGCCGCACAGGGCCACCGCGCGCCAAGTGTTGTACTCGGCGTATGCCGTGCCGGACGTGGAGACGTTCAATTTTGGCGCCCGGCTGGGCGAGCTGGACGAACGCCGTGTGGAACTCGAAACCGCGGAAAACGTCCAACCCGCATCGGGGTCTTGGGGCCTGGACTTTCGCAGCCCTCGGTTCCTGCTTCGCGCGGGCGGCGGCGGCGACTTCAGAAACGTTGACGGCGCCGAGCGGTTGCAACGTCTCAGCCGATTCGAGCGTGGCGTCACCAGTTTGGGCCGGTCCGGGGGCTTCGGCGGCCGGGCGATGTCCCGCATGGCGTTGTCGAAGCTGCGCCTCAACCTGCGGCTCGAAGACGAGGCGCGTTTTCTTCGGGAGGAATTGGTGGCCGACCGTCCCCCACTGGCCCAGCTCCTGGCGCCGCGCGGCGAGGCGGCCATGTCGGGACCGGTCGCCGCCGGCCGGCCGATGTCTCCCGCCGGAGGCTTCGGGGGGGAGCAGGCGTTCCGTCGGGTGTGGCGCGGAGACCGGGCGCTCAAGGACCTGGCCGAAGACGCCAAGGCGGCCAAGAAGTCGAGCATCGCGGATCTGATGGATTTCGAATCGGCGCTGGTCCCCGGCTGGCCCAGTTATGATTTCGACGTGGCGGTCACGAGCCTCGACGGCCTCGATTGGCCAGGGGCGTCGAAGCAATCGTTCGAAGAAGCCTGGATGCTCCAGCTCGCCGGCCAACTGAGCTCGCGGCAGTCGGCGTCGTGGCTGACCTATCAGCGGCCGCAACAGCAGGTCGATCATCGTCTGTTCGGCGACTTGACCATTCACGCGCCCGGCCTGAATACGAGCTGGGCCGACATCCAGAACACGGTCACCCTCGAAGCTCAGCAACAACGACCCGTCGCCGCCGGCAAGATCGACGAGGCCGCCCGCGCGCTCATCGACAAGGCCCGGCAAACGGGCTGGCACGCGGTGTCCTATCCCGGCGTCGGCCGCATCCCTGGCTTCAACGTGCTGGCCAACGGCGCCGGCCAGTTCACCTACCAGCGCGTGCTGTCGTCCGGCCTGATCGAGCAGGTGATCTGTGACGGCGAAACGCTCTGGCATCTGTATCCCGAGATCGGTCTCGGCGCGCGGCGGCCGTTCAGCCGCTTCCATTTCGGCGAGCTGTCGCGGTGGACGCCGTGGTCGATGCCGAAGGCCGAGGACCTGGCCCTGGGCGCCGATCTGCGCGCCGTCAACGCGACCACGGTCGCGCTGGTCCGGCACGCCCCGCCGCGGAAGAAGAGCGACGACAAGGCCCCGCAGAGCCGCGAGCTGCATTTCGTCTTCGCGGCCGACGGCCGGCTGGCGGAGACGCAACTGGTTGAGATGCCGGCAGGCAAGATCCTGGCCCGCCAGGTCTTCGACGCCGGCGGCATGATCCGCATCCTCGACGAAGCCGGCAAGCAGTTGGCCGAGCACAAGCTGGTCCAGGCCGATGCCGAAGCGCCCAGCATCAAGCCGAAGCTCGACGACGTGCTGATCCTCGACATGCCGCTGCGGACCGAGCAATACTGGGACCGCCGCATCAACGAGCTTCGCAACGACGCCAAGGCCAAGAACGACGAGTCGCTGCTGAAACCCGTCCATCTCGGCCTGTTCGCATCGTCCTGTTTCAGCCGCGACCGCGACTCCTTGCCGATGTTCGGCGCCTACTTCCATGCCAAGGGGGACAGGCGGCTCGGCTTCTACACGCTCTTGTCCGCGCGCGAGCAGCCGTACTTGAAGAGGCCCAACACCTGGGCGGCGGGGATCGTCGTCTTTGATCCGGTCGCCGAACATCCGCGGTGTGCGCTGGCCCGGTACCTGGCGCATCATCAGGAAAACATCAACGTCACGTCCAACGCCGACCGGAGCTTGCTGGAAGACATGCCGAGCCCGGCCGACAGCTTCATCGGCCGGCTGACCAGCTTCCGCAACGCCTGGAGCGTCTGGCGCATGGGCCACCAGCTCAACGTCGGCAATCGCGCGGAAGTCTACCAGCGCGAACTGGCGAAGACGAGGGAATTCCTGCGGATCAACACCAGTCCGCTGGTGGCGTTCTTGCTGCAAAGCAACATGCAATACCTGAACAGCCACGATCGAGCCGACCTGTCCAGGCTCATCCACGACGTGCAAAAGGAATACGTCCACCCGCTCGGCCTGGGCTACATCCTGGGCACGGACGCGGCCTACCACCTCTACTACAAAGGCGACCGCAAGGAAGCGTCAAGGTTGTACCGGGAGCTGTACGAAACGGCCGTCAAGGAAGGCGTGTTGCCCAAGATCGATCGCACCTTCCAGAACGCGCTCGACGACGCCAGTTCGCAAGGTCCGAATTTCGGCGCCTTCATGCGCACCGTGGTCCACGACTTCCTGCGGAAGGACCAGCCGCACCTCGCCCTGATGGC
>JAKEET010000170.1 GCA_022616435.1 Gemmataceae bacterium
CTTTCAATACGAGGAGGAGCAAAAGATGCGATACGTCACCAGCATCGAACGGATTGCACTGAAGGAAGCCCGCGAGGAAGGACGCGAGGAAGGACGCGAGGGCATCCTGGAGGGAATCGAATTCCTGCTCGAAGAGAAATTCGGCTCCCGCGACCGGAAGCTGCTGTCCAAGGTGCGTTCGCTGGGCGGAGTGCCGGAGCTGCGACGGTTTTTGCGGTTTCTCAAGGACGCCAAGACCTTGGAGGAAGTGCGTTCGCGCTTGGTCAAGTGATCGCCAGAGCGGACCACGCGGCAGACGCCGCCGCGCAGTCCTCGCCGCCGCGCCATCCTCGCCGCTCCGCACGCCCACCTCATACAATGCACTCCGCCGCTCCCTGACAAAAATCGTCAACCTTTCCGGCCGGAGGTCCATCATGAAACCGTGTCGTCTTCTCCTGGTGCTCGCAGTCTTCAGCACGCCGGCCGCGCCGGTGTGGGCGCAGGCGGACGTCCTGCAAGTCATCCCCGACGATGTGATGGGCTTCGCGCTGATCAATCGCGTCGGCCAGACCAGCGAGAAGCTGACGGCGCTGGCCAAGCGCATGAAGATCGACCTGCCGGGAAACTTGCTGGACATGGCCAAGGGGGCGCTGGGCGTGGACAAAGGCTTCGCGGAAAAAGGGACTGTCGCCATCGCCGCCTATCCCGGCAAGGCGGACGACGACGAGCCGCGCGGCCTGCTCTTCTTTCCGGTGACCGATTACCAGGCGTTCATCGCCGGCCTGCAACCCAAGGACCCGAACGCGGCCATCACCGCGATCACGCTGAAGGACGGCAAGGCGATGGTGGCCGGCAAGCGCGGCAACTTCGCGGTGCTGGCCGACGCGGACGACCGCGAGGTGCTGGAGCGGGCGCTCAAGGCGACCAAGAACCTGGCCACCTGGGCGGAGCCGCTGAGCGCATGGTTGACCGAGAACGACGCCGCCGGCGTGTTGACCGGACACGGCCTCAAGCTGGTCAGCGAGCACGCTCGCAAGGGCCTGGAGGAAGGCCGGCAAAACCTGCTCAACCTGCCGCCCGAGGCCCAGTTTGTCGGCAAGTTTTTCGACGCGGTCGAGGGGTTCTTCAAATCGGTGGAAACAGATGTGACCCACGCCGGCATGGGGGCGCGGGTCGACGCCCAGGGCAACCTCCATTTCACGGCCCGGACTGTGTTCGCCAAGAACAGCGGTTTTGCCAAGACCGGGGCGGCGGTCAAGCCGGTGCCGGGCGGGCCGCTCGCCGGGCTGCCGTCGGGGCCGTTCGTGCTCGCCTTTGGGGGCTCGGTGTCGGAAAACGCCATGAAGTCCCTCATGAGCATGAATTCCGAGATTCTCAAGTCCGCCGGTCAGAACATCTCAGCGGAGAACTTGAAGAAGCTGGAGCAGGCCTATGAGAAGATGATGACGGGCGTGACCGGCATGTCGTTCGTCTGGCAAGTCGGCAAGGAGGACCAGCCGCTGCTCGCCAGCATGGCGGCTTCGTTCCACACCAAGGACGCCGCCAAGTACCTGGCCGATTATGAGAAGAGCATCGCCGGCATGAACGAGATCTTCAAGGAGCTCAATGTGCCGTTCTTGCCCACCTATGACGTGAAAAAAGTGAAGGTCGGCGGCAAGCAGGCCCTGGAGTTGACCATGGATTTCGCCGGCGGCTTCGGCCTGCCGGAAGAGGCCCAGGTCATGTTCAAGAAACTGTTCGGCCCCGACGGCAAGATGACCGCCGCCATGGCCGCCCGCGACGGCCAGACCATCGTGATGCGCTACACCAAGGCCGACGGGCTGAAGGAGCTGCTCGACGGCAAGACCAAGGGATTGGCGGATCAGGCCGGGGCGCTCATGGTGGCCAAGGGCTTCCCGCCGGCGGGGGCGCAGTGGCTGTTCTACGTGAGCCCGAAGGGGGCGACCCAGTTCGCCGACCGCGCCGTCAAATCATTCCTGCCGATCCCGATCAACATCCCGCAATTCCCCGAAACGCCGCCGGTGGGCGTGGCGGCCCGGATCAACGGGCAAGGCTTCGAGCTGCACGCCGTCATTCCGGCGGGCGTCGTCAACGGCGTCGGCGAATTCGTCGATCAGCTCAAGCAACTGTTCGGCGGCGGCGTGTGACGCGGCTGGCCGGACGCGGCTGAAGCCAGGAGTATTCATGATCCACACCCAATCCGTGAGGATGTTGATCGGCCTGTGCGCGGCCACGATTGCCGCAGCAGTCGCGGACAGCCGGGCTGTTGCCGGCGACGACGTCGAGGTCTTGAAGGCCCACACCGACAAGGTCACCTGCGTGGCGATTTCACCCGATGGCGCGCGGGCGCTTTCCACCAGTGACGACCGCACCGTGCGCGAATGGGACCTGGCCGCCGGCAAGGTCCTGCGCGTCCTCAAGGACCACAAGGACTACACCCTGGCCGCGGCCTACTTGCCCGGGGGCGCCAAGGCGCTCAGCGCGGGCGGCGGGCTGTGGAAAGGGAAACACTTTTCGCTCGGCTCGGATTTCGCGCTGCGGCTGTGGGACCTGGAGAAGGCGTCGCCCTCCCGGACGTTCTCGGGCCATTCCGGACCGGTCTGGGCGATTGCCGTCTCTCGCGACGGCCGGACGGCGCTCACCGGCAGCGGCGGCTGGACGGATCCCTCGTCCGCGCAGCCGCAGCCCAAACCGCTCGGCTTCGGCGCCTCCGTGTGGAACCTGGAGGCCGGCAGTCACCGCGAGCTGAAAGGACACTTGCACTGGGTGCAGGCGGTCGCGATCGCGGCCGACGGCCGGCGCGGCGTCACCGGCAGCTGGGACAAGAGTGTTCGCCTCTGGGACCTTGCCGGCGCCACGCTGCTTCGCGAGTTCAAAGGCCACAACGAGATGGTCAACTCCGTCGCCCTGTCGCCCAGCGGCGCCACGATCCTGTCGGGAAGCAGCGCAGGCGCCATCTTCGTATGGAATGCCGAGACCGGCCAGCGCATCCGTGAGTTGCGCGGGCATCGCAAGCGCGTCTGGAGCCTGGCCTTCTCCCAGGATGGCAAGACCGTCCTCTCCGCAAGCGCCGACAACACGATCCGGCTCTGGGACGTTGCCGTCGGCAAGGAACTGCACATCCTCAAGGGCCACACCGACGAAGTCCGCCGCGCCGTGTTCTCGCCGGACGAGCAATGGATCCTGTCCGGCAGTCACGACAAGACGCTGCGGCTGTGGAAGCGGCCCAAGTAAGCGCTCCGAGCGCTGCCTGCTCAAGTCGCGAACGTCATATCTCTTGATGGCAGCCAACGGGTGGCTGCGCAACGGCGGCCAGCCGCTGACGGCGGGGACAATGCACTTGGAGCGGCACGCCGGAATGCTGGCGACTTGGGGGCAAACACACAACGAATGTATGATCCGAGAACTGGGACTCTGATTGGTGAGCAATCGCGTGATGGATTGCGAGGTTGGCGGATTGACAACGACCACGTGAATTGGTGGGATTGGACAGGCGGAAGAAGAAGCCACGGCGGACGGTACGGTCACGAGTTTTTCCCGCCGGAACTATCTGGTCCGCATTCAGAATTCCCCGGTTTTGCTCCATGGCAATGAGAACCAACGATGATCGAACGAGTATTCGAATCCATTCCAGAATTGGCATCCCGCTCAATGCGTGTGACGCGCGAGGAAGTGGATGAGACTTTGCGTACGCTTCGTGCGCATTTTCGACGTGAACTGGCGTCCGACTTTCAAGAGAAGGAGGTCTTCGATGCTTCCGATGCAGACACTATCGATATCGTAGCCTGGCTTGAGTCGCTCAGTCTCGCCGACGATCCGGTTCGCGTCATTTGGGTTTCGCATCGCGAGGGGTGCGACGTGTCACTGCATAATGTGTTTCGGTTCTTTGATCGGCTCTGGTACCCGTCATCAGATGACATGATCGTCATTAGCAAGAATGGGAATTACTTGCTGCAGTTCGATCACGAGGAACAGTTTTCGTTGTGGCAGCGAAAGTCATCGCGCGATGACCGAGGGAGTATAGCTTGACGCCTTCGGCAGCACAGGCAGCGATTTGGCCCCAAGTGGAAACGGAGAACGGCAGATGGAGCCAGTCGAGTTACGTGCTGACCGGGCTTGTCGGAGCAGGCACGGTGTTCGGCGGCGCGTCGTCGCAAGGCGGCGTGACGGCGCAGCAGGCGTTGTCGCAGATCGGTCCGATCCTGGAAAATGCGGTGAACCTGGTCCCGGCGATGCTGACCGTAGGGGCGGCGGCGGGCGTCCGCGGCTTGAGCGGCGGCGCGCCGGGGATCGGCAACAACTTCAAGCCGATGGGGGCCAGGTGCGACGCGGCGCTGGGCAAGGCGCTGCAGCGGTCGAGCGGCCGGACGCTGATCGGGAATTCGACCCGAGAGCCTGGGATGTTGCGCCAGGCCGGGAGTTACCTGTTCCACGGGGAACGGGCGCGGACGAGCGGGCCGGCGTCGTGGACGCA
>JAKEET010000171.1 GCA_022616435.1 Gemmataceae bacterium
CGGGCGGCGCGCCGCCGCCGCCGGCGCAGCGGTGCCCAGCCCAGCCGCGCGCGGGCCAGGTAGAGCGAGGGCTCGGCCAGGGGGTCGTGGCGGGCGTCGAGCAGCCAGCGCAGCAGCGCGGGCAGGCCGGCGTCGGGCTTGAAGAACCAGGTCGCCAGCACGCCCAGCAACAGGTGCAAGGGTAGCTTGCGGCGGCGGGTGTCGGGGTGGCTGGCGGCGACGGCGCGCCTGAGCAGGCGCGTGGGAAAGAGCTGGCGGAAGGCGTGGAGGTACTGGTGGTCGGAGACGGTCAGGGCAGAATGAGCCACGGCTGCGCGGGGTTGAGGAAAAGAAGCGTCGCAACTGCTTTTCTACCAACAACGCGCAGCCGTTTTTTCAAGACCCAAAGCTACGGGCATTGGGCGTCAGCCCGCCGCTCTCCCGGAAATAGTCTCAATCGAGGTCCCACACCTGTTCGTCGTCCCTGTCGTCCGTAATGACGTCCAGCACGCCGCAATCGAGGTTGGCGAAGAACCAGTCGCGGCCGGCGCTGCCGGTGAGCCGGTCCACGGCGCCGTCGTCGAAGACGGTGGCGCCCGGGCCGTTGACCTTCAGGACCACCGAGCCGTTGAGCCCGCCGCCGTTCTGGAGATGCTCGATGCGCTGCTGGTAGCTCCGGTCGGCCCGCCCCCATTCGGCCATGATGGCGGACAGGGCGGCGCGGTTGTGGTCGTAGGCGGTCAGGCCGGCGATCAGGAGGTCGTCGTCGGCGTTGCCCACGAGGCGGTCGGCGCCGCGGCCGCCGATCAGCAGGTCGCGGCCCTGGCCACCGCTCAGGTCGTCATCGCCCGCGCCGCCCAGCAGCACGTCGTTGCCGGCGCCACCCTTGAGCAGGTCGTCGCCCCGTCCACCGTACAGCCAGGCCGAGAGGTCGATGCCGCCCGCGACCTCGATGTCGTCGTCGCCGCGGTGGCCGCGGACGATGATCTGGCCGCCGGCGTCGGGGGTGAAGGTCCCCTGCGACACGTCGTTGAGCAGCACCTCGAGCGCGCCGGTGTCGCCGGCCTGGACGATGCGGATCGTGTCGTCGGCGTCGGTGCCGTGGACGACCAGGTTGCCGTGGGCCAGCCCGATGCCCGTGCGGGTCAGCTCGACGTCGTTGCCGTCGCCGCCCTCGTAGCTGATGCGGAATTGCTGGCCGTCCACGGTGAAGAGCGCGTCCTCGTCGAGGCCCTGGAACGTGCCCTGGATGGCGTCGGTGCCGTCGTTGTTGACGACGAGGAAGCTGTCGCCCAGGGCCGGGGCGAAGCCCAGGCTCACGTCCAGCGTGGCGTTGCCGAGGTCCACCCCGCCGATCACGTTGAGCTGATCGTACCCGGCGCCCGCGGTGTCGCCGTTCAGCTCGACGCCGAAGGTCGAGCCGGCGGCGAGGGTCACGTCGCCTGCCACGGTCAGGATGCCCGGACTGGTGCCCGGACGGAGACTGCCGCGGACCACCGTGGTGCGGCCGACGATGCCGCTGCCGCCGAGAATGCCGCCGTCCACGGTGACCTGGCTCGCCGGCTGCGTGCCGTTGACGAGCACGGTGGTCTCCTCCATCACGTGGGTTTCGCCGGTGTAGCTGTTGGCGCCGGACAGGACGACGGCGCCGCCGCCTTCGATGTGCAGTCCGCCCGCGCCGCTGATCGGCCCCGCCAGCGTCAGCCGGCTGTCCGGCGCCACCACGATCGGAGGACAGATGGGCTCGATGATCCCGTCGGGGTCGGGGGGGACGTTCAAGTTGATGGGACCGGACCAGGAGTTGTCGCCCTCGACACTGCGGAGCCCCTGCAGGACGGCGATGATCGAGCTGGGGTTGAGCGTCAGCGATTCGCCGTCGACCGCGATGCCGCCCGACAGCTCCAGTCCGGCGTCAGCCATCACCTCCGTTCCCACGGCCGCCGAGCCGAGGGCCAGCGCGTTCTCGATGCGCAGTACCCCTTCGGCCACATGGGTCTCGCCGTCGTAGGTGTTGGCGCCGGTGACGATGACCGTGCCCGCGCCATCCTTGTGGAGCCCGCCCGGCCCGCTGAGGACGCCGGCCAGCGTCAACTGGCTGGCCGCCGCCGTGACGACGGGTGGGCAGATGGGAGTGATGATGAAATCGACGCCGAGCGTGACCGCGCCGTCCAGGACGGTGATGCCGCCGTCGCCGAGGTTGATGCGGTTGCCGCCGACGGTGTAGTTGCCGCCGGTGAAGCTGAGCGACGCGAAGGCCGTCCCCGGGGCGAAGTCGTTGATGGTGTCGAGCGGCGCGCCCGGGCCGAAGACGAGGTGGTCGCCGGCGTTCGGCGCCGTGCCGCCCCAGTTGGCGGCGCCGGACCACTTGGGCGACACGGCGCCGGTCCAGACCTTTTGCGGAGCGACCAGGCGCGCATTGCTGAACTCGGAGGTGCTGCCGGTCGCGGCCGTCGCCGTGGCCGTGACGACCTGGCCCAGGGGGATCGCGGCGGCGGTGAACGTTTCGCTGGCCTTCCCCGAGGCGTTCGTCGTCACGGTGCGCTGGACGAGGAACTCACTCCCTTCCCCGAAGCCGCTCGGATCGGCCGACGGGCTGACGAAGAACTGCACGGTGAACGCCGTGTTCGGCGTGCTGTGCAGACTGTAGGCGATCTCCGTTCCCGCCGACGGCTGGGCGGCGGCCTTGTGGATGACCGGCGCGTTTTGCAGGTCGTTGGCGCCGCTGTCGGCGTCGAGGGAGTCGTTGGGGGTGACGCCGTCGGCCGGGTCGGCCGGCGAACCCAGGTCGATGCCGAGCCGGGTGTTCGCGAAGATGGAGTTCGACTCGATCCGGTTCTGCGTGGTCGCCGCGCCGATCAGGACGACCCCGCTGCCGCCGTTGCCGGAGATCGTATTGCCCCCGATGGAGTTGTTGGACGCGCTGAAAAGGCGGATGCCGTTCTGCCCGTTGCCGAGCGCGGCGGTGCCCGCGGCGTTGAGGCCGATGAAGTTGGCAAAAATGGCGTTGCTCTGGGCCCCCACGTTGTCGAGCTGGATGCCGTCCAGGGTGTTGCCCGAGATGACGTTGCCCTGGTTGCCCACGAAGCCGCCGAGGCCGATGAAGTTCTCCGGCGCGTTGTTGATGAAGACGCCGGTGAGGTTGCCGACGGCCTGGTCGCCGTCCTTGTCGGTGCCGATGTAGTTGCGGAGGACGAAGTTGCCGGACGTGGTCGCGCCGTCGATCTGGATGCCGGGGCCGCCGTTGCCGCTGACGACGTTGCGGAGGGCGACAAGGCTCCCACCGATGACGTTGTTGTGGGCGCCCACGCCGATGACGATGCCGCCCAGCGTGTTGGGCAGGGCCGATTCGCCGTCGGCCGTCAGGCCGACGTAATTGCCGGCGACGGTGTTGAACGCCGACGTGGCCTGGTTGATGCCGAGGCCGGCCACGTTGCCGGAGATGACGTTGCGCTCGGCGGCGTCGTTCACCCCGTCGCCGTTGGTGCCGACGCGGTTGCTGCTCGCCCCGTTGATGCTGATGCCGGTGATGTTGGCGACGGCGGTGGAGCCGTTGTTGCCGACGTAGTTGCCGGCGATGACGTTGCCCGACGCCCCGGCGCCGCTCACCAGGATGCCGGTGCCGAAGCCCCCCACCGCCAGGCCGCGGACGGTGTTGCCGGCCGAGGTGAGGGTCAGTCCCGCGAGCCCGCTGGCGGTGCCCGGCCCTTGCAGGAGGACGACCGGGGCGCCCGTGAAGTCGGGGGCGGAGGCTCCGTCGATGGTGGTGCCGCCGGTGGCGTCGCTCAGCGCCGGCAGCTGGCTGAGGACGTTGATGGTGCCGGCGACGCTGAAGGTGATGGTGTCGGGGCCAGAGTTGGCGTTGGCCGCCAGAATGGCCTCGCGCAGGCTGGTCACGCTGGGGTCGGAATCCACGGTATCGGTGAGCGTGTTCACGACCAGGGTGCCGTCTGGTGCGGCATCGGCTTCGAAGGCGCCGAGGTCCACGGTGCCGACGAAGCGGTTGGCGCCGCGCTGATCGGTGGTGACGCCGGCGGGAACCAGCGCATTGCTTCCGGCGTCGGCGGCCACACTGCCGGACAGGAGGGCGTGCGTGAGCGTGGGCCCGCCATAGTCGGCAAGTGGTCCGAGCAGCGGATCGGCGACGATGGTGCCTGCCAAACCACCCGAGCCATCCTCGACGAGGTTGTGACTGCCGGCGAGGGTGCCGCCGTTGTTGACGATTTCCTGGGCGGCGACGCTATTGGCCACGATGGTGTTGTTCAGCGTCGTTGAGCCGAAGATGTTGAGCACGCCGCCACCGTCGGGGGCCGTGTTGCCCGACAGGGTGCAGTTGGTCACTGTTGCCGTGCCGACATCGCCAGTGAAAAGGTTAACTGCGTTGGAAAGGCCGCCACCCTGGTTGGCCGTGTTGCCCGACACGGTGCAGTTGGTCAGCGCGATCGTGCCGATGTTGAGGACGCCGCCCCCCCCGAAGGAGTTGGCCGAGTTGCCCAACAGGGTGCTGTTGGTAATCGTCGCCGTGCCGCCGACGCCGTTGGCGAGACCACCGCCGCCTGCGCCGCCCGTGTTGCCCGACAGGGTGCAGTCGGTCACCGCTATCGTGCCCACGTTGGAGAGGCCGCCTCCGAAACCGGCCGAGTTGCTCGACAGGGTGCAGTCGGTCAGCGTCGCTGTGCCCTCGTTGCTGAAGCCGCCGCCGCTGCCGCTGTTGGCCGAGTTGCTCGACAGGACGCAGTCGGACAGTGTCGCCGAGCCGCCGTTGAAAAAACCGCCTCCATTGGTGGCATCGTTGTCCGACAGGGTGCAGTCGGTCAGTATTGCCGTGCCCACGTTGTAGAGGCCGCCGCCATTGGCGAAGACCGAGACCGAGTTGCCTGACAGGGTGCAGTCGGTCAGTGTCGCCGTGCCGCCGTTGGAGAGGCCGCCGCCGCCGGAGCTTGCCGAGTTGCTCGACAGGATGCAGTTGGTCAGCGTCACCGTGCCGCCATTGGAGAGGCCACCGGCATTGGAGAGGCCACCGCCAAAGTCGTTGGCCGAGTTGCCAGACAGGGTGCAGTCGCTCAGCGTTACCGTGCCGAAGTTCATGAGGCCGCCGCCATCGTCGTCGTCGGCTGTGTTGCCCGACACGGTGCAGTCGGTCAGCGTTGCCGTGCCGTCGTTGAAGAGGCCGCCACCGCTCCCGGCAGTATTGTTTGACAGATTGCAGTCGGTCAGCGTTGCCGTGCCGAAGTTGTAGATGCCGCCGCCATCGAAGTTGGCCGAGTTGTTCGACAGGGTGCAGTCGGTCAGCGTTGCCGTGCCCACGTTGTAGAGGCCGCCGCCTTCCAATTCGGACGAGTTGTTGGTCAGGATGCAGTTGGTCAGGGTCGCTGTCCCGAAGTTGTACATGCCACCGCCGACGAAAAGCGCCTCGATGCCGGTGTTGCTGTTCGACAGGGTGCAGTTAATGAGCGTCAAGTTCTCGCGGTTGAGAATCGCCCCACCCCCGGCGCCATCGACTCCGCCATTGCCGCCGGTCAGCGTCAGGCCCACGATCTCCACGTCGATGAGCGCGGCGGACCCATCATTCACGTTGAAGATGCGGGAGGCGTTGTTGCCGCTGATGGTCACCCCGGCGGCGGGGCCCGTGATGCTCAGGTCGTCGCTGACGGTGAGTTGGCCGGTGGTTAGCGTGATCTGCCCGGTGAGCCCGGAGGCAAATTCGATCTGGTCCGCGCCGACGGCGGCGTTGGCGCCCAGGATCGCCTCGCGCAGGCTGGTCACGGCGGTGTTGCTGTCCACGATGTCCGCCAGCGTGTTGACGACGAACAGCGCCGGCACGACGCGGTCCTCCAGCACGTCCAGACTCGGCCTGAAGCGCGGTCGGGCCGTGGACGATTTCCTGGCGAACGGTCGAGTGCTGATCCGCCGCAACCACTTTGGCAACATGACCTGGGTCCTCGTTCGGGTTCAAGGAGATTCGGGCTCTATGAACCCAGAACGGGAGGCGCTTACGCGAGGAGGCGATTGTCAGAAGAGGGGGGAGGGGCGAGCCGGGAGCGTCAGCGACCGGAGACGAAATGGCGAGCCGGGAGCGTCAGCGACCGGGGCCCTTCTCCGGTCGCTGACGCTCCCGGCTCGCCAACAAGTTTGTCTCACGGCTTGCGTGCGTCCAGTTCGCGTCGCCAGCGGGCGGCTTCGGCCTGGTTGTCCAGGGCTTCGTAGAG
>JAKEET010000172.1 GCA_022616435.1 Gemmataceae bacterium
CCAGGGCAAGCTCCGCCTCGGGCCCACCGACCGCGTCATCACACCCGAACTTCCGTTCGACATCAGCGAGCGCACCCTGGAGGCGTTCGTCAGCCTGCCGGTGACCAATCAGAAATCCGGAGTTGTGATGCAGATCGAGCAGGGCGACGTGTGGGACGGCATCATTTTCAGCGACTTCACCCCGGGCCGCTGGACGCCGGGGAGCAGCTTCCGCCATCGCAGCACGGAGTTCGACATCCCCGAGGAGCCCGCCGGCCCGGCCGACGTGCTCCAGCTGGCGACCGTGTACGCCCGCGACAACAGCATCATGCTCTATCGCAACGGCAACGTCCTGGGCGGCCCGTTCACGCCGCAAGGGCCCATGTCGAGCCTCCAGACCTACCGCAAGGGTGAAGCGCGCATCGTGTTCGGCCGCGGCATCGTCTGCGACCTGATCGAGGCCCGGCTCTACGATCGAGCCTTGACCTGGAAGGAAATCGCCACGTCGTACAAGGAATGCGTGAGGGAGTAGTGGTTGGTGCTTGGTGGTTGGTGGTTCGCCAACCACCAAGCACCAACCACCAAGCACCAACCACTACTTCTTCTTCTGCCCCTGCGGCGCCACCTTCACCGCCGTCTCCGGGATCTTCGCCTGGTCCGGGGTGATGATCGGCGATTTGTCGGCCAGCTTCTTCAGATGGAAATCGCGGTACTGGATCTTCATGGGCGGGCCGACGTGGACCTGGACGCCGAGCACGCCTTCGAGCTTGCGGTTCTTTTCGTCCAGGTCGATCACGTCCACGGTTTGGTGGTCGTCGATCCAGTGCTGGTGGTGGTTGCCGCGGACCAGCACGCGGTAGTCGTGCCATTGGCCCGCCTTGAACTCCTTCACCGGCAGCGTGCCGACGACCCACGGCTGCCCCTTCGGGTCGATGACGACCTTCTCGCCGGTGTGGGCCAGGATGCGGCGGCCGCGCTCCTCGTAGAGCATGCCGTTGTAGTCGGCGCGGTTGGAGACGACGTCGCACTGGTAGCCGGTGAGGACGAACTCGCCGAGCTCGGGCCGCTCGACCGAGCGGTACTGGATGCCGCTGTTGCCGCCGGGGCTGACCTTGACCTTGACGCGCAGCTCGAAGTTCTTAACCTTGCCGCCGCGCCAGACGATGAAGCGATTGTAGTCGAGCTTGCCGTCGGCGATGCCGGTCAGGCAACCGTCCTCGACGTACCAGAACTTCGAGCTCCCCTCCCAGCCGGCCAGGCTCTTGCCGTTGAAGATGGCGGTGAAGCCCTTGGGCGGATCGCTCCGCGCCAGCGGCGCCGCGCTGACCAGGGCCAAGACAATCACGACCGATGGGATGCTGCGCTTCGTGCCGAGCATGACATGACTCCCGTACGTGCGAATTCTGGAGACGAAATGTGGGGCTGGCGTTGATTATACCCGGAACGCCCAGGCGGCGGGAATGCGAGTCGGCTCGCCGACCCGTTGGCGAAGCAGAGTGCGTTGCCGTTTGGCCGCTTGCCGCCGGCAAAAGATTGCTGCGCTCGATGCCGCCGGATACATTACATTATTGTCATCCCCCGCCCTTGCTTCCCGCGTCGCCGAGGTTTCGCCATGCTGACGATTCCTGTTCCCCACTCTGATGACCGTGGCCGTGTCACTCGCCGCGGCTGGCTGCAAATCGGCGGACTCGCGCTGGGCGGCCTGGCGCTGCCCGACATCTTCCGCGCCCAGGCCCAGAGCCAAGAGCGCAACCCGGTCCCGCGCGGGACGCGCGCCATCAAAGGCGTCATCATGGTGCTGCTGCCCGGCGGGCCGACCCACCTCGACACCTTCGACCTCAAACCGGACGCCCCGGCCGAAATCCGCGGCGAGTTTCGGCCGATCGCCACCAACGTGCCGGGCCTCGACCTCGGCGAGCATTTCCCCCGCCTGGCGCGGCTGGCCGACAAGCTGACGATCATTCGCTCGCTGATCGGCTTCCGCGACGATCACAATACGCACTGGTGCACGACCGGCTGGGAATCGCATCCGGCCATGGATTCGTCGCCGCTCGTGCCCGGCTTTCCCGCCGGCGACTGGCCGTCGCTGGGATCGGTGCTGAGCCGCGGCCTGGGCCCGCGCGTTCCCGGCGTGCCGGCCTGCGTGGATCTGACGCCGAAGGACGCCGACGCCCGCTTCATCCTGCGCACGCCCCCCGGGCAGCCCGGCTACCTCGGCGTGGCCCATGCCGGCTTCGAGGCCCAGGCTGTCGATCGCGGCAACATCATGCTCACCGGCATCGACCCGCGCCGCCTGGCCGACCGCCGCGCCATGCTGGCCAGCTTCGACGGCTTTCGCCGGCAGGTGGACGGCGCGCGCATCGGCGACGGCATCGACATCTACCAGCGGCAGGCTTTCGACGTGCTCACCTCGTCGCGGCTGGCGCAGGCGCTCGACATCACCCGCGAAGACCTCCGCGGCCGCGCGCGCTTCGGCCTGGACAGCGGCTACCCCGACGAGCGCGAGGGGAAGACGCATCTCGATCAGTTCTTGCTGGCCCGGCGCGTGATCGAGGCGGGCGCCCGCTGCGTCACGCTGGCCTTCAGCCGCTATCCGTTCGGCCGGGTGCTGCGCGGCGACCATAACTGGGACTGGCACCGCGACCTGTTCCCGGAAGCCCGCAAGGCCCTGCCGCTGCTCGATCTCGGCCTGTCGGCGTTGATCCAGGACCTGCACGACCGCGGCTTGCTCGACGACGTCGCCATCGTGGTGTGGGGCGAGTTCGGCCGCACGCCGCGCATCAATCAAAACGGCGGCCGCGACCACTGGCCCAAGGTGTGCAGCGCCCTGGTCGCCGGCGGCGGCATGCGCATGGGGCAGGTCCTCGGCTCGACGACGCGCTGGGGCGAGGAGCCGCGCACCCGCCCGGTCCACTTCCGTGAGGTGTTCGCCACGTTGTACGAACGGCTGGGGATCGACGTGGCGGCCACGCAATTCCACGACCTGTCGGGGCGGCCGCAGTATCTGGTGGGGGAGCACCGGGCGGTGGGGGAGTTGGTTGGCTAACGATGGCCCAATCTTCTCTTGCACCACCAGCCGCTGAGGTTTATCCTCTTCCTATCCCCTACGCACCCAAAGCCACGGAGGGCGCCATGTCATCGCGCAGCGAAAAACTTCGGCGACGCCAGCACCGCAAGGACAAGAAACGCCAACGCGCGGGCGGGCAGGCATCCTATTCGGCGCGACCGTCCGATCTGTTCGTGGTCGACTCGCCCGACGGCATCAAGATGTCCGAGGTCTTGATGGCTCTGGTCGAACAAGAATGGGAAGGGTGCCGAGATGAAGAGGCCATGCGGAAGCAGCTGACGATCGGCATGACCGCCTGGAATGCCGCCCTGATGGAGGGCGCGAAGCGAACGGCGCTCCTGGAGGATCTCGCGCGGACGTTCCCTGTAGAACTCCGCCAAGATTTCATCGACGTCGTCGAGCCATTGATTCGCCGCAAGGAAGAGCTGTTCCCCCACATCCGCAGGCCGATCCTCAGTTTCGAGCTGACCTGGCTGCCGTCGGGCGATCCGTATCTTTCAGTCGTCTCGGGCCTGGCGTGACCGCGTCCTGCTATGTAGTCGTGCCTGATTTCTCCTGCACCAACCCGAAGCGTAAGCGAGGGGTTCGCCTGCTCCCTCGCTTACGCTTCGGGTTGGTGCAGCGGGCCGCTGCCCCGTCACGCAAAGAGCCGGCTCAGCAGCCGCGGCTGATGCACGTCGGTGAGACGCTCGTCGCGGCCATGGCGCGGATACGCGAGCCGCTGATAGTCGAGACCCAAGAGGTGCAGCATGGTGGCGTGCAGGTCGGCGACGCTGCAGCGATCGACGGCGGCCCGGTAGCCGAAGTCGTCGGTGGCGCCGTGCGTTTGGCCGCCCCGGATGCCGCCGCCGGCGAGCCAGACGCTGAACCCGTACGGATGGTGATCGCGGCCGTCGCGGTTCTGGGCGCCCGGTGTGCGGCCGAACTCGCCGCCCCAGAAGACGAGCGTCGAATCGAGCAAGCCGCGCTGGGCGAGATCGGTGAGCAAGGCCGCGACCGGCTGGTCGGTTTGCTGGCAGCACGACCGCGTCTGGGCGGCGTTGTTGCCGTGCGTGTCCCATGGCTGCCCGGCCATGAAAATCTGCACGAAGCGGACGCCGCGCTCGATCAGTCGCCGGGCCATGAGGCAGCGCGTCGCATAAGGCCGGGTGACGGCATTGTCGAGGCCGTACAGCCGGTGCATCGCCGGTGTTTCCTGGTTGATGTCGAGCGCGGCGCCGGCCGAAAGCTGCATCCGCGCCGCCATCTCAAAACTCGCGATCCGCGCGTCCAGCTCCAGCTCGTCGGGCCGGCGGCTGCGATGCTCGGCGTTCAACTCGCTCAACAGCCGCAGGCGATTCTCCTCGACCGCGGCCGGCCGCGGCGTTCGTGGCCGCAGGTTCAAGACCGGCATGCCCTCGGCACGGAACGGCGTCCCTTGATACAAGGGCGGCATCCAGCCGCTCGACCAGTTGCGGATGCCGTCCACGGGCAGGCCGCGCGGATCGGGGAGGACGATGTAGGCGGGCAGGTTCTGGTTCTCGCTCCCCAGTCCGTAGGCCGCCCACGCGCCGATGGACGGCCGGCCGGCGACGATCAGGCCGGTGTGCATCATCCACAGCGCCTGTTCGTGATTGCGATGCTCGGTGAACATCGAGCGGATGACGGCGATCTTGTCGGCATGCCGGGCGACGTGCGGCAGCGTCTCGGAGAATTCGAGGCCCGACTGGCCGTGCTGGTGAAAGCGGTACGGGCTGCCGAGCAGGTTGCCGGTGATGCGTTCGTCATCGGCGACTTCGGGGGGCGGGGCCTGGCCGTCGTAGCGGCTGAGCACCGGCTTGGGGTCGAGCAGATCGACGTGGCTGGGGCCGCCATGCATGAAGAGCTGGATGACGGCGCGGGCCCGGGCCGGGAAGTGCGTCGGCTTGGGGCGCAGATCATGGGTGCGCGGCGTGTCGCCGCGGAGGTGCGGCTCGAGCAGCGACGCCAGGGCGAGGCCGCCGAAGCCGCCGCCGAGGCGGGAGAGGACTTGCCGACGCGAGAAGGTTGGTTGCATGGTTCTTGTCCCACGGATCACTGCGCTCGTTTCAGCGCAGGAGGATGACTTTCGACAAACTCCTCGAAATCGGTGCGAATCGAGCTCAGAATCGCATCCAGAATCCCAGTCCACGCGCCGCTAACCAACGTAATGCTGCGCAGACCCAGAGCGGCATTGCGTCGATTTCCAAGAATCACATGGATCATCGCGTTCCGGTTTTCCGGTGTTGCGCCCTGAGCCAACCAGCCCTGCGCTGAAGCCGCATTCTCATACAGGAAAAACTCGCGCCCCGTTGGCGATGGCAGCCACAAATCGCTGTCCGGTGTAATGGGCTGATCATCGTCAACGTTCTGAAAGACAAAATCTGGCCAATGCCGTCGTACGGCGCGGACGATCACGTCTGCGGCCGGCGCTTTTTCATCGACCCACAGGACCTGATCGCAACCACCGATCATGCCTCTTCCTAATCAATATAAGCAAACTCGTTCGCACTCAACAGCATATGGCACAGATCGGCGACGGCCCGGCGCCGCGCGTCGGCCTGTTGATCCGCGGCCAAGGCCTTGGCGTGGCGCCGCGTCTGCTGCTCCAGGAAGCCGTCGAACAATCCCTTCTCCTTATCCGTGGCCGTCCGGCTGAACGTCAACAGCAGGGCGCGGCCGGCCGGGTCGGCCGGCTGCTCCATGAGCACTCGGTTGGCCAATGCGTCCGCCTGGCGCTGCATGAAATCGCTGTTCAAGAGCGTCAGCGCCTGCGAGGACACGGTCGACGTTTCCCGATGCGTGCAGTTGGTCTCGATCACCGGCTGATCGAAAAGCTGCAAGAACGTCAGCGGCTGCGACCGGCGCACTTGCAAGTAGATCGAGCGGCGGTTGCCCGAGAGGTCCGCCGGCGTCGTCACTTCGCCGTCGCCCTGGCGCACCATCGGCACCGGCTGGCCGAACATCTGCAGGTTGAGCGTGCCGGCCGCGTGCAAGACGGCATCGCGCAGCACTTCGGCTTCCAGGCGCCGCAGCCGTTGCCGCCAGAGCAGCCGATTCTCCGGATCGACGCGCCTGGCCTCATCGTGCAGGCCAGGCCGGACCGCGGAGCTCTGCCGGTACACGCTCGAGTTCACGATCAGCCGGTGCAGCCGCTTGATGCTCCAGGCCTGCTCCTTGGGGTTCGCGGGCGCGGCGAACTCCGTCGCCAGCCAATCCAGGAGCTCCGGATGGCTCGGCGGCGAACCGGTCTTGCCGAAGTTGTCCGGCGTCGAGACCAGGCCCTGGCCGAAGTAGTGCAGCCAGACGCGATTGACCATGACGCGGGCGGTGAGTGGATGGTCCGGCTGCGTCAGCCACCGGGCAAAGGCCAGGCGGCGGCCGCTGGTCCTGGCGTCCTTGGCCCGCGCCGGCGCCGAGAAACCCTTGGCGGTCGCCAGCACGGACAGCACGCCCGGCGTCATCTCCGGTCCGGGTTGCAGGTAGTCGCCGCGCCGCAAGAGCGGCGTCTTCGCCTCGCCGGGCAGGTCATAGAACGCGCGGATCTCGGCGAACGTTCGCTTCTGCGCCCCTTCCTTCTGGATGGCTTGAACCAGCGGCTGCTCCTTGGCCTTGTACTCCGGGTTTTCGAGCAGCTTCTTCTGCAGCGCCGGACCCACGGGCTTGAGCTGCGCCTGGAACTTCGCCGCCAGGTACTTCTGCACCTCGTTGCGTTTGGCGGGATCGACCGACAGCGCCGTCTTCACATCGTCGCGAATCGCCGCGGGCAGCTTCGCCAATTCGGCGTCGAACAACTTGGCCGCGTAGACCTGCTGGAGCTCTTGCTGCTGTTTCTTGAACCCGGCGATGACGGCGTCGATCTTGGCGTTGTGCGCTTTCGCTACCTGTTCCTGCGCCGCCGTCGCCTCCAGCAGCCGGCGCTGCACCTGCGGAATCCACTGGCTCGGCCGATAACCCGACATGAAGATCGCCTGCAGCCGATAGTAATCGGTCTGCGGGATCGGATCGTACTTGTGCGAATGACATTTGGCGCACTGCACCGTCAACCCCATGGTGGACGAGGCGACGATCTTCAGCGTGTCGTCGAGCGTCTGGTAGTAGTAGCCCGGCGCGTTCTTGATCGAGGTAAAATCAGGCCGGCTCGTGTCCGAAGCGCAGCGCAGATAGCCGGTGGCGACCAGCGCGTCGATCACGTCGGCGGGCAGCTCCTTCCGCGTGTGATAGGCGGACCAGTAATCGACCAGCTCGTCGCCGGCGATCTGTTCGAGCAGAAAACGATCGTACGGCTTGTCCTGGTTGAAGGCCCGGATCACGTAATCGCGATACCGCCAGGCCGCGGAGCGCACGTAGTCGGCGTCGAGGATTCCCTCCGAATCGGCGTAGCCGGCGACGTCGAGCCAGTGCCGGCCCCAGCGTTCGCCGTAGCGCGGCGAGGCGAGCAGGCGATCGACGACTTTGTCCAGGGCCTTGTGGATTCTCGATTGTTGATGTGCGATTGTCGATGGCGTCTTCAGATCGTCCATCGAAACTCCGCAATCGAGAATGAAGTCGTCCATCTCCGCCGCCGTCGGCGGCAGCCCGATCAGGTCCAGATAGATGCGCCTCAGCAACGTCAGCGGCGTCGCCTCCGGCGCCAGCTTCAATCCGCGCTTTTCCAGTTCCGCGAGCACGAAAGCATCGACGGGATTGCGGACGCGGGCCTGGTCGTTCACCCGCGGCGCCGCGGGCCGCGTCGGCTTTTGAAACGCCCAGAACCGGCGGTCCTCGTCGCTGACCTGGAGATCGGCCACGTCGGCGGCGACGGCCTTGTCATCGCCCGGAGCGCCCGCTTCGATCCAGCGGCGAACCACGGCCTTCTCGGCCGCGGTCAGCTTGTCGCCGCCGGGCGGCATCTTGTCGGTGACGACTTTTTCCCACAGGGGGCTGTCGGCCAGATAGCCCGGCTTGACAGCGGGCCCGCTCTCGCCACCGTGGATGAGGGCGTTCTTGGTGCGCAGATCGAGCCCGGCCCGTTGTCGCTTGTCGCCGTGGCAGTTCAGGCACTTCGCGCGCAGAATCGGCAGAACGGCCTGTTCGAACGACGCCGCCGGCGTCGTCGCCGGCTTCGCGCCCACCCGGCTCGCGCCCGATTGAGCGAGCGAAGCGCACGGACAACAGGACCAGGCCAAGCACGCCGCGGCCAGCGCGGGCTGGAACGGGCTGGTCCAACAAGACAAGCGGGTCATGTGATCTCTCGAATGGGGCAAGTCACGCGGGCTGGCGCATCCGGGGGGTTTATCTTTTATCGCAGAAGTCGGCGGCGGATGCAAACGCTTTACTGGATTGCCAGGCTTCCCGCGGCCGGCGACCAGCCCTTGACCGGTCCGCCCAGGATTGTTATGGGTCTTGGACGCCGCACGCCACACCGCCACGACCAGCAAACGGGGGCTGCCGCTCCCGCCGCCGACCGGCCGCCGGCAACCGGCCGCCGGCAACCGGAGTTGAGCCATGTTCCATCGGCCGCCACAGCGTCCCATTCTGGTGACCGGCACGCACCGGTCGGGCTCGACGTGGGTGGGCCAGATGATCGCCAGTCATCCCCGGGTCGGCTATGTTTGGGAGCCGTTCAACCCCTCGAACCGCTTCCCGGATTCGCCGGTGCAGCACTGGTTCGAGTACGTCACGCCGGAGCGCGCGCCGGCGTTCATCGATTACTTGAGCCGGCAGATGCGCTGGCAGACGCCGTGGTGGTCCGAGATCGTGGCGCGACCGACGCCGCGGCGCTGCGCCGGCGCCACGCTGCGCGCCGTCCGGGCCTGGTGGCGCCGGCGCCGCGGCCTGCGGCCCTTGCTCAAGGATCCGATTGCCGTCTTCTCCGCCGAATGGCTGGCGCGAACCTTCGACATGGACATGGTCGTGCTGATCCGGCATCCCGCCGCGTTCGCCAGCAGCATCAAGCGGCTCGGCTGGCGGATTCGGTTTCGCCGCCTGCTGGACCAGCCGAGCCTGGTGGAACATTACCTGCACGCCTTCGAAGCAGAGATGAGGACGGTTCTCCAGCGCCAGGAGAATGGCGGCAACGATGTCCTCGAAGAAGCCGGCTTGTTCTGGCGGATCGTTCACCACGTGATCCAGCGCTATCGCCGGGAGCACCCGTCGTGGAACTTCGTGCGCCACGAAGATCTATCGCTGCGTCCGCGGGAAGAGTTTGGCCGGCTGCTCCGCGCCTTGGGTTTGGGGATGACCCGCTCGGTCGAGCAAACGATCGCGACCCACACCGACTCGAACAACCCGGCGGAAGCGCCCCACAAGATCGCCCACCAATTGAAGCGCAGCAGCCAGGCGAACGTCTTCAACTGGATGAGCCGGCTCACGCCGGCCGAGATCGCCAGGGTCCGCCGCCAGACCGAAGACGTGGCCCGCCATTTCTACACGGATGCCGACTGGACGCCGTCCGACTGGACGCCGTCCGCCATCCACACCCAGGCGTCGTGAGGCCACACGGAGCTTGCCATGGACAACGTGCCTTCGTTGGTTCGACAACCGTTGGTTCGACCGTTGCTTCGACAACGGCCCATTCTCGTGACCGGGTCGCACCGCTCCGGGTCGACCTGGGTGGGACAGATGATCGCCAGTCATCCGCGCGTGGCGTACCTCTGGGAGCTGTTCAACCCGTTCAATCCGGCGGCCAAGGCGCCCGGTTCGCCGGTCAAGCGCTGGTATGAACATGTCACCCCCGAGCGCGAACGGGGCTTCATCGACTATCTGACGCCGCAACTGCGCTGGGAAGCGAGCCGCTTTGGCGAATTCATGGCCCGTCCCGGTCCGCGCCGACTGGGCGTCGCGGCCGTCCATGCCGCCCAGAACTGGTGGCGGCGCCTGCGCGGCGTTCGGCCGCTCTTGAAGGACCCCATCGCCTTGTTCTCCGCCCCATGGCTGGCCGACGCCTTCGCCATGGACGTCGTGGTGCTGATCCGTCACCCGGCGGCGTTCGTCAGCAGCATCAAGCGGCTCAACTGGCGCTTTCGCTTCCGCCAGCTTATCGATCAACCGGGGCTGATGGAGCGCTACCTGCACCCTTTTGAAGCTCAGCTCCGCGACTACAGCGAGCTGCAAACCACCTGGACGCTCGACTTGCTCGACGAGGCCATCCTCTGGTGGCGGCTGTTCCACCACGTGATCGGCCGCTATCGCCAGGAACGTCCGCAGTGGCAGTTTGTCCGGCACGAGGACCTGTCGGCGGCGCCGCTCGAGCAGTTCCATCACGTCTTGCAGCGTCTCGGCCTGGACATGACGCGCCGGGTAAAGCGCGCGATCGCGGTCCATTCCGCCCAGGAGAATCCCGCCGAGGCGGCCGCGAAAGTCGCCCACCAGTTGAAGCGCAACAGCCGGGCGAACATCGTCAACTGGCTGAAGCGTTTGACGCCGGCCGAGATCGCCAAGGTCCGCCGCGATACAGAAGACGTGGCCCAGCTGTTCTATACCGATGCCGATTGGGCGCCGGCCACGGGAGACACGACGCCGTCGGCGGCGTAGCTGGGCGATTCGTCAACGGATGGGCGGGACACGGTCGCAACGGGGCGAAGCAGCCTCCTCAGCAATTCTCCCAATTGCCGGCCGGCGCCGCGGTCGTATACTTTCTCCGATATTTATCAATCTCATCGGACCTTGGGGAACACACGCAGTCATCAGGAACGAGGTTGGCTCCCCTCGAACGTCACACCCGGCGTTCAGTTCTCGTTTGACCCGTCGGTGGAGTGGAGAGTTTCACAACCGTGTTGATCGGTGCGCGCGCGGGCTTGTGCTGCTTCGTGCGTCAGCGTTCGTGGTGTGCGCCGGTCCGAATCCCTACTATCTACTGAAGGAGCATCTCATGACGCGCACCGATGCCGTTTCACGCACCACGGTTTCCCTGGGAAGGGAACAACCGGCGCTGGCAGGCAGACAGCAGGCCCGCACAGTCCGGCAGCGTCCCCGCTGCCGGCCAACGCTGGAGGCGCTGGAAGACCGCGTGGTCCCGGCGGATGCGGTGCTGGACTGGAACGCCATCCTGCTCCAGTCCAACGCCGACGATCACGCGCTGGCCCAGCCCGACCAGCCGGGCCCGACGCGGACCGCCCGCGCCTTCGCGATCGTGCACGCGGCCATCTACGACGCGGCCAACGGCGTCCAGCGCCAGTACGAGCCGTACCTCGTCAAGACGAAGGCGCCGCGCGGGGCCGACATCCGCGCCGCCATCGCCGGGGCGGCCTACACCACGCTCGTCGGCCTGTTTCCGCAGCAGCACCGCGACTTCGCCAACGCCCTCAAGGACGCCCTGCGAGCGATTCCCAACTCGCTCGGCGAACTCACCGGCCTGGCCTACGGCATGTTCGTCGGCGCCATGCATTTGCTGAACCGCGTCGGCGACGGCGCCAATGCCCCCATGTCCTACACGCCCACCGGCGCGCCGGGCAATCACGACGTCGATCCGCTTCATCCCGACCAGGGCTTCCTCGATCCGCAGCTGGGGTGACCGACTTGCTTGCGCGACGGGGCGCCGCCGCGCCAGCGCCAGAGCCGCTCCCAGAGCCGGGCAGGGCGGGCGCGGATCGGCTCGCCCTTGCGCCAGCGCTCCAGGTCCTCGGCCAGCTCCAGCGCGCTCTGGTAGCGCCGTCGCGGCGCCTTCTCCAGGCACTTCAGGCAGATCGCTTCCAGGTCGGCTGGGACGCGCGGATTCCGCTGGCGCGGAGGCCGCGGCGGGCGCTCCAGCACCTGCAGCAAGGTGGCCACGGTGGTCTCGCCCACGAACGGCCTTTCCCCGGTCAGCAGCTCATACAGAATGGTCCCCAGGCCATAAACGTCGCTGGCCGGAGTGATCGCCTGCTTGCGGAGGGCCTGCTCCGGAGCGATGTAGCTGGGCGTGCCGACCACCTCGGATCCCGTGGCGCCGTCGTTCGAGTCGAAGCCCGAGTTGAAGCCCGAGTTGAAGCGCGCGGCAAGGCCGAAATCGACGACGTGCGGCTGACCGTCCTCGTCGAGGAGGATGTTCGAAGGCTTGAGGTCGCGGTGCAGGATGCCGCGCTGGTGGGCGTGGTGGACGGCCCGAGCGATGGTCTCGACCAGCCGGGCGTGCGCGGCAAGGTCGGCGCTGGGACCGCGAATCTGCCGGGCCAGGTTGCCCCCGGCGTAGTACTTCATGCTGAAGTACGGCCGGCTCTGGTGCTCGCCCACGTCGTAGATCGATACGATGTGGGGGTGGTCCAGGCGGGCGATCGTCTCCGTCTCCCGCCGCAAGCGGTCGAACTCGGCCGGCGACACGGCGTCGTCGGGCGGTATGGTCTTGAGGGCGACGATCCGGTCCAGCGCCGTTTGCCGCGCCTGGTAGACGACGCCCATGCCGCCGCGGCCCAGCTCCCGCAACACCTGATATCCGGCCGGTTCATCTGCGACGGTCATCGCGCGCCCTCGTTGCGGATGGTCTACTTTCTGTACATCCCCACACCGGGCAGGATCGGCCAAGAAAGGAAATTGGGGTTGGTGGATGGGGCTGGAGGCGTGGGATGCGGTCCGCCCCGGTTCTCCGAACCGGGGGCTAAACGAAGCGGGGCCGTTTGATGACGGGTTCTCCCATCTTCTTACGTCGCTTCATCTTGCCGCGAACCTCACGCAACTCCGGTTGGTCCAAATGGAGGGTTTTGTTATCCTAACCCCTCACGTTGTCTGAACGGACAGAGAACACGGATGAACACAACCATCTCCGAGCCGACGGTCGGTCCCGGTCCGCCTGGGGTGGCGGGCCCGGCCGATGACGCCTTGCTGGCTCGCTACCAGGCCCTGGCGGCCAGCGACAGCATTTGCTGGGGCGCCCGGTACCGCAAGATTCACCTGCTCGGCAAGGGCGGCCAGGGGGTCGTGTATCTCAGCGAACAGCAGGGCACCGACCTCTTTCGTTTGCCGGTCGCCATCAAGATTTTTTCGCCGGAGCTGTATCGCGACGCCGCCAGCTACGACGAGGACATGGCCCGCGTCGCCGACATCACCTCGCGCGTCGCCCTGGTGCAGCACGACAACCTGATCGACCTGCACAACTTCATCGCCCACGACGGCATCCGCGTCCTGGTGATGGAATGGGTGGACGGCTACGACCTGCGCAAGCTCCTGACCGCGCGCATGCTGGAGCGCACCCGCGAGCGCCTCAGCCCCGAGCGCTGGCAGCACGTGCGCCAGGTGATCCTCGCGGACGGCCCGCAGCAGACGCGCCTCAAGCCGGGAGTGGCCATCCAGATTCTGCGCGAGTGCCTGGCCGGGCTGGCGGCCCTGCATCGCGACGGCATCGTCCACGGCGACCTGAAACCGGCCAACATCATGGTCAAGCGCACCGGCAACGCCAAGATCATCGACATCGGCTCGGCCATGGACATCGGCAAAGCCCAGAGGCGGCGCATGTGGTCGCCGACCTATGCGGCCCCGGAGGTCCTCGCCGGCGGCGAGGCCACGCCCCACGCCGACCTGGCCAGCCTTGGCTACGTCCTGGTCGAGATGCTCGCCGGCCAGTGCCCGTTTGACGGCATCGATGAGCGCCGCGCCCTTCTCGAAGCCAAGCTGCAATTCGAGCAGCGCCTGCGGGACATCCTGCCGCCGGAGGTCGTGGCCAACGATCTGCTCATGTACATCTGCCAGAAGCTGACCGCCGCCAATCCGAGCAAGCGGTTCGCCAGCGCCCAGGCAGCCGACGTCGGCCGCAAGGGCGCCGCCGCGTTCCATCGCCAACTCGTCAAGGGCGACCTGGCCAGCGAGTACGTGAACGATCTGCGGCACTGGCTGGAAGACCTGGATTGACTCACTGCCGCTTGCGGCTTAGCGTTCGCAGAACTTCTCCGGAGCGCTCAGCCCAAGCCAACCACGGAAAGGACGTCGGGAATGGATTCCTTCATCACCTTCTTCAGCTTCGGCGCGTCGTTGTTCTCGTCGCTGGCGACCGCGTATTTCTGGATGGTCCGCATGCAGAACGAGCGGCCCTGCCTGAAGCCGCACCTCGCGGACAAGGAGTTCTTCCTGGGCAACAGCCGCGACGGCGTCCGCCAGATCGGCCTGAAGCTCGGCGTCATCGTCGCCAACTACAGCGCGCTCCCCAACGCCATTCTCGGCGCGCGTCTGTGGATGCGGTCGCCGGAAGGCTGGCTGGAGCTCACCAGCGTCGCCTTCGACAAGCAAACGCCGCAGCCGTTCAACGTGCCGTCCTTGCAGACGGTGCTGCTGCGGCTCAACGCCACGCTGTCGTTCCCCTACCAGGACGCGCTCGAAGAGGGGAACAGGACAGTGAGCAACTATCTCAACCGCTTCCTGACGCCGGCGCGCGAGCTCCGGATCGAGCTGCGCCGGCTTGGCGACGAAGCCGCCAGCCACACCTTGACGCTGGCCTCGGCCGGCGAACAATCGGCGCAATTGCTACGGGCCGCATAACCTCGACGTTTGCAGCACCAACCCGAAACACCAACCCGAAACACCAACCCGAAGCGTCAGCGAGGGGAGCAGGCGAAATCCCTCGCTTACGCTTCGGGTTAGTGCAGCGAGGTGAGTGCAGCGGAGTCCCAGAACTTCTTCTCCAGCCATTTCATCCTCGCGGCCCCGAAACCCTTTGCTATAATTGAAGGCGCGACTCGTGGGGAACGAGTTCCGCGCGGAGCATTGGGCATGGCCACCGATCAGCAAACACGTCCCGCCTCGGCCGCGACCGCTTCGGCCAAGTTCGAAGCCTTCGTCGATCAGCAATTGACGCGCGTCAAGCAGCGCTTGCGGGCCATCGACCTCGGCGCCGCCGGGCTGCTCTTGCTGGCGATCACGCTTGGTTATGCGGCACTCATGGCCGTGTTCGACCTCGCCGTCCGCGGCAGCAGCGAAGCCTGGGTCGGCACGGTCCGCTTGCTGGCCTTCGGCGGCTACCTGCTGGCGATGGCGGCCGGCGGCTATGTGCTGGTCGCGCGGCTGCTGCGGCGCATCAATCCGTATTACTGCGCCCATCAACTGGAGCAAACGCTCCCCGACGCCAAGAACAGCGTCATCAACTGGCTCGACCTGAAAGAGGAGCGGTTGCCGCCGGCGATCCGCAGCTCGCTGGGTATGCGCGCCGCCAAGGACCTCAAAGACGCCGACGCCGATCGGGTCGTCGATCCCAAGCAAAGCTGGTTCATGGGCGGCCTGGCGGCGGCGATGTTCGTCATCCTGGTCATCGTGTTCGCGCTGAGCCCCAATCAGTTCGGCTCGCTCCTGGCCCGCGCCTTCGTGCCGTTCCGCGACATCAGCCTCGCCAACCGGGCCACCATCACGCTCATCAAGCCGGCCGGCAACGTCGACGTGCCGCACAATCAGCCGGTCCAGTTCCTCGCCCAGATCGACGGTCGCTTTCCCAAGGTGAACCATCCGCAGGCCCCGACGCTGTGGTATCGCTATGCCCCCGGCGATCCGTTCCAGCCCGTGCCGCTCGAAGAGGACGGCAACGGCCAGTGGGCGGCGACCATGGCGGCCGACCAGGTGCAGAACGGTTTCTGGTACAAGATCACCGCCGCTGACGACGCCACCGAGATTTACCAGGTCAGCACGCGGTCGCGGCCGGAGGCGAAGCAGTTCGAAGTCACCTATCACTATCGGCCCTACCGCAAGCTCGCGGATGAGACGGTGATCTTCCCCAACGAGCACGCCGTGTTCCCGGAGCTGCGCGGCCATCGCGGCACGGACGTCACCCTGGTCGTTCGCGCCAATCAACCGGTCCGCGACGGCGGCCTGCAGCTCGAGTTCGCCGACGGCCCCAAGCAGGTTCACGGCGAGCCGCTCGCGGACGATCCGAAGGCCTTTCGCTGCAAGTTCGCGCTGGAACGCTCGTGCCAGTATCGCGTCCTGTTCAAGACCCCGAGCCAGGAAATCAACACCGATCGCGCTGCCTACCGGATCGAGGTGCTCGACGACCTGACGCCCGCCGTGGTCATCACGAAACCCGCGCAGGACGTGTCGCTCCCCGCCAACGGCACGCTGACCGTGACCGGCCACGCCCAGGACGACTTCGGCGTGAAGGCCGTGGCCCTGCGGCTGCGGGTGTTCGAGAGCAAGCAGGGCAAACCGAACCTCGCCGGTCAGCCGTACCGGCCGGGCAAGAAATTCCAGTTCGACACGGGGCACTATCCCACCAAGCTCGATTACCTGGACGTGCTGGCCCTGGACCAGCTCAAGACCGAGGACGGCGCGGCATTCGCGCCGGCGCCGGGGACGATCCTCGAGTACTGGCTCGAAGCGACCGACAACTCCGACTATCCCAGCGCCGCCGGCAACGTGGGCCGCAGCCCGGCGTTCAAGATCAAGATCGAGCCGCCGCAAGATCCGAAGAAGCAGAAGGACGAGCGGCAGCAGGCCCAGGATCAGCAAAAAAAGCACGACAAGCAGCAGGACCAGCAGCACCAGAAGGAGAACGACCAGAAGAACGACGAGGAAGCGAACAAGAACTCCGGCAAGTCGCCCGAGCAGCGTCAGGCCGAAAAGTTGAAGAACGAGCGCGAGGACATCGAGAACAAGATCAAGGAAGCGCTCAAGCAAGAAGAGCAGAAGAAGAACCAGGGCGAAGCCAAGGGGAAGGAGCCGCCGAAAGCCGACAACAAGGGCGACGGCGGCCAGCAGCCCCCCGAAGCGAACCAGAAGGACTCGAAAAGCGCGGGCAAGGAACCGCAGCAGGCCGGTGACAAGAAGGACGACGGCAAGAAGGACGACGGCAAGAAGAATGACGGCAAGAAGAATGACGGTCCGAAATCCGCGGAGGCCAAGGGGCCGGGTGATCAGAAACAGCCGCAGAACGCGCCCGAGAAACAGCAGGCCAGCGAGCCGAAAGGCCCCGGCAACGAGAAACCGCAACCGAGCGCCAAGGGCCAGGATGCGAACAACAAGGGCGAGAATCAGCCCGACCAGCAGCCGGCCAGCGCCAAGGCGGGACCGAAGGACGACGCGAAACAGCCGGCGGGCCAGAGCAAGGATGACGGCCAGGCTGCCGGCCAGACCGGCAAGGTGCAGGACAAGAACGCGCAAGCGAAGGACAACAGCCCCAAGGACGACAAGATGAAGCAGGGCCCGGAAGCGAAGAGCGCCCAGGGGAGCAAGGATGCGCCCAGCCCGCAAGCCAAGAACGACACGAAAGGTCCGGAGAAGAAGGGCCCCGATAATCAAGCGGGCAAGAAGGGCGAGACCAAGCCCGGTAAGAACGAACAGCTCACGAAGGAAAAGGGCCAGGGAAACACCAAGCCCGACGCCACCGCCAGCAAGAACCCGCCCGGCGCCGATGGCACGCGCCAGCCGGCGGAGGCCAAGCCCGGCGAGCAAGCGGCCCGCAAGTCCGAGGCCAAGGACGGCGGCGGCCAGGGCATGGAAGAAACCAAGCAAGGTCCGCCGGCCCAGGCGAAGAACCAGCCGATGAATCCCAACGGCAAGCCGCAACCCGGCGCCAAGGAAACGCCGGCCGATGAGGCCAAGGAAGCCGCGACCGCCAAGGACGAAAAGGGCCAGGCCCCGCCGCGCGAACCGACGATGAAGGATCTGGAACGCCTCAAGGATCAGCTCGCCAAGGGCGATCCCCAGGCGCTCAAGACGGCCGAGGAGTTGAAACGCAACCTGCCGGAGAACAAGGACCCGAAGCTCGGTAAAGCCGCGGAGGAAATTCTCAAGGAGGGGGCCAAGGCGCTGGACGAGATGGCCAAGCAGGAAGCGAAAGCGAATCCCAACACGGCCGGCGGCGGACCAGAGCAACCGCTGACCAAGACCGAAACCCCGATGAACGCAAAGGGCGGCGGCGACGAGCAAAACCCGATGCCGCCGAAGGGCCAGGCGCCGCAAAAGACCAAGTCCGGCAACGACCAGGCCACGACGGCCAAGAACACTGGCGGCTCAGGTCCGGGCGCCGAGAACGCCCCCGATCACCTGAAACCGACCGCGGCCGACAAGGACTTCGCCGACCGGCTCGCGAACCTGCAGCTTGAAGAGTTCAAGGACCGCGTCACGCCGGAGACGCTGAAACGCGCCGGCGTTTCCGACGAGGCGTGGGAGCGATACTTGAAAAGCGCGGAGGCCTACGAGCGGCTCCGCGCCAAGCTTCAGAATCAGCCGAAATCCGAGCCGGACAAGCTGCGCGCCAAGCCCGGCCAGTTCGTCGACACCGGTCCACGCGCCGTCAGCAATCCAGCCGCCACGACCAACCCCGCCTCGATCGGCCGAGCCTTGCCGCCGTTCGAGCTGCGCGAAGCGCAGCGGCGGTTCACCAAGCAGAAGACGCAATAAGTGTGAAACGACAATCGGTCACGCGGAGGCCGCGTGCTGGGAAATCAGCGCTTGCGCCCAACTTGCGTCCTCTGGTGAAAGCGGCGGCTCAGGGATGGTTTCGGACTGATAGCGAATCGGCCGACCGCCGACGGTCAACTCATACGCGGAGCGGAACGCCGCCGCCAGGTCCAGCGGCAAATCGCTCAACCCTTCCCGCAACGGCAACAGGAATATCGGCAAAGGCTCTTGCAACCGCAGCGGATAGCCCTCTTCCTTGCGGCCGGGTCGAGTTTGCCGTGCCAGGAAGATGAAGTACGGCGTGCGCGACAGCTCGGGAAAGCGTTCGCGCAACGGATTCCGCCCGGCGCGCAGCAGGTCGATTTCGAGGAAATGCGCCGACGAGCCGATCAAGTTGGTGCGTTTGTTGTGATACTTCGCCACGTAGCTGCCGTACTTGTTGGCCGGGCTGAGCAGCTCGACCACCGCCAACACGCGGGGATACGAAGGGTCTTCGCGAATCACGAGGTAATGCTGGGTCAATCTCCACAGTTCGGGCTGGATGTATTCTAACCGGTAAAGCGGACACCGCGACCTGCCGAGCGTCAACAATCGCGATTCGCGAGCCAGACCCTTGTTTTCCGCGACGAAGGCGTGCAGAATGAAAACGTTCGAAGGCCCTGGCTGGGGTCTCATCTCGCCAGACGTGGAGGTACAATCATGCACGTCGCCTTGACCGTCGTCAACGGCATTCACAAGGGGCAGCAGATTCCGATCACCAGGCCGACGTTTCTCATCGGCCGCGGCAAGCACTGTCACCTGCGGCCGACCCGCGAGGACGTGGGCCGCGAGCACTGCGCGATCGTGGTGCAGGGCGAGCGCGTGCTGCTGCGCGACTACGGCAGCACCAACGGCACGATCCTGAACCGGCGCACGCTGGTGGAGGGCGAGGTGCCGGTGTCGGACGGCGACGTGTTCGATGTGGGCCCGCTGCAATTCAAGCTGGCGATCAGGCCCGAGCCGATCCGGGCCGCCGCGCCGGCCGGCGACGACGACGATAGCTGCTTCAACGTCAACGACATCTTCACCGGCCAGCCGAGCGAGCACGAGCCGGGCCTGGATTCGACCATCCAGATCAGCAAGCCCGACCTGGTGAAGCCGGCGCGCAGGCCGCCTCTTTCGGACGAAAACGAAAAGCTGTATTGAACGATGCGGTGATCGTGCCGGCATCGTGACCGTTCACACGCCGTACAGCGTCAATTCCAGGGTGCGGACCGAATCGCGCAGGGCCGACAGACACGCCTCGGCACCATCCCCACCGGCGAACGCGGTGCAGATCGGCTGTCCGGCCTCGATGCACGTGCCGGGGGCGGGAATATCGGCAAACGGAGTCGCCGGATCGGCCAGCGGCGTCCGCAGGGCGACATCCCATGGCCCTCGTTCGGGAAACGTGAGCGCGGTTTGGGCAAACAGGATGCCCTTCGCCACGCAGCGAGCCATACCAACCGGCGAACTCACATCGGACGCTGCTCCGGTGAACGCCGTCGCATGCGCGGCCAGGAAGGCATGGCCGGTGGCCCGCTCCAGGACCTCGATCGACGCCGTGTAACGTGGATTGATCTCGATGGGCCATGGAACGCCGTCGCGCCAGACGCAATCGACGCCGAACAAGCCGCGCAGCCCGAAGGCGCCGGCCAGCACACCACCGATCCTGGTCAAGACCGCACGAACTTCGTTCGGCAACGCGACCGGCCCGAGACTGCCGCAGTAATGAAACGGCGCCGCGCCCAGCCATGTTTCTCCCACGAGCTGCGTGGCGACCCCAAGCAACGGCGTCGCGCGGCCCGGTTGGGCGGCAAAGATCGCCGCGCAACTCTGGCCCTCGATCCATTCCTGCAGGTAGAATCGGCGTCGATCGATGCTCTCCCCCGGCTTCCAGAAGCGAATCCCGTGGCCGCCCGCACTGCGAATGGGCTTCACCAGCCAGCGGCGTCGCGGATCGGGATCGCCGCTCGCCAAACCCGGGCACGGCAAGCCCTGCCGCGTCAGACATTCGTGGACGAGCCGCGGCGACCGCACGCGGCGCAGCACCTGGGGCGAATTGCCCCACAGCGCCCGGTCGATCGTCGCGATGATGTCCGGGTAGTTCTCCAGCGCGCCGGTATACAGCCACGGCCCGGCAGGCGCGGCTTCGACGGCTGACCTCAATCCGCGCGGATAATCGCCTGGAGGGACTCGGTGCACCGGACACGCCTGCCGCAAGTCGGCGTCGGCGAACAGATCCGCGCACCACGGCGTGAACCCGGCCCGCAGAGCCGAAGCGGCCGCGGCCCGGGTGCTGGCGCCCACGACGATCAAGTTCGGCTTGGCTATGGCGTGAGTCCCTCCGGAATGATAATGTGATCACAGTCATGCCGAATTCAAGTGCAAGCGGAGACGCCATGGTCATCATCACTTTCCCGGACAAGGAAACGGAGAAGAAGGCCATTGGCTGGTTGCTGGGCCGATTCTCCGGCAAATTCCTCAAGTCAGGGGATCACATCGTTCCAGAAACAGCTGTCGAGGCACTTGCCGAGCAGAACTTCGTCTTCAGCGTGAAGGGCAAAGCCACTTATGAGCAGCAGATGGCGGCGCTTCGAAGTGTTTCTGCCCCTTCAGTTCAACGACGGTCGCGACATCCCCGAAGAGCTGCTAGGTGAAGCCATTCATCGAGCTGTGGATGGTCACTTACAGGATTGACATCCTATGAGACTCGCGACCTTGCTGTTTGGATTCGTGCTGACCCACCTCATGGCACACGCCAACGACGATTCGCCATTTGTTGCCCCCCCCTCCAAGCCGCTCTCCCCTCGCGACGAGCAAATGACCTTCCGGCTCCCCAAAGGCTTCACCATCGACCTCGTCGCCGCCGAGCCCGACGTGCTCGACCCGGTGCATCTCACCTTCGACGAGAACGGCCGGCTGTTCGTCGCCGAGATGAGCGGCTATCCCAACGGCGGCGTCGGCACGGGCAAGATCTCCTCGGGCCGCATCCGCCTGCTCGAAGACAAGGACGGCGACGGCGTGTTCGAAGCGAGCCGCGTCTGGGCCGACGGCCTGCGGTTTCCGATGGGGATGCTGCCGTACAAGGGGGGCCTGCTGGTCGCCAACGCCCCGGACTTGCTGTACCTGGAAGACCCGGGCGATGCCGGCCGGGCGACCAAGCGAACCGTCCTCTACACCGGCTTCGACATCTCCAACATCCAGCAGATGCTCAACGCGCTCACCTGGGGCCAGGACAACTGGGTCCACGCCGTCTGCGGCTACCGCGGCGAAGCCATCACCTGCCCGCAGAAACCCGGCATGAAGCCGCTGGCCCTGCGCGGCCGCGGCATCCGCTTCAGGCCCGACGTCCCCGGCCAGATCGAGCCGACCTCCAGCGGCGGCCAGTACGGCCTGGCGCAAAACGAGTGGGGCGACTGGTTCGTCAACACCAACAGCCAGCACCTGCGCCACGTCGTCCTCCCCGACCATTACCTGGCCCGCAATCCCAACCTGCCGGTCGGCGCCGTCACCCTCGACATCGCCGACCACGGCGCCGCCTGCAAGGTGCACCGCATCAGCCCGTTCGAGGCCTGGCGCGTCGAGCGCACCCGCCGCCGCAAGGAGGGGACCGACTCCAAGCGCTTCGCCAGCACCGAGCTCGTCCCCGGCGGCTTCAGCACCTCGACGTGCAGTCCGCTTGTCTACCTCGCCGACCTGTTTCCCAAGGAATGCCACGGCACGATCTTCTGCTGCGACCCGGCCAACAACCTGATCCACCGCGACCGGCTCGTGCCCAGGGGCGCCACCTACGTCGGCCAGCGCGCCGACGCCGATTGCGAGTTCCTCGCGTCGACCGACAACTGGTTTCGACCCGTCCACCTGACGATCGGCCCGGACGGCGCCCTGTACATCGCCGACTTCTACCGCGAGGTGATCGAAACACCCCTGTCGCTGCCGGAGGACATGAAGAAGGTGCTGACCTTGAAGACGCAGGATCGCGGCCGCATCTGGCGTGTCCGGCCGGAAGGGAAGTACGAGGCGGTTCGGCCCAAGCTGGGCGACGCGGATTCGCTGGAGCTGGTCAGCAAGCTGGCGGAGCGCAACGTCTGGTGGCGGCTCACGGCGCAGCGGCTGCTCGTCGAACGACGGGAAAGAAACAAGAGGCTATTCGACGACCTGGCCGCCACCATCGCCTTGAACAAGTATCCGCCCGCGCGCAGCCACGCGTTGTGGACGCTGCACGAGCTTGGCGCCGTGCCCACGGCGACGCTGCTCGCCTGCCTCAAGGATCCGGAGCCGGCCGTGCGCTGCCACGCCTTGCGCGTGGCGGAGGCTTACCTGGAAAAGAACAACGAGATCGCGACCCAGGTGCTGGCGATGGCGAGCGATGAGTCCCCGAAGGTGCGTCACCAGCTGGCGTTCACGCTCGGCGCCATTCCCAACCAGTCGCGCCTGGACGCGCTGCGGTCGATCGCAGGCAAGGACATGGGCGACCCGTGGACGCAGATCGCCGTCCTGAATTCGACCGGCGGCGACGCGGCGCTGCTTCTCATGTATTTCACTTCGCCCTTGACCGCGAACCCGACGCCCGAACAGGTTCCGTTCCTGACGAAGCTGGCCCGGCTCACGGGGGCCGCCGCCGCCACGGAAAAGCTGGCCGGCGTGCTGCCGCTCCTCGTGACCAAGCATCGCGGTCGCGTCGCCCCCTGGCAAATCGCCTGTCTGGAAGGCGTCGGCCAGGGCCTGTTCCAGAGCGGTCGCTCGCTGGAGTCGATCTGGCAAGACCCCGCGCTGGCGGCGACGCGGCAGCGGGCCAAGGTCGTGTTCGATGAAGCGGTCGCCATGGCCAAGGATGACAAGCGGCCGATGCCGGAGCGACTCGCCGCCGTGCAGCTCATCGGCTATGGCCCGTTCGAGCTGCTGGCCGACAACGCCGCCGACCTGCTCGCGCCGCAGCAGCCGCCGGAGCTGCAGCTCGCCGCGGTGCGCTCCCTGGCGGTGCCCGCCAACGCCAAGGTCGGTCCGCTGCTGCTGGCGTCGTGGGCCAGCTACAGCCCTGCCGTGCGCCGCGAAGCGACGGAGGCGCTGCTGGCCCGGCCGGAGCGCGTGACGGCGCTGCTCGACGCCATCCAGAACAAGAAGGTCCTGCCCTTGCAGATCGAGCCGGCGCGGCTGAATCAGCTTCGCAAGCACCCGAGCGCCGCCCTGCGCGCTCGTGCCGGCAAGCTGCTCGCCGGCCAGGTCGCCCCGGCCCGGCAGAAAGTGCTCGACGACTACCGCGCCGTCCTCGACCTGACCGGCAACCCGGCCCAGGGCAAGATGCTCTTCAAGAAGGTCTGCGCCGCCTGCCATCGACTGGACAACGTCGGCGTCGAAGTCGGGGCCGACCTGCAGGCCGCGCTGGTGAACAAGACGGCAAGCCAGCTCTTGATCGACATCCTCGATCCGAGCCGCGAGGTCGATCCGCGTTTCCTGGAATACTCGATCGCGACGGCGTCGGGGCGGCAGGTGAACGGCGTCATCGTCGCCGACACCGCCGGCGGCGTGACCCTGCGCCGTGCCGAGAAGCAGGAGGAGACCATCCTGCGCAGCCAGATCGACGACATCCGCAGCACCGCCAAATCGCTGATGCCCGACGGCCTGGAGCAGCAACTGAGCCGGCAGGACACGGCGGACGTGATCGCGTACCTGCTGGCGGCGGCCGGCCGCAAATGAGCTTCGCGAAAGCGCGGCCTTTCGCGGAGCGAAAGGCGACATTGGCTTGACAATCAGCGTGCTTCCGAGGTGCAATAGCATCGAGGCGAGCGATGATCACCTACGAACAAAAGCTGGACCGCGACCGTGCCTGGGCGCTCCGGGAGGGGAGCATGCACTTCGAGAAAGCAAGCGCGGTCCACAAGACGCTGGAGCGCATCACCAGGCGCCTCGATGAGCTGCGGATCCCGTACGCCGTGGTCGGCAGCATGGCGATGTTCCAGCACGGCTACCGGCGCTTCACCGAGGATGTCGATCTGCTGGTGACCAGGCCGGCGCTGCAAGAGATTCACCAGCGGCTCGAGGGACGCGGATACCTACCTCCCTTCGCGGGCAGCAAGCAACTGCGCGACACCGACACCGGCGTGAAGCTTGAGTTCCTGGTCACCGGCGAGTACCCGGGCGACGGCCTTCCCAAGCCGGTGGCGTTTCCCGATCCCGGCGACAGCTCCATCGTCATCGACGACATGCGCGTGCTGACGTTGCCGAAGCTGATCGAATTGAAGCTGGCTTCCGGGATGACCGGCGCGGGCCGTCTCAAGGACCTGGGCGATGTCGAATCGCTGATCCAAGTATTGAACCTGCCGGGCGACTTCGGCGAGCAGCTGGACCCATTCGTGCGCGGCAAATTCCGCGAGATTTGGGAAGGGGTCCAGCGCTCCCCGAAGGAACCGTGAACATTTCGTGCCATACTCCGCCGCCATGGATCTCTGGGACTGGTTCGACCGCTGTCGCCGCCGCTGCCTGGACAACCAGGACGCGGACCGGCTGCGCCTCGTGGACGCCTATAGCCGGGCCTACGCCTGCCGCGAGACCGAACCGGCCCGGACTGTGGCCCTGTTCACCGAGGCCCGCGATCTCGCGGTTGAGCTTCGCGAGCCGGAGTGGCGGCTGGTCCACGAGAAGTTCCGGCTCGACGCCCTCATGCATTTCCAGCGCGACTTTCGCGCGGTGCTCGAGCCCGCCCGGCAGTTGACCCTCGACATTGACACATTGGCCTCCGCCGAGTTCCCCGATCCGGCCCTGTTCCACGACACCTTGCTGGCGGCCTACCTGGGCATCGACGCCGAGGAATACGCCGAGCCGATCGGCAAGCTGCTGGCGGCGCTGGAGACAGCCGTCCCCGAGCAACCGGCGGCCGCGCGGTACCTGGTGCTGGCGCGGCGGCGGCAGTTCGCGCTGGAGCAAGAGCGTTTCGCGGACGCCGCGGCCGCTGTCGAGGTGGAGCTCGACCTCGCCGGCCACGATGCGGATGCGGAGCGGGCGATGCACTTCTCGATGTTCGCGCACGCCGCCCGCTGCCTGCTGGCGCAGCGCCGGGACGCCGGCGACGAGCTGGCCCAGGCGGCCGGACGCACCCTGGAGCTGGCGGAGCGCTCTGGCCACCTGTGCGAGCAGGCCGAAGCGCTGGCGTGGCTGGCGCTGGCGGCGCGCCGCGCCGGCCGGGAACCGGACGCGCAAGGCTGTCTTGAGCGCGCCGAGGCGCTGCGGCGCCGCCTGGCCATGCCGCCGACGCCCGGCTTGTTCACGGCCCTGGCCGCGTTTCACGAGCAGGGCGGAAACCTGGCCGCGGCCTGGACCGTCCGCGACGAGGAGCTGGCGCACGTCGGCCGCCATAACCGCCGGCTGGCCGAGCGCCGGCTGCAGATCGAGCGGATGCGGCTGCTGGCCTGGCTGGGCCGGCCGCTGGGAAACCTGGCCCCGAAAGATCGGGCCTCGCAAAACCCGCCTCCGGGAAATCCGCCGCAATTCCCATCCTGACCGTTGCGGCGCGGCGGCGGCCTTCTTACAATCGACAGGGAACTATCTCCAGCGCGCGTTCGGTTGCGACGCACCACGGCAACCCTTTCCCCCGGTCGTATCACCCAGGGAAGCGATCTCGTTTCGCGAACGGCGACATTGTCGCCTCGCGCTCCGCAGGCTGCCGGCGGGGCCAGCGCGCAGGAGATGCCCATGTTCGCATTCTTGACCAGCCTCTTCGGTTCTCGTTCCCAGCACCCCTCGACCAGGCGCAAGCCCGCGCCGGCCGCGCGGCGACGCGTTCAACCCCGCCTGGAAGCGCTGGAGCCGCGCGAAGTGCCGGCGGCCACGCTGGTCCAGGACATCAACCCCGGCGACAACTCCTCGGCGCCGATGGAGATGGTCGCCGTCAACGGCGTCTTGTTCTTCACCGCCGACAACGGCCAAACGGGGCGCGAGCTGTGGCGCACCGTCGGCAACCGCGTGCAACTGGTCCGCGACATCAACCCCGGCCCGGCCGGGTCCGATCCGGTTGAACTGACCAAGGTGGGCAACACGCTGTACTTCAGCGCCGACGACGGCTCCCGCGGCCGCGAGTTGTGGAAGGCGGTGGTCCGCCCCAACGGCGCCGTGGTGACCGACCTGGTGGAGGACATCAACCCCGGGCCGAATGGCTCGGATCCGACGGAGTTGATCAGTGTCAGAACGCGAGTCCAACCGACACAGCCGCCTCGGAACGTGCTGTTCTTCGCAGCGACCGATGGATTCCGTGGCCGAGAACTGTGGAAAAGCCGCGGCAATGCTCAAACCACTTCGATTGTGGAAGACATCAACCCCGGGCCCGCGGATTCTTCCCCCACGTACTTGACGGTTATTATCCCGCGGAACCCGCTTGTGAAGCAGATCCTGTACTTCCGCGCCGATGACGGAAGACTTGGAGCAGAATTGTGGCGCAGCCAGGGCAACTTCCGCGGTTTGGACAATACCAACGTCGTCAGGGATATCCGCCTGGGGCCGCTCGGGTCCAACCCCTTCAACATCACGGCAGTTGGCAGGGCCGTTTACTTCGGGGCCGATGATGGTTTCCAGGGTGCGGAGCTGTGGCGCAGCAACGGGATGAGGAATGGGACGAACCTCGTCGAGGACATCAACCCGGGGCCCGCTGATTCCCTGCTGGAGTCGCCCACGACGTTGATGGCCGCGTTCGGCAAGAGCCTTTTCTTCGCGGCGGATGACGGCAGGGTGGGTCGAGAACTCTGGCGCACGTTCCCTATCCAGATTAAGAGGGATGCGAGCCTGGTCTTCGACATCAATCCCGGGCTGCCCAGCTCCAATCCCAGCGCCCAGGAACACCCGCTGCCGGAGCGGCGGAACTTGATCCTCACGGGCCCACGCGGCGCCCCCCGAACTTTGTTCTTCGGCGCCGATGACGGCGTCCGAGGCGGCGAACTGTGGCGGACCAATGGCAGCGCGGTTGGCACGATTCTGGTTCGCGACATCTACGCCGGCCCACAAAGTGGTCTTGTGGACAACATCCTGATCGGCATCGTCGGCAAGCAGAAAAAGAGGATCTTCTTCACGGCCGACGACGGCTTCTTCGGCCGCGAATTGTGGAGGAGCCAGCCAGATATCACCAAGACCAGGCTTCTCCAGGACATCAACCCCGGCGCCCCGGCTTCGGACCCCGGCCAGTTCGAATTGCTGAAGGCCAGCCCCACACGGATCTTCTTCGCCGCCGACCGAGCTCTGCTCGGCCGCGAGCTGTGGCGGCTGCTGGCGTAGATGGCACGTTGGCGATTCCGCCCGCGGCCGTATCACATCGGAGGCAGCGTACCGCGCTAGTAGGTGCCTCCTCGTGATCGGCATGCGACGGTTGCATTATCGATGGCTGCTCGCCGTGCTCGTCGCGGCGGGCATCGGCACATTTGCCGGCCTCAGGTTCTATGACGCCCAGCGGCAGGCCCGGCTCAGCGAGGTCAACGCCGCGCTGGCGACGATCGGCCGCCTGGGCGGCAACGTGAAGTACGAGCGCCGCGGTCCCGATCTCCACGTGGTCGAGCTCCGCCTGATCGCCACGCGGCCGACGGTCGAGGACCTGCGGCAGCTGACGACGCTGGCCGACGTGCGGAAAATGAACCTCAGCGGCTGCCCGATCGACGACGAGTCGCTGCCGGTGATCGCGGCCTTTCGCAACCTGGAAATCCTGTACCTCGCCACCACCAACATCACCGACGACGGGGTGAAGGCCCTGCGCTCCTTGACGAAGCTGAGCGACCTCAGCCTCGCCAACACCGCGGTGACCGACGCCTGCCTGGACCACGTCGGCGCCCTGGCCGAGCTTCGCCACCTGCAGTTGCTCAACACGGCCGCCGGCGACGCCGGCCTGCGCCGCCTGCACTCGCTCCGCAAGCTCGAGACGCTGTACCTGCAAGGGACCAACGTCACCGATGCCGGCGTCGCGGAGCTGGAGAAAGCGCTTCCGGGAGTGACGGTGTACCGGTGAATTCCAACTTCGCGCGCGCCGCCGCCCCCGACGTTGTCGTATCTCATGGAACGATGACCGATTCCGATGCATCCCTGGTGGCCCGGGCCCGGAAAGGGGAGCGGGCGGCGTTCGACGAGCTCGTGCGCCGCTGCTCGCGCCTGGTCTTCGCGCGGCTCCACCTCGACACCGGCAACCTCCACCAGGCCGAAGACCTGCTCCAGGAAACGCTGCTTACCGCGTACCAGTCCCTCGGCCAGCTCGCCGAGCCGGACAAGTTCCGTCCCTGGCTGCTCAGGATCGCGACGAACACGGCCATCAACGCCGCCCGCCGCGACCAGCGGCAGAAACGGACGCCGCCTGTCGCCAACGCCACGGACGGGGCACACGGCGGGCTGACGCCGCGCCGCTCGCCGGGGTCGCCGGTGGAGAAGGTCGAGCAGGACGAGCTGCGCGAACAACTGCTCACGGTGCTGCGGTCGCTGCCGGAGGAATACCGGCTGCCGTTGTGGCTGCGCTACTTCGGCGGCGCGGATTACGAAACGATCCAGGCGCAGCTGGGCCTCACCAACGGCTCGCTGCGCGGCTTGCTGCACCGGGGTTTGAAGATGCTGCGCGAGGAGTGTGAACGGGTGAAGTTGCAGTGGTAATTCACCGGGGATCATTTAGCCGGCGAGCTTGCTCGCCGCGGACGTGGGCACGGCAAGGGACGCATCCCGCGCCGAGCGAGCTCGGCGGCTAAATGATCGTTGGATTTGATGTGGAGTCTGCGATGTCGGAACACGAATGGTTTCACGAGCACCTGACCCTGTACGGCGCCGGCGGGCTGGCCGCGGACGAATGCGGCCGCCTCGAACGCCACGCGGCCCAGTGCGCCGCCTGCGCCCAGGAATTGGCCCAGTGGCGGCTGTTCGACCAGGGCCTCGACCGGCTGTGCGCCCCCGTGCAGTTCGCGGCGGATTTTGAAGAACGCGTGCTCACGAAGTGGCGCGTGACGCTGAAGCCGCCGCGGCGCTGGCCGGCGGTGGCGCGCTGGGCCGCGGCGGCGGCCGCGGTGATGCTTGTCGCCGCGCTTGGCGCCGCGGTGATGGCGGTGGCGGAGCAGGGGATGCTGGCGTTTCCGGGAGGAAGCTTGGTTCAGGCGGACCCGAAGACGACGCTGGGTGTCGATTTGGTTGGTGGGTCAACGGTTGTTTATGACGATTCCAATTCGATGAACGAACCCCGTGAAGGGAATTGGTTCTACACGCCGCAGGGCGGCCGCAGGCAATCCAGGAATGAACTGAAGCAGATCCCAATGGTGCCGCATTCCGTCAACGGCGAGCTCGCCGAATTGTCCAAAGACAGATCGATGCTGAGCGGTCAGGGACATCATGGTCCGAATCTCAGCGATGACATGTCGAGAGTGGCCGACATCCAAAATGCCAATACGATCGAGCATTTCCCGCCGGCGCTCGGGCTGATCACGCGCGCGGATTCCACGCACACCACGATCGCCGGCGGAGTCATCGGTGGAAAGTACGTCAAGAACGAAGAATCGGCGCCGGCCGCAATGCCATCCGCCCCGTTTAGCTCCGCAAAGCGCAACCTCGGCGTCAGCAGCGCGGCGTCTGGTTTGACGCCGTCGGGCACGATGACGCCGGACGTCAACACCCCGATCAATTGTGCGTCTCAGGACAGCGGTGTAAGTTCGTGGGAGGATAACGGCCGCACCGTTAGAATGGGCGGCATCACCAAGCGTCTCGACGACCTCCACAAAATCCAGGCCGGCGAAATGATAGTCGGCCAGCCTCCGGCCCTTGCCGATGGATCCGTGCGGACGACGATGACCCCGCCAAGCGCATATCTGCGCCGCGCCCCAGAGGATGTGCTGAAGCTCACTCAAGAGGCCAAAGATCTCATCGCCCAGGTCAAAGAATCACACACCGGCAGTCTTCTGTTTGGCGCCGGCGTTCCCAAGGCGCCAGCCGCGCAGGCCGAAGAAAAGAGCGAAAAGGCCAATGACGTGGCCGAAAAGAGCGCCGCCAAGCACACCGCACTGATCCTCAAATCGACGACCGAGTATCACAACCTGTCATACGGGGCGGCGCGTGGGTTCATGGACACGGATGGGTCGGCAACCGGCCTCACGCCTCCTGCATTCGTCGGATCTGGCGCCCAAGCACTCAAAGAACAGGGCGAGGCAATCAAGAAGCTCGACAAGGCCATCAGCGGTCGAAGGCCTACAGACATGGGCCTGTCCAACGCCGAGAAGGACGCCAGCGTCGCCGGCGCCGCGAAGCCGCAAGAAAGGGTTGGCATCATCGGCGGTCAGCCGATCGCCGTCGCCCAGCCCAAGCCCGACCCGCAGGTCGCCCAGCGCAAGATCATCCGCACCGGCGACCTCGAATTCGAGGTCGATCTGTTCGACAACACCGTCGCCCAGATCAACAAGCTGATCGGCGCCATCCCCGGCGCCTTCGTCATGACCGTCAACAGCGAGAAGCTGCCCAACGGCAAGATGAAGGGCTCGATCGTCGTCCGCATGCCGCCGGAGCACCTCGACAAGTTCGTGCTCAACCTGCGCAAGGACCTGGCCAAGGCCGGCGAGCTCAAGAGCCAGCGCGTCGGCAGCCAGGACGTCACCAAGCAGTACACCGACATCGAAAGCCGGCTCCGCGCCGCCCGGGCCATGGAGGAGCGGCTCATCAAGATCATCCAGAACGGCAAGGGCGAGATCAAGGACCTGATCGCCGCCGAGCGCGAGCTGGGCGTGTGGCGGACCAAGATCGAGGAATATGAAGGCGAGATCCGCTATTACAACAACCAGGTCGCCCTCAGCACCCTGACGATCACCGCCTACGAGCGCGAAATCCGCGCCGCCGCCGCCATGGTCATCACCGAGCAGGTGACCATGAAGATCGAGACCGACGACGTCGAAAAGTCGCTGCAGGCGGCGTTGTCGGCCGTCACCGAGGCGAAGGGGCGGGTCACGAAGTCGGAATTGAAGCAGCACGCCGCCGGGCAGCTGGAGGCGGAGGTGAACTTCGAGGTCGCCCCCGCCGCGGCCGGGCCGGTCAAAGACAAGCTCCGGAAGCTCGGCATCGTCACCCACCACGACGCCCAGCGGCTGCAGCAGGCCGAGGGGGGCCCGGCGCCCAGCGGCGAGCCGATCAAGTCGCGTACCAACGACGTCCGCTTCCAGGTGAAGCTGTACAACGTCGCCAACATCAAGCCGCGGCAGGAGTTCAACCTGCAGGTCGCGGTGGCCGACGTGGCGGCGGAGTATCACCGCCTCCTCGAGCTGGTGCTGCAATCCAGCGGCCAGGTCCGCGTCAGCCAGCTAGACGAGAAGGACAAGACCAACATCTTCGCCCAGCTCGATTTCGACGTGCCCAGCACCAAGCGCGAGCTGTTCGACAAGCAACTGCCGGCGGTCGGCGACGTGGTGTCGCGGCACACGACGCGGGCCGGCCCCGGCGAGACCGCGACCGACCGCAAAGTCGGCTATCGCTTGCTGCTCAAGAGCGAGACCAGCATCCCGCCGCGGGAAACGTTCGCGGTCCAGGCCTACAGCCTGGACGTGCCCGGCGCCTTCAAGCGGCTGCACGAGGCGGCGCTCCAGGCCAAGGGGACCGTGCGCGTCGTCCAGCTCGATGAGAAGGACAAGACCAACGTCACCGGCCAGCTCGATTTCGACGTGCCGGCCGGCGAGCAGAGCGCCGTGGATAAGCTGCTCGACGAGGTGGGCGACGTGTACTCGCGCACCACGAGCCGGAAGCAGCCCGGCGAGGTCGCGACCGGCAAGAAGCTCGGCTACCGCGTCACGCTGCTGGGCCGGATTCCGCCGCGGGAAACGATCGACTTGAACATCGAAGTCAAGAACGTGGACCAGGCCGCGACGAGGCTGGTCGATCTGGTGCTGGCCGCCAAGGGGAAGGTGATCGATGCGGCCACCACGGAAGACCGGGCCGGCAACGCGATTGCGGTCCGGCTGTTCGACGTCCCCCTGTCGGCGCGCGACGAGGTGGTCAGCAAGCTCAAGCTGGTGGGCGACATCCGCGGCCAGAAGGCGAGCCAGAACCTGCAAGCGCCGGACACGAAACTCGGCAAGGTGCAGATCCTCGTCCGCGTGACCAATCTCACGCCGATCGTGCCCGACGACCAAGGGCTGTGGGCGCAGATGCGCACCAGCCTGGGCTACGCGTTCCGGCTGTTGTCGGTGAGCCTGATGTTCGTGGTCGTCGGCGTGTTCGTGATCCTGCCGTGGGCGCTGGTGCTGTGGGTGGCGGTGAAGCTGGTGCGGCGGGCGCGGGGGAAGAGCCAAGTGGCGTGAGGCGAGCGTCGAAGCGTAAGCTCGACGTGCTTGGACCGGCGTCGCGCGAAGCACGTCGGGCTTACGCCGCGACGCTCGCCGTTCCGACGCAGGGAGAGCTCGCTGCACCAACCCGAAGCGTAAGCGAGGGATTTCGCTTCCTCCCTCGCTTACGCTTCGGGTTGGTGCAGCGGAATCACGGGTTTCGCCGTGGCTGTCGCGAACGCCGGCGCATACAACGTCCCTTTCTACCCACCACACGGAAAGGGCCGAGGATCATGACCGCCGTCAAAGCGACCAACATCACCTGGCACGAGGGCCACGTCACGCCGGAGGAACGCAACCAGCTCCTCAAGCAGAAGGGCTGCACCATCTGGTTCACCGGCCTGTCCGGGTCGGGCAAGAGCACGATCGCGTTCACGCTGGAGCACGCCCTGGTGCAGCGCGGCCGGCTGGCCTACGTGCTCGACGGCGACAACATCCGCCACGGCCTCAACAAGAACCTCGGCTTCTCGGCCGCCGACCGCGAGGAGAACATCCGCCGCATCGGCGAAGTGGCCAAGCTGTTCGCCGACGCCGGCGTGATCACGCTGACGAGCTTCATCAGCCCGTATCGCAAGGACCGCGACAACGTGCGCGGACTGCACGAGCAGGGCAAGATGCCGTTCATCGAGGTGCACTGCGCCACGCCGATCGAGACGTGCGAGTCGCGCGACCCGAAGGGGCTTTACAAGAAGGCCCGCGCCGCCCTAGCCGGCGGCAAGGGCATGGGCTTCACCGGCGTGGACGATCCGTACGAAGCGCCGCTGAAGCCGGAAGTGACCATCGACGCCACGGGCACCTCGCCGCAAGACGCGGCGGCGCAGTTGATCGAGTATTTGGAGAAGCAAGGGATCGTGACGTGATCGGTGATCGGGGCAAGTCAGCGTCGCCCCAGACCAACCCGAATGGTAGTTTTGGGTGGCATGCTTTCGCGGCTCACACGCCACGCGGAGATTCACTGGACCAGCACCGCGAAAGCATGCAGGTCGCGCCGGGGACAGCATGCTTTCGCCGCGATGGTCCAGGTTGTTCACGCGTGGCGAGGGATCGGCGAAAGCATGCCACCCCGAATCCGGCGCAAAACGCACGCCGCGCTTCACTTCTTCAGCTCGAGAACCAGCTCATTCTTGGCGCCCGGCTGAATCACCGCCTTGAGCGGCGTTTCACTCAGCTTTCCATACCGCGCGGGCAACAGGCTGGCGCCGGCTTGTCCATCCCGCAGCCTCTCGCGCCAGAACACCGTGACCGTGTACTCGCCGGCGGCGGCGCCGTCGTTGGCCCGGTACGTCGTCAGCGTGAACGAGCCGTCCGCCGCCACCCGACCCGACGCCCGCGCCGCCTTCTTGACATCGCCGGCCGGCGTCAGCAGCACCACCGCGCCGGGCATCGGCGTCCCTTCGAAGTACGCCTGGCCGCGGACCGCGTACACCGGGGCCTTGACGCGCTTGGACCCCGGCTCGTCGGTAACCGCCGGCTTCAGGTCCTCGGCATGGATCGCGTCGAGCGTCACGTGGGCCAGCAGCGGGCCGTCCTTTTTCATCGTCACCCAGGTGATGTGGTCGAACTCGCCCGCCTCGACGCCGCGCATCACACTGCTGCCCCCGGTGGTGGCGAGCTGGTAGTAGAACCGGCCGTTGCGGGTGAACTTCTCGAAGCGATGGATGTGGCCGGCGAACACGGTGTAGCGCCGGTCGCCCAGGGACTCCTCCACCTGCTTCCAGCCGTTGCTGCCGGCGCCCTTGGCCGCCCACAGCGGCCGGTGCACCAGCACGATGGTCCAGCGGGCGTCGCGATTGGCCTCGGCCACTTGCTTGACCCAGGCGGCTTGCTCGGCGCCGATGGCGCCGCCGCTGCCGGGCGGGTCGTCGCTGTTGAGGGCGATGAACAGGACCCCGCGATAGACGAAGTGATAGTGCTTGCGGCCCAGCTTGCCCTCCCAGAACTTGGCCGACTCCCTGGCGCCGACGTCGTGGTTGCCGGACACGTAGAAGAACGGCATCGTCAGCTTGGCGACGAAGCCGTCGAACTCTTGCCATTCCTTCTGGTACTGCGTGTCGGGCTTCTTGCCCCCCTCGATGAGGTCGCCGACCGAGACCACGAACGCCGGCTGCATCAGGTTCAGCTTGTGAACGGCCTGGGAGAAGACGTTGGCCCGGTGGCCGCCGGTGCGGTCGCTGACGATGGCGAACTGGAACTCGTCGGGGTCGTCGTTCCAGCGCAGGTGCGTGACCGGGTTGAGGCCTTCGCGCTGGAAGTGCGTCCTGGTTTCGTCCCGTCCGGCCCCGTCCTGGGTGAATGTGGAGAACGCCACAGCCGCGCCGACGGCGCCGAACACCAGGGTGGCCACGATGACGCGTCGCATGATGTGCTCCTGTAGCCCGCTGGCTCCGCGAGAAAAATGGCTGGGTGACAAGGGTGGCATGCTTTCGCCGATCCCTCGCCACGCGTGAAGGATGGGGACCATCACGCGAAAGCATGTTGTCCCCGGCGCGACCTGCATGCTTTCGCGGTGTTGGTCCAGAAGCTCCTGATGAAGCGCGGGAGCCGCGAAAGCATGCCACCCACCGCACGACAAGATGAAGCGCGTGAGCCACCCGCCGCGCCGCGAGAGGATACCGACAACCGGATCCCAATTGGCAGTATCCTACCTGAAGGAACTTGGATTGCAAGCCACCCGGCCGACAACGCCGACAACCTGATTCACAGCGCGCGAGTCGGCAATTCGAGCCTGAGCCTCAGCGAAGGGCCCTTCGCTGAGGGTTGAGCGGAAAGCACGTTCAACCCCGACGCACATTCCGTGGCCAGCTGGCGTTCTGGCATTCTGGAGCCGACTTCGGCTACCGTCCGCTGCATGGACGGCCCTTCCTCCATAGACAACAATTATCCTGCGCCGAATAGAATAGCCGTTGACTATGGAAATCCACCAGCTGCAATACCTGGTCGCCCTCGCCGAGGAGGGGAGCTTCACCAAGGCCGCCGAGCGAGCCCTGGTGGCGCAGCCGTCGCTCAGCCAGCAGATCCAGAAGCTCGAACGCGAGATCGGCCAGCCGCTGTTCGACCGGCTGCCGCGCGGCGTGGTGCCGACCGAGGCGGGGCAACGCTTGATCGAGCACGCCCGCCGCATCCTGGCCGAGCTGAACGACGCCAAGCGGCGGGCGGCCGAGCTGCGCGACCACGTCGCCGGCACGCTGACCGTGGCCGCCATCCCCACGGTCGCGCCGTTTCTCTTGCCCAAGGTCGTGCGCCGCTTCCTGGCGCGCTGGCCCGACGTGCAGCTCGAGATCGTCGAGGACGTCACCCATCGCCTGCTCGAAGGGATCGAGCGCGGCGCCATCGACCTGGCGGTGATGTCGAGCGCCGAGCCGCCGCCCAGCGTGCTCTTGGAAACCGTCGGCGCCGAGCCGTTGCTGCTGCTGCTCCCCGCCCGGCATCGGCTCGCCAGGCGGACGACGGTGCCGTGGGCGGCGATCGAAGGCGAGCCGTTCCTGGTGCTGCACGAGATGCATTGCCTGGCGGGCCAGGTGCAGCGCTTCTGCAAGCCGCAGGGGCTGCGGCCATGCGTGGTGGCCTGCGGCGCCCAGCTCGCGACCCTGGCGGAGATGGTGTCGGCCGGCCTGGGCATCTCGGTCGCCCCCGCCATGATGCGCGAACATGATAGCGACAAGACCCGCGCCTACCGCCCGTTCGCCGACGCCCCGCCGCGCCGCGACCTGTGCGTCGCCTCGGCAATGATGCGCTACCGCACCAACGCGGCCCGGGCGTTCATCCAGACCGTGAAGGAGTCGCTGGCGGAGAAGCCGGCCGGAAAGGTGAAGGCGCCGGCGATGTGAGCGTGCGGCCGGGACGAAACAAATCATCATGTGCTCTTTGGTCTCGTCAGTGGTAGACTGAGGAATTGCCAGTTTCACCGCCTCTCGTCCCACCCGCTCTTCTCCAGCCGCCGGATCTCCTTCTCAATCTCCGTCCCTTCATAAAACCACAGCCGCCCGTGCACCCGTTTTGTCTCGCCCGGCTTGCAATCGGGAAACTTTGGGTCGGAGTGCAGGCACGGGCACGGCGGATTCGCCCAGGCGCGGTGCAGCGGCTGCCAGGCGGTGATGATCCAGCGCTTGCCGTCCTGATCCTTGCACGCGACATAGGGGCCGGAGAAGACCTTGTTGTCCTTGGTCTGCTGTTCGAAACCCTTGGCCCCCTTCAGCAGCACGCACACCTGCACGCGCAGGTCGGTCAACTTCTCCTTCGTTCCGTTGGTCAACCACATCTCCATGGCGACGTGGTCCTTCGCCGGCACGACCTTGGTCCGAAACGCGATGCCGTTGGGAAGCTGGCGGGCGATGTCGAAGCTGCCGTCGGCGCGGCGGCTCCATTCGAGCTGGGTCAGCTCGATCTTCTGCTTGGTCCACAGGGTCGGGACGTGCGTGTGGGCCAGATAGGTCAGGCCCAGGTTCGACCAGATCGCCTCCGGTACGTCAACGACGACGTAGCTGGCGTCATCCCAGGGAGTGAACACGCTGACCTTGGTTTCGCGCTGCGGGCGAATGGCGCCGTCGAGAAAGCCGATGCGCGGATGCCGGCCGCCGGGATAGGGCAGTGTCAGCAACGGACTGTCGGCCGGACGCTTGGGCTTGGTGGCCGGCGCGATCCTGAACCGCTCCAGGGCGGCGGCGATGTCCTTGTTCGACAAGCCCGTGGCGGCCCGAATTTCCGCGGTCGTGAAGCGGTGATGCCAGACCATGTTTTCCAGCCAGGAGCGCAGCTCGGCGTCGTTGGCCGGCCGGCGGAAGTTCGGGGCTTCCGAGTCGGCGGCTTGGAAGAGACAGAACGCGGCGATGAGCGGGATCATGCGATTGTCTCGTTGGAGCAGGCGGCGGCTTACACCGCCCACGTTCCGCTTGACCTATAATATCTCCGGTCCTGCGTCGATGCCATCGGCATTGGTCGGGCATCTTTGCTCATCGCACCCAAGGACCACGTCAAGGCGCATGTGCGCAAGGGAATCAAATCCTAGTAAGCTGATTCCATGGCCACCCTCGTCCAAGCCGTTCGCCTCGCCCTGCACTACGGCGAGGAGCATCTCGGCGTCACCGACATCTTCGGCGAAGACGTCGGCCCGCCGCTGGGCGGCGTGTTCACCGCCACGCAAGGCTTGAAGACCGCCTGGAACTCGCCGCTCGACGAGCGCGGCATCATCGGCACGGCCATGGGCATCGCCTACGCCGGCGGGCGGCCGGTGTGCGAGATCCAATTCTGCGACTACGGCTTCAACACCATCGACCTCTTGAAGGTCGCCGGCAATCAGCGCTGGGCCGGCGCCGGCAACTACGCGATGCCGATCGTGCTCATGACGCCCTCGGGCTCGGGCATCCGCGGCAGCCTGTATCACTCGCACAGCTTCGAAAGCTGGGCGTCGCGCCTCGCCGGCTGGAAGATCGTCATGCCCAGCAACCCGCTCGACGCCTATGGCCTCATGCTCTCGGCCATCGTCGATCCCAACCCGGTCATGGTCCTGCTGCCCAAGGCGCTGTTGCGGCTTCGCGGCGATCAGCTCATTCCCGGCGAACCGGAAGACCAGGACGAGCTCAAGGCGTTGATCGACGCTCCCGTCGGGGATCGGTCGAGATGGAAGCCGCGCTGGCCGGCGGTGCGCGAGCATTTCGTGCCGCTCGGCATCGCGTCGCTGGTGCGGGAGGGGACGCACGGCACCGTCGTCAGTTACGGAAGAACTCTCCCTTTGTGCGTCGATGCCGCGGACCAGCTTCGTGAAGAACACGGCTTCAGCTTCGACGTGCTCGACTTGCGCAGCATTTTCCCGTATGATTGGCAGGCGATCCGTGCCAGCGTGCTGAAGACCGGCCGGCTCTTGATCGTCAACGAAGACACCGAGGTGACCAATTTCGGCGAGCATTTGCTCCGCCGGGTCGTCGACGAGCACTTTTACGATCTGCTGGTCCGGCCGCGGGTGCTCCTGGGCAAGCACCTGCCGGGGATCGGTCTGAACCAGGTGTACGAACAGAACTCGGTGCCGCAGTTGCCGTCGATCAGGGCGGCGCTCGAAGAACTGGCGACCGAGCCGGCGTGAAGTCAGGGGAGGCAATTGAGTCGACCAGGAGGGTCCGATGCCGATCAACATCGAAGAGATCATAGAAAAGGCGTTTGAGCAAGCGTTCTCCAAGGCATTGGAGCGAACTCTTGAAGCCAAGGCCGAGCAGTTGTTCAAGCACGCTTTCGAGAACGGCTCGGAGTTGAGCAAGAAGCTCGAACAGAAACTCGACGAAGGGTTTCGACGGTTCATTGAGGATGGCATCCGCTGGGACAAGCGCAAGCCCGGTTTCAAGAAATAGGTGCGCATGCGTCTCGAAACGCTCTTCCATGGCAGTTTCTACCTCACGCTCGCCCTGGCGGCGCTGTGCCTGGCGTCGTCGTCCACGTTTTTCCTCCCCTGGATGCCGGTCTTCGTGCTCGGCATGCTGGCCCTCTTGTTCCTGGCCTGGCGTCAAGAGGGCGTCTGGGTGCTGTCCGAGATGGCGGCCAACCATCTGGGCGTGTTCATCGCCATCGGCGCGGCGGGTTGGATTCTCTATCAGATCCCGCGCTCGGAAGACGACTTGCTGCGGGCCGGCGTCAACTGGCCGGCCGGGCTGCTGCCCCACCTCGGTCCCTTGCTGATGATCCTGCTGATCGTGAAGCTGTTTCGGCCGAAACGGCTCCCCGATTACTGGGTCATCCAGACGATGGGCCTGATGATGGTCACGCTGGCCGCCGTGCTGGCCGATAGTCACACGTTCGGCCTCCTCGCGATGCTGTACCTGGCGAGCCTGGTGTGGAGCTTGGCCCTCTACTATCCAGTCCGCGAGCGGCAACTGATCGACGCGGCGGCGTGGGCACATGACGCGTCGGCGAACGTGGCGTCGGCGAACGTGGCGTCGGCGAACGTGGCGTCGGCGAACGTGGCGTCGGCAGGCCGGCTGCCGCTGTTCGACGCCACGGCGGCGCGTCCCGCCGTGGCGGTTCCGTGGCGGCTTTGGGGGCTGCCCCGCGCGGCGCTGTGGACGGGGGTTGTCGCCCTCGCGGGCTTCATGGTGTTTCTGGCCGCGCCGCGCCAGGGGCAATCGCAATGGGACGCGCGGAACCTCAGCACGATTTCGGCGGCGAACAGGCGGGCGCGCGACTCGGCGGCCATCGACCTCAATCGCGTCGGCACGGTCGAGCTGCCCGAGGGGCCGGCCTTCGCCGTGACCGTGCGCGATCATGAGGGCCGGCCCCGGAACGCCTCGTCCATCCAGCGCTGGCGCACCGAAGTCGTCGAGGTCCATATCGCGGGCCGCTGGTATTCGTTCGCCCAGAAAGAGCTGCTGGGCCGCTACGTCCTGCAGCCTGTGGCGCTGGCGGCCGAACCGGAGCCGGACCGGGTGCGCCCGGGAGAATGGCTGGTCACATTGGACGTGGTGCCGAGGACGGCCGGCGGCCTGGTGCTGGCGGAGCCGCTCGATTGGGATCGCGGGTTTGGCCTGGGCCCGCGCCTGAATCGGCAGCCGCACGCTGCCGGGTTCTTCGAGGTCGTGCCCGGGTGCGACATCGTCATGCCGGCGCGCATGCGCAGCCGCCTCCACACGTTCTCCTACAGTCAGGTGATCCGCGTCCCGGACGGCAATCCGCGGCAGCCGGCCCCGAACATTCACGAGGAATACGCCGACCATCTGGCGAATCAACCCGCTCCGCGACCGCTGCAACGGTGGACGCACGAGCTCATGCAGCGTTTGCCGGGATTGAGCGGCGCCGATCGGGCGCTGGACGATCGGGGCCGGCTGGCGGCGCCGGCGCACGCCAAGGTCGCACAGGCCCTGTGCGATCACCTGGCGCAATCGGGCGAATACGCGTACAGCCTGGAATTGCGCCGCAAGGAGCGCGATCTCGACCCGACCGTCGATTTCTTGATGAATGTCAAGGAAGGGCACTGCGAGCGCTACGCCGGCGGCCTGGCGCTGATGCTGCGCGCGCTCGGCATCCGCTGCCGGGTCGTCAAAGGCTACCTCGGCGGCGACACCGATGAACAGGGCGAGGCCGTGGTCCGCCTCAACAGCGCCCATAGCTGGGTCGAGGCGCTGGTCCCCGGCGATTCGACCAAATGGCAATGGCTGACGCTCGATCCCACCCCGTCCTTCGGTACGCACTCCAACGTGCTGGTCTCGTGGTGGCGCTGGTGCACCGACAACTTGTTGGACAGCCGGGTCCTTTGGCGGCAGTTCATCATGGAATACACGCCGGAGCAGCAAGGCGAAGTCCTGGGGCGGTTGGTCGTGTGGCTCATGTCGAGGCGGGGGCTGGCGGTGGTGTTGGTGCTGGCCGGCGTGGCGGTCGCCGTGGTTTACGGCCGGCGGGCGGGGCACGGATTGTTGGCCCTCCTCGTCCAGGGCTGGCGGACCCCCGCGGCAACTCCGGCCGGCGCGCGGGTTCGCTTCTTCGACGAATTCCTGCGCCTCGCGGCGCGCCGGCTCGGCATGCGTCCGTCGAGGGGGCAGACGCCGCGCGAGTTCGCGGCCGAGGTCGGCGCGCTGCTGGAGCGGCGCGTCGACACGCGCGACCTCAGTCACATCCCCGAGCTGCTGGCGCGGCGCTATTACGATCAGCGCTACGGCGGCAACACGTTGACGGCGCCGGAGCACGCGGTCCTGCAGGATTGGCTGACCGTCCTGCGCAAGGCGCTGCGGTAGCGGCTGGCCGCCGATTCAAGCGCCGATCAACTCCGTTGCGCGAGGATTGGCAATGCTTGGACTCTTCCTCAATCCTCTGGTGTTGTGCGTGCTCGTTTGGCTGGTTGCGCGCGGCACCGCCGACATCGACTTTGGCAAGATGTTCTTCATTGCCCTCGGCGTGGGCATCGTCGGGACGCTCGCGGCGATGTTCCTCGGCGGCGGCTACGTTGGACTGCTCGCCTTGATTCCCATTCTCGGGCTGTTGCTGTTCCTGCTGATGAAGTATTGCTACCTCACGCTGCAGCAGGGTTTGATCGTCACCGGCTTGTACTTCCTCTATCAGGTAGGTTTCGCCGTTGCGATTCACACCATGCTGTCGCGCTGAGACCGCGCCGCAAACCATACCGCACCTTGCACAAACATCACGCCGGCGTCCGTTCCAGCAGGCCGTGCAGTTTGGTGAGGACGCGGATCAGGTCTTCCTGGTCGTCGTCGGACAGGTTCTGCAAACGTTCGACGATGCGGCCGACGCGGGCGCCCTGGTAGTCGAGCAAGGTTTTTTCGCCGTGGGCGGTCAGGCCGACGTCGATCTTGCGCTTGTCGCGCGGGTTGATGCGGCATTCGATGAGGGGCCGCTCGCGATTCTCGAGGGCGCGGATGATGCGCGACATCTGGGCCGGCAGGATGCCGAGCACGCGCTGGATGTCGCCGACGATCATGGTGCCGTTGGCTTGCAAGAGCGACAGGGTGAGGAACTCGACTTCCTTGAGGTCGCGGGCGCGGCGGCGGCCGCGCAGGGTGGACAGGCAAATCTGCGTGACGATCTCGAAGAGTTCCAGGGCAAGGTCTTCGACGCGGTGCCCGGTGCCGGTGGCCATGGGAAGCCCCCTGTCGCCGGGCTCGCGGCGCCGCCGGGGTGCTAGGCAGAGACCGGGGCGGAGCCGGCGGACGGGTTGAGTGCTTCCTCCATGATAAACGTTGACATGGGTATGTCAATTGCGCTTGGGCAACCGTTGCCGGGCGGCAACGGCTTGCGCGCGTCGCCGCGGCGCGAGGCTGCGGATTGTAACGGATCTGCGGGCGCCGGTCAGCGCGTGGCATTGCCGCGCAGCGGAAAGGACTTCACCAGCTCGACCCCGGGAGAGCGCGCTTCGGCCAGGGCGGGATCGCGATCGGTCGTGGGCGACATCGGCCCGGTGGCGGCGGAGGCGTGGCTCGACGGCCGCCCGGCGGGCGCGTACGACGGCGCCGGCATTTCCTCGGGAGTCGGCAACGGCGCCGGTTCCTGCGTCAGCGGGGCCAGCGCTTCGGCCAGCTCCGCCGGCGTCTGGAACCGCCGCGGCGGCTCCTTGGCGAGCATCCTGTCCAGCACGCCGGCCAGCTCGGCCGGGACGTCCGGCCGCAGGCTGCGCACCGGCTTGGGATAGCGGACCTGCTGCCAGATGAGCTTCTGGGCGGCGGAGCCGTCCTGGAAGGGGCTCTTGCCGATCAGCAGATAGTACAACGTGCAACCGAGGCTGTAGATGTCGGCGCGAATGTCGACCTGGCTGTCCACCACCTGCTCGGGCGCCAGGAAGTCCGCGGTGCCGATGATGTAGCCGGTTTCGTGCTCCTGGACGTACGCGCCGGAATCCTCATGGAAGAACCGCGCCAGGCCCATGTCGAGGATCTTGACGCAGCCTTGCCGGTCCAGCAGCAGGTTGCCCGGCTTGATGTCGCGATGCACCAGACCGGCTTCGTGGGCGTGCTGCAGGCCGAGGGCCGCCTGGCGGAGGTAGTGGGCGGCCCGGAGCGGCGTGAGGACGCCGTTCTTGCGGACGAACTCGTGCAGATTGCAGCCGTCCACGAATTCCAGGACGATGAAGTGCAGCTTGTCTTCGCAATCGATGTCGTGGGCCCGGGCGATGTTCGGATGGTCGAGCCGGGCGACGGCCTTGGCTTCGCGATAGAAGCGCGCCAGGCAGGCCGGGTCTTCCGCCTGGGCCACGGGCAGGACCTTGATGGCGACGCGGCGGGCCATGTGGATGTGTTCGCACAGGTACACTTCGCCCATGCCCCCCACGCCCAGGCGTTCGAGCAGGCGATACTTCTGCGCGATGGTGAAGCCGCGCCAGCGGCCGGCGAGCAGCTTCTGCGCCTGGAAATTCGTCAAGAGACCGTGCTCGATGAGCGCGTCGGCCAGGGCGCGCGGCGTGGTCGGCGCGTGACCGTTGAGCTTCGTCTGCATGGTCTCGACGCCGGAGGGTTCCAGCAAACCGCTGCGGTAGCCGAAGTCGAGAAAGGCGTCAACCGTCGTTGGTGCGGGCATTGGTGCCTACCTTGTCGGCGCGGCCGGTGGCGGAGGACACTCCGCGAGGGGACGGCCTAGCCTGGGGGCTTGACGTCCTGCAAACCCAGTCAAACGTCGGCAGCATGACGTCTCGGGGCCGGCATTCTTTCGCCGGCGAAACAAGAATGCTCGCCCCGGGGGGTACGTCAAAGGACGACGCCGCGGCAGCGTAATCCGCGTGTCGTGGGCGTACTATTAACATTTCTCTCATGAACGACTTCCATCTTGAACAATTCGATGGCGGATTGCAAGGGGTTGCGCGATTTTTCTCAAAATTCCGTTGGGAACCGCCGCCGCGTCGTCTAATCATGACAATGGCGTCAACCACGAGGCTCCTCCCATGCGACGGTGCATCCCCGGCTTGTTGATCTTGATGGGCGGCGTAGCGCCGGCGGGCGCCGCGCCCCTGGTTTTCTCGGCGACCGGTTGTGGTCCCTACAACCTCGAAGAGGAACGCCTGCTGGAACGCCACGTGGCCATGGTGAGCTCCGACCGCGCCAGCGAATTCCTCGTCCACCTCGGCGACGTTGTCCCCGGCAGCAAGAAAGCCTGGCCCGAATCGCAATACGCCAAGGTCGCGGCCATTCTCAAGACGTCACGAATCCCCGTGCTGGTCGTGCCCGGCGACAACGAATGGAACGACCTGTCGCAACCCGACATCGGCTGGAAACACTGGTCCAAGCACTTCCTCAACTTCGAACGCCATTTCAGCCGCGCCCCCAAGCTCGCCAAGCAGCCCGGCCGGCCGGAGAACTTCGCCTGGACCTCCAAGGGCGTGCTGCTCGTCGGCCTCAACCTCGTCGGCGGCCGGGTCCACGATCAGGAAGAATGGGAGACGCGGATGCGGCACGACGCGGACTGGGTTCAGCAACAGCTGGCGGTGCACGGCGCCAAGGTGCGCGCCCTGGTCGTCTTCGCCCAGGCCATGCCGTCGCCCGATCACGAGCCGTTCTTCCGCGCCTTCGTCGCCGCCTGCAAGGAGTTCAAAAAGCCCGTCCTCTACCTCCACGCCGACGGCCATATCTGGCAGCTCGAAAAAGGCTGGCGCGCCCCCAACCTGTGGCGCGTGCAGACCGATCAACTCGGCCGCAATCCGCCGGTGCAGGTGACCGTGACCGATGACCCGGACGAGCCGTTCGAGTTCGAGCGCCGCCCGCGGCGGAAGAAGTCCGACGACTAGCCGCGCAAACCAAAGCTGCTCGGGCCTCGTCTTTTGCCGCGGACGGGGCGAGGGCGCGGTCCGCGCATATGCTAATGAGCGTGCGTGATTCCGCTGCACCAACCCGAAGCGTGAGCCGGGGAAGCCACCGCAAACCCTCGCTGACGCTTCGGGTTGGTGCACCGAAACTGTGCACGCGAATCGCTCGCAGCGCCATTCACATCACGTTGGCCGGGAGGTCGTCATGCATCCAGCATCGCAGCACACGAGTCGGGGGTTGCGCATCGGCGTCGCGGGGGTGTTCTGCGCCGGCCTGGCCGGTCTGATCCTCCTGTGGCAACAGGGCCGCGCCGGCGGGACGCCGTTTGCCCCGCAGGTGGCCGCCGTCTTTGACAAGGACCAGCTGCAGGTCGGCGTCGGCCTGGCGCGCGGGACCGCCGAGCCGCTCCAGGGCGCGCTGGTCGTGGAGCTGCTGGACGAGGCCGGCAAGGCGCTCGACCGCGCCGAAACAGAAGTCGACCAGGAGACGGACTACGCCCAGCACCGGGTCGCCGTCCGCGCCGACAAGTCCAAGGCCGGCCGCTACCGCCTGCGCGTCGGCATGGGCAAGCAGACCGTCGAGCTGCCGCTGGGCAAGGCGCTGCTGGCCAAGGCCCACGAAACGTCGATCACCGCCGGGACCGAGTACTTCGCCGGCAGCGCCGTGGCCTTGCGGTGCGGGGTCCACGGCGTCGTCAGCCTGACGCAGACCATGCCGCTGCCGGGGAGCGAGGTCCAGGCGCGCCTCAAGGACAAGACGGGCAAGGTGCACGAGCTGTTTCGCGGCAAGACCGGGCGCGCCGGCCTGGCCGGCGTCGAGTTCGTCCTGCCCGCGCTCGAAGCGGGTCAGTACGAGCTGGAGATCGTGACCCGGTCGGCGCTGGGCGAAGAGAAGCTGCAGCGCCAGGTCAGCATCAAGGCCGGCGCCAAGGTGCTGCTGGTCAGCGACAAGCCGATCTACCAGCCCGGCCAGCTCATGCACCTCCGCGCCCTGGCGCTGCGCTCGTTCGACCAGAAACCGGTGGAAGACAAGGACATTCTCTTCGAAGTCGAGGATTCGAAGGGCAACAAGGTCTTCAAGAAAACCCTCACGACCAACCAGTTCGGCGTCGCGGCCGTCGATTTCCAGCTCGCCGACGAAGTCAACATGGGCGACTACCACATCCGCGCCGCCGTCGGCGACGCCAAGGCCGAGAAGACCGTCAACGTCAAGCGCTACGTCCTCCCCAAGTTCAAGGTCGCGGTCAAGGCCGACAAGTCGTTCTACCTTCCCAAGGAAACGATCCAGGCCGAGCTGCAGAGCGACTACTTCTTCGGCAAGCCGGTGGCCCAGGCCAAGATCGAGGTCACGGCCAGCACCTTTGACGTGGCCTTCCGGAAGTTCCACACCTGGAAGGGCGACACCGACGACAACGGCCACGCCAAGTTCGAGATTCAGCTCCCCGACTACTTCGTCGGCCAGCCGCTCCAGAAGGGCGACGCCATGGTGAAGCTCGACGTCAAGGTGCTCGACAGCGCCGACCACACCGAGACGATCGCCAAGACCTACACCGTGAGCGATCAACCGATCCGCGTCAGCCTGATTCCCGAAGGGGGCAAGCTGGCGCCCGGCATGGAGAATCGCGTGTTCGCCGCCGCCATCTATCCCGACGGCAGCCCCGCGGCGAACTGCGAGGTCAAGGTCTGGCATCGCAAGACCGTGGTTCCGCAACCCGGCGGTCCGCAACCCGGCGGTCCGCCGCCGGCGCGCGTGCAACCGCGTCGGGGCGGGCTGCAACCCATCGCCAAGGACGCGGCGCTGCCGGTCGCCCCGGCCGCCAAGGAAGAGGACCTTGGTCCAGCGCTGGCCACCGTGACGACCGACGCCGCCGGCCTCGCGGAAATCAAGGTCACGCCCAAGGCCGACCAGTTCCGCCAGGGCGCGTGGGGCCCGCGCGACGTCGAGACCCTGGGCGGCAAGCAAGTCAATCATGGCCCGGCCGTCATCTACGATGTCCGCGCCGAAGCCAAGGACCCCAAGGGCAACACGGCCGCCTTCAATCTCGAGCTCAACAGCCATCCGCTCGGCGAGAACGTGCTGCTGCGGCTCAACAAGGCCGTCTACCAGACCGGCGACATGATGGACATCAACGTCCACACTTCGGCGGGGCTGCCGACGGTCTACGTCGACGTGGTGCGCGGCGGCCAGATCATGCTCAGCCGCTGGCTTGATGTGAACAACGGCCACGCCGCGCAACGGCTCGACCTGCCGCCGAGCGTCTACGGCAGCGTCGAGATCCACGCGTACCAGGTGCTGGCGCACGGCGAGATCATCCGCGACAGCCGGGTGGTGTACATCCAACCGAAGAACGATTTGAAGATCGCCATCGACGCGGTGAAGGAATACGCCCCCGGCGAAGACGCCCGCATCCGTTTCACGGTGACCGACGCGGCCGGCAAGCCGGCGCAGGCCGCCCTGGGCGTGATCATCGTCGACGAGGCGGTGTACGCCCTGCAAGAAATGCAGCCCGGCCTGGAGAAGGTGTACTTCACGCTGCAGGAGGAGCTCCTCAAGCCGCAGGTGCAGATCAAGTTTGGCGACACGATCGACAATATCGTCCTGCAGCCGGCGCTGCCGGCGCCGCGGCAGAAGATCGCCGAAGTGCTGCTGACCTCGGTGAAGCTGCCGGTCCCGCAGCGCTGGAACGTGGCGCCCGCGGTCAATCGCAAGCAGCGGGCCGAGCAGCAGCTCACCCAGATCGGCAACGTACTGTACTGGAACGCGGTCGACCCGAGCAACGGCATCGCCTTCCAGGAGTTCGACAAAGAGAAGAAGCGCTGGGTGTTCCGCAAGAACTTGCTGGACGACATGGTCAAGACGCGCGGGTTGCCGCCGCAGCTCCTGGAAGGCCCGTTCGGCGGCAAGCTGACCCTGGACGACCTGGCCAGGCTTGAAGGCACCTTCACGCCGGCGCAGCTGGCGCAGGCGGCCACGGTCCAGCGCCTTCATCAAGTGATGTGGAGCGTGGTCCACTACACCAACCAGCACCAGGCCAGGTTCAAGAAGGGCCAGCGCTGGACGCTGCCCGACAACGTGGTCGACGAGGTCGTCAAGGCCCAGCGCCTCCACGCCGGCTACGCCAAGGACGCCTGGGGCCAGCCGTTCCGCCTGGTCAAGCGCGACAAGAAGCATGACCAGCAATTCGGCAACGGCCAGTTCGAGTTCTTCGATCTCGTCTCGCTCGGGGCCGACGGCGAACTCGGCACCCAGGACGACGTCACCCGCGATGCCGCCATCGCCCTGAACATGGGCCGCTTTCGCGGCGTGTGGTGGATGGACGCCGACCGTCTGGCTGAGTTGGGCGACGGCATGGATCCGCGGTTGCGGCTCGCCGACCGATGGGGCGCGTTGCCGGCCAACCGCATGCAGCTCGAACGGGCGAGGGCGGTGCAGGATTTTGCCGTGCCCCTGGCGCCTGCGCCCGGCGCTATCGGCGGCGGCGGTCCCCGGCCCATGGCCGCCAAGGCCGAGGCGGCCGGCAAACCCGTGCCGACGGACGCCGCCGGCCAGGCGGGCGGCCACGGCGGCGGTGAAGCCCCCATCACCAGGGTCCGCGACTACTTCCCCGAAACCATGCTCTGGCAGCCCGCCCTCATCACCGATGACAAGGGCGTCGCCGACCTGGCCGTCAATTTCGCCGACTCCATCACCACCTGGCGGCTGTCGGCCTCCGCCAACGCCCGCTCCGGCGCCCTGGGCGGCACGACGGTCCCGCTCAAGGTCTTCCAGGACTTCTTCGTGGACATCGATCTGCCCGTCAGCCTCACCCAGTCCGACGAGGTGGCATTTCCGGTGGCGATCTACAACTACCTCAAGGAGCCCCAGCAGCTGAAGATCGAGCTGCAGGAAGAGCCGTGGTTCACGCTCCTGGACAAGGAAGGCCTGACGCGAACTCTCAACGTCAAGCCCGGCGACGTCACCGCCGTGCGCTTCCGCATCAAGGCCAACAAGATCGGCTTCCAGCCGCTGCTCGTGAAGGCGTACGGCTCGAAAAAGTCCGACGCCGTCAAGCGCTCGGTCGAGGTCGTCCCGAACGGCCAGAAGATCGAGAAGGTCGTCAGCGATCGTTTGGCGAGCCCCGACCGTAAGGTCGGGGTTGACAACGCCCCGCACAAGATCAAGCACGTCATCGACATCCCCGCCGACGCCATCCCGGACGCCTCGAAGCTGCTCGTCCGCATCTATCCGGGCGTGATGGCCCAGGTCCTGGAGGGTGTCGAGGGCATGATACGCTTGCCGGGTGGTTGAATGGAGCAAACGTCATCGGCGGCCTATCCGAACATCCTGGTCGTCGATTACGTGAAAAAGGCCCGTGTGGCCTCCCCTCAGCTCCTGATCAAGGCCGAACAGTTCTTGAACGTCGGTTACCAGAAACTCCTCACGTTCGAGCGCCCCGGCGGCGGCTTCGACTGGTGGGGCAACGGCGAACCGCTCGTCTGGCTCTCGGCCTACGGGCTGCAAGAGTTCAGCGACATGGCCAAGGTCTATCCGATCGACAAGGGCGTCATCGATCGCACTCAGCAGTTCCTGATGCGCAAGAAGGACAAGGATGACACCTGGTCCAGCATCGGCGCCACCCACGGCGAGACCATCGCCTCGATGGGCAACCCGAAGCTCTTGCTCACCAGCTACGTGACCTGGTCGCTGCTCGACAGCGGCATGAACAAGCAGCAGCTCCAGAAGAGCGTGCAGTACATCCGCGCCAACCTCAAGGAGGCCAACGACAACGCCTACATCCTGGCGCTGGCGGCCAACGCCCTGGCCGCGTACGACCCGAAGGACGACTCCACGCTGGAAGCCCTGCAGCGGCTCGACAAGCTCCGCAAGGAGATTCCCGAGTGGAAGGCGATCAACTTCCCCGGCAAGGGCACGTCGCTCTCCTA
>JAKEET010000173.1 GCA_022616435.1 Gemmataceae bacterium
GACTCCACCGAGCGGCCGCACAATCGAGTCCCCTCTCCCGCAACGCGGGAGAGGGGTAGGGTTTGGGACTGTGGCTCGGGGTCAGGACGCACATAGCGAATCTCGGACGAGCCGAACCGTCTCCGCCGTTTAAGGAATATTGACGCCTCTTGGTCAGACTCCACCTTCGGCCTGGAGGGAACAATGGCGATCATTGCGTTGATATTGGCCGTGGCGGGTGGGGTCTGCGTGGTCATGGCCTCCCGCGGAATGGCGGTGCTGCTGTTCGCCGCCGCCGTCGGCTTGTGGTTAATACCAGGTTTCGGCACGGTCGGCGGGCCGTCCGGCTTTGCCGCGGCAGCGCAGCCGGTGGCGGCGCCCGCTGCCCGGTTCAAGGCCGCGAACGGCACCCGCCTGACCCTGGAGGACTTCCGCGGCCAGGTCGTGCTCCTGAACATCTGGGCCACGTGGTGTGCCCCGTGCCGGTCCGAGATGGCGTCGCTCGATCGCCTGCAGGCGATGCATGGCGCCGACGGGCTGGAGGTGCTGGCCGTCTCGGTCGACCGCGACGGCGCCGGCGAGGTCCGCCGCTTCTACCAGCAGAGCGGCATCCGCAACCTGAAGCTCTACGTCGACAGCGACCGCGGCACCCAGTCGGCCTTCCGCGCCCGCTCCATACCCACCACCGTCCTGATCGACCGCGACGGCAACGTCGTCGGCTCGCTGGTCGGCGCCGCCCAATGGGATTCGCCGGAGGCCCAGGCCCTGGTCCGCCGCTACCTCGACGACTGAGAAGTCCCCGCGGTACGGCTGCGCCGCAATTGGCACTCGCCGCGGTCGGGCTCGCCAACACCACCCCAAAACTGTCATTGCCGGGCTTGACCCGGCGATCCAGGGCCGCATGAATGCTTTGGATTTGCACACCGACTGGATTGCCGGGTCAAGCCCGGCAATGACACCATTGGGGGAAGTATCACGCGGTCGCACGGGATCGCCGGGTCAGGCCAAGCGAGGGGGAGCCGGTTTATCTAGGGTCAGAATGGCGGCGAACCGCCGGCGCCTACCACGAGATGACGTTGGCGACCTTGAGGATGACGGCGAGCTGCAGCACGACGGCGAGCGCGAAGGTGATGCCGAAGAACAGCGCCTCCTGCGCGCCCGTCAGCGGCCGCTTCCGCTTCGGCGCGGACGCTTCAGTCTTCTGGTCGTGACGGCCGCGGGCGACGGCGTCGGGCAAGGTCTCGTGCAGCGACATCGTGGTCTCTTCGGGATGACTGCGCGATCCGGCCGACCGCGCGCGTCCCAAGTGATAGCCCAAAATTCTTAAGACGCGCTGAATTGGAAACGGCGCGTGTTCGCCGGCGTTGCTCGAGGCGAGCCGCATGTCGCGTTCCGCCGCCCGCGTCAGGGCAGCATCGGCGTGCCGTTGAAGAGATAGGCGATCTGCAGCCCGGCGCCGATCGCGAAGGCGATCGCCAGCAGCGCGAACTCCTGCACCCGCGACATCGGCCGCTGTCGGCGATGGCCCCGCTTCGAGGCCCCGTGCAGCTCTCCGCTATCCGTCTTGTCGCTGAGCCAGTCCATACTCCGGTCCATGTTCCCCTCGTCACTCTCGTCACCGGCGATCGTCCGTCGCCGGGCCATCACTCATTAGAATAATGGGACAAGAGGGCAGGAATCGGAGTGATGCGAGTCACAACCAAGGTATGTTTTTGGCAATAGTGTGATCACGCGCACGTTTGTGTAACAGTTGAAACGAAGCGTGATGGGAATTGGCGCCACAGCCGGAGAGATCCTCCGCTGATTTCCCCCGTGCTTCAGAAACATTCCGGGCGATCGTTGAACCAATTGAAACGCGGCGGGGCCGACGTTTGACGTCGTCTTGACATCGCCCGGCGTAAAGCCATCCCGCCATCGGTGTTTGCACGAAACGAGGAGGATGGCCGGATGGGTACGATCGTTCGCGTTCGTTTGACGGAGTATTGGCCCTTTCAAAAGGGCCTGAGTGAAAAGCAGAAGAAGATGGAAGGCGGGACCGAGGACCGCAAGGGCAATCCCCTATACGCCCTGGAGGACTATCTCGAAGGCAACGCGCCGTATGTCAGCCTGGCCTGCGACTTCAAGGGCGGCGCGCCGGGCAACGTCAAGGAGTTTCGCCAATACGGCTACCAGTGCTGGATTCCCAAGCTTCAGCAGAAGCTCGGCCGCAACGAGACCATCATCTTCCGCCTCGTCGACACCGGACAGCACTTCTACGGCGATGGGAAGGCGGTCAAGGTCAAAGGGCACGAGCCGATCGACGTCTGTCGGCGCTCCAAGCCCGCAGCGACGGACAGCTTTTCCGGCATGCTGGCGGATCTGTTCCTGCTGAGCCCGGCCGGCGGCCCGCTCGGCATCGCCCGGGATCCCAGGGCCGCCGACGAAGTGCTGTCGGCCTTCGACTGACTACCGAAGGCAGAATCCGATCACCACTTGACTTCGAGCTTGATGAACCCGGCGCCGCTCACCTTCTGCTGGCTGGTGTCGATCAGGACCTCGCCCTTGAGCTTGGCGTCGGGCGTGAACTTGTGCTCGAAGCCGGCGCCGGTGCCGAACAGCGTGGGGTTGCCCTTCAGCAGCTCGCCCTTGTCGTAGTTGAGGAACAGATAGACGTCCGTCTGGTTCGAGAACTTGAAGGGCACGCTCAGCTTGAAGCGCTCGCCCTTCGCGGTCAGGCTCTCGAGGTCGATCGGCTTCACTTCCTTGGGTGCCGGGGTGAGCGGCGCCGCCGTGTGGTCCTTGCCGACATCCTTGGCCAGTTCGGCAAGTTCCGTCAGCGTCTCCTTGCTGATCTTGTCGAACTCGCCCTTGGCGATGTGGTCGATGTCGTCGGCCTTGGTCTTGGCCTTCTCGGCGATCTTGCCGCAGGCGTCGTTGATCTCCTTGCGGGCCTTCTCGCTGAGCCCGTTCGGCAACACCTCGACGACGTCGCCCACCTTTCGGCACATGCGGTTGAGTTCGGTATCCGGACCGGGCATGAAAAAGTTCTCCGCTGTCTTCCCGAGTGCTTGCGAACCGCTGACCGGCGGCGCCCGCTTCATCGGCGCAGGATAGCGGTGCGATCCCGCGCCCGCAGTGACCATCATCACAAACGCGTGCCGGCGGAAATCCCAAGCGCCCACGGATCGGGTTGCCTAGTCGCGGAATCGATTGGTCGTTCCCCTATTCGATCTGCGAGAACGTATAGGCCCAGCCATCGAACCAGAGGTACTCATTCTCCTTCGCCTTCGTCCCGCCGGCGTTGCGGAAGACGCTTCCGCAATAGGTCGTCGTCGTCAACACGAAGCACAGGCGATCGCCTTCGAGCCTCGCGGTCCCGCTGCTCCCCGGGCTGGCCTCCCAATCGCCGAATCGCGTGGCAGTGCCATCCGCTGAAACGGACACCCCATGCTCCAGTCCTGTCCTCATGGTGCGGCCGTGCAAGCGATGTCCAAAGAACAGCGCTTCGACTTCGCGAGCCGTCAGCCTCAGCGAGTCGAACGTCGGCGAGTCGAAGTTGTACGGTACTCCCAACCGGAGCAGTCCTCGAACGAGAAGCGATTCCGGCGGAGGTTTGAAACCCGGGAAATCACTCTTCAGCTCTACCATCACGAACGGCGCGCCGCCTTGTCTAACGCGAGCGCTGTTCAAGGCGGCGATTGCGTCACCGCCTTCCTTTTCACGGCCGAGATGCCCGTAGCTCGCGGCCAGGAACGCGTACGGCCAGATGTCGTCGGGGTTGAGCCGCACCGCCTCCTTCAACGTGTGCGCTGCTTCCTCCATCCGGTTCTGCTGGAACTGCGCCAGTCCCCGGTAGAAGACGAACAAGGGCGGGAAGTGCGGGTCGAGCCGCAGGGCAGTTTCGATCTGCGTCTCGGCCTCGGCGGCCTTGCCGGCGTAGAGCAGGGAATAGGCGAGATAGGCGTAGCTCCAGGAATCGTTGGGATCGAGCGCAATCGCGGCCTGGAACTCTTTGGCAGCATCGGCGTACCAGCCGCGGCTACGGGAGATGTTCGCGAGCACCTGATGGGACGTCGAAGTGGGGTGGGCCCTGGTCAACTCCAGGTAGTCGCGCGTCTTCCTGAAGGCGGCGTCCGCAGTAATGCCGAGGCTGCCGCTCCAGCCCTGGTCATAGGCACGGAAATAGACCATGGCGAGGGCGGCGTGGGCGCGCGCATAGGCCGGATCGATCGATATGGCCTGCTCGAAATGCGGGATCGCCTTCACGAAATCGGCGGGCGTCGTGCGCTGGTAGTGCTCCCAGCCGCGCAGGAACTCGTCGTAGGCCTGGGGCACGGCAGTCTCGCTGTTGCCGCCCAGCGCCTGTTGCTCGCCGGGCGTGAGCTTCAGGGCCAGAGCATCGACGACGCTCTTGGTGACGCGGTCTTGGAGGGCGAAGATGTCAGCCATCGAGCCATCGTACTTTTCGGCCCATACGTGGCCGCCAGTGCTGGCGTCGACGAGTTGGACGTTGATTCGAACTTGGTCACCCGTGCGGCGAACGCTGCCCTCAACAATGTAGAGGACGCCCAACTCGCGACCCACTCTCCGCACATCGATCTCCTGGCCCCTGTAGGCGAACGCCGAGTGGCGCGCGATCACGAACAGCCCGGACAGACGCGACAGGTCCGTCATCAAATCCTCGGCGAGGCCATCGCCGAAATACCCTTGCTGCGGATCATCGCTCAAGTTCGCAAAGGGCAGCACCGCGACCGACGGCTTGTCGGGCAGCGGCAGCGTGTCGCCTTCCACCGTTGCGGATTCCGGCGCCGGTTCCCACGGACGCAGCCACGCCGCGACGCCGGCCGCCGCCAGGACCAACAACGCGGCCGCGGCGACCGCCGTCCCCGTCGATGCGCGCGGCCTGCGTTTGCGGACCGTCTTCGCCAGGACCTGCGAGCCGCCGGCGACGACGCGGTACACTGGCACCGGCTCGGCAAGGTTCTTCACCTTCTGCTCACCGAGACGCTCGAAGCCGAGCGCGAGCCTTCGCTCTACCTCCTTCGCGACCTTGCCGGACACGTAGACGCTGCCGGGCTCGGCGACCTGCTGCAGCCTCGCGGCGACGTTGACCCCCTCGCCGTAACGATCATCGCCCTCGACGATCACCTCTCCCAGATTGATGCCGATACGCACATCGATGCGCCGGTCTTCAGAGACGCCGGTGTTGCGCTCGGCCATGCTGCGCTGAAGGACGACGGCGCACTCGACCGCATCGACCGCGCTGCCGAACTCGGCCAGCAGGCCGTCACCCATCAGCTTGAAGATGCGGCCATGGTGCTTTTCGATTTCCGGCTCGAACAGCTCCTTGCGGTATGCCCGCAGGCGTTCGAACGTGTCCGTCTCGTCCTGCTCCATGAGCCGGCTGTAGCCGACGACATCGGCGGCAACGATGGCGGAAAGCCTGCGTTCCATAGCGAAGCTGCTCGGTAGTCAACGTCGGCGATGGCAGACACTAAACCACGCGCGCGTCGTGCGCTACCGCGGCGCAAAGGGGGAGGCGCCGGCGCGTCTCGCTCGCTGGATCACGACGATGCTCGCCGAGATGCAACGACGCCAGGTCACGATCGAGGTGCGTGGCCCGCGGCGGCGGCGTTAGCCGATTTGGAGCCGACGGGTTCGTGCCGGCGCTTCCCGCGCCGGGCTACCAGAGCGCGCGTCAGCGCGTCGGGACGGGCGTGCCGGTGCTGTAGTCGTAGAAGCCGCGGCCGACCTTGCGGCCGAGCCAGCCGGCCTCGACATACTTCACCAGCAGCGGGC
>JAKEET010000002.1 GCA_022616435.1 Gemmataceae bacterium
CCGGCGCCTGCACCGGCCCCGGCGCCTGCACCGGCGCCTGCGCCGGCGCCGGCCGCTGGCGTGGCCCCTTCGGGCGGCATGGCGGGCGCCGGCGGCGGCGGTGGCGGCGGCGGCGGCGTCCCCGGCGGCGGCGTCCTCAGCAGCGGCCCGGCCGGCGGTGGCGGCGGATCGGGCGGCGGCAGCAGCACCCCCGGCACGAGTCAAGCCAACGCGCTCGGCCAAGCCCGCGCGGCCACGACCGGCGGCGGCGGCCGCGGCCGCTCGAATTCCGGCAATGACCAGAACCAGAGCCAGACACCCACCATCACCAACACCAACAACAACACGCTGACCAACCAGCAGCAACAGGCTCAAGCCCAGGCACAGGCCCAGTTGCAGGCCCAGATCCAGGCCCAGTTGCAGAAGCAGTTCCAGGTCAACAACAACAACGGCGGCGACGACTGCGACTGCGACAACGTTCCCGAGCCGGCAACGATGCTCCTGGGACTGCTGAGCTTGCCGGGGCTGTGGTTCTACTATCGCCGCAAGAACGCGGCACAGCCAGCCTGAACGAACGACGCCACACACAGGAGAACCCTGGGCCATGCCTGGGGTTTTTCTGTTTGCGGGGCGCTTCCTGTCCGGACGCAGCCGGTTTCGTGACCTAGAATTGAGCACTCAGAATGCAACGCCAACTCAACGTCCGTGCGCTCCTCTGGTCGGTGGGCTGCCTGGCGGCCCTCGCCGTCGGTGTCAGCGCGTTGCACGGCTTTCAGCTCCGCCGCAACGCCCATCACCTGTTCGAGCGCGCGGAACAGGCCCTGGCCAGGAACGAATTCAAGGAAGGCCTCTCGTATCTGCGCCAGTACCTCACCCTGGCGCCGGGCGATTTGGCAGCGCTCGAGCAATTCGCCTTGACGCTCGACAAGACCGCGCGCGACGCCGCCGAGAAAACGCGCGTCGTCCTGCGGCTCGAAGATGTCTTGACGCGCGATCCCGCGCGGCACGAGGCCCGCGAACGGCTGATCCACAATCTCATCGCCCTGTCGCGCCACCGGGACGCCATCCTTCACCTGCGCTTGCTGTTGCCGCACTCCGCCAGGCAAGCCGAACTGCACGAGCTGCTCGGCCACTGCCATGCCGCCGTGGCCGACCCGGACGCGGCGGTCACGGCCTTGACGGGGGCGGTGCAGCTCGATCCGCAGCGAATCTCCAGCTACCAGGCGCTCGCCGACCTGCTGGTTCGCCAGTCGCGGGACGACGAGGCGGGCAAGGTCATGGACCAGATGGTCGAGGCCAACGCCAAGAATCCAGAAGCTCACCTGGCCCGCAGCCGCCTGGCTCGACAGCGCGGACGCTGGACCGAGGCCGCCAAGGACATCGAGCAGGCGGCGGCGCTGGCGCCGGACAACGCGGAGGTGCTGCTGGCCGCGGCCGCGTGGGCCCAAGCGCAGGCCAAGTCCCAGGTGGCACGCGCCCACTTGCAGCGGGCGCTGAGCGCGCATCCGGACAATGCCGTGGTGATCGGAGCGCTGGCGAACCTGGAATTGCGCGAAGGCCGCACTGCCGACGCCACGCGCATCCTGCGCGAAGGCACGAAACGCGTCCCGGATGCGCATGCGTTGCAAGTCCAGCTCGCCGACTTGCTGATCGACGCCAAGGAAATCGACGAGGCCACCCGCATTGTGGCCGGTCTGCCGCGCACCGGCCTGTCGCCCGCCCTCGCCAACTATCTGCGAGCCCGCCTGGCGATCGAGCGCCGGGAGTGGACGGCGGCGACCGCTCTCCTGGAAGAGGCCTGTGCCGAATTGGGGATGCATTCCGACCGGAGCAGCCGCGCCCATGCCTTGCTCGGCGCTTGCTATGAGCAGACCGGCAGCATCGAGCAGCGCGTGTCGGCGTGGCAGCGGGCCGTGCAGAGCGAGCCGGACTGGATTGCGGCCCGGCTTGGGCTGGGCCTGGCGTTGCTCGCCGCCGAGCGCCCCGAGGAGGCGGCGCTCCAGCTGGACGCCGTCAGCAAGGCCAAGGACGCGCCGTCCGCGGTATGGGCCGCGTTGGCCCGCGCGCAATTGCAGTCAACCCGGCGCCGCTCGCCATCGATCCGCAACTGGCAAGCCGTCGAACACGCCCTCGACCGGGCCGCGGCGAATGCCGGCGACGCGGCCGGTCGTGCGGATTTGACCGTGCTCCGCGCCGACATGCTCGTTGCCCGCGGAGCCCTTGCCGAAGCGCGCAAACTTCTGGTGGACAGCCTCCTCACGACGAAGCAAGTTGTCCTGTGGGCCGCCCTGGCAAACCTCGACGCCCACGAAGGACGGATCGGCCAGGGCCTCCGACGCTTGGACGAGGCGGACAAGGCATTCGGCGAGCAGCCCGAGATTCGCCTGGCACGCGTGCGCCTGCACGGCACGCGCGGCAACGCCGCGGACCGCGCTGCCTTGCACGCCCTCGGTCAAGGGCTCGATCGTGTTCCACACGACGCGAAGATCGTCCTTTGGCGCGTGCTGGCCGACGCCTGGCGACTGCTCGGCGAGCCCGAAGCGGCGGAACAATGCTGGCGGCAGCTGGCGGCGGCGCAGCCGACTGATCTGCGCAGCCGCTTCGCGTTGCTCGAATCGACTTTGCAGCGCCGCGACCTGGCGACGGCGCGCGCGCTCATCGCCGAGCTGCGCCGGCTCGAAGGCGAGGACGGATCGCGGTGGCGCTGGGGCGAGGCGGCGCTCCAAATCCATGAGGCGCGCGGTACGCCGCACGACCTGGCCAAGGCACGCCGTCAGCTCGCGCAGCTTGGCCGCCGCCACCGCGATTGGCCACGCGTTCCCCTCCTTGAGGCACGCATCGACGAAATCGAAGGCAAGTGGGAAGGGGTCATCGAGAACTACCTGAAGGCCGTGGAGCTGGGCGAGCGGCAACCGCACGTGGTCCGGCCCTTGGTGCAGCTCCTGCGCGAACGGCGCATGTTCGCCGAGGTCGGGCAAACGCTGGCCCTGTGCGAAGACAGCGGGCCGCTCCCGAAGGATCTGGCCCGCCACGCGGCCGAAGCCGCGGCCGTTCATGGCAACGCCCCGCGCGTCCGGCAACTGCTCGCGCAACTGTTCCCCACGCCGCCGCGCGACTACCGCGACCTTATCTGGCGCGCCGGGCTGCACGGCCGCCTCGACGAGCCCGCCACGGCCGAGGCGTACTTGCGCCAGGCCGCGCAGCTCGCCAACCATGTCCCCGATTCGTGGATTGCCCTGGTCGAGCGCCTGGCAAAGACAGGCCAGCGCGAGGAAGCCTCGGCCGTCATCGGTCAGATGGAAAAGACGATGCCCGCGGGCCGGCTCCCGTACACTCTGGCAAGATGCTGGGACGCGGCCGGCGATCCGGCGCGGGCCGCGGCCGCCTATCAGGAAGCCCTGGCACGGCAGCCGCGCGATGTCGCGCTGCTCGCCGCTGCCGCGGATTATCACTGGCGGGCCGAGCGTCCCGACCTTGCCGCACCGCTGTACGAACGGCTGCTCGACCCGCAGACCGCGGCACCGCCCGACGTGGTCGCGCCCGCGCGGCGTCAGTTGGCCCTGTGCCGCGCTGCCGGGGGCCACATCTCGCAAGCGCTGGCCACCCTCGATGGCGGCGAATCCGTGGCCGATCGCCGCGTCCGCTCGTTCCTGGAAGGCCAGGCGCCGGCTCAGACGCGGCAGGCGATTCAGCAGTTGCAAGAGTCGTTCGCGCGGCATCCTTCGCGCGCCGAGGAGGAATTGTTGCTCGTCCAATTGCATCTCGCCGCCTCCGACCCGCTCCGCGCCCGCGAACGCCTCGCGAACCTGCTGATCGCCGAGGAAACGCCGCTCGTCATCGCCTGGCACGTCCGGCTGCTGGTCCGGACCGAAGCGGTGCAGGAAGCGGCGTTGTGGTTCGCCAAGCTCGAACGGTGGGAGCCCGCCAGCCCGCGCACGCAGGAACTGAAGCAGCTTATCTTGAAGGCAAGTTGACGAGCCCGGTGTCGTGCGTCACGGCGTCTTGCCGCTTACCATGCCGAACCGGACGATCCAGGTCAGGCGCCCGTCGCCGTTGCGCTGGCTGAGCGTGATGTGCCGGCACAAGTCGAGTAAGATCAGCAGATTGTCGAGATGCTCACTCGCGGCAGTTTTGCCAGAGCCGCTCTTGAGAGCGATCTGCTCGAGCACGCGCTCGCGATGGTGCCGCGCGAGCTGCGCTAGTTCGCTCGGCGCAAATCGCATCAACGGCACATCGCCGTCCGCGGCCGCAACGGTCGCCGGTTTCTGGAACAGTTCGATGGCAGCCGGCGACGTGGCCAGGAGCAGGTAGCCGTCCTTCAAGGCACACGCCGGCTGAAACCCCGGCGGGAACAATCGATCCTGGACAAGATAAGTCACCGCGACGTCGCCTTGCCGCACGGTCCGCATCTGAATCGGATCGGCGTGCGTCCGGTTGTGCTCGAACACCGCAAGCCTTGCCACAAAATGGAGCGCCTGGACAAGCGCTTGATCGACGGGAGTGTCCTTCGTCCCCGGCTTGACGGCCAGCGCGAAGATCGCCTGCGGGAATTGCTTCCCTTCCTTGGCGGGAAGGATACACATGCCCCAGTCGGGGCCGAGATTCGGCAACACGTCGCGGAAGGGATCGAGCCCGACGGCGGCCGCGACGTTCTTGCTCACGGCGTGCACCGCTGCCTTGCGGAAGTCCGGAGGCGCCAGCTCCAGGAGGCCGTCGGCGAGCGCGCGAAAATCGGTGCGGCCGGCCAGGGTGAAGATGGAGTTCGCCGGGAAACGCCGCCACAGCTCCGAGGCCTGGCCGCGGCGCGTGAACCAGTCCTTGGCGGCCCCGGACAACGCGCCGGCATCCGCCAGCAGCGACAGGCGCACTTCGATGTCATCGTCGATTCGATCGACCGCCAGCACCACGCCGTCGAGCGCCTTCCAGTAGGTCATGAACTGGGCCAGCACCCGGCTCTCGGGTCCGAGGTCCTTGACCGGGGCCTTGGCCGTCAGCTCGTCGTCAAAGTCGCGAGGGTTGAGCCAGAACGCCGCCCACGCGCGTTCGGCGCCGGCACGGCGCAGCGCCCGGCTGACCGGGGCGTTCTCGACCGGACTCTCGACCGGACGGTGGATCACGGCCTTGAGCGTATCCTCGCTCGACGCCACCGCCAGCACGGGGCCGTGCAGGCTATAGAAGAACGTGTTCCGGGCGTGCTCGCGCCGGTAGTAGGTGACTCCCTGAAACTGGCGCGGCTCGAGGCTCTTCAGCTCGCCAGCCTTGGTCTGCAGCTCATTGAGCCGGTCCACCAGCCGGGCCAGCGCCTCGGCCCGCCGCGCCTTGACCAGGAACAAGCCTTGTTCGCGTCCCGTCGGCCGCGGCGCGCGGTAGGCGAACACCATGGCGTCGCCCAGCACCTCGTCGCGCAACGTCGGCCAATCGACGTCGAGGTGCTTTTTCAAGTCGGCGGCAAACCTGGCGAGGTCGCGAAACTCGGGCGCCGTCGCCAGCGTCTGCCCGATGGGCGACTGCTTCAACTTGCGGACCCAATCGGCCTGCTCGAGATGTTGCCAGTGACCGCGCAGATCATTGATGACGAGGCAGAGGCTGAAGTCCTTGGGAAGCAGCGCCACCAGCTCTTGAGACGGCGCACCGGGCTGAGCGCCCGCCGGCGCGGCCGTGACGACGAACGCCAGGATCAACCATCGCAAACGCTGCATGGGAGTGAGTTACCGTCGCGCCGTGCGCCATAGCCGTGGCCATGACGCTCAATTCTTCTGCGGAATCTCGAACATCGGCATCTCGTTCACGAAAAACGTGAACGCCCGCCGGGCCGAACGCGTGATCGGCTCGATGCCGCTGGCCACCGTCTGCGTCGCCTGCCGCAGCGACTTCGCGGCCGGGTCGAGCGGCTCGTCAACTTTCAAGACCGGCAGATTGGTCATCGGCAGCTCGAGCGCGTCGGCGACCGACATCAGCAGCTTCGCCTGTTCCTTCGTTTGACCGGCGACGCGCTCGGTCAAGGAAGCCATCGCCGTCCGCGCGTCTTCCGCCCCCTGGATCAGCTTCGGCGGCTCGGGCTGCGGCAACGCTTTGTTGACTATCATCTTGTCGTCCGGCCGGGGTGTTTGCAATAACCAACCGACCAGCAACACCGCCGCGACCGAGGCCGCGAGAGCGACGGCGAGCACAATCCGCCGACGCACCTGCTGCGTGCGGCGGCGCTCGGCCAGGACAGCCGCCACGATGCTTTGGGTAAGCAGCGGCGCCGCTTCCGGCCTCGGCAGCAAGGTGAGCCCGTGGGTCAAACTCTGGGCCGCCCCATAGAGTTCACGGCAGGAGGCGCAATCGGCCAGGTGCGCGGCCGCTTCGGGAGGAAACCGCCCTCCGTCGAGCACATCGTGCAAAGCGCCTTGCAGCTCAAGACAGTTCATGTTCAACCTCTGAGACCATCCCGCGCCGTCGCAGCCGCTCGAGAATCTCGAGCCGGGCGCGGTGCAACCAGGTCTTGACGGTGCCGACCGGCTTGTCGACCGCCTCGGCGATATCTTCGTAGGGCAGGCCTTGCTCGTGATACAGCGCGAACACGAGTCGGTAATCGGGTCGCAGCTCCGCCAGCGCCGCCTGGATTTCCCGCGCGAGTTCGGCGGCGTCGTCGGCCGGCGCGCTGGCCGCCGTTTCGTGCAGATACTCGACCAGTTCCGGACGGCGCGCCCGCTGCGTCAGCCAGGTGCGGCACCGGTTCACCGCGATCGTCATGATCCACGGCTTGAGCGGCCGCGACGCGTCCCACCGCTTCAGGCTGCGGAAGACGCGCAAGAAAACTTCCTGGGTCACGTCCTCGGCGTCCTGACGGTGGTGCAGCAGGCGGATGCACAGTCCGAGCACGTTGGACTGAAATCGCTCGACCAACGTCTGGATCGAGGCCGCATCGCCTCGGAGGCAGCGGCGCACCAGCAAGGCATCGTCGGCCGACACGTTGGTTGACTCGCGTCCAGTCGTGAAAGTGTTACCTTACGTCTCTGAAGGGAGTTTCGGGAAAATGAGAGGGGAATGCAAGGCCATTCGGATGACTCATCCCTTGTCTGCCGCGTCGCGCAACAGGTCGGCCACCTCCCCTGGTTCGGCGTCGCGGAGCCGCTTGCCGCGCTCCTTAAGCGACTCGGTGAGGCGAATGACCACGTCCTGCATGCGCTCGTGCGTTTCTTCCGAGCCGCCGACCAGCATGAACTCGTCGCCATGGGTGAGGCGTTTGTGGCCATCCCGGTTGTCGAGGCCGACTCCCACAAGACCGATGACTTCGGGCGTCTCATCAGGTTTCTTGCGTGCCACGTAATCTCCCTGGCGATTCGTTTCGTTATGGCGAAATTCCCGATCCCCTTTCGCGCGGGGCGAAATCCATACTCAACTATAAGCGGTACTTTGAGCGCAGGTCAATCACCCAGGCAAAATGTTGGAGAAGTTTGGCGATCCAGGGCTCGGTATGGCCGCTAAGCGCCAGCTCAGGTCTCTGAACAGCCGTCTACATGGCCCTTCTCTACGCAGCCACCCTGTTCTTGAGCGCGGCGCTGTTGATGATGGTTCAGCCGTTGTGCGCCCGCCTCGTGCTGCCGACACTGGGCGGTACGCCGAATGTCTGGAACACCTGCATGGTTTTCTTCCAGACCGGGCTCCTCGCCGGGTACGGCTATGCCCATCTCACTTCGAGAATCCATGCCGCGGGTCGCTCGGTGTTTCTGCACGTCGCGCTCTTGGCCGCCGGCTTCTGGATGCTGCCGATCGTCCTGCCGGCGCCCGCGGCGGCGCCTCAACACCCCGCGCTGTGGTTGTTGCAAGCCTTGGTTGCCGGCGTGGCGTTGCCCTACTTCGTCATCGCCGCGACCGGGCCGCTGCTGCAACGCTGGTTCGCCGCCGGCGATTTCGGCAACCCCTATTTCCTGTACGCGGCGAGCAATGCCGGCAGTTTTGTCGGCCTGCTGAGCTATCCGGTCTTGGTTGAGCCGTGGCTCACCCTGGAGGAACAAAGCACGTGGTGGCGGTGGGGCTATCTCATGCTGCTTGGGGCAACGTTGGCGTGCGGGGCCGCCGTCGTCCAGCGATCGCGATCCCTCCCCGCGGTCCGCGCAGCCGCAACCGCGCCGCCGCCGGCGTGGCGGCAGCGCCTCCATTGGCTCGTCCTGGCGTTCGTGCCGTCGAGCCTGCTGCTGAGCGTCACCAATTACATCACCGCCGACATCGCCGCGATACCGCTCTTGTGGATCATCCCTCTGGGACTGTACTTGCTGACCTTCACGCTGGTCTTTGCCACGCGGCAGCTGATTCCTCAGGATGTTCTCACGCGCTGGCTGGCGCTGGCCGTGCTCGTGTTGATGTTGCCGTTGCTGTCCGAGGCAACCGAACCGCTCGGGCTCGTCCTCGGCCTGCACCTGCTCGGCTTCTTCTGGCTGACGCTGGTCTGTCATGGCGAGCTGGCGCGCACCAAGCCGGCCCCCGCTCATCTCACCGAGTTCTATTTCTGGCTAGCCCTGGGGGGGGCGCTCGGCGGCGTCTTCAACGCGTTGCTCGCGCCCCTGGTGTTCTCCGGCTACGCCGAATACCCGCTGATGATCGCCTTGGCCGCGCTGTTGAAGCCAAGCGCCGATTCGAGTTTCTCGCCGCGCGGCGATCTGCTCCCGGCCGCCGGCGTGGGCGCGCTCACGGCCGGCCTCGCGCTCCTCAGCCGCTGGCTGCGTCTTGACCCCGGCGTCGCCGTGCTCGCGATCTATGCGGCGCCGCTCATCGTCTGCTATCTGCTGCAGCAGCGGCCGATCCGCTTTGGCCTGGCGATCGGCGCCATTTTCCTGGCCAGCTTGCTCGATCCCGGCGTCCACGGTCCGGCGACGGTGCGGCTGCGCAGCTTCTTCGGCGTCCACCGCGTCACCGAGGGCGACGGCCTGCGCCGGCTCGTTCACGGCAACACCGTCCACGGCCAGCAGTTTCTGGACACAACCAAGCGCCGTGAACCGCTGGCGTATTATCATCGCACCGGGCCGATCGGCACGCTGCTGAAGTCGATGGAGAAAGACAGGCGACTCGATCGCGTCGCGCTGATCGGCCTGGGCGCTGGCTCGTTGGCGGCGTACGTGCAACCCGGACAGCGCTGGACATTCTTCGAGATCGATCCCGCGGTGCAGTTCATCGCGCGCGACAGCGGCCTGTTCACTTTCCTGCGCGACGCGCCCGCCGGTTCGATCGACATCGTCCTCGGCGACGCCCGGCTGACGCTCGGGCAGTCGTCCGAGAAGTTCGGCGTGCTGATCGTGGACGCGTTTGGCTCCGACGCGATTCCGTGGCACCTGCTGACACGGCAGGCGCTGGAGCTGTATCAGAAGCGCCTTCAGGGCGACGGCATCCTGGCGTTTCACATCTCCAATCGCTACGTCGATCTGGAGCCGGTGCTGGCCAATCACGCCCAACACCTCGGTTTGGCTTGCACTGTTGCGGACGAAAAGACCGCCGCGACACGGTACCCCGGCAAGATGCCGTCGATCTGGGTTTTCTTGGCCAAGGAACAAATCCGATTGCCTGGGGCGGACTTCGACCCCCGTGCCGGCAAACGTGATGCCGCCATGCGTCCCTGGACCGACGATTTCGCGGATTTGCTGCAAGTGCTGCAATGGCGCGGCGAGCGGGACTGAGTCCAGCGTTCCTTGCATGGTTCGCCCCGCGCCAGTAGAATACGGGTTCGCACCGCGCGCCGTCCGTCTGCAGTCTGAGGGTGTGTCATGGCCCAGCTGACCTTCGTCAAGGGAGCCAATCAAGGCACCACCATCGAGCTGGTCGGGGATCGCATCGTCATCGGCCGCAACGCCGACTGCAACGTCGTGCTCAACGTGCCGGCGGTCAGCCGCGAGCACGCGGTCATTCGCAAGCAGCAAAGCAAGTTTTACATCGAGGACATGAAGAGCCGCAACGGCACGTTCGTGAACAACAAGGAAGTCACGATGCGGACGCTGCTCAAGGACAACGACCGCATCAAGATCTGCGACAATATCATGGCGTTCTTCGAGAACCCGCCGAAGACGCCGTTGCCCGAGGAGATGCGCCGCGGCGGCGACACGGCCGAGGACGACGAACCGGACAGCTCGACCGTCGAAGCCACGCTGAACCAGTCGAGCAAGCAGGTGCTCGAGGCCCAGCCGGCGGAAAAGCTGGCCATGCTGCTCGACCTGGGGGCGGACCTGTCGCAGACGTTCGCGCTCGACCAGCTCTTGCCAAAAATCGTCGACAGCCTGTTCGCGGTGTTCCGCCAGGCCGATCGGGCCTTCATCGTCATGAGCGAGGACGGCAAGCTCATTCCGCGCGTCACCAAGACCAGGCGGCAAGGCGACGAAGGGACGGCCAACTTCAGCCGCAAGATCATCAACCGCTGCATCGAGACCGGGCAATCGCTGCTCAGCGAGGACGCCTCCGCCGACAAGCGTTTCGACCTGTCGCAGAGCATCGCCGATTGCCGGATCCGGTCGGTGATGTGCGTGCCGCTCATCGGCCGCACCAGCGGCAAGGGCTTCGGCGTGATCCAGCTCGACACGCAGGACCGCTTCAAGAAATTCACGCAAGACGATCTGAAGCTGTTGCTGTCGGTGGCGGGGCAGGCGGCCGTCGCGGTGGAGAGCGCGCGGATGCACGAGACGCTCGTGGCCCGCGCCAGCATCGAGCGCGACCTGAAGCTCGCCACCCAGGTGCAGAAAAGCTTCCTCCCCAAGCGGCCTCCGCAGCCCACCGGCTATGAGTTCGCCGCCCATTACGAGTCCGCCCAGGAAGTCGGCGGCGACTATTACGATTTCATCCCGCTGCCGGGGCCGCGTTACGGCGTCATGCTCGGCGACGTGGCCGGCAAGGGCGTGCCGGCCGCGCTCCTGATGGCCAAGGTCAGTTCCGATGCCCGCTTCTGCATGCTCACGGAGCCCAATCTCGCCGATGCGGTCGGCAAGCTCAACGAGCACATGCAAGAGGCCGGCCTGCTGGATCGCTTCGTCACCCTGGGCGCCGGCTTGCTCGACCCCGGCAAGCACGAGGTGACCTTCGTGAACGCCGGGCACATTCCGCCGCTCATCTATCGGCAAGCCAGCGACAGCTTCGAGGAGGGCATGCCGCGCGATCAATCCGGCTATCCGCTCGGCGTCACGGAAGGCATCCCGTATGAATCGGTGACCACCGAGCTCGCCCCGGGCGATTCGGTGCTGCTGTTCACCGACGGCATCACCGAGGCCAAGAACAAGAGCGACGTCGAATTCCAGCTCGACGGCGTCTTGACCACCCTGAAGGCCTGTCCGAAGACCCCGAAGGCCATGGTCGATTGCCTCGTCGCCGCCATCCGCGAACACGCCCGCGGCTGCCCGCAACATGACGACATCACGATTGTTTCGTTCGGACGACAGTAGGAGCCTCTGACTTCTGACAACTGACCTCTGACTTCTGACTTCCATGCCCTACTTCGAATACGCCGAATGGGACGGGTCGCAGCAGTTTCAGCCGCTGTCGGCCGACGGCGCCTTTGACACCCTGTCCGAATACCTGCTGCAACATGGCGATTACATCCTGCGGCAGCTGGAGCGCTCGGACGATCGCAACGCCGACGTCTTGAAAATGCTGATCAAGGAAGGTTACCTGGAGCGCGACGAGGAAGGCAGCCTGCGGATCGGACCGCGTGGCGTCCGCCGCATCGAGGCCAAGGCGCTCGACGACCTCTTCAACGTCGCCCGCAAGGATGCCCTCGGCAAGCACCCGACGGATTTCAAAGGCGCCGGCCAGGTTCGCCACGACGACAGCAAGCCGTACGTCTACGGCGATCCGGTCGCCAACCTCAACCTGCACGAAACCCTCAAGAACGCGGTGATCCGCCAGGGTCGAGAAAAGGTGTCAGGACCCTTTTCACGCATCGACGTGCATGAAGAGGACTTCGTCGTCTACGAGACCGAGTATCAAACCAGCTGCGCCACCGTGGTGCTGCTCGACATGTCCGGGTCGATGGATCGCTACGGCAAGTTCTACCACGCCAAGAAGGTGGCCCTGGCGCTGCAAGGCTTGATTCGCGGCCGCTACCCGGAGGATTCGATCAAGTTCATCGGCTTCTACACCTACGCGTCGCCCTTGACGGAGCGAACGCTGCTGCACGCCGCCCCCAAGCCGGTGAGCATCTTCGACAGCCGGGTGTTCCTGCGGGTGCCGCTCGACAATCCGCCGGAGTTTGTGCCGGAGCATTTCACGAACATCCAGGCGGGGCTGCGTTTCGCCCGCAACCATCTGCACAAGCAGGCCTCGGCGAACAAGCAGATCATCTGCATCACCGACGGGGAGCCGACGGCCCACCTGGAGCGCCGCGACCTGGTGCTCGTCTACCCGCCGAGCGAGCGCACCGCCCGGCACACGCTGGAGGAAGTGCACGCCTGCACCCAGGCGGGGATCCAGATCAGCACGTTCGCGCTCATCGAGGACTACTTCTACACCGGCCTGGTGAATTTCGTGGACCAGATGGCTCGTGCCAGCCGCGGCCTTGCGGTATACTGTCATGCGGGCGAACTGGGCAGTTGCGTGCTCGAAGGCTTCGTCCGCGGCCGCCACACCCGCAAACGCATGGGATGACTCCAAGCCCCGGGATGAGCGCAGCGATTCCCGGGGGTTTGGCGATGCGCATTTGGGTTTGGCGGGATCAGCGCGAGCTTCCCGCGGTTCAAGAGGCAATCATCATGAGCGAAAACGAAGGCGTGACGACGTTGCCGGAACCGACGGTGCGCACGCGCACCAAATCCAAGGAAAACGTCAAGAAGCTGCCCCCCTACCACGTCGTCCTGCTCAACGACGACGACCACAGCTTCGAATACGTGATCAAGATGCTGCAGCAGCTCTTCGGCCATCCGCCGGAGCGCGGCTACCAGATGGCCTACGAAGTCCACACGCGCGGCCGGGTGATCGTGGACACGACGAGCAAGGAGCGCGCGGAGCTGAAGCGCGACCAGATCCACGCCTTCGGCCCGGACCCGGACATCGCGCGGTGCCAGGGATCGATGTCGGCGACGATTGAGCCGGCGGAGTGAACGCATCGGATCTACCAGCCTCAGTGACGCTGAAAGTTCGAGGTCAGCCGGGAAACGGCCCCTCCGGCTTCGAACACACGACGCAACGACTTCCCAGGCGGTCATATGCCAGGCGGAACAAGCGCATGGATTTGCGGACGATCCGCGGCGGGGCCAGAGGATCGTGATAGTTCACGGCAGCGGCCGAAATGCGAGTGGGGATGACGACGTGAACCTTGGCATGCCGCAACGTGTGCTTCGCTCTCTGGCGCGGCGTCAACTCGAACACCGCGCGGTCAATATACGCGATGGGAAGTCTTCCTTCCGCGAGCAGCTCGCGGAGTTGATCGACGGTAGCCTCTTGGAGATCCGCGACGATTCCGAATTGCCGCGCGAAGCGTTCAAGCTCACCGATCTCCGTGCCATCCTGCTCCATCCGGGCTTGGCCCAGCAACGTGCTCTCGTCCACGTCCGTTCCGTAGGCCGCCAGCACCATCCGCAGGCACGCCAGCGCGCAGGTGTTATCTTTTTCTTGGCCGTACAGTGGAAGCTCGATGCTCATACCACTTCCGCTCGCGCTCTGGATCCGCTGCGATCTGCTTGGCTCGTTCCCGCATCAACGCCAGGTTGGTGAGTTCTGCGATCTTCGTTCCATCGTAAACAAGGTCCCCAAGGTATCCCTCGTGTCCGGTGGGGTAGCGCAGATGCACGGCGATGATCCACCGCCTCGCGCCATCGTCACCCCTCTCCTCCCTGATCCCCGCGACGGTCCAGAACATCGGACGCTTCGCCTCGAACAGCAGGTAGATTTGCGCCTTCTTGAGGATCTGCTCCTCTTCCTCGTTGATCTCGGGGCGCTTGCGCTCCGCCGACTTGCGAACCCGGGTCCGCGTTTTTTCGGTCACGTGCCTCATGGGAGGTCCTCCCTCGGAACCGTGCTCTGCTCTGCCAGGTTACTTGACCTTGGGTTTCTGTCAAGGAAAGGCGCCGCGGCGGCTCAATGCCGGCGATGGGACGTATTCCAGACACTCACGGCTCCCACCCTCGCTCCGCAAACGCCTGGCGCGGATCGCGGCCGGCCTTCTGTTCTTTCTGCCACAGCTTGAAGAACTTGCTCTTCTCCCAGCGGCGTAGCGATTCCGCCGCCCACTTGCTCACCACGTCCTCGTATTCGCCCGCCTCGATCATTTCACGGGCCACCTCGGCGCCGAGGATGATGGTGTGGCACATGCCGCAGGTCTCGCCGTCGTGGTCCACGGCGTCGTCGCTCCGCGCCATGCGCTCCAGGAAGTCCTGGTCGCCGATGCCGCCTTCGCCGGCCAGCACTTTCGCCAGCTCCAGCGAGTTCTCCGCCGCCTCCCGGTAATCCTTGGCGGTCAGCCTCTTGCCCGGCTTCTTCTTCTTGGCCATGACTCCACCTTCCATTGAATGGCGACCCCAAACGCTAAGCGGCAAGCCGCGGCCTCATCGCTTCGGCAGCCCCAGTTGAATCAGTTCGGCGCCAGGTCTCGTCCCTGTCCAGGCGCCGACTTGTCCGCCGCCGCCGGGAACCCCGCTCGCCAGGCCGCGCGTCAGCGCGTACCAGCAAAAATAACAATGATTGGACGTCTTCCCCGGCAACGCGTCCGGGTCACGCGCCAGAATCTCATCGCGGATCGCCGTCAGGCCCTCGCGAAACACCTTGCCCACGTACGGGTGCTTCCGAGCCCGCTTCACGATCTCGGCCGCCGTGTGCTCGTGGATGTTGCCGATCGTCAGTTGATCCAGGTCCGACGCGAAGCCGCAGCACGGCTTGACCTCGCCCTTGGGATTGACGATCAGCGCCTGGCCGGGGCCTTCGCAGTAGTCCTCCTCGAACCAGACGCCGTCCCAGGCGCCGTCAAGCTGCTCGGCCCGCTCGACCGGGGCCAGGTGGTTCCAGTTGAGCGTCATCGTCAGCGCGCGCGACACCAGCAAGTAGCGGTTCAAGAGCGGCGACCAGTCAATCACCGCGTCCAGCTCCGCCGCGAGCGCCCGCACTGGCTCCAGGCCGGCGTCGGGCCGGCGGCTGGCGTAGGACAGCGACACCACGTTGTCACGCCGGAACACCTCGAAGGCAGTCCGGCAGAACAGGGCCAGGTCGGCGGTGCGGATGCCGTGGAACTTATCCACGCTCAGGCCGAGCTTACCGGTGTACCCGGCCGCGTGCAGGTCCTGCAAGGTCCGCCGCAAATGCGTCGCATCGGAGAACCAGACGCCGTTGGTGACGACCTTGTCGAAGCGAAAGCCCAGCGCCGCGGCCCGGCGCGTGACCGCGCTCAGGAACTCCGGATACAGAAACGGCTCGCCGCCGGTGAAGCCGAGCGTCTCGACGCCGTGGCGGCGCGCGTCCTCCAGGAAGCGGACGGCCGTCGCGATGTCGAGCCGGTCGGGCCATTCGATCGGCACGCAGCAATGCGGGCAGGCGAGGTTGCACTGGTAGGTGCCGGCGAACGACAGGTAGTTGGGCCGAAACGTCCGCGTGCGGCGGCGGACGGGGCGATCGGATTGGCGGTGGGAAAGTGACATGGGCACGAGGCTCGCTCAGTCGATCGAAGTGCTGACGGGAGCGACGATGATCTGGTTCACGCTGTCATGATCGAAAATGATGGGGATGCCACCGGGCGCCAGAAATACCGCCACGCCATAGCGGAGAATCATCGCGTCCGGATGATCGATTTCGAAGCGCCGTCCGCCGTGCAATTCGACCGTGACAATCTGAAACGGCTTGCGCTTCCGTAACTCTTCAAGTGTGCTCTCGAAATTCTCGGCGGTCATTGGGAAACCTCCGGCTCTACGATGCGCGATCCCAGTTAATCAAGCGACGTGCTTGCAGTCGCCCCAATGATCTGACTCACGCCGTCATGGTCAAACCAAACCGGCACTCCTCCCGGCGCCAGAAAGACTGCGACGCCGTCGCGGTTAATAAGCGCCCGTGGGTGGTCCACTTCGAAGCGTCTTCCTCCAATCAACTCGACGGTAAACACCTGGAAGGGAGTTCGAGACATCAGTTGATTGAGAACCTCATCAAAATGTTCGGCAGTCATCGCCACACCTGCGACTCACGAGGATTGCTTGCACCTTACCAGATCGCCGGGCATCCAACAAGCATCCTACAATAATCGCAACGAAGGAGAACGCCATGCCCCCAACCACAGAACAAGCAACCCTGGGCGGCGGCTGCTTCTGGTGCCTCGAAGCGGTGTTCGAGCAGCTCCAGGGCGTCCACAAGGTCGTCGCCGGCTACGCCGGCGGGACGCAGCCGAACCCGACCTACAAGCAGGTGTGCACCGGCGCCACCGGCCATGCCGAGGTCGTGCAAATCACCTTCGACCCGGCCGTGATTTCCTTCGCGGAGCTGCTCGACGTCTTCTTCACGTTTCACGATCCGACCACGCTCAACCGCCAGGGGCCCGACACCGGCACGCAATACCGGTCCGCGATCTACTGCCATTCGCCGGCGCAGAAGGAACAAGCCGAGCAGAAGATCGCCGAGTGGAACGCCGCCGGCCACTGGGGCAGGCCGATCGTGACGGAGGTCGCCCCGTTGGCGACGTTCTACCCGGCCGAGGATTATCACCAGGGCTACTTCCGCCAGAACCCCGGCCAGGGTTATTGCCAGGCGATGATCGTGCCGAAAATTGCCAAGCTGTGGAAGAGCTTCGCCGAGCGGCTGCGCCGCTGACGGGCCGAGGACGGCAGCCGTTGGTTGACAGAAGAGCGTCCTGCAAGCAAAACGCCCGGTCGAAATGACCGGGCGTTTGCTGTTGACGATTCCCGCCGCTACGGCACCCGCGCGTTCCCCGGCAGCCGCACCATGCTGCCGCCCGGAATCGGTTGCAGCGGATCGATGTTCGGGTTGAGCCGGTAGATCTCGGTCCAGCGCGTGCCGTCGCCCAGCGTTTGAATCGCCAGCTCGTAGATCGCCTGGCCCTGTCCCGGCACGCGATAGCTCTTCGTGACATCGGCCGTCGGCGGCGGCGCCCCGATGGTGCTGCGCGGAATCACCGGCGTCGGCTGGTTGACCGTGACGGCGCCGGTGGAGATCAGTCTCGGCCGGGCGTCGGCGACGGCGTTCAGGTAGCGCTCCTGCAGGACCTGAGCGGGCGGCAACAGCACCTTCGAGCCGGGCTGCGGCGTCGTCAAGCTGCGGTTGTTCGTGAAGTCGCGGTTGTAGGCGAGCAACGCGTTGGCGTACGCCTCGGAACCGTACGCTTCCTTGCTGATGCTGGCGAACGTCTGCCCCGGCCGCGCGTCAATCTGCCGGAAGCTGATCTCGGTCACCTTGACGTCGCCGGCCTTGGGCGCGGGGATCACGAATCCGGAGTTGTTGGCGGCGTTCGTGATCGGCGGCAGACCGCCCTGGTTGGCCGGCGCCGGGATCGGGGGCGGCGCGCCTGTGGACTTCGCGAACGGACTGCCGATGTTGTTCGGGTTGCCGTTCGGGACCGGCGGGAAATTCTGGCTCACGGGCGCCGGGGTTTGCGGCGGCTGACCTTCGACTTTCGCGAACGGATTGCTGTTGTTGTTTGCGTTGCCGTTCGGGACCGGCGGGAGATTCTGGTTCACGGGCGCCGGAATCGCCGGCGGGGAGCCTTCGACCTTCGCGAACGGGTTGCCGGGGGCCGGCACCAGGCCCTGGCTCCCCGGCGGGGGAACCGGCGGAACCTGGCCGTCGATCCTGGCGAAGGGATTCTGGTTGCCGGCGCTGGCCGGCGGGGGCAGCGGCACTTCCGGCAACATCGGATTGGCCGCGACGGGCGGCGGCACGACCAGGTCGGCGCCTACGCCGTTCTTCACCTTGTCGAGCCCCTGTTTCGCGGCGTCGTTCGTCTTGTTCAAGAGCGCGTCGAACTTGTCGCTGGCGCCCTGGCCAGTCTTCGCGGCGTCGTTTGGCAGCTTGTTGATGGCGTCGTTCACCTTGTTGAAGACGTCGCCGGTGCTGTTGGCCGCCGGGAGCGCCTGGCTGTTGGGAACAGCGACCACCTTGTTCTTGTTGTCGTCAACCCTTGCGAACAGGTTGCCCGCCGGAGCGTTCGGATTCTGGAATTCGCTGGGCAACGGCAGGGGCGGCAACGATGCCTTGTTTTGCTTGTCTTTCTCGATCTGGGCCAGCACGGCCTTGATCTTGTCGTCGACCGACACGGGCAGCGCGACCGGCGAATTGACCATCGGCAGGGAAGGGACCGGCGGCAGGGCCGGCGTCGACGGATCGTTCACGGGCGCGACCATCGGCGGGGGATTGTCGCCGTTGGCCTGCGGCTTGATCGAGGCATTCCCCTCCGTGACATAGGCCGCGGCATTGAGCGGCCCTTGCGGCGGATTGGCGCCGTTCGGTTGGGACGGTTTCGCAGCGTTCTCCTTGGGCGCCGCGTTCTGCGCGAGGTCCGCCGCGTCGCCGGCGCCGCGCCACTTGGTCGCCACCACCACGCCCACCAGGCACAGAAACGACACGGCCACGACCAGGCCGATCTTGGTTTCACGAGTCATGCTCTGCTCCTCCATCCGTGATTTGTGGCCGGTTCACCGCCGCCCGCAGCTTCGCGCTGCGGGCCCGTGGGTTCCATTCCGCTTCGTCGGCGCTCGCGGTCAGCGGCTTGCGGGTCAGCTCTTGCCAGATTTCCGGGCGGCGGAACGCCCGCTTCACCAGGCGATCCTCCAGCGAATGGAAGCTGATGACCGCCGCCCGGCCGCCGGGCCGCACGCACTCGGGAAGCACTACCAAAAACCGTTCGAGCGCGCCTAGCTCATCATTCACGGCGATGCGCAAGGCCTGGAAGACGCGGGTCGCCGGATCGATGGGGTGGCCCCGGGAACGAGGCACGCAGCTTCGCACCAGGTCCGCGAGCTGCCCAGTTGTCGTGATCGCCGCCTCTTGCCGGGCCGCGACGATCTTCCGCGCAATCCGCCGACTGTGACGTTCCTCGCCGTATTCGTGGAACAGATCGGCGAGGTCGCGTTCGTGCAAACGTCGTACCAGCGAGCTGGCCGGCTCGCCGCGCGTCGGGTCGAGACGCATGTCGAGCGGCCCATCCTGCTGAAAACTCAGGCCCCGCCCTGGATCGGCGAGCTGGTCGGAGCAGAATCCCAGGTCCGCGAGCACGGCGTCCACCGGCCCGATTTGTAATTCTTGCAACACGCTCGGTAAATCTTCGAAGTTGCGGTGCAGGAGAGTCACCGGCAATCCCGGCACGCGCAGCCGGGCCAGCTCCAGCATGGCCGGATCCTGATCCAGCCCGATCAACCGTCCCCCCGGCATGATGCGCTCGGCCAGGAGCCGCGCATGCCCCCCTGCCCCGACCGTGCAATCCACAATGGTCTGCCCCGGCCGCGGCTCCAAGAGCCGCAGCACTTCGTCGGGCATCACAGCGAGGTGGAGGGGTGACATTGGTCAGGAGTCAGGAGTCAGGTGTCCGTAGAACTAAACAAAAAGAGCGTGGAAGTCGGGATCGTATGCATCCCTACTCCCACGCTCCATGATAACCGCGGCAACGGTTGCCGCGGGTTCAATTCAAGGGGCTGTCGTCAAACCTTGACCGGATTGGGGGATCGTTCAAGGAACGTTTGCCTCGGGCATCTGCCCATGCCCTCGGCTACGACAAGCCCCTCGTCGGTGTCAACGACTGCTTTCTGTTCTGTTGTGGCGGCAGGTTTCCAACTTGCCGCACCTCATCGGCAAGTTGGAAACTTGCCGCCGCCTCACCGTCCACACCGGGCACAAACTTCCCCAGTCCTCATGACTGTGGAAGTTTGGCGTCCGGTGGCTTGCGGAATTCGCGGCTCAAGAACGCGTTCTCGGCCACCGCGTCAAACCGCGGCGCATGCTGCGTCCAGTACTCCTGCCACTTGGTCGCGTTCCATAGTTCCAGATGGTCCTGCACGCCCAGCAGCACCACGTCGTGTTCCAGCCCCGCGAACTGCACCAGCCGCTCCGGGATCAGGATCCGGCTGTTGCCGTCGATGTCCACCGCTTCCATCTGGGCGAAGAACAACCGGCGAAAGACCCGCGCCTCGCTGTCGGTCGCCGGCGCCTGATCGAGCTTGCCGGCCAGGTTCTCCAGGCCGCGTTGATCGTACAGCCACAGCGACTGATCCGCGCCCGGAGTCACGAACAGTTGATTCACGTCGCCGAGCTGCTCCCGGATCTTCTTGGGAAGGACAACTCGCTTCTTGTCATCGAGCGTCCGCGGATGCGTGCCGGTGAGCAACATCAATGCAGCCTGTCATCGGCGGTCCCCGCCTGCTCCCACTTCTTACCACTAGAATCCATTTACAACCACCAGTCTAACGGCTCCTGGATCTAAATCAAGTGTCTGCTTTCCATTTTGTTGTAAATCGTGATCTGCGTACGTGAAGCGACTCCGCTCCTATCTGGACGGCGTCAAGATTAGGTTCTTTTCCATATGTCGAAGCGCAACCAGCATCGCCAAAACAACTTGAGCGTTTCTTCTCACTGCGCATTTTCTGACCAGCCACCGCACTTCGATGGTTGCCGTTCTTAAGTTGTTTATGATAGATAACTTATGTCACACATCTGCCACCGTCTCGAATTGCTTCTCACGAACCGCTCGCCCGTCAGATGAGATGAGAAGAAACGTTGCGCGGAAGGCGGCCCGCGATCGGCGCCCTTGTCCGCCCTCGCCGTTGCCAGTACATTAACGACCTTTGGGCACCCAGTTTCAGGGAGCAGGCCATGGGCCAGCAATGTGCGATCACCGGTACGAAACCGTCCCTCGGATACAGCTACGCACGCCGCGGCAAGGCGAAGTACCTCGGCGGCGTCGGCCGCAAGGTCACCGGCAAGACGCGCCGCAAGTTCAAGCCGAACCTCCAGCGCATCAAGATTGAAGTGAACGGCCAGGTGAAGACGGTGCGCGTCAGCGTGAAGGCGATCCGCTCCGGCCTCGTCAAACGGCCGTCGAAGAAGAAGCCGTTCACGATGCCGTCCGTGTAATTCCCCAAGCCGCGGGATGAGCGCAGCGATTTCCGCGGGTCGAGCGTTGCATGTCCCTCTCAATCGACCAAGTTCGCTGGGTGGCTCATCTCGCGCGGCTGGAGCTGACCGACGACGAAGCCGCCACGTTCACGCGCGATCTGACCGCGATCGTCGATTACGTGAATCAATTGCAAAGCGTCAACACCGACAATGTCGAGCCGCTCGCCCATGCCGTCGAGCTGACGAACGTCTTTCGCGCCGACGAGCCGGCGGAGTCGTTGCCGGTGGATCAGGCCCTGGCGAACGCGCCGCGGCGCGAAGGCGACTTCTACGCCGTGCCGGCGGTTCTGGACTGAGCACCGCTTGTCGAGCCAGGTCCCGCTCGGCTCGCGGGACCTACTTCGAACATGTTCCCATGATCGACCGCACCGCGACCGAGCTGCTCGACCTCATGGCCAGAGGCGACGCCACCGCCGAGGCCGTCGCGCTGGCGTACCTCGAGGCCATCCGCGAGCGCGATCCGCGCATCCGGGCGTTCCTGCACGTCGATGAGCACGCGACGCTGGAGCAAGCGCGGGCCGTCGATGCCAGGCGCCGTCGCGGCGAGCCGCTCGGCGCGCTGGCCGGGATCCCGGTCGCCGTCAAGGATGTGCTCTGCACTGCCGGGGTCCGCACCACCTGCGCCAGCAAGATCCTCGACAACTTCATCCCGCCCTACGACGCCACGGTGATCGCCAAGCTCAGGCAGGCCGATGCGGTGTTGCTCGGCAAGACCAACATGGACGAGTTCGCCATGGGCTCGACCACCGAGAACAGCGCCTACCAGGTGACCCGCAATCCCTGGGACCTGGACCGCATCCCCGGCGGCTCCAGCGGCGGCTCGGCCGCCGCCGTCGCCTCGGCGCAGGCTCCCGTCGCGCTCGGCTCCGACACCGGCGGCTCCGTCCGCTTCCCCGCCAGCATGTGCGGCATCGTCGGCCTCAAGCCAAGCTACGGCCGGGTCTCGCGCTTCGGGCTCATCGCCTACGGCAGCTCGCTCGACCAGGTCGGTCCCTTCGGCCATTGCGTGCGCGACGCGGCCCTCTTGTTCGAGGCCGTCGCCGGCCACGATCCGCGCGACAGCACCAGCATCCAGCAACCGCCGCCGCGGATCACGCCGACGCTCGACGAACCGGTGCAGCCGCTGACGATCGGCGTGCCGCGCGAGTACTTCGGCGCCGGGCTCGACGCCGAAGTCGAAGCCGCGGTGCGGGAGGCGCTGAACGTGTACGAAGGCCTGGGCGCGGCCATCAAGGACGTGTCGCTGCCGCACACGCCGTACGCCGTCGCCACCTACTACCTGATCGCCACCGCCGAGGCGTCGAGCAACCTGGCCCGCTACGACGGCGTCCACTACGGCCATCGCGCCGCCAGGTTCGGCGACCTCATCGACATGGTCTGCAAGTCGCGCGGCGAAGGTTTTGGCAAGGAAGTCAAACGCCGCATCATGCTCGGGACCTACGCCTTGTCGAGCGGCTACATCGACGCCTATTACTTGAAGGCGCTCAAGGTGCGGCGTCTGATCAAGCAGGACTTCGACAAGGCCTTCGCCGAGTGCGATGTTGTCATGGGTCCCACGGCGCCGACGCCGGCCTTCAAGATCGGCGACAAGGTGGACGACCCGCTGGCGATGTATCTCTCCGACATCTACACCATCAGCGCCAACCTGGCCGGCCTGCCCGGCGTCAGCGTGCCGTGCGGATTCACGGCCGCGAACCTGCCGATCGGCTTGCAGATCCTGGCGGCGCCCTTGGCGGAGGAAAAACTGCTGCGCGTGGCCCGGATGTTCGAAGCGGCCACCGACTGGCACACGCGCCGGCCGAAGGCGTAGGCATTCGAACGAGACTTCCCCTCTCCCTATAGGGGGAGAGGGGCTGGGGTGAGGGGCATGAACCACCGCGTTGTCATCGGCCTGGAAACGCACGTGCAGCTTCTCACCAGGACGAAGCTGTTCTGCGGGTGCAGCACGCGCTTCGGGTTGCCGCCGAACTCCGCCACTTGTCCCGTGTGCCTGGGCATGCCGGGCAGCCTGCCGGTGATGAATCACGCGGCGTTTCAACTGGCGCTGCGGGCGGCGCTGGCCCTCAACTGCCGGATCGCGCCGTTCACGAAATGGGATCGCAAGAACTACTACTATCCCGACCTGCCGAAGAACTATCAGATCAGCCAGTACGACCTGCCCTTCAGCCACGATGGCTGGCTGGAGATCGACGCCGGCGCCGGGGCCAAGCGAATCGGCATCATCCGCGCCCATCTCGAAGAGGATGCCGGCAAGATGCTGCACGATGAAAAGGGGGGCGAGAGCCTCGTCGATCTCAACCGCACCGGCACGCCGTTGCTGGAAATCGTCAGCCGCCCCGACCTGTCGAGCGGCGAGGAGGCCAAGGCGTATCTCGAGGAAATCCGCCTCTTGCTGCGCGAGCTGGGCGTTTCGGATTGCGAGATGCAGGAGGGCAGCCTGCGCTGCGACGCCAACATCAACCTCCACGTGCCGCAAGCGGATGGCAGCTACGTGGCCACGCCGCTCGTCGAAGTGAAGAACCTCAACAGCTTCCGGGGCGTGGAACGCGCCATGAAATACGAGGTCGAGCGGCAACTGGGCGAGTACCGGCAAAAGGTCGGCTCGGAGTGGTTGGTCGATCGCGACGCCGGCAAGGCGTTCGGCGACTACCAGGTGTTCCCGGTACGCCAGAAGAAGAACGGCGAGCTGACGTCGGTCAGCAAAGCCACCGCCGGCTGGAACGATCGCCGCGAGGTCACAGAGATTCAACGGCGCAAGGAAGAGGCGTCGGACTATCGCTACTTCCCCGAACCCGATCTGGCGCCGGTGACCGTGAGCCCATCCGTATTGGAGCGCGTGCGCTCGGAGCTCGGCGAGCTCCCCGCGGTCCAGCGTGCCCGGTTGCAAACGCAATACGGCCTGTCGGCATACGACGCCGGCGTGCTGGTCCGGCAGGGGCGAGCGTTCGCCGCGTTTTTCGAAGGCGTGGCCGCGAGCTGCGGCGATCCGAAGGAAGCGTGCAACTGGATGGCCAACGACTTCTTGCAAACGCTCAACGAGCGGAAACTCGGCGTCGAGCAAGCGCCGATTTCGGCGGCGGCGCTCGGCGAGCTGATTCAAGAAGTAAAAACGACCGGGCTGAACAAGCAGCGGGCCCGCGAAGTCTATGCCGCGATGCTGGCCGGCGGTCTCGGCGCCAGGGACGCGATCGCCAAGCTGGGCTTCAAAGTCGTCGCCGACGAAGGCCAGCTCCTGGAGATCATTCGCCGGGCCATCACCGCCAACCCGAAGGCGGTCGCCGACTTCAAGAAGGGCAAGGTCAAGGCGGCCGACGCCATCAAGGGCGCCGTGATGCGCGAAACCAAGGGGGCGGCGAAGATGGATCAGGTGCAGCAGTTGCTGCTGAAGGAACTGCAACAACAGTGAGCGTGCGGCTTGCCGTTTAGCGTTCGCGTCACTGTCTCGGCGACTCGAACGCTAAGCCGCAAGCGGCCGTGTCGAGCCGCAAGCGGCCGTGTCGAGCCGCAAGCGGC
>JAKEET010000174.1 GCA_022616435.1 Gemmataceae bacterium
CACGGCGACCCAGGGGAGCGACTACACACTGGCTGCCGGCACGTTGATCTTCAACCCGGGCGAGTATCAGAAGTCGCTCCCGTTGACGATCATCGACGACACGGCGGTGGACGCCTCGTTCACGGAGACCGTGCAGATCAGCCTGTGGTCGCCGAGCGGGGCCGCCCTGTGGCCCGGGTTTGCGGTGTTCACGTACGAGATTTTCGATAATGACTTTTGAGGGGACGAACGATCCGCCCCACCCGTTCGTCTATTATCCCATACGGGGGACGCGCCGGATGGAACATCAGGCCCCGGAGTCGGGCTTCGTGAGCGGGCTCAAGGCTGGCAGCCTTGACGCCTGGCGCGACCTTTACGCCCGGTGCGGCGGCATGATCTATCGGCTGGCGCGCGGCATGGTCGGGGCGGAGGACGCCGAGGATGTCGCGCAGGAGGCGTTCCTGCAGGCGTTTCGCAAGCGCCATCAGTTCCGCGGCAACTCCGCCAAGCTCTACGAGGCGTGGCTGTATCGCATCGCGGTCAACAAGTGCCGCGACTGGTGCCGCAAGAAGCTCTGCAATCCCGTGACCGTGACGGCCTCCCTGGTCCCGGATGTGGCCGCGGCCGCCCCCTCCGTCGAGCATCGGCTGAATGACCTGGACCTGATTCAGAACGCCCTTCAGAGTGTCGCGCCGCACCTGCGGGCGCTCTTGTTGCTCAACGCCGAAGGCCGCTCGTATCGAGAGATTTGCCGGATCATGAAGATCAAAAGCAAGGGGACCGTGTGCGAGCGGCTGGGGCTGGCGCGGGAACAACTGCGGGAAGCGCTGCTTCGTCTTGGCTGGAGCGATTGACATGAACTGTGCGAACGTCCGCCGGCTGTTGCCGGCCTATGGCGATGCGGAACTGTCGAGCCAGCGCCGCGCCGACGTGCGGCAGCACCTGCACCACTGCGACGAATGCGCGGCGGCGCTCGACGGGCTCAAGAAACTGTCGTCCCTGATGGCCGACTGGGCCGACCTGCAAGCGGCCACGTCGCCATGGGACCACCTGGCGGCCAGGCTCAGGGCCGTTGCCGCGACGTCCGGCCAAGCGGACGAGGTGGGCGCGTCGTCGCACCCGAAGCGCGCCGGCGGCAATGGGAAGGGCGGCAACGGCGCCAATGGGAACGGCGCCAGCGGCAACGGCGCCGGCGCCAGGCGCAGCTTCAAGCCGGTGGTCGAAGGCTTGGAAGATCGTTACCCGCTGTCGGGCATGATGGTCGCGGCCGGCGTCGCCGTCGCGGTCAGCGCCCTCGAGCCAGCCGCAATCTGGTCTGCCATGGCCAGCCCGGTCGCGATTTTCCACGCCGTCGATCCAGGCATGGCGCAAGGCGTGTCCGCGCATGCGGACGTGACGGGTGCAGCCGGCCTGGAGTGGGGCGGCGTCAATGCAGCGCTCTGGGCTGCCGCGTGATCGGCGGCATATCATCCGCCAGCATGCGCTCGATCAGCTCGATGACGCCAAGCCCGCGGGCGCCTTGCATGACCAGGTCGGCCCGTTCTTTCACCGCCGGCAGCGCGTTGGCCACGGCCACGCCGCAGCCGCACAACTCCAGGAAGCCGAGATCGTTCTCCGCGTCGCCGACGCCGACCACGCCCTCTGGCGACACGCCCAACCCCGTCAAGGCCAGGGCCAGACCCGTGGCCTTGTTGACGCCCGCCGGCAACGCCATCACCGATTCCTTGTTGTAGATCACCTGCCAGTCGAGGCCGAGCTCGCGGATGATCTGGGCGAGCGGTTCGTCATGCGGCCGGGTCGTGGCGACGATGACGCGGCCGACCGCGTGCTCGACCTCGCGCTCGCGCAAGGTCCGGACCAGCGCCTCCGGGGGCGGCGCGCAGAGGACTGTCTCTTGACGCGTGTCGGGCCGGTAGAGCAGCGCGCCGTTCTCGACGACCACCTGCGTGAACAAGTCGAGCCGCGGACAAACGGTCAACAGCTCCGCCAGTTCACGCCCCGTGACCATGACCAGCATGCAGCCGGCCGCGCGCGCCCGTTCGAGCGCCTGCACGGTCTGGGCATCGACAACGCCGTCGTGGGCCAGGGTGCCGTCGTAATCGGTGGCAAGGATGTGGTAGCGCATCCGGTTCCTTCGAAGCCTATCCGAAAAAAGAGGGCGAGCGTCGGGGCGTAAGCCCGACGTGTCAACATCCCACGGCGCGCGGCATCCCGTAATCCGCGACCGCATCACGTCCTCGCCGGACGGATCACGCCACGTCGGGCTTACGCCTCGACGCTCGCCCTTGGCGGGAGTCCGTGATGCAGGCCGGTTTCGGGCGACCAGGTCAGCAGCGGCTCGGGCTGTTCATACAGCACGTAGTGAATCGCGGCGGCCAGGGCTTGTTCGTCCTTCAGCTTGCGTTTGGAGCCGCCTTGGGTCCACCAGGTCTCGGACGCCGGAGCGCCGAACACGGCGCTGAGCTTGCGTGTGCCCCATGACTTGAAGTCGCCCAGGATCTTCGAGGGATTGGGATCGCCCGGCACGCCGACGACGATGTGAAAATGATTGAACATGATGGCGACCGCGCGCAACTCCCAGCCGCGATGCCGCGCGGTTTCCTGGAATTGCGCAAAGAGCTCGTCGGCGTGCGCAGTGGTCAGATGGAGCGGCGGTCCTTTCATCCGTTCCCGCGACGCCTCTTCCAGGCCGGGCATGTCCTCGTCGCAGGGCGTGCCGGGGACGTCATGCGTCACGCGCGCTTGATCGGTCGGGTCATCGTCGCGATGCTCACGAACCTGGCCGACAAAACCACGCACCGACCCCGGCAGCCAGGTGCCGTAGAGTGTGTTCGTCAACAGCCAGTAGCGGTCCATGACGAAGGATGGTAGCCGACTTCAGCCGGCACGGCCAGAGAAAAAATCGATGGCGCGGCGAGCGTTGAGGCGTACGAGTGGGCGAGCGTCGAGGCGTAAGCCCGACGTGGATGTGAGGCAGTCGCGGACTGTGGGATACTGGCACGGCATGGGATGCTGACACGTCGGGCTGACGCCGCGACGCTCGCCTATTTCTTGCCCTTCTTCTTGGGGCCGACATCTTTTTCCTCGACTTCCTTCAAGTCAATGTCGTAGGTGTTCGACCCGCTCTTGAGCTCGGTGCTGAGCCCCGATTTGCCGGGATCGGCATAGATGCTGGGAATGAGCACGGGCTCCGCCTTCTCATTGGGCTCGTTGCCGATCGTGAGCTTGGTTTCCGACTTGGAGTTGGCGATCTTGGGCGGCGGCTTGACTTGCACGGCGACTCGGACCTGCCCGAGCGGCGGTTCGATCAGCTTGTACTTGCCGTCGCTGGCGATGGAGGTGGAGCCTTTCTTCTTGCCGTCGGCCCCGATGAAGGTGACGGTGCCCATCGTGAGGTTCTTGCCCTTGTAGGACACGGTGCCGCTCACCTCGGTGAACGAGCCACAGCCCGACAACAACAGGACTGTCGCGAGCGGACTGAATATCCAAACCCGATTCAACCAGCTCCCGCGTGTCGGTTGCATCACGAGTTCCCCCAGCGGTTAGACAACGCTGACCCAACAAAAGACCCCTTGCCTTTGTCCGGGATGCCTTGTTCCGGCAGGCAAGGGGTGGATTCGCAACATGGAGACAAACTTAGAAATCGGAGGAGGCCACGTAGTCGCGGCCGTTCGGCGTGCAGATGTTGTTCCAAGTTGGCTGATCAACATTGGCATTGACGTTACGGGCGCTGCCGTCGGCAAAGGCAACCTGGGAGCCGCTGGTGGTGTACGCCTGCGGGCGTGTGTAGTCGCAATCGACGCCGTGCCGCGGCGCCACTTGCGGCGCCGGAATGTTGGGAGGGGTTTGAGTTGCAAACATCGGCATCGCGATGTGCCCCGGGGGATCGGGATAGCCGGCCCACACGCTCCCGCCGGTAGTGGTGCCGTTTCCGCAAAGCGCGTAGCGCGTGGCGAACAGCAACGTGTTCGACGACCCGTCCTTGAACGTCAACGGGATTCGAGCATTCCCGTCCCAACCCGTGGTGCCGCCCCCAAACACCAAGAAGTTGGCCCCGAAATTGGAGATGCCGAAGTCGGCCGTGTAGGTGTTGCCATTGGGATCAGGATTGGCGTTCACATTGACCACGCCGTTGGGCACCGTGGTATCCCCCGGCGATTGGAATATCTTCACCGGCAGCTGGGCCGCAGGGGTATTCGGGTTTGGCGTGTACGCCGGCGCCGGCGTCTTCCACGCATTGGGCGCTCCGTAGCCGGCCCCCGCCTGTTCCAGGTAGATCGTGTCTTGCTCGATGTACGGCAGCAAGAAGAGGAACACGGTGCCGTACGCGCCTTTGGCGTACGTTGACGTGCCTTGCGTGAACAAGGGCGGCAGGCGGCCGATCGACTCGTTGGCGCTGTTGCACGCCAGGGACAGCTGCTTCAAGTTGTTGAGGGTGTGCGTCCGCGCGGCGGCCTCGCGCACCTTTTGCACCGCCGGCACGAGCAGGCCGATCAAGATCGCGATGATCGCGATGACCACCAGCAGCTCAATCAGCGTAAAGCCCGTCCGGTTCTTCGCTTGCTTCGGCAGCATGGCCCGTTACCTCCTCAATGACCTGTGGATTAAGAACGAATGTCGACGCGTCCATCCATGCTTGGGGGAGCAGCCTGTTCGGCTGGCGAGATGTGACCTCAATCAGCCGTGTTCAATTAACTCTAAAGGCATCAAGAACTACTGTCAAGCAAAAAAGCGACGCTCAAGGATTAAGACGCACCCCGGCCCAAAAAGGTTTCACGCAAACACCTCCTCCACCACCTCGCCGCCGTTGACGGTCAGCATCTCGTTGCGGTTGTGGTGGCGATACACCAGCCGGTACTGGTTGACGCCGAAGGCGTGCAGGATGGTGGCGTGGAGGTCGTTGGGATGGATCGGCCGCTCGATGGCCGCGTAGCCGACTGGATCGGTGGCGCCGATGACCCGGCCGCCGCGGATGCCGCCGCCGGCCAACCACATCGAGTAGCCCGAGGGCGAGTGGTTGCGGCCGGGCGTGGGGCCGGGGTTCTCGGCGGTCGGCGTGCGTCCGAACTCGCCGCCCCAGATGACCAGGGTTTGTTCCAGGAGGCCGCGGCGCTTCAGGTCGCACAGCAGCCCGGCAATCGGGCGATCGGTCTTCTTCGCTTGCGGCGTGTGGTTGCCAGCGAGGTTGCCGTGGGCGTCCCAGCCGCCGGAGCGAAGCTGGACGAAGCGGACGCCGCGCTCGACGAAGCGGCGAGCGAGCAGGCACAGCGTGCCGAACTCGGCGGCGTCGCGGTCGTCGAGGCCGTAGAGCCGTTTGGTTTCCTGGGTCTCCTGGGCGAGGTCAAACGCCTCGGGGGCTGCGGTCTGCATGCGGAAGGCGAGCTCGTAGGAGCGGATGCGGGCTTCGAGCTCGCTGGACTCCGCCAGGCGCTCGAGATGGTGACGGTTGAGGCCGTTGATGAGGTCGAGCTGCGTTTGCCGCTGGGCTGCCGTGACGCCGCGCGGAAGAGCGACATTGGGAATGCCGGCGGGCTCGACGACGGTGGCCTGGAACCGCGCCGGCAAAAAGCCGGCCGACCATGCCGGGGGCCGGCCGGTCTCGCCCGCCTTCATGACGATGAAGCCGGGCAGGTTTTCGTTCTCGCTGCCGAGGCCGTAATGAATCCACGAACCCAGGCTGGGCCGATCGCCGATCTGGGTGCCGGTGGTCGCCAGGTATTCCGCCGGAGCATGAATGGGACTGTCGTGCCGGCAGCTGCGGAGGACGCACATCTCATCCACCCAGCGGCCCATCTCCGGGAAGATGTCCGCGACCGGGATGCCGCTCTGCCCCTGCGGGATGAACCGATAGGGCGACGCATACAGATTGGTCAGCGGCGCCCGCGCGATCCGCGGCACATCGCGGCCGATGCTGTCCGGCACGTTCCGGCCGTTGAGCCGCTGCAGGAGGGGCTTGGGGTCGAAGGTGTCGACCTGGCTGGGCCCGCCGCCCATGAAGAGGAAGATGACGCTCCTGGCCTTGCCGGCCGGCCGGAGGTTGAGGCCATTGGGATTGGATTCGGCCGCGAGGAGGCGGTCGCGCTGGAGCAGGTCGGCGAGGGCGAGCAGGCCGAAGCCCATGCCGGCGCGGGCGAGGATGTCGCGGCGGGACATGGAGGGTGGGGCGAGGTTGCGGCAGGATGATGATTGTCGATTCATGAGGAACTCCGCGTCGCGGCGAGCGTCGAGGCGTAAGCCCGACGTGTCCGCGCCCCCGCGCTTTGCCAGTATCCCAAGATCCGCGACTGCATCACGTCCACGTCGGGCTTACGCCCCGACGCTCGCCTCTCGGTCACTCGACATACACAAACTCATTCACATTCATCAGCGCCTGGCACCATTGTACAAGCGCCATCGGCACGTCGCCGCTCGTTTCTTGATGTGTGGCCGCGCCGAAAAACTGCCGCGCCAGCCGGCGTTCCGCGTCGTCCGGCAGACGCTGCAGGGCCATCCGGAACGAGACGTCGATTTGAGGCTCCTGGTTGTCGCCGGCCGCCGCCAACACGCGTTTCGCCAGGGCCTGCGCCCTCCGCACGCTGAAGTCGCTGTTGAGCGCGTACAGCGCCTGCAACGGCACGGTCGTGGTCAAGCGGCGGGCGCAGCTTTCGGTCATCGCGCTGGGACCGTCAAACAGCGCTTGCTGCAACGGCGCTGCCTCGCGCTTCTGAAACTGATACAGGCTGCGCCGCGTCCCCTTGTCGTCGGCCGGTTGACTCGGGCCGCCGAGCCTGCGATCCAGTTCGCCGCTGGCCGCCAGCCAGGCGTCGCGGATCGCTTCGGCTTCGAGGCGGCGCACCATCCAGCGCGACCAGGCGTCGTTGTCTGGATCTTTCGCCACCGTGTCCCGCGAAGCCAGCGCGGATTGCCGGTACGTGTTCGACGTCACGATCAACCGGTGCACGTGCTTGGTGCTGCCGCCGGAGCGCAGGAACTCGCCGGCCAGCCAGTCGAGCAATTCCGGGTGCGTCGGCGCCGCTCCCTTGACGCCGAAGTCGCTGGCGGTCGCCACCAGGCCGCGGCCGAAATGATGCTGCCAGATGCGATTGACGTAGACGCGGGCCGTCAACGGATTCCGCGGGCTGGTGAGCCATTCGGCCAGCGCCGTTCGCGAACGGACCGCCGGCGGCTTGCCCGCCGCGCCCAGCACCGCCGGCCAACCGGCGTCCAACGCCGCCGCGGGCTGATGCACGTCGCCGGCCGCCAGCAGGTACGGCTTGGACCGCGCCAGCTCCTTGGGCTCGTACGGGAGCGGGTAGAAACCCTTCATCGGCAGCACGGAAACCTGATGCGGACTCGTCGCCGGCGAGTAGAAGGCGAAGGTCTGCGGCTTGTCGAGCATCTGCTTTTCGAACTCGGCCACCTGTTTCTTGAGCTCGTTGAAGCGCTTCCGCTCGTCGGGTTTCAGGGCGTTTTCGATCTGGCCGGCGGTGAACTGGAACAGCAGATCGGCTTCGCGGGCCAGCTTCTCCTGGGCCGGCGTGCGCTGTTCCATCGCTCGCGCCAGGGCGTCCTTGGCGTTGGCGGATAGTCCAGCGCGAACGGCGTCCAGCTTCCGCCCGTGGGCCAGCTTGAACAACCGATCGCGTTCTTCGAGGGCCTGGTCATAACCGGCGGGACGCTTGGCCGCGTAGTCCTTCCAGAGCTGTGGATCGCGGAGCGCCACGTTGGACGGCTGACCCTGGACGAAGAAGCCCTGGAAGCGGTAGTAGTCGCGCGCGGAGATCGGATCGAACTTGTGACTGTGGCACTGGGCGCATTGCAACGTCAGGCCGAGGAGAGCGCTGGCGGTGGTGTTGGCGATGTCGACGAGGATGTCGTTTCGCTGCCGGTAGCGGTCCTCTTCGTTGCTGCTGAGCCGGGCCGCGGCCAGGAAGCCGGTGGCGATGAGGTTGTCGTCGGCGTACGGAGTCATTTCATCGCCGGCGATCTGGGCCCGCACGAAGTCGGCGAACGGCATGTCGGCGTTGAAGGCCCGGACCACCCAGTCTCGGTAGCGCCAGGCATACAACCGGGGGTGGTTGCTTTCATAACCTTCCGATTCCGCCCACCGCGCCACGTCGAGCCAATGCCGGCCCCAGCGTTCGCCGAAATGCGGCGAGCCGAGCAGGCGATTCACCACGCGATCGGCCAATTCGGCCTGCCGTTTAGCGCCCGCACGATTCCATGCCGCGACAAACTCCGCCGTTTCCTCGGCAGTCGGCGGCAAGCCGGTCAAGCCGAACGACCAGCGCCGCAGCAACGTGCGTGGTTCGACCGGCGGCGCCGGCCCGATGCGCAGGTCTTCGTGCTTCGCCGCGATGAAGGCATCGATGGGATTGCTGACCCAGGCTTGGTCCTTCACTCGAGGAATCGCCGGTTTCGCGATCGCCTGAAACGCCCAATGATCGGATTGCGCGTGCAGCACCGGCAAGAGCTTGTCGTCCCACGCCACGCCCTGATCGATCCACACCCGCAACGTCGCGATCTGTTGCTCGGTCAACCGCGGCCCGATCTTGGGCATGATCTTGCCCGCGACCTTGCCGCTGACCATGTGGATGAGCCGGCTGTCGGCGCCGCGGCCGATGCGGGCGAGCGGCTTGCCGTTGGTTTCCCCCAGGATTTCAGCCCTCAGATCGAGCCGGATCCCCGACGACGCCTGCCGCCCCTGATGGCACGCGAAACAGTTATCCTTGAGGAGCGGATAGACGTCGCGGCGAAAATCGACCTTCGCGCCAGCCGGCGGCTGGGCCGCGATCATCAGGAGGGCAGCGGTAGCGAGGAGAGGCATGCCCATAGATTAACGCGGCATGGGCGGGCAAACAAGCGGGTAGGCGGTTAGTTCGACCATGATTCATGCGGCCAAACCCGCCGATTACGGCTTCACGGACCTTGACGGTTCGCGCCCCGACGTGTGGCGATATAATCAAGCGGTTGAGGACGGGGATCGAGACGCCGATCCGAATGAGTATCGTTGATGCGCATGAAGAATCGCGGCTCATCCCAAATGTTGAAGGCAGCCAACGAAGATGGAGCTTCGGGCCCCACCAGTCAACTTGACCATAGGTGACGCTGATGTCCCCAGATGCCATCAATGCTGCACTCGATTCGGGTGGCGAGATGAAGCCCGTGTTCCGGTTCGCGGCGGTCCGGTATCAGGTCAAGGACGTTGACCGTTCCGTGGCCTTTTACACCCAGCACCTGGGCTTCAAGGTGGAGCAGCAGGTTGGGCCGGCGTTTGCCAAGGTCTCCAACGGCACCTTCGTCCTCTGGCTCAGCGGCCCCACGAGCTCGGGTTCCCGGCCCATGCCCGACGGCCGCAAGCAAGAACCGGGCGGGTGGAACCGGCTCGCCCTCGCAGTTGATGACTTGCCGTCCCGTGTCGCGACATTGAAGAAGGCGGGCTTGCGCTTCCGGAATGACATCGAGGTGGGTCCGGGGGGCAAGCAGATCCAGCTCGAAGACCCCGACGGCAACCCGGTGGAGTTGTTCGAGCCGGCTTCGTAGCCCGGATCCCCGGACCAGCGCCTTGGAGTGCGGCGGTTTGACGCCGCCTTCTTTCGTGCTTTTGCCTTCTTTGAGCAGGCGGTGAAGGCGCAAGGGAAGAACAAGAGCGGCGGAAGCGTGCCGGCGCCGCCGGCAAATCAAGCATGCTGGTTTGACCCGGTATCCTTATGGACGACGACTTCTGGCATTCCGCCCAAGAGGCGTGGCAGGCGCTCACTGGATCCACACCGAGAATGCCACTTTGCCAGCTTGCCACGGTACGTGCGTCGGCGAATCCGTGGTTCGCGCAGCAACGCACGGCGTGCGAACGACTTACGGGTTTTCTGGGTCGAATCCACCCTGCTGAAAACCGGGGAGTTTTCAGCTTGGCCGACATGCCGGGTAGATCCGGGCGATCGTGTAACTGATGACCGCAACGGGACTTGCCGCAGAGCCTGGGTTCCGCTTGGCAGGCAGGATGCGAGGGCGGCCTGCCAACGTGCCACGCTTGCCAACTGGAAGCGACGCGGCCATTGGGTTGCATTGCGCGACACACACACACACACACACACACACACCGAACCGTCGCTCGTGTCCCCGATCGATGATGGTGCGAGCCAAGAATTTCTCCGCCAAAAAAGTAACTCGTTGAAAGCTTGACGGTCCGAACGGCGGCATGCGGAGTTTCAACGCCGGCGGCTCCAGTCGCGCGACTGCGAGAGCCACGGACTGCGCCAAACATCTTTGCGGGCTCGATCCCCGATCCGTCTCCAGATCGACGACTGCGGTTGGCG